>JALWQH010000020.1 GCA_027083135.1 Desulfurococcales archaeon | reverse complement strand
CAGTAGTGGATACAGACGCACTAGTCAAAGCACTAAGAGAAGGATGGATAGCCGGAGCAGCCCTAGACGTATACGAGCAAGAACCACTACCACCCAACCACCCACTAACCAAAACCAAAAACACCATACTAACACCACATATAGCAGGGTACACCTGGGAAAGCATAGAGGAAACAGCCGTTCTAGCCGCCAAGCAGGTTATAGCCTTCTATAGGGAGGGGAAGGTATTCAACCCTCTTACCAAGCCCTGTATAGTGTAGGTGTCTCAGCCCGCCGGCATGGCTCTATGTAAAGGATTATTAGAATCCTGCCTCCACCTTATATCTGGGTGTATGCGGTGAGCAGCTTAAAACCCTTCTTCGAGGAGATGAGCAGGCTGGAGAAAGAGTATGCTGATAAGCTTAGAGGAGCAGCCCCTAAAACCATGAACATTGTTGTTAGAACAATAATGGAGGCTGTCGCCCAGGATTCATACAAGCATGCCCTGATATACGAGGCTCTTAGCAGAATGGTTGTTGAGGGTAAAGAGCCCCCTATAAGCGAGGATGAAGCATACGAGATAAGGAGGGAGATAGAGGATCATATCCGCACCGAGGCCGAGATGATAAGACGGGTTGAAGAAATACTTGATAAAGGTGTAGGAGACAAGGCTGTGGAGTTCCTCCTACAAGTAATCCTGAGAGATGAGGTCTTCCATCACGCCGTGTTGAAGAAGGTTGAGGAAGCAATAGTGTCAAGGGAGGTTATGAGAGATACTGACTGGGATCTAGTGTGGAAGGACGCAGTATCGCATAGAATACCCTACATGTACACGCCTGCACATAGGGGCGGAGAATAATTCTCACCGCCTTACTGCAAGTATATTATTTCTGCCCTCATAGTCTCCATGTCAAGCAGAGCTAGGCTGGGCTTCTCGGCGAGATACCCTGAGGCTGCCCCAGGATTCAATATTAGGGTTCCACCCAGTACTCTTAGATCAGGCTTATGGGTGTGACCGTAGAGCACAGCGTCAAACATGCGTGAGGATGCTATGGAATCCACGATTATGCGTGTCCTGTCAGGAGGGCCGAATCCATGGGCCAGAAGTATCCTCCTCCCCCCAGCCTCAAGAATATAGGGCTGCTCCACTAGAATCCATTCTTTCTCAGAGGCTATTCTGCCCAGCAGCAGCTTGTCTCCATCATTATTCCCGTAGACTCCTATAAGCCTAACATCCAGCTTCTCTGCGAGCAGTCTAAGAGTGAACGGCGATACTATGTCACCTAAGTGGAGCACCAGCTCCACGCCTCTTTTCCCTAAGGCTTCAGCCGCGCGTCTAGTGTTCTCCAAGTGATCGTGAGTATCACTCATAACTCCTATAAGCATGGCTAAACCCATGAATAATGCTTTACCAGGGGAGATATAAAAGCCGCTTCAGCCTACAGGGTGTTCCAGGAGAGACCTGTGCACCTATACGTTGCGAGGCTCGCCGTTAAGAGCATAGTGCTTGAAGGCTCGGAGACCATTAAGGGAGGTCCAGGGCTAGAAGCATTCATGAAGAAGGAGGAGAAAAGCTTCATCCTGGAGACCTACAAGGTCGACTTTAAGGGACTGTTACTCCAAGATCCAGGGTCAGGCGAGCTAATCCTCCTGAAGAGAGGTGAGAAGATAATGTTAAGGGATGCTGGGGAAGAATATTTCTGTAGATGGCATACAGGCCCCCTTGACTCTAGAGACGATCCCCTCACCCGCAAATACTGTCTTAGGAGGGCTTCAGGAGGGCTTGGATACTGCTCTGAGCACCTAGGGTCTCTTAGAGCGGTTTATGATACATGCTTCGGCTCCTCGGGAATGCAGTCAAGGGAGGCGTGCATAAGGCTTGATAGAGCTGTGAAGGGTAGAGTAGAGTATGCTGTATACATAGTGGATTATGGGGGGAGGAAGCTGAAGGTTGGTTCAACAAGGCTTTTCAGATGGCTTGACAGGATAGCTGAGCAACCCCATGTTACAGCAGCTTTGATACATGTCTCTAGAAGCGCAGTTGATGCTAGGAGCACTGAGAAAGCCGTGGCATCAATAAAAGGGTTTGCGGAAATACCTGCTAGGAATAGGCTGATGATATCTAGGCATACATTGATGCTTGAATCAGCAAGGAGAATAGCCTCAGCCGCGGAGATGCTGGCATCTAAGGGTTATTCGTGGAGCAGGATAGTTGTGAGGATAAAGCCTCCAGAAGAGTTCGAGGAGGCTGTAAGCGCTACTCTGAGGGAGCTGGAGGGCAGGACGCTTGAGCTTCAAGGCTATTGGGGAGGACATGTCATCCTGGCCGAAGGCTCTAAGCATTATGCCCTCCCCCTTAGAAGCCTGCTTCATAGGGAGAGCGTAGCGGTACCCGCATAAGCCACGGTTCCCTAAGAAGCCCGGGGGATCAGGCATCCAGGCAGGCATAGTGTTCGGCCCTGTCCCTTCCCGCAGGCTTGGAAGATCCCTTGGAGTCAACAATATTCCTCCCAAACACTGCTCGTATTCCTGTATCTACTGTCAGGTTGGAAGAACTTCTAGGCTCATGGTTGAGAGGAAGAAGTTCTTCGATCCTAAGGCAATAGTAGAAGCTGTACTGCAGCGGATAGGGGAAGTAGGGGAGATGAACATAGACTACGTGACGTTTGTCCCAGACGGTGAACCGACACTTGACTCCAAGCTTGGAGAAGAGATAAGAGGCATTAAGAGGAACGCTGATGTGAAAATAGCTGTCCTCACAAACTCGTCTCTTCTCTGGCGGCAGGATGTCCGCAGAGATCTCATGGAGGCTGATCTAGTCTCCCTTAAAATCGATGCTTCAAACCCCAAGGTTTACCGCAGGATTAATAGGCCTCACCCCTCCCTAAGCTTAAAGACAGTTCTCAGGGGGGCTGCATGCTTCTCGGAGGAATATTCAGGCATCCTTATAACTGAAACCATGCTGGTTTCAGGGATAAACGACGTGTCGGGTGAGCTTAGAGGCATAGCATCCATAGTAGCCTCGATGAATCCAGGCAAGGCATATATAGCAGTACCTACAAGGCCTCCTGCAGAGGAGTGGGTTAAGCCTCCAAGCAGTGATAAAATAGTAGAGGCTTATGAAGTGTTCAGAGAGGTTCTGGGAGGCAGGGTTGAGCTACTTCTAGGTTACGAGGGCTCAGGCTTCCATGCCTCAGGCGTGGGTGAGATAGAAGCCATAATAAACGTGCATCCGCTGAGAATAGACTACTTGGAGCAGCTTGCATTAGATAAGGGCCTTGATCCGGGAAGAGTTTTGGAAGAGCTTCTAGGGAGGGGGGCTAGGATAGCTGAGTATAGAGGCTATAAATTCCTTGTTAAGAGGCCTAGGCTGAACGCCTAACTCCCCGCAGGCTAGGGGCGTTTAAGCTCCTCTACTATGAGCCTAGCCACAGAGACCATAGATATAGGGGACTCAATAGTATCGGTTGCAACAACATCAACCGCGCCTGCACCATATATTCTGCCCAGGGCTCCTGGGGCAAGCACAGCATGCGTGGCTGCAGCAACCACTCTTCCAGCCTTATTCTTATAGGCCTCGGCCACAGCCTTAGCCATTGTTCCACCAGTACTTATTATATCATCCACAATGACGACGTCACGATTCTTGAGGTCAGGTAGGCCTCTAGGCTTAAGTATAACCTCCTCCGGGCTGATCCTCTTTTTCTCGAACACAGTGTACTCTGCTCCAAGAGGCTCTGCAGCCTTCTTAGCCCACTGTTCAGCCTCCTCGTCAGGGCCTATGATCACAGGGTTCCTCAGATTATGAGTCTTAACAGCATACTCCGCCAGGATGCTTGCTGCAGAAAGGTTTCTGACGGCTGGGCCTAGAAGCATGCTTGGATCCCTTACCCTGTGGAGATGCATGTCAACCGTCACTATTTTATAGTAACCCATGCTTCTCACAAGCCTGCCTATGATCTCTGCACTCACAGCTTCGCCTGGATTAAAGCGTGTATCCTGCCTTAGATAAGCCATGTAAGGTATAACCGCCGCTATTCTCCCAACACCTAGATCCCTCAGCGTCTCCGATACAAGTATCAGCTCCACTAGAGCGTCGTTAGGCTTCGGGCTAAGGCTCTGAACAACCACAGCCTCATCTCCAGGCTCCCCTAGAAGCCTAACATAGAGTTCACCATCCGGAAATACCTTCCGCTCCACTGGAATAAGCCTCGCCCCTAAGGCTCCAGCAATCCTTGAGGCAAGGATCTGGGAGTTCGTGCATGCAACTATGTCAACCAATACTCCTTCCCATATATTCTAGGCGGCCATTGCTTAAGCTTTTAACGCTGCTCATCATCCTAGGTTTCCTAGAGGTGCCCCATCATCATGGGCGGATTAGAGCCGAGAGATATAGGCAAACTCGTACTCGTATCTGACCCCCATATCAACAGGTCTACCAGAGACATAGCGTTCACTGCTACTAGGATCAATTTAGACAAGGATCGCTACGAGTCATCCATATGGCTCGTAGATCTGAGCGGTGAGGCTAAAGGCTTCACACGCGGAGTTAATGATAGGTGTCCTAGGTGGAGCCCTGATTCAAGGCTACTCTCATTCATCTCGAAACGCGAATCCGATGAGAAGCCCGGGATAGCGGAATTATGGCTTATGAAGCCGGGCTCAGCTGAGCCTTGGAAGCTCCTAGTGGCTGAAGGCGGGATAAGGCACTATGAGTGGAGCCCGGACTCCAGGAAAATATTATTCATAAGCAGGGTAGGCGGCGGGGAGAAGGAGGATGTGAGGATAATAGACGATGTGCCTGTCTGGTTCAACGGGGAGGGCTGGATCCATGGAACCAGGCGGCACTTATTCATCGTAGATGTGCCTTCAGGCATAGTAGAACAGGTTACAAGCGGGGATCAAGAGGTGCTTTACGCGTCCTGGAGCCCGGACTCCAGGAAAATAGCCATGGTTGTCTCGGTTGACAGGCTTAAACCATTCCTAACCAACATTGAGATACTTGACCTGGAGACAGGTGAGAGGAAAACACTGCTGGAGAAACCCATGGTTATAAGGGATCTAGCGTGGAGCCCTGAGGGTGGAAGACTGGTGTTCAGAGGGCATGCAATGCCTAGAGGGCTCTCCAGCCACCTTAAATTATGGCTTATAGGCGAGGATGGAGGGGAACCTGAGAGAATATCGGTCATAGACCTCGATATTAATAATATGGCTAACAGTGATGCTAGAGGCCCTAGCTGTGCTAGGAGCCTAATATGGTCTCCCGACGGCTACATATATTACCCCGTGGCTGCAGGTGGGGAGGTCCACCTATATAGGGTTAAGCCTCACGAGGAGCCTGAAAAACTCGTTGAGGGGGGAGTTGTAGACGACTTCGACGCGTCTGAAAGTCTTGTAGCATACACGTATATGAGGGCAGATGAGCCTCCAGAACTCTACGCCCTGGATCCTGGTGAAGGGCCTGTTAAGCTTACAGGGTTCAACGAGTATTTCCTATCGAAGGCCAAGCTTAAACGGCCTGAGAAGTTCAGCTTCACAGCCACGGATGGAGTAGCCGTAGAGGGCTGGGTCCTCAGATCCAAAGCCTGCAGCGCTCAGAATCCATGCCCAGCAGTATTAGAGATACATGGGGGGCCTGCTACACAGTACGGGGAGGGCTTTATGTTTGAATTCCACCTCCTAGCATCCAATGGCTTCGCAGTGATCTACGTGAATCCTAGGGGGAGCGACGGTTATAGCGAAGAGTTCAGGGATATTAGAGGCAGATATGGAGATAGGGACTACCAGGATCTCATGGAGGCATTGGACTACGTATTATCGCAGAGCGACTTCATAGATCCAAGGAGGATCGGGGTTGCTGGTGGTAGTTATGGGGGCTTTATGACGAACTGGATCATAGGCCACACCAACAGGTTCAAAGCAGCAGTCACCCAGAGATCCATAAGCAACTGGACAAGCTTCTATGGGACAACCGATATTGGATGGTATTTCGCTGAAGACCAGCTGGCCACAACTCCGTGGCGTAGTCATGAGGAGTATTGGTTTAGGAGTCCTTTGAGGTATGTTGATGGTGTTGAGACGCCCCTCCTAATAATACACAGCCTAGAAGACTATAGATGCTGGCTAGACCAAGCATTACAACTATACACAGCACTAAAGATCCGTGGGAAGAAGGTTAGACTAGCCCTCTTCCCAGGGGAGAACCATGATCTAAGCCGCAGCGGCAAGCCTAAGCATAGGGTTGAGAGGCTGAAACTGATCCTAGAGTGGTTTGAAGAGCATCTTAAAGGCTGAGGGGAGCATTTAATTATAACCTGCTCTCCAAGCCCAGGTGAAGGGCTGAGCTATGACTAGGCAGAAGGTCTGCGGCCATGTAGCCAGGGTGAGACGTGTAGGCAGGATAGTATTCATAGTGCTTAGAACATTTGAGGGTGTAGTTCAGCTTACAGCTAAGCGGGGAGTTGTGCCAGATGATGTGTGGAGAAACGCCTCTAACCTAGGGGCAGAGTACTTTATATGTGTTGAGGGGAAGCCCGCTGAACGGCAGGTGGCTAGAGTAGGGCCGGAGATCATTCCTGGTAAAATAGAGGTCCTCGCGGAATCCAAGCCTACACCCATAGATCTAACAGGCAAGGTTGAGGCAGAGTTTCCAACTCGCATAAAATACAGGTACCTGGATATAAGGAGGCCTGAAGTCAAAGCCATATTTAACATAAGGTCAAGCCTCTCCAAGCATACTAGGGAGTTCCTCTACAATGAGGGATTCGTGGAACTTCACTTTCCCATAATAATAGCGAGCGCTACGGAGGGGGGAGCAGAGCTATTCCCCGTCAAGTATTTTGACAGGCAGGCATACCTGGCTCAGAGCGCTCAGCTGTACAAGCAGTCAGCTGTCGCAGCCTTCGGCAAAGTGTTCACCATTGGGCCTAGCTTCAGGGCTGAGAAATCCAGGACTAGGAAGCATCTAACCGAGTTCTGGCAAATAGATGTTGAGCAGGCACTGGTTTCAAAGGAGGATCTAATGGACCTGCAGTTCCGCCTCGTAAAGCACGTCTATGAGAAGGTAGCTGAGGAGAATGAATCAGACCTGGAGATCCTTGGAGTAAGCTTGGAGCCCCCTAAAAGCTATGAGAAGATAGGCTATGAGGAGGCCCTCAACATTCTCCGCAGGAAGGGCTTCCAGGTGGAGTGGGGGATGGATTTCGGCTCGGATGAGGAGAAAGCCCTGTGCAGCGAGTTCGAAGACCCATTCTTTATAACAGAGTTCCCTGCAAGCCAGACAGCATTCTACTACATGGTTTCCAGGGAGGATCCAAGATATGCTCACAGGATAGATATGATGGGGGGAGGAGAGTATGGCGTTGAGTGGAGTAGTGGCGGCTTAAGGGAGCATGATCCCAGGAGGCTTAGAGAGAGGATGAGGGAGCAGGGCCTCAGGCCTGAGAGCTTCGGCTGGTATCTTGAGATGTTTGACTATGGTGTCCCGCCGCATGGAGGGTTCGGCATGGGTGTTGAGAGGCTTCTCCTAACCATGCTGCATCTAAGCAAGATACATGAGGCTGCCCTATACCCCCGCACACCAGACATACTGGTCCCCTAGCAATGCTTATCCATTCTAGGAGAAGCCTAATACTGCTAGGCATAGTGCTTCTCACAGGACTAGTGCTGAGAGTTCTCCCAGCACCCATATCAACAGGCTCGGATATAGCTCAGTTCGCAGGGTTTGCTGATACTTTCCTACGCCACGGGGCATGCTTCTACAAGTATGCCTCCGCCTCCATGTGGAGAAGCGAGGGATGGCCCTACAACTGGCCATACGTGTACGGGCCGATATGGATAACTATTCTCGGAGGTCTGAGATTCGCGTCGCCGGAGAAGCTTGCAATGTTCTGGAGGGAGAGGACGTATTATGTCTATGTTCCACGCTCATGGATAGTGGCCGTGAAGAGCGTCCTCATACTAGGCGATGTAGCCTCCGCTATTCTCCTCTACCTGATCATCCGTAGAAGACTAGGTGAGAAGTGGGGCCTAGCCTCAATGGCTCTCTACTTCCTAAGCCCAGCAACCATATATGTCTCATCAATATACGGCATGTTTGACCAAATAGCATTGGCCCTCCTCCTAGGAGGACTACTCATCCTAGACGAGAATCCCTTGGCGGCGGGTGTTCTATCGGGATATGCGTTCATGGCGAAGCAGGTTGTAGGCCCCCCTATCTTAGGGCTAATAATATACCTCGCATTGAGGAGGAGCAGGATTCTCAGGAACTATGCTTTGGGGCTGGTGGTAGGGCTTCTAACCCCCCTGCTCCCATTCATGATCGCTTGCCCCTCCTCTATTCCAGGCATGTTTAAAAGCATAAGTGCAGCCCCGAATCCAGGCCCCGTGAAGCCATTATCATATGATTTCAATGGTTTTTCAAGCATAGCCACATACCTCTATAATACCAGGAATATCGGCTCTGCCCTCAGCCTGATTAGATATTGGTGGGTTACCTTTCTCATTCTCCTAGCCTTGACGCTTTACGGCCTGTATAGGAGGCCTGGGAGAAATATGTATGACTATATGCTGGCGGTATACATCGTGTTCCTAGCATCATACTGGAGGGTTAATTATCAATACATGGTTGTATTCCTAGGCTTAGCCGCCTTAGCCTTACCCTACATGAAGGCATGCAGCAGGCTTGGATCAATACAGGCCTACATAGCTGTAAATGCATGGGTCTTCATATATCCTCTAAGCTGGTGGTTCCATGTCCACATAAGGCATCCCGACATAAATGCCTGGAGAATAATAGATAAGATGACGTTGATGGTGTTCGACGATGCATTCTACGTTGCATACGTCCTCGGCCTCACATTCATACTGCTCTCCCTCCTCGCATGCCGCGTAGCTGAAAGGTAATGATATATAGGGAATATTTATAAAGACCAGGGTCTCCTCAAGCTTAAAGGTGTATCATGGTGAACAGTAAGAAAACAATATTGACGCTTACAGCAGCCTTGATTCTCCCACTAATACTAGCGTCATCCATGCCTGTACTCATGGGTGCAGGGGGGCCTAAAGGCAGAGTAGCACCTATGGTTAAGGCCGAGTTCAACATATCCCCAGACAATGTTTCCTTCAAATACAATGTCTCCCAGAACCTGACATCAGCGATCAGCGTGCCTGGCAACACTAGTAGGACAGTGTTTAGCGGATATATAGACGGCTCCTACGGGATGAATGAAACAACAATTCATGCTGATCTGAAGGGTGATTTCAGCTCCATTACAAGATACCCCAACCCGCAGCCCGGAGAGAATACTGCTATGACAAGCGACGCATCGATCCATCTAGACATACGTGGAAGCGGAACAGAGTTTTCCGGCGAGCTGCACCTAGCATTCAACCTAACAGGCGGCGGGATGAAAACCCTATACGACTTCAAGTTTGATCTCAAGGGCAGTACAACTAGGGGGAAGCAAGTATCCACAACTACGCTTAAGGCCGTTATGCCTAACGGTGTGACGAGAATCAATAGCAGTGAGGCTGTTGTTAAGGCAGACATAGAGGAAACAGTTAACACCACCCTGAAGGATAACAACAGCATTAAAACAGAGACAGTCATACATATAGTGGCTAACAGCTCCTCCACAAACATCACAGCAGCCCAGATGGGCATAGTGCCATTCATACTGCTTTCAGGGAATCTGGGTGTAATGCCTAATTACACCTATGATCCTGTCAGGAGGATGCATGTGTTCTCAGTAGCCTATACGTCTAGGCATAGTAGGACGGAGCCCATGCTTCCAGGCGTGAGTCTAAGCAAACTGGAGAGATACAACTTATCCATTAATAGCTTCGAGATAAGCCTGAACTCCTCGACACACATGGTCGCCTCAAACTATAATGCCACAATTAATGGAAGCCTAGGATTCCACCTATTAGCTAAAGGCAACTTCAGCCAGGGAATCCCCATAGCAGGCCTGACAGGATACAGCATAGTTAGAGAGCTGAGCGGAGCCCTAAGCATAAGAGGAGACACGCTTAACACTTATGGTGAAGGCAATATAGATTCACCTGACCTCTTCCTAGTCCAGGAGGGCATCAGAGGCTTCACAACATCCATGCTGAGAAACGCTGATCCCGGAAGCCTTGTAAAGGTACATAGCACAGGCGGAATAGAATTAATGGCTGGTAACGCTACAGGCACCTACATGGCATTCACACCGGCAAACTACACATTAGCCCACAGCTTCCACATAATAGTTAACGGCACCATAATGAGCGCTGAGAAGCCAGGCACTCTGATCTTCAAGCAGCTGAGGAATAGTGGAGAAATACCCGTAGTAATAATTCCCAATAAGACCAGGATCATAGTTGAAACCCCCTACAATAACCCAGCACACATAAAGGTGCTGAAACCATCCAGGAACATAACATTATACTATAAGCCTAAGAGCGGAGGACTCAACATCTCAACAGGCAGCACAATGCTCTCAGGCATCTCAACGATAAGGATAATCAACATTAATCCTCCAAGCGGATACAAGGCGCTTTCAAAGGCATATGACCTTAACCTAAACATAAACGGCCCCATAAACGTGACAATATACCTTGAAAAACAAGCTTCAGGGACAATATATGTTGCACATAGACTTCACAACGGCACATGGGAGTTCCTCAAACCCATAGTTTCAAAGAACAACTATGTTACAGTAACATTATCCTCACTATCACCAGTAATCGCGGTTGAAACAGCAGCACCCAGCACAACCACTACTACAACCACAACCACCACCAGCACCACTACTTCAACTACGACAACCACAACTGTGCCTACCACTACGTCTATCAGCACCACCACTACAACGACTACGAGTACTGCTGCTTCTTCCACTACTTCTACTACGACTACGAGTACTGCGACAAGTAGAACCACCACAACCAGCAAGACCACCACAACTACCATGGAAACCACGACGAGCACGCCGACCACTAGTACTCACAGCAAAACCACCACTAGCAGTACAGGCACAACAACTAGCAAGACAACTACAACCCCAGCCAAAACAACCACAAGCAAAACAACAAGCACAACCACTACTACAACAAGCAGCACCCCATCCGCTACAACATCCACAACAACATCTGCAACAAACCCGACTACTACGAAGAGCAGGAAGACAAGTACAGCAGTCATAGTAGGCGTGGCACTGCTCATAATAATCATAGCTGGAGCAGCAATAATGTTGAAGAGAAAGTAACAATATTTTCCCTTAGAATTCTTTTATTTTTAACATGGTTGCTCAGTGTGTTTTAGCATTCCGGCTAGCTGTACCGTCTTAGTCTAAGCTTCTACCCAGATATGAGGGGGCTCCTAATCTATGCTCCCCTCCAAGCATGTATGCTGCTGCTAGCGCCACGACTACTGCTATGTAGGGTATGGATTGAAGCAGATTAGCGTTAACATGGATTCCCAGCTTACCTGCAACGTAGGGCAGGGCCATCATGTATCCTACGAAGAGGGATGCCAGTAATACTCCTATAGCGTTCCAGGCTCCGAGTATGACTACGCCTAGGGCTAGCCAGCCTCTCCCAGCAGTCATGTTGTCGAACCAGCCTGAATACACTACTAGGGACAGGTATGATCCAGCAAGCCCCGCCAGTAGTCCCCCTATACCTGTGGCCAGCAGTCTAACCCTATATATATTTACACCTGCAGCCTTAGCTGCATATGGGTTTTCACCCGTGGCTTTCAGGAAGAGGCCGTAGCTGCTCATCCTGAGGGCGGCCCATATGATGAAGGCGAGTATTATTCCGAGATACGTTATGATGCTGTGCCCGTTTAGCCATGAGGTTAGGGGGCTGCGGCTGAGGATGCCTATATTCACCCTGTATCCCAGGCTTTTCCCTGAAACTCCTACGTATCCTGAACCTACAACGTCAGCCAGCCCTGCTCCTGCTATAGCTATGGCCAGCCCGCTTACAATTTGATTTATCCTAACCTTATCTACCAGTAGTTCGTGGAGTACGCCTAGGGCTAATCCTGAAAGCATAGCTGCTACTAGGCCTGCCATAGGGCTGTTCAAGGCGACTGATACTGCGAAGCCTGTGGATGCGCCTACAGCCATTATACCCTCTATACCCAGGTTAAGTATGCCTGACTTCTCAGCCAGTGTTTCGCCGAGGGCGGCAAGCATTATGGGTGTTGCATATATAAGCATGTATGAGAGCAGGGAGGACATGGCCTCAGCATTCATGGCTCAACCCTCACCTCATATTCCTCCATAAACCTGTATGCAGCAGCTGCTAGGAGGAGGAGGCCCTCCAGCAGCATTGTAGCCCCTACGTTTAAGCCTAGGGATGATTGGAGAGCGAACCCGCTCTCAACGAGCAGCCCTAGAAAAAGGGAGGACAGGATCACTCCTATAGGGTTGAGGCCTGCAAGCCATGCAGCTATTATGGCTGTATACCCGTAGCCAGGCGACATCCTCCCAGCCTCCATGAGCATCCCCGTTATGCCTGAAACCACAATCATTCCTCCAACACCGGCTAAGGCGCCGCTCATCAGCATGGATGCTACTATTAAGTGTAGGGGGGAGGCCCCAGCATACGTGGCTGCCTTGAAGCCTGATCCTAGAACCTGCATGTAGAATCCTATCCTCATATACCTGGCAACAACCACTACCGCCACGGTCAGTATGGTGGCGAGCAGGATTATCCCTGTTAAACCTATCTCAGCTCTACCTGGAAACTCCCTTGTCTTAATGAAGCCGTATCCATGTGGATCCCTCCAAGGCTCCTCGACAAGATAGTTGAGAAGATACGCTGCAGCATAGTTTAACATGAGCGTCGTTAAAACCTCGTTTACTCCTAGCAGGCCTCTCAGAAGCCCTGGAATCAGGGCCCATAGAGCTCCTAGAAGCATGGCTAGAAGCACCATGGCTGGAATGGTTAGCACGCCTAGGTTTGCGAAGAGGGCTACCCATGTCGCTCCAATCATGCCTAGCAGCAGCTGGCCCTCAGCACCTATGTTCCACACACCTGCTCTGAAGGCTATAACCAGGCCTAGGGCTGGAAAGAATATGGGCATGGACGCCATGAAGACTCTTCGAAGACTATCCCCGCTTGCAAGCTGCATGCCGATGATCTCGACAGCTTTCACCACGCTGACATGCCATGCCTCAAGCAGGAAGGCATAGATAGCGAATACTACTAGGAGAGGGAGGATAAAGGCTTCTACTCTGAGAGCCATGCTGGGGGGAGACGTCCTCCTAGCCACTCTTAGCCTAGGCATAATGCCTCCTCCTATAATACGCCTGAAGCCATAGCGTAGCCTAGTCTACGAGAGTTGATCTCGCCTCTCTCCAGAGGGCCGAGAAGCCTCCCGGCATACATTACCGCCACACGGCTGCTCAGGCTTAGCACCTCGTCTAGATCGTCCGAGAAGAGAATTATCCCCGTCCCCTTAAGGCTCATCTCAACGAGCATCCTCCTTATCTTATTGGCGGCTGATACGTCGAGGCCACTTGTAGGATTATGGGCCACCAGTATTCTCGGGTTTCTCTCAATCTCCCTTGCCACTATGAGCCTCTGAATATTCCCCCCGGATAATGATTCTACGGGTACGTCGAGACCTGGAGCCTTAACACCGTAGCTGGAGATTATACGGGATGCATGCTCTCTCACCCTGCCCCAAGATATTATGCCTCTACGCACAAACTTGTTCCACCACAGGTCTCTTAGAACAGTGTTTTCAGCAACGCTCAGCCCTCTCGCTATCCCCACGCCGATCCTGTCCTCAGGTATATATGAGACGCCTAAGTTGAGGGCTATTCTAGGATTATATCCCCTGCTGAACCTTGCACCATCCACCTCTATGAATCCCCGTTCAACCCGTCTAAGACCCGCTAATGCTTCAGCCAGCTCCCGCTGCCCATTGCCTGAGACCCCTACAATACCCATGATCTCCCCCGACCTAAGAGTCAGCGACACGTCTCTCACAGCCCAGGCACCCTGGTCTCCACGCACCCATATGCGGTGGGCCTTGAGCACTACGCCTCCAGGCCTACCTGTACTGGGAGCTTTAAGCTCTTGAGGCGGGGTTGAGCCGAACATCATTTCAACCAGTCTGGCTGGCGTAGCTTCACTTGACTCAACTGTTCCTACAACTACTCCTCTGCGTAGAATAGTGATCCTGTCGCAGACTTCCAGGGCTTCTCTAAGCCTATGGGTTATGAATAGTACTGTTACCCCCTTCTCAGAAACCCTTCTCACAAACCTGAAGAGCGATTCAACCTCTACAGGTGAGAGGATAGTGGTGGGTTCATCTAGTATGAGTATCCTTGCGTTAAGTAGGATGGCTTTAGCCAGCTCTACTCTCTGCTTCTCACCCATTGATAGCTGCCATCCGTATGCCCTGGGCCTCAGCTTTAAGCCGTATTCCTCCCCTATTCTTCTAAGAGCCTCCCTAAGCCTCTCCCTCCCAAGCTTGATGCCTGCGCCTAGGAGTTCGAGTAGGATGTTCTCCTCAACTGTAAGCCTGTCGATGAGGCTGGGATACTGTTGAACCATGACTATGCCTTCGCGGAGGGCATCCCTAGGCGACCTATGTCCAGCTATTCTCCCATAAATCTTAATATAGCCCTCATCGGGGTGCTCCAGGCCGTAAAGGATCTTCATAAGCGTGGTCTTGCCTGCACCATTCTCGCCTAGCAGGCCGTGGATCTCGCCCTCATAGACCTTGAAGGACACTCTGTTATTAGCAACCACGCCTGGATACTTCTTCGTAACCTCGATGAACTCAACAGCTATTCTCGAAGTATTCACAGCATCCCTCATTACTGCCAGCCTTCATCACTGGTTATTTGAGAATGAGGGGTGAAAAAACCTTAGCTTGACACCTGCTCCACGTTGTCTAGGAGCCAGTTAGTGCTCCAAAGCTCATTTCTCCCTAGGCGTTCACCCTTACCTACAATCTTGTTGCCCTTATTATCGTAGAGCTCCCTAGGCTCCCCTGTTATAGGGTCGTATCCGCTGAAAGGCTCAAATAACAGTTCCTTCATCTTCTCGTAGAGCTCCTTAGCCTTGCTTAATGCCTGAGGAGGTATGACACTGGTATTGACGCGGCCCATATAGGCTGCGCCCTCCTTAGTGCCCATGGTGCTCTGGCTTACAGGTCTCCTCCACCTTATAGGCACGAAGTCTCCGAACCTAGCCCAGATATCCTCCTTCTCCGCTATCCCTGCAAACAGTTTTGCCAGGATGTACTCGTAGATTACTCCCCAGTCCACGAGCTGCCCTGTTAGATCAGCCTTTGGGCCGAACCTGCTCATATCGCTGTAATGGCTGAAGCTCCACACCTTCTTACCCTTCTCCTGATACTCCTCGGCGACCTTGAGGACAGTGTAGCTGTCCTCAGTGAAGGCTAGGACATCAACATTATAGTTGTCTACAAGGCTTTTGGCAGCGATCCTGGCTTTATCTGGAGCATACCAGGCCTTGAGCTCGGGAGCCACGTACACCTTAACATCCTTGTCTTTACCATGCATAAGCCTGTAGCCGTCCCTCGCTCCCAGAGCATATGCATTGAGATGCCTCCTAACCTCAGGTATGAGGAATGCTGGGACATAGCCGAACCTGCCTGTCTGGCTTACAGCTCCTCCCAGGAACCCGCTTAGATAATATGCCTGATACAGCTCAGCGAAATATGTGCCTACATTAGGTATACCTAGGAACTCCTCGTAGGGGCCGCTGCAATGCCAGAACCAGACGTCGGGGTGTTTTTTAGCCACATTCTTCACGGCAGGCATGAAGCCGAAGCTCGTGGCGAACACTATCTTGGCTCCCCAGTCTATAAGCTGCTCCAATGCGCCTTCAGCCTGAGTTTCAGGAACATTCTCAATATAGCGTGTCTCAACAATTGATCCCAGGGTTTTTTCAACTTCGAGTCTCCCCTCATTATGCGCGTGCGTCCAGCCAACATCCCCTATGGGGCCCACGTAGATCCATCCAGCCTTAAGCCTGCCCGTGGTGGAGGAGCTTGTCACGGTCTGAGTAGTTGTGAATGTCTTGGGAATAGTCTTGGTCACGGTCTTGGTCTTCCCTCCTCCAAGAAGCTTCCCTGCAGCAAAGCCTGCTGCACCTGCAACAACAGCTGCGCCCAGGGCGTATAGGAACTCCCTCCTAGACTGGTCAGGGGGTGATGACATGCTATGACCCCTATGCTCAGGTCTGTTGAAAGATGTATAAGTATATTCCTATACATATCCATGTAAAATTTACATGTATGATTAAACATCAATGCAGCATATGGTAGAGCAGTGAGCCGTAGATTATTGCAGCGTCTATTAGGGCGAAGGCCGCGTATACCTTGTTCTCATAGTTCTTGTAGAGGTAGTGGAATGCTAGGAGGAGGGCTGTTGGGGGAGTCAGTATAACTGTTAGTATGCCTACATATAGTATTGGCTTTAAGCCTGGTATGAGGCCTATCCATATCAGCGCTAAGCCCAATACTATCCCTGTCTTAAGGGTGTCGGATATGTCCTTCAGGCTCGTCATATTATACCACCCATGGTGAGGCCTCTTACAACCATCTTATAGGAATAGTATGCTAGGAGGATTGAGAATAGTAGTCTGAGAGTCCTTGATCTAAGCCTGTTCATTATTGATGCCCCGCTTCTGGAGCCGAGGACTATGCCCAGTATTGCCAGCGCTACTAGCACAGGGTCTATGAGGCCTGCAGCGAAGTATACTGTTGAGCCTGCTGAGGCTGTTATGCCTATCATGTAGCTGCTCGTAGCTACAGCAGCCTTCATCGGCACTCCTGCGATCAGGTCCAGTATGGGCACCTTGATCACCCCTCCACCTATGCCGAGCATGCCTGAGGCCAGGCCTGCCAGGAAGCTCAGGCTTGCAGCGGGGCCTACCCTCCTATAATTATATCTTATTTCCCTTCCCAGAGACTCATCGAAGAATACGAAGCGTCCATGGGGATTAGTCCTGTAATCCCTTGTAGGAGGCCTGAGAGTCCTGTTAATCATAACCACGAATGTGTATGCTAGTACTATGCCGAATATTGTTTCCAGGAGCCATGATGGTATGAGGGTTGCTATGGAGGCTCCCACTATGGAGCCTATCACAGTAGTTCCCTCGAGAACAACGGCTAGGTTAACGTTAACCAGGTTTTTCTTCAAGTATACGGAGCTGCTTATAGCGCTGGTTGCTATCAGTGCGGCCAGGCTTGTAGCCACAGCTATCTTTGGATCCATCCCCAGGAATATGATGAATGTTGGAACCATGATGGAGCCTCCGCCTATCCCTAGAAGGGCTCCTAGAAAGCCTGCAAAAGCCGCTGCCAGGAAGGCTGCAAGCATCCCAGCCGGACCCATTAATCACCGCCGAGGCTTTGACGGGCTAGACGGGTAAAAGAACATACCGCTCCATGCCGCCAGGCTTGGATACACGTGTTAGATTCACGGCGGGCATGTTTAATAGGGTGGTGAGTGGCCTATGAAGCCCGGGTGAAGCAATGGCCGGTAAGCATAGGGCATTGTTCTTCGGGAGGTTTCAGCCCTTCCATAACGGCCACCTAGGGGTTGTTCAGTGGACCCTCCAACACTACGATGAAATAGTTATAATGGTCGGCATGGCCTCGGAGAGCCACACCTTTCATAACCCCTTCACAGCTGGAGAGAGGATATGGATGATTAGGGAGGCTCTCCGGGAGGCAGGTGTCCCCCTAGACAGGGTTATCACGAGCTGCCTCCCAACAATGGAGGTTCATGTTGGATGCGCCCTCTACGTGGTTAAAATGGTGCCCCCCGTAGAAGCCATTGTGACGAGGAACCCCGTATTAGCACAGGTGTTCAGGGATGCAGGGCTACGCGTAGAGGAGCCCCCAAGCTATGATAGATCGAAGTATAGGGGGGAGCATATACGTAGACTTATAGCTGAAGGTAACCCTGAGTGGAGGAGGCTCGTACCCCCAGCCGTTGCAAGGATCATCGAGGAGATCAGAGGTGACCTGAGGATAAGGGCTATAAGCCGCAGAGACTAGGCTCCGGCAAATATTCTAAGCACCCCGAACCTGTCCTCAAGACCTCCCCTTCCGTCATCTTCCCCCCTGCTTCCCACTAAAGGGAACATGGAGCGCAGCTCCCTCCTAAGCTTCTCATCCTCCTCACGCAGATCACTGAAACTCCCCATATAGTAGAAGGCAAGCCTAATGAGCCTGGGATCCCTAGAACGCCCTATCACAACCTCCCTTAAAACATAGTCAGCCACCATAGCCTCCCTCCAACCCTTCTCCCTAGCAACCCTATTCACAATATTAGTGATGAAGCCATTCATAGCCTCACTACCACTACCCTCCACACTCAATCCCCATGGAAAAAGCCTGCATCTATATAATTATCACCTTGTAAAGGAAAACAAGCCTCTCATGTGACAATACTCCATAAATAAAGAGACATGAAAACAAGAATCCCTCACGCAGCGCCCCCAGCACATAAGCCATGAAACCCAAGCACCCTCACCTCCGACGCCTCCTCTTCCTCTTAATAAAACCAGTTCGCTCAAGAAGAGAAGCAAACTTAACCGTCATCTCATCAAGCTGCTTCTCATCCAATATCCAATGCTGGGAAAATGGATCATAGTTCCTATAAGGTATAGTATGAGCCTTAACCAAATCCCTACCTATAGCAATAGGGTAAAGCTCATAGCCCTTAACCATCCCCCTATCATACAAGAAATCTAAAAACCGAATATAACGGGGATACTCTGACAACGGCATAACCGTTATGGCAACTAGTATAATATCTTGGGTAAAACGCCTATAAGGAAGATTATAACTGAATATTGGGGGTTTACCATAGGTTCCAGATATAAATTTACCCCTAGCCTCCTTATCAGGAAATCTAAGTACATTTATTGCTATTAACCTTTCTTTAGGTTCAATTAAAAAACCGTATCCAAAAAATCCTCCAAGGATCCCAGGTTTATATAAATGCTCGACAAAACAGTTTCTTATCATGTATAGGTGAGTAGAATACACCCTAGCCAGCTCACGGAACGATAAGAAAGGATCCTTTTGTAAGTTTGCAAGTATAACTAGATCTGCTAGGTCATAAGGCTTAGAGCGAGGCTTTTCAGTTATATAGAAGGGCTCAACATCCTTAGATAGTATCCCCTGTCTTAGCTCATCCCAGGGAATGATCAGTCTTTTCCTAACAATATCATAGTACTTAGTAAACTTTATTTTATTACCGCGAATAATACTGATATCAAGAATTGAGAGTATCTTAGGCCTGATTCTAGAAGGTATGGATAAGTAATCGAGAATGTCCCTCCTAAACCCCTCCACCACATAATAATACCTGGCAAGCACATACCTTCCATCCAATGTCCTCATATATGACTCTAACCAGTGTTCGCCTGGAGCCTCCTTAGCTGTAGGAGCAAAGCTTCTATCAGCAATGATCAAGATTCTCCCTAATCCTATCATAAGATTCCTTATTTCAAGCTCCATTCTCAGTATATTGCACTGCTTTAGCTCCTTAATTTTTTTAAGCCTAGTATATATAGCGGTTCGACTTAGGTTAAGCTCTTTAGCCAACTCCCGGATGCTTATCCTTGGATCATAATATTGCAGCTTCTCTATGAATAGTATTATTTCTGCATCTAGAGATTCAAATCCTCTGCATCGTAGCATTAGCAGCTCTTCCGGGGAGCTTTTGAGTATTTCTAACATAATAAGTTAAGCCCTAGATAACGATAATGAATAGCATAGTATTTTAGACAAACATACATGGCACTTCATAGTTATATGTCTTGCTTAAGGTGTGTCACTGCATAAAATAATATACATCCTCTTGGGCTGCATATTTTTGGTGATATAATCATGAAAAAGAATACCATACTATATTATATAAAAACATTACTAGAGAGAAAGGAATTAGTTCTAGTACTGCTCATACTACTGGCAGCGATGATTTCACTAACCGGCGGAGATCCCATAGATGATCCCAACTGGATACCTTCCTAAAGGAATACGAGTTTTGCGCCATTCTTTATTTAACATAATTTGTCTACATTTATCAACCAAGGTGTAATTCTTTAAGTGACTTTAATAGAAAATCAAGTACACATAGTTTAGGCCCTATGTATTATGCCCAGAAGTATTGTGTTCCTATTTTTGCTGGGTTTTGTTTGAGTATCCCTGCTTTCCATTCTGTTTGCCATGTGTCTTTTATCATTTTTATGGCTGTGTCTGTTAGTCCTTTGGTCCATGCTGGCATGTTTGCTGCTAGTAGTGAGGCTTGTGCTGCTGTTAGGTTTAGTTTTGTCATGACTATTTCTTCGTCTAGGTCTGCTCTCTCCTGCCATACTGTGGCTGTGTAGTCGTGCATTTTGACGAATGAGTCGAGGCCTTCGGGTTTCTCTGATGCTAGTTTGGATGATGCTACTATGAGTGTGTATGGTATTTGCTCCTGGGTTCCCAGCTGCTTGCTCATCATTGTTGATATTTTCTCTACTTCGCTGTAATTGTAGTCTGACTGGAGTATTGCTAGGTAGGGTTCTCTCACTATGGCTGCGGATATCTCGTGGCTTGCTGCTGCTTGGATTATCTGGGGGTATGGTGTGTTAACTATGTTTAGGGTTTCCACGCTTCTATTGTAGAGTTCCTTGTAGAGGTATGAGAACAGCTTGTATTCGGGTGAGCTTTCATCAGCACCTATCCTGACTCCCTCAAGCCCTGTCACATTGGTTATGTTGAGGGATCTTAGAGCCATTAAGCCGCTGTCGTCAAGTAGATCTATAGCCACTACTACTAGGTCCCCTTTGCCAAGTATACGCTGGGCAGCCATGTATGGGGGGAGGACAGCCATATTTATGCTCCCATTATCCAGGGCCTCCATAAGCTCCCCGCTGCTCCTAAACCTCACTAGTTTGAGCACTATTCCATACCTGGCTCCAATACCATACTGCTCCGCCAGGAAAAGCGTGGTGGGATAACCTTCCAGGACACCGATCCTGAGCTCAACCCTCTGGGGAGGCTTACCATACACGTATGCGACAACGGCTGTAACCACCAGCAGGATGAACAGCGATACCACTAGCTTCTGAGCGAAGCTCCATGCCACTTCCAGCACCTGGAGCTAACAGGTCTAGAAGCCTCTTTAAGAGTATTGCCCTCCTCCAAGGATACTGCAGGTTAGCTAACCAGAGTTTCTTTAAAATTCAGGGGCATAACATATAAAGTCTAGTCTGACGCCTCCTAGGCATGAGGCGAGGAAGAGGATGGCAGGCGAAGCCATCATCTCAATATCCCTTGTCCTAGTGATCAACATGGCGGTGCTCCTCCTCGTCGTAGCATTGGCGCGCCTCATAGCCAGGGGGCCGGAGTACCCCATGAAGACCATGAGGTACGAGGCTGGAAACCCGCCTAAAGGGAGGGCTAGAAGCTGGCTCCCCATGCAGTATTACGGTTACCTCATAATCTTCCTCGCCTTCGAACCCATCCTCGCACTCATATTCCTCTTCCCCTACTATGGGGGAAGCATCCCCAACATGTTCTACCTCTTCCTCGCCATAATCGGGATAGCCACACCTCCATTCATATACGCGGTTAGGCAGGCTGGAAACATAGATTTATGGCGTTTCAGGAAGCCTGAGGAGGCGTAGCATCATGGATTGCCCGCGATCAGGATGGATATTCATAGGCAGATTGGAGGAATCAGCCCGCAAGGCTGCGGACTGGCTTGTAAACAAGACCCCTCTGAGAAGTGTTAGGGACTGGTCCATAGCATTCTCACTATGGCCCGTCCACTTCACAACATCATGCTGCGGCGCAGAGTTCGCCGCGGCAGCGAATCCCCGCTTCGATGCTGAGAGGTTCGGCTTCCTACCATTCCTCTCCCCAAGGCAATGCAACCTATTAATGATAGAGGGTACGCTGACCAAGAAGATGGCTAAGGCGGCGCGAATAGTCTACGAGCAGATGCCTGACCCCAAGTTCGTCATAGCTATGGGGGCATGCGCCATAGACGGCGGAATATTCTACAACAGCTACAATATTGTCAGGCCCCATGAAATATTCCCCGTAGACGTCTTCATACCTGGATGCCCCCCGAGGCCTGAAGCAGTGGCCAGGGCAATAGTACTACTGCAGCGTAAGATCAGGGAGGCCAGATACCTGAAGAGGGAGAAGAAGTATGAAAGTGCTGGAGAGGTGGGGACAGATGAGTAGCTGCATTAATGATTTAAACCCCTCTTCAAGAGGATGCCCATGCCTCAGAACCCCCCAGGGGCGGTGAGGATGGGGCTGCTGGAAGACCTCAAGGAGAAGCTCGGAGACATTGCAGCTGAGATCAGGGAGGAGAAGCCCAACTACTATAGCGTCAGGGTAGAGGCTTCAAGCCTCGTAGAGGCTGCCCGAAGGCTTGTTGAAATGGGCTTCGACCACGTTGCAAGCGTGGAAGGTGTAGACTGGATCAAGGAGAAGGAGATGGAGGTCTCCTGGCATGCCGAGAGCTATGAGCCTGACCTGAAATCAATTATCATTAAACTATACACAAGGGTGCCCCGAGATGATCCAAGAGTGCCCACACTAATAGACGTGTGGCCTAGCGCCGAGTTCCCGGAGAGGGAGACATGGGAGATGCTGGGAGTAGTGTTCGAGGGGCACCCTGACCTCAGGCACCTGCTCCTCCCCTCAGACTATGAGGGGATCCCGCCTCTACGCAAGGATTACAGGATCAAGGTGGAGGGATTCATCGTTGACCTCACAAGGCAGCAGAAGCAGTGAGACGGATATGGGCTACGGGCCCGGCACGATCAAGGAGCCGGGCTTCAGGTACAGGCCCATGGGTAGGGATGCTGAGGGGATGGAGCTATACGAGATCTTCATAGGCCCCCAGCACCCAGCCTCAGGACACATGAGAATAGTAGTGAGGCTGGATGGAGACATAATAGTTAACGCTGACCCCGACATAGGTTATGTTCATAGAACAATGGAGAAGCTCTCAGAGACAAGGGAGTACTTGAAGAGCATACCCCTCTTCGAGAGGGCGACGATAATAGATTCAGCCAATATAACATGGCCCTACGTCAGAGCAGTAGAGCAGATGCTTGGAGTAGAGGCTCCTCTAAGAGCGAAGTATCTCCGCACACTTCTAGCAGAGATAAATAGGATTTCAAGCCACCTCTACGGCTTCGGGCTTACAGGCATATTCATCAACCACTCAACCATGTATATGTGGAGCTTCGGGGACCGTGAAATATGGGTTCAGCTTGCAGAAGAGCTTACAGGGGCGAGGCTCACCCACACATACATAATACCTGGAGGGGTTAGAAGGGATCTACCCCAGGGATTCAAGGAGAAGGCCCTCAAGGCAATAAGATACATGGAGAGAAGGCTTGAAGACTACATGAAGATATTCGTCTACAACCCTGTAACCGTGGCTAGGTTCAGGGAGGTAGGCGTGCTAACCAAGAATGATGCAAGCAGGCTTGGAATAGTAGGCCCGAACCTGAGGGCCAGCGGCGTCCACTATGATGCACGCATAGCCGAGAAGTATGGAGCATACCCTGAACTAGACTTCGAGATACCGGTTATGGAGGAGGGAGACTCGCTGGCCAGGCTTCTAGTCAGAATAGAGGAGATAAAGCAGAGCATGAGGATAATAAAACAGGTATTAGACAAGATGCCTCAAGGCCCATTCTTCGCCGACAAGTATATGAGGCTCATACCCCCGGCTCTGAGGAAACACGTTGCTGAGACGGGTAGGATCAAGCTTCCAGGAGCCTTCATAAGGCTGAAGCCCCCTGCAGGCGAGGCTGTGGCTAGAGGGGAGATGGGGCATGGCGAAGTGTTCTACCACATAGTAAGCACGGGTGACACTAAGCCGTACAGGGTGAGGATCATAACCCCCGCCTTCAGGAACGTCGTGCTCTTCCGCCACCTCACCAGGGGTGCACGCTTCATGGATCTCCCCGTAATATATGGAAGCATAGACTACTTCCCCCCGGAGGGTGATAGGTGATGCTTGGGCCACTAGACCCTCTAATAAACTTCATCCTCGAACCATACTTCTTCTCACCATTCATATATCCAGGCCTAACCATAGGGCTCGTAGTGCTTCTAACCCTAATATGGGCTGAGAGGAAGATGGCAGCCAAGGTTCAGCTCAGATACGGGCCCCTCTACGTGTCTAAGCAGATAGGAGGGGCCCTGCAGATGATAGCTGATGCCCTCCGCTTCTTCTTCCAGGAGCCCATAATACCGAGGCAGGTTGACAAAATAGTCTTCCTGGCTACTCCTGCCCTAGCCCTAACCGTCACGGTTCTACCATTCATATTCATACCTGCAGCCCCCAGCTATGTGGGCGTAGCGGTCTCTTACAGCCTGCCCCTAGTCCTGGCCTTAGGAGCGCTGATACCAGTAGTAATAATATTGATGGCGTGGGGAGCCAACAATAAGTTCACCCTGGTGGGAGGCATTAGAGAGGCCTTCATGACTGTGGGCTACGAGGTAGCATTATTCATATCAGCCTTTGCTGCCGCGCTCTACTATAAGACACTGGACCTTTCAGTCATGGTTGAGAAGCAGGCCTCTCTAGGCCTTCCCGGAATAATCATTAACCCTATAGCCGGATTCGTGTTCTTCGTAGCCATGCTGATGGCATCATCCAAGCTTCCCTTCGACATAGTGGAGGGAGAGCAGGAAATAGTGGCAGGACCGTTCACAGAGTATTCAGGCATACTCTACGGCCTCGTCATGGGGGCAAGCTATCTATATCTCTATGTTCTAATGCTCGTATTCGTGGAAATGTTTCTGAGCGGCTGGCTCCCCGTCATCCATGGGCTTGGAAGCATATATCCCGCGCTGGGGGGAGTGATGCTCTTCGTCAAGACCTATATCCTACTCCTATTCGCAGTGTTCCTGAGAGGGGTTTACGGGCGCTACAGGCTTGACCAGGCCTTAAGCCTGGGGTGGAGGAGGCTCGTACCCCTCTCACTCATAGCGGCACTATGGAGCTTCGGACTACTAATAGCAGGGGTGTGACAGGGATGAGCATAGCTGACAGGATAAGGAGAAATCCCCTGTATTCCCTCAAGATGCATGCAGCAGCCATAGCGACGGGGCTAAGATACCTGTTCGCGAAACCCAGGATGACTGTCAGGTACCCTGAATACGTGATAGATCTAGGCAGGAATTATAGGGGGATGATAAGGCTACACAAGGATAAGTGCATTAGCTGCAGCCTATGTGCACAGGTGTGCCCAGCATCAGCTATGAAGATGTACAAGCTTCCAGGAGAGAAGAAGATGTATCCAGGCATAAATTATCAGAGATGCATCTTCTGCGGCTTCTGCGTCGACATATGCCCCGTCAACGCCCTGGAGCACACTCCTGTGCATGATATTGCCGAGGAGGATATGGAGGGGATGATCTACCTGCCTCTTCCAGGCAGGTTTGACAGGGAGTGGAAATCTCCTGCAGAGGAGGAGGGAGGACGTAAAGTTAAGGTTGAATTCGACGAGGAGGAGGGGTTGAAGCATGAGCCCGAGTAACAGCGTCTTAGAGGAGTTCGCCTACCTGGCCCTAAGCCTAATAGCCCTGGGCTCAGGGCTAGTTGCAGTCAGCACGGAGCAGGCAGTGTACGCTGCAGTAGCCCTCGGCTTCACAGGCACATCCGTGGCAGGCCTCATAGCCCTCCTAGGCTACGGATACGTGGCTGCCTTCCACCTTCTCGTCTATGTCGGAGCCACTGTAACATTCATGGTGTTCAGCGTCGTCATGATGAGGCAGGAGCCACGCCTCATGAGAAGCCTGGCAACTGTAAGCGTCCTGAACGCCGTGCTGCTAGGCCTAGTATTCTACATGATTGCCGTGTCTACAGGTATAGGTGGAGTTCTCCCGTCAATCAACATTGATCTAGGCAGGGTTGCCAAGGAGTTCATAGATGACTATTGGTTCCCACTGCTCCTAGTAGTAGCCTCCCTAGCCACCATAATGATTGAGGGGATAGTTGTAGCGAGAGGTGAGAAGAAGTGATGACCATAGAGATGTACTATGTAACCGCGGCAATGCTCTTCGCCATAGGGGCTTATGGAGCCATAGCTCATAGAAGCGCCGTCAGGATACTGATATCACTGGAGCTGATGTTCAACGCTGAACTCCTATTTCTGCTCGCCATGGCCTCCTCGATAGGGGCTCTTCAGGGCATGATCCTAGCCCTATTCGTAATAGCCCTCACAAGCTCCGAGATAGGTGTCACGGTTCCCATCATAGTATTCATGTTCCGCATCCTGGGAACAACCGATGTAACACGTGCATCCAAGATGAAGGGGTGAGAAGAAGTGAATGAAATAATCCTAGGTAACCCGGCTCTCCTCTCAACAGTAGTGGTACCCGTAGCAGTAGCCATAGCCTCATGGCTTATGAGGGATAAGGTAAGCCCGGAGATACATGCAACCATAAATGCAGGCGCCCTAGGATATTCGCTGCTCGTCTTCCTGATACTGGCATACAAGTACGGCTTAGGCAGCGTGATCAGGGATCCAGAAGTATGGACTGTTCCAACGCTAGGCAACTTTGCCTTCATAATGGATGCAGTAGCCTTCCCAGTATTAATAAGCATAGCAGCGGTCACAGCCTTCACCGCCGTATACTCGGTGCCTTACATGAGGCACAGGATAGAGGAGATGCATGAGAAGGGCGAGAAGCCTCCGAGCTGGGGAAGCTACTTCTTCCTCTACACGCTCTTCGCCGCAGCAATGATAGGAACGCTGCTAAGCACCAATACCATAGAGTTCTACCTGTTCCTAGAGCTAACGCTGATACCTAGCTTCCTCCTAATAGCCTTCTATGGATATGGAGACAGGGTTAGAATAGCTATACTCTACCTGCTGTGGACTCATGTAGGAGCAGTACTCTTCCTGCTGGGAGCCTTAGCAGTAGGCTTCAAGGCAGGCTTCGATTTCTTTAACCCGTTTACAGGTAAGATGCTGCTAGGCCTGGCGGACGCTGCTCTAAGCGGAGCCCTGCTTAAAACAGCGTTAATCCTAATGGTTGTAGGGCTGCTGGTCAAGATGGCTGTCTTCGGCGTACATATATGGCTGCCATACGCGCATGCAGAGGCCCCCACACCGATCTCAGCCCTGCTGAGCCCCAACCTCATCGGCATAGGCGGCGCAATGCTCATCAGAATAGTGTATACATTATTCCCATCCACGTTCGCAAGCGCTGCACCCTACCTCATCGGATGGGCGCTGCTAACCATGATTTACGGAGGCTTCATGGCACTGGTCCAGACGGACTTCAAGCGCCTACTAGCATATAGCAGCGTCTCGCAGATGGGGTACCTGCTCCTAGGACTCTCAACCATAACAGCATACGGCATGAGCGGCGCAATACTGCACTACCTTGTCCACGCCTTCGGAAAGGCCATCCTCTTCCTCACCGCCGGTACATTAATAGCAACGCTGCATGGTCTGAGAGCCATACCCAAGATGGGCGGCCTAGCCACCAAGATGCCGTTCACCGCTGCACTAGGCCTCCTAGGATTCATGTTCATAACAGGCATCCCTCCGACCCCTGGACTGTGGAGCGAGTACCTGATAGTTAGAGGCGCAGTACAGTACGGCATGGATCACGGAGCAGCAGCATTTGTAACCATAGGTGTATTCCTAATGATAGGCATAGGCCTCTCAACAGCATACGCCTTCCTAACAATGAAGAGGGCGTTCTATGGACCCCTACCCAAACACCTTGAAGACGCCCATGAGGCTAGCCCAGGCCTACTAGTACCGATGGCAGTGCTCGCAGCAATAGGTGTGGTAGCATTCTTCGTCGTCTACACCATGCTTGACCCGATGCTAGCCTACTTCCACACAGTATACGGGATCTAGAGGGATAATGATAGTGGAGGAGGGGTAGTGGAGCCATGGAGGGACCTGCAAGCTACGTGGCGGCCTGGCTGGCCCCCTATGTGGGGGCGGCCCTAGTACTACTGCTGCACCCTGTTAAAGGGAGGGTTAAAGGGCTGGCAGGAGTACTCTCCATATTCACAGCCGCTATTTATTCAACCCTAATAGCTTTGAAAACCCTAACCCACGGGGAGATCCTGGAGCATAGTTTCACCTGGGTTCCCAGCCTCAACGTCACCATAGGCTACTATGCCGACACTCTTTCAACCATAATGGCCCTGGTTGTCTCATGGCTCAGCTTCCTCATAGCCGTGTACAGCCTGGAATACATGGGCGGGGATCCAGGGCAGACGAGATACTGGTTCTTCTTCAGCTTCTTCGTGGGAAGCATGCAGCTACTAGTGCTCTCAGACAACCTGATAGCAATGTTCATTGGATGGGAGGGCACAGGCCTAGCCAGCTACGCCCTCATCGGCCACTGGTTCACGGATGAGGAGGAGAGATGCGTAGGCGATCCCGGTAGGAAAGCCCTAGGCATCTCCATGTGCTTCCCGCCAAGCCATGCAGGCCTAAGAGCCCTAGTATTCACAAGGCTAGGCGACGTAGGATTACTTATAGGAACAGCTGCGATCCACTATCTCCTAGGCACTACGAGCTTCCACGCCATGGTAGCTCACCCCGAAGTATGGGCCGGAGGACTATACACTAGAGGCATACTGGCGGCATTCCTAGCATTCTTCATTCTGGGGGCAATGGCTAAGAGCGCGCAGTTCCCATTCCACGAGTGGCTTGTCACAGCTATGACAGGCCCGACATCAGTTTCAGCCCTCATACATGCTGCAACCATGGTTAAAGCCGGAGTATACTTCCTGCTGAGATTCACACCCATATTCGTTGTAGCATCCCATGTTGTCAGAGACACTATGGGAATAGCAGCCTACAATACCTTCATACACTTCTTCGGATGGGTGGCGTTGATAGGCGGGTTCACGGCATTCATGATGGCAACCATGGCCATCGTGGCCAGGGAGCTAAAGCTGGTCCTAGCATTCTCCACAGCCAGCCAGCTGGGATACATGTTCCTAGGCATAGCTGCAGGAGGCATGATGGGTGAGGGGCCGCTAGCAGTGTTCGCAGGCCTCTCACACCTAGTAAGCCACGCCGTGTTCAAGGCAGCCCTATTCCTAATAGCCGGCGCAGTTATACATGCAGTCCACTCCAGATTCATGGATGATATGGGCGGCCTGGCGAAATACATGAAGTGGTCAGCCATCTCAATGCTGCTTGCAGGCCTAAGCCTATCAGGCATACCTCCCTTCGCAGGCTTCTGGTCGAAGGACACGATACTCGATGTAGCCCATGAGGCTGGTGCAACCATACCCTGGCTACTGGGAGTCATAACAGCCCTGCTCACAGCAGCATATACGTTCAGGATGATAATAATGGTGTTCTACTATAAGCCAAGCCACCGTGTACAGGAGCATGCAGAGCACCTCCACGAAGCCCATCCACTCATGCTGCTCCCCTACCTAACCCTTGCCCTCCTAAGCCTCATCATAGGCCTCGCCTGGCCCTGGATCCAGGATAGACTGGAGACACTGATACCTGGAGCAACACTAGCCATGCATGGAGAAGCCCTACACATATCCATGAGCCTATCCCTGACATCCATAAGCGTGGCCCTAGCCCTCACAGGCCTGGGAATAGCAGTATACCTGTATCAGGCGAAGCTTATGAGGCCCTACGACTACGTGGTTAAGAGCCCCAGCCTCACATGGCTCCACAAGTTCCTCTACGATAGATGGTATCTAAACAGTATATACTACTGGATATTCGTTAAGGGTGGGAGAGCCCTAGCAGACGTGACCTACAAGTACGTTAACAACGCCCTAGTCGACTCATTCTACCACCGCTTCATGCCATGGTTCTTCATGTCGTCGGCCAGAGGCCTATACGCTACAGCCGAGAAGGCCATAGATGTAGGCTTCCACGTGAAGCTCGTCAACGGCACTCTCTCCGTCTCAAGGAGGGTGAGGCGCCTCCAGACAGGCGTATTGAACCACTACGTGCTAACCATGTGGCTTGGACTAGTCGTACTCCTCCTAATAGTAATATGGTATGTGGGGTGGATAATATGAGCGTCTCGCCCGACATATATGCGGATGCAATGTTCACCGTATCCCTCGTAGCAGCATTATTCATACCCCTCATAAGGAACAGGACATATGCCTGGATGACTGCCGTAGCATCATCACTAATATTATCAGTGCTCTCATCCCTGCTTTTCTCCTCAATGATAGGCAGGGTTCCAGAACCCATATACAGCTCCACGCTAACCCTGGATGCCTATGGAGCCCTCTTCGCACTCATACTATCCATCGCAGCCATGCTGGCAATATATGCTGCAGGACCAGTGGTTGAGAAGTGGGGGACAGCCTCAGCGTTCTATGGGCTCACAATGCTGATACTCTTCGGCGTATACTCCATAATATTCCTGTCAAACCTGCTGGTAGCAATGTCTGCATGGATACTGGCGTCAGTAGCATCCTATGCTATGACAGCGCTTGCAAAGGATGAGGCTTCAGCCGAGGGCTCAGTGAAGTATGCTGTAATGGGTGCAGCCTCATCGACCCTGCTATTCCTAGGCATAATACTGGTCTTCGCCATGAATAGGGGATTGGTGGTCTCTCCACGCCTAGTCCCAGTAGGGATGAGTGTGACCTTCGTCTCAGCGACCATAGGCCTCGTAGTAGCTGCGGCAGGGTTCAAGATGGGTGTCTTCCCCTTCCAGGGATGGCTCCCCGACACTTATGGAGGAGTCCACCCAACCCTGATAGCATACGTGTCCATGGCATCCAAGGCCATGGCTGTACTAGCAATATATAGGCTGGTGGCACCGATAGCAGGCAACTATCCCTACGAGTGGCTGGGCCTAATGGCCCTCTTCGCAATACTCACAATGACCTACGGTAACCTGGGAGCACTAGTGCAGGATAATGCTCAGAGGCTGATGGCGTACAGCAGCATCGCTCATGCAGGATACTTCCTCGTAGGGTTCGCAGGATTAGCTGCGATCTCGGGTATGAGGCCTGACTGGGCTTTAATGGGGCTTGCAATGCACTTCGCCTCATATGCTTTCGGCAAGGTTGGCAGCTTCACAGCCTTAGCCGCAGTTAAGGAGAAGCTTGGAGGAGTAATGCTCTCAGATCTCAAAGGACTAGGCAAGAAGATGCCGTACACTGCTGCGGGATTCACAACCCTTCTCTTCAGCCTCATGGGTATGCCGCCGATCATAGGGTTCTGGAGCAAGCTATACCTCTTCGCCTCAGTAGCCTATGCGGCTCCCTGGCTAGCCCTAATAGCACTGCTAAACACCGTGATATCCGTAGCGTACTATGCGAAGATCATAAAAGCCATGTACTTCGAGGAGCCTGAAACACCAGGCAGGATAGGGGAGCCTCCTGAACTAGCCTCAGTCGTAGTAGTGGCTGCAATAATATCGGTGGTGCTCGGCCTAGGCGCCCTCCAGCTAATGGCCAGGGCTGCACTACCCTAACCTCCCAGGCATTTCTAATACATTTATAGTTGCCATACACCCTGTTCTCAAAGGGGCGGGGACTTGCTGGTTGACTTCCACTGCCATGCACATGAGCTGGAAGACCTTGAGAAATACTCGGGCATCATTATAGTGGCTGTAAGCGATGATTACGAATCCTCGGTTAAGACCCTGCTCCTCTCGGAAAAACACCCTAATATTATTCCAGCCATAGGCCTGCATCCATGGAGCCTTGACGAAGCCCCAGTAGAGGAGGCATACAGGGTTTCAAGCCTCCTAGACAACCATGATGTAAGGATCCTAGGTGAGATCGGGCTTGACAAACGATTCAAGCCTCATACATGGGATAAGCAGCTAGAGGTCTTCAGGATATTTCTAAGGGAGGCTTCGGAGCATGGATTAGCCGTAAACCTCCATGCCCCGGGAGCATGGAGGGAGACATTGCGGGAGGTTTTGAGATACGAGCCTCCAGTAGCCTCCTTCCACTGGTATACTGGCCCGCTTGACACGCTGCGCGAACTGGTGTCAGTAGGCTACTATGTATCCATAAACCCCAGTGCCCGCATACAGGCTAAGCATAGGATGATTGCCAAGGAGGCACCCCTCACCAACATTCTAACAGAGAGCGATGCTCCCTACAATTATAGGGGAATAAGGCTCAACCCACTGATGGTTAGGGAGTCCATAATGATAATAGCCGAGGAGAAGGGGCTAGATGCCGGAGCAGTGGAGAAGCAGGTTTGGAGCAACTTCAAGAACATAGCATTAAAGATAGGTTTAAGGATCAGGGGTGTAAGGCGTTGAGGATCCTCATATTAGGGGATCTCGTAGCCTATCCTGACACCCTTAAACCCGTGAGGAAAGGATACGTATACATGGCTGAGGGCAGAGTAGAAGCCGTGGGCAGGCAGCCAGTACCTGAGGAGCATAGGTATGCAGACCTAGTGGTGGGAGGCAAGGGTAGAATAGTTCTCCCTGCCAGAACAGCAGCGTTAATCCATGCTACCCTGTACCCCGTGAGGGACTTTATCATGGGGCGAGACCCATACAGCATACCTGCTGCTAGAAGGCTTCTAGAGGAGCTGGACTGTGAGGCAGCATGGGCTTCAAGCCTCCTAGGCCTATACGAAGCATCGCTCTCAGGCGTTGGGCATGCAGTGCTCGAAGACATCCATGCAGAATGCGTATCCAGGGCTGCCTCAGAGCTAGGCATAGACGCCGTAATAGCTGTTCCAGCAGGCTGCCTGGAAAACTATGATTGGCGTAGAGACCTATCAGTAGGGGAGGCAGGAATAGCGGTGTGCAGCAGGGATGTGGAGACTCCTAGAGATAAGCCTCTCTACGGGCATGGCATAGATGTGGATGGGGCCCTCGCAGTATTCTATTCTTCCTCCAGCAGGGCTGTAAGCATAGCTACTCCAGGCCATATTCCAAGGGCGGGGAGAATAGCGGTGGGCATAGGTGCGTGGAGCCTCTACGATATTAATGCCGCAGCGTTAAGCCTGGAGGCAAGCGGCATGCCTGTGGAGAAAATCATGGAGGGAACGTATATGAGGAGCCTAGTGCCGGGAAGCAGAGACGCCGTCATAGTTGTGAGGATAGATAGGCCTCCAGGCTGGGTGGACCCGGGATCCTGGAAGCCCTCCTCCCACCTATCGCTGAGACAGGTGGAGACAATGATAGTGGGGGATAATGTAGTCATAGATGGAGGGGAACACCTCCTAGTAGGGGAGGAGAAGCTGAGGGAGGCCTCAGAGATCCTGAAGGGCTTATTAGACAATATATATGGTTAGGGAAGCATCCGTATGATCAAAGTAGAAGCTCCTCTTAGCAGGGGATTTCACAGCCATTCTCCACGAAGATATAATAACATAGTCGTAGAGGAAGAAGCCGGGAACCACTATTGTGAGGTACTTCTCAAACCCTACATCGATGCTCCTAGCATCATATAATCCTTTCAAGAGAACCCTGGAAGTTGCCCCCCTCCTCGTGGGAATAGGTTTGAACTCCTCCCGGAAGTCCACGTATACCCATCTATCCCTGCCTAAAGCAGCATCCGCCCAGCTTCCCACAGATCCATTAATCCTCAGCATCCTAGACTCTAGGAGTATGGATGCATTAGCAGCATCTACGCTCAGAGAGCTTTCACCAGCCTTTAAGCGCAGGGAGCCTGAACCCCATCTCACCAGGTATTCCTCCAAGGAGCCTACACCGCCTCCTCACACTAATAATGGGAGCCTGGAATAAATCATTAGCAGCAGGCCTGGATCTATAGGGTGCCGGCAATGGCTAGGAGGAAGTTGTTAAGGGAGATTGCAGCCGAGGTGCTTGGCGAGAGGGAGGCGCGTAGAATATGGGGTAGAGTGGAGATCATAGGTGACATAGCTGTGATTAGGAGGCCTTTCAACTACCCCTTAGAGCCTCTTAGAAAGCTAGGAGAGGCTGTTATCGCCAGGATCAAGCATGTTAGAAGCGTCTGGTGCACAGCTAGCAGCGTATCAGGCCCCTATAGAACCCGGAAGTACATCCACCTGGCAGGGGAGAAGAGGAGTGAAACCACGTATAGGGAGAATGGATGCATGTTTAAGGTTGACATACGTAGAGTATACGTCTCCCCCAGGCTCGGCTACGAGCATGCCAGGATAGCCAGGCTGGTTAGACCTGGAGAAGTAGTGGTCAACATGTTTGCAGGAGCAGGATTATTCTCGATAATCATGGCTAGACACGCTGATCCACGGATCGTTTACTCCATAGACATAAACCCAGATGCATACAGGTACATGGAGGAGAACATCAGGCTTAACAGAGTTGAAGGAAAAGTCATCCCTATTCTAGGAGACGCCGCCAGGATAGCTGAGGAGAGGCTTAAAGGAATAGCTGACCGCATCCTCATGCCTCTTCAAGAACTCTCCTACAAGTATCTGCCCCAGGCTGTTATAGCCTTGAGGGGAGGGGGATACATACACGTATATGATTTCACGAGGGCGAGGCCTGGAGAAAACCCCGTGGAGATCCTTGCATCACGGTACATGAGGAGATTCAGGGAGATAGGGGTGAATGCCAGGCTAGTGTACTCAAGGGTTGTTAGAACCGTTGGGCCTAGGAGATACCAGGTTGTACTGGACTTCAAACTCTAGCATTGGCTGAAGGCCTCTGCCCCCCTCTTTGAAATGCTTCTCCACTGTGCAGAGTATACCTGCATTTCAACGCAGGATTCCTCTAAGCCTAGGAGGCTTGACAGCTCTGCTATGAACCTGGAGTGAATGCCAGGCTCTAGCCTCCTAGCTATGAGCAGCTCGTAGAGATGCATTGCGGGGCATATAGCGCAGCCTATTCTCTCAAGCCCCTCATCATATAATGGGTTTACAGGCATGCCCTTATACTCTAGGAACAGCTGCACGTAGAGTCTAGGCCACCGTAATATAGGGAGATACTGCGTCTGCCCTGGGATAAGCGGGTTACGCCTAACCCTACGCAGCTTAGCCCTAGAGTCACTCTCATATATTCTTAGCCCTTCAATCACATGGTGCCTCCTCCCCGCGAAGAACTGCTTCACAGGCTCCAGCTTGAGAACCCATGTACACCACCTGTTATCCCTGGTGTTCAGCCCTCGTCGGCGAAGCTCATCCCAGTACCTCTCATCCCCTGCCCTAAGCACGGTTAGCTTGAAGCCGAGCATAGAGGCTATTCTCTCAGCATGTCTTCCAGCATCCCTGAACCCTATGCCTGTATCTATGTGCAGCGCCTCCACGCGGCTTGGCCCTAGGGCCTCGGCCGCAAGAACTGCTGCTGCCTCGCTGTCCATGCCTCCGCTTAGAGTAGCATAGACTCTACTCTTATCTCTAAGGTTTTCATGCAGGAATCCTATAGCCTCCTCCTCGATCCCTGCTAGATAGGCCTTATTATGCTTGGAGGCTGGCTGAGAAGGGCTGAGAGGCCTTATATTAGCCCTAACAATATCTCTAACCCTTAAGGAGCCGTCACTCTCCAGGCGTGCTACTCCCAAAGCCCTTCCCGCAGCAACTATGCCCCACTGCGAGGAAGGCTTAGACACCACGCGGTACTCGTTTCTAGAAAGCTTCTTACCCTTAATTCTCCCATGAATATTCGCCTCGAAATTAACCCGTGCCCCCAGCCCAACCAGTATGTGGGCCAGCGATGCATAAGGATGGAGGATCCATGCAGATGGAGGCGCAGTATGCTCAAGCACACCTATCCTTACAGCATCATAATATACTTCCACAGCATATCCCTGAGAAGGAGTTCTATGCAGCAGCATGATCCTGTCATTCACGGGTAGCTGGACTCCAAACATCTCGCCAACCAGGCTTGAGACAACCTGCTTCTCATATCTTGATGCAAGCCTCGAATCCCTCCTCAACACTAATTCTACTGCTCCAGGCCTCCCAGGATCACCTAGCAGCACAGTGTTAAGCCGTAGATCCCACCAAACCCTATACATAGCCTGCCACTACCATGTTAACCATGAGTTCAACCATTATTCATCTTCCCAGTAGAGGTTAGAAAATCTAAGGCTGCACTTATTTTTGATAATATCCTTATAATATAATATAACTGCCTGAATCAAAGGTGGTCTGCTTGGAGGATGCCGATGAAGGCGGGATGAGTAGGAGGGAGTTCCTAAAGCTTCTTGCAGCAGGCACTGCTTCAGCCGTTCTGGTGGCGTCTCTCGAGGAGCTTAGGAGGACGAGGCCTGCCTACCGCTACCTTGAACCCATAGTTCATAGGAGAGCTCTTAGAATGTACGCTGGCAGAATAGCCTATGATAAGGTTGTGAGATCAGTCTGCGCGGCTAACTGTACCCAGGCCTGCGGCTGGAATGCCTTTGTCCGAGGCAACACTATAGTAGGCCTAATACAGGCCTCAGACTATAATGTATATGATCCTGTTGCAGGGGACGCGTATAATCCTAGGGGATGCGTCAGGGGGGCATCCTATGTTAGATACGTGCATGGGCCGATGAGGGTCAGATACCCGTATAAAAGGGTTGGAAATAGGGGGCAGGGCAGGTTTAAGAGGATAACATGGGATGAGGCTAAGAGGGAGATAGCATCAAAGCTCCTTGACATAATACAGAGGGAGGGGGCAGACACCATAGTGTTCTTCTCACCCATACCTGCATACAACTATGTGTCAGCAGGCGCCGGATACAGGTTTGCCAACGTGCTTGGAGCCTCAGGTCCCCTCAGCTTCTACGACTGGTACTGCGATCTGCCTCCAGGGGAGCCTATGACCTGGGGAACCCAGACAGAGGAGTCTGAGGAGTGGGATTGGACGAGGGCTAAGCTCATAATACTCTGGGGATCCAATGCTGCTGAAAGCAGGATTGCTGCGGCGCACTTCATAGTTGAGTCGAAGTATAGGGGTACAAAGATCGTCTACATAGGGACTGATTTCACAGCCACGGCTAGGATCGCAGACGAGTTCATAAGCATCAAGCCTGGCACGGATGCAGCCATGGTTAACGCCATGATACACCACATAGTGGAGAACAAGCTGTACGATGAGGAATACGTGAAAACATACACCGACCTCCCCTTCCTAGTTAGAACAGATAACGGCAGGTTTCTCAGAGAAAGCGACATGGTGGAGAGGGGAAGCCCCTTCAAACTATACGTGTGGGATCAGAATACGGGTAAACCCGTGATCCCTCCAGGATGCCTGGGAGATGAGAGGGAGACCCTGGACCTAGCCAAGTATAATATAAATCCATCATTGGAAGGCGAGTGGTCGGTTAAGCTTAAGGATGGAAGCACAGTCAAGGTTAAGACAGTCTTCACGATTCTCAGGGAGAAGCTGAGGGATAAGACTCCAGAGTGGGCTGAGAAGATCACGGGGGTTCCAGCATCAACTATTAGAAGCCTGGCAGAGGAGATCGCCAGGACAAGGCCCACCCATATAATAGAGGGAGGCGGGGCAAACCACTGGTACAATAATGACATTAACAATAGATCCATGATACTCCTACTAGCACTTACAGGGAATATTGGGAGGCCTGGCGCAGGTTTCAGCCAGTATACAGGCCAGTACAAGGTGTGGCTTAAAGGATTAGGCAAGTATGGCAGGATACTTAAGACGAGGAACGAGAATGGAACCCTGTTCACCTGGGCGCACTACTATGTTGAATTATGGAAGCTGGGGAAAAACCTGGATGAAATAGTTAAGGGGATAGAGGATGGAAGCATAACGAAGCTTCCAGGCCCCCTGCCGGGAAGATTCCAGGAGCCTGTAAGCCCTGATCCACGCAATGAGAGGGGTTATAGGAACTACCTGCTGATCAAAGCCATGGCTAAGGGCTGGATGCCAATCTATCCTCAGCCGCCGAAAAGACCTCACGCCATGTTCATATGGCGTGGAAACTACCTCAACCAGGCTAAAGGCGGATTCAAGGTTAAGGAATGGTTCAGCAACCCTGATCTCCTGGAACTAGTTGTAGTCATAGACTTCAGGGTCAACAGCACAGCCGTGTTTGCAGACTACATACTGCCTGCAGCCACATGGTACGAGAAGTTCGATGTGGAAACTACGCCTATGCACGTATATATACAGGCATTCAACCCTGCTATAGAGCCTATAGGTGAGTCCAAGCATGACTTCGATGTCTTCAAAGAGCTGGCCAAGGCTGTAAGCGAGGAGGCTGCTAGGAGAGGCGGGGTCAAATGGCATGACCCGAAATACAATGTTGACCGGGACTATGCTAAGATCTATGGAGACTTCGTGGACGCGGAGTGCAAGGAGAACCCCTACTTCAAAGGGTATGCTAGGGAGGGATGCCTCGAAACCCCAGAAATGGCGGCGCACTTCATACTTAAGAACAGCCCCATAATGTACCCCGACGCAGAGCTATATGATAAGTATAAGAACCAGCTTGCCCCAGAGGTGAGATTCCTTGTTGAAAGAAGATTACTGCAGGGAGACATAGACGGATATATTGCAGGCCTCCTAGAGCTGATAAGAAAGCATCCAGTGCCATTCCCAGCAGCCCAGACAAGGCCCCGCCCACTAACACCATGGGTGGATAATGTTGAGCAGAAGATACCGTGGCCTGCTGGAGGAAAGCTCCACTACACTACTGTCATACTGGTCAATAAGCCTGAACTCAACGTGGTGTTCAAGGTCCCCAAGCTATTCATATCAAAATATCTAGGCGTGATCCCTAAGGGAGGGAAGACCCTTACAGGCAGGCAGCAGTTCTACATTGATCACAGCTACTTCCTAACCCTGGGCCAGGAACTCCCCATATACAGGGAGCCTGAAACAGACCCACTGCCCAACGGTAAGCCTGCTCCAATCAAGCTGAACACGCCTCACGAGAGATGGGGAACCCACTCCACATTCAGGGATCTTGATCTTCTCCTAAGGCTGCAGAGATATAGGGCCGTGGTCTCAATGAGCAAGAAGGATGCTGAGGCTAGGGGAATAAAGGATGGGGACATGGTTAGAGTCTACAACATTTACGGCGAACTCGTAGCACCAGCCCGTGTAACCCCTGCAGTCAAACCCGGGGAGATCTGGATACCTGATGGAGCCGAGATGGTGACTTTTGTTAAAGGATGGTTCAACAGTGTAACCCCTATAAGACCCAAGCCGACGCAGGCAGTCACATATCCCGAGGAACCTAATCCACCCTACTATCACCTCAAGTATGGCTGGAACCTCTGGGGGGTAACAGGCAACGAGTGTGACACAAGCGTGGAGGTGGAGAAGGCCAAGTAGGAGGGGGTGAGCAGGCATGGCGGATAACACTCCGGATAAAGGGGCTGCACTCGTCGTAGATTTGAACAAGTGCCTGGGATGCCAAGCATGCGCCATTGCATGCAAGGTTTGGTGGAGTTCGAAGGAGCCTGGAGCGGAGCATGCATGGTGGCTCATAACGGAGACAAGGCCTGGGCCAGGATACCCGAAGAACTGGTTGGAAAAGAGCAAGAAGGGTGAGAGGCAGAGCAAGAAGGACTATGAGCCGGACTTCAGATTCAGATATGAGGAGCTGGTGAACAATACTACAGGTAAGACTCCTCCCGACATAACCCCTCAGCCTGCTCCTCAATGGGGGCCCAACTGGAACTGGGATCAAGGCGTAGGCGAGACGCCTAAGGATGCCTGGTACTTCTACCTCCCGATCCAATGCATGCATTGTGAAAACCCTCCATGCGTTGAAAGCTGCCCCTCCCACGCATTATTCAAGCGTAAGGACGGCATAGTCATGCTTGACCCACAGCTATGCCTGGGATGCCAGGCATGCTTCGAGGCCTGCCCGTATAGGAGGATTTTCTGGAACCTGAAGCTAGGAACGCCATCCAAATGCATAATGTGCGCTCCCCTCGTCGACCAGGGATTAGATCCAATATGCGTTCAAGTATGCCCTGCTAGAGCCAGGTTCTTCGGCAGAATAGAGGATCCAGACAGCCCTGTACACGTTTTGATAAAGGAGTATAAGGTTGCCATACCCCTCCTACCAGAACTCAATACTAAGCCGAGGGTGCTCTACGTGCCTCCCGTTCTAACTCCGCCTAGGCCTGACGGGAAACCAAGATACGATAAGAAATACCTTGAGGAATTGTTCAGCAAGGATATATGGAGGGTTAAGGAGATCCTGGAAGCTGAGAGAAAGAAGGGGAGAAGCTCGAAGCTGATCAGAGTTCTCACAAGCTTCTACTCGCACAGGATGGGTGAACAGAAATGAGCAGCTGGAGAAAAATCCTATACTCGTGGGGCACGATGCTCGGCCTAATACCATTCATGGCCATGCTGATCTATGGTGCAGTAGTAGTGGATGAGTCGGCTAAGGGGGCTGCAGCAAGATCAGTGGCCTCATGGCTATGGAAGGAAACAGCATATGCCGTAATATTGCTGGTGGTGGTAGTGGTGCTGGGAGCCCTAATAGCTAGGAGGAGGTGATGGTCATGCCCATCTCGCTTCACCCTGTCTGGCATCCCATAGCAGCACACTTCGCTGTTGGATTAACCATGAGTGTAAGCCTCCTAGTAATAGTGGGGCTGATAGCTAGAATAATAGGTAAGAGAGAGTTCGCGGAGCGTTGGCTCACAAAGCCTATACACGTACTATCCCTGCTATCAGTATGGGCTATAATAATAGTTGGAGCCAGCGCCATGGTCGACTTCCCTGCATCAGCCTTCGCAGCCTCAGCCTGGTTCAGATTCAAGACAACCTTCGCCATAGCAGCATTCTTCACATATCTGGGAATCTATTATGCCGTCATGGCTAGAAAGGAAAAAGTATGGAGTGATAATGCTGCGCTAACATATACTGTGATCCTGGCCCTGATAGGGGCGTTCCTGGTGACAGCCCTTGGCGCTGCAGGCGGATACCTCTCCCAGGGGCACAGCGTTATGGAGCCTCTGCTGAAGCTCCTAGGCCTACCTATGCCTAGGAGCTAGAATAACAACTCTTTTTCACCACTATAACCAGTTTGAACAGGGGTTAATGCATGAATAAAGCTGAGCTTATGGTTAAAGCAGAGATCTACAGGCTGTTCTCAAGGATCCTCGATTACCCATACGATGATGACGTCCCCCTCATACCAGGCAGAATAGAACTCCTCCAACAGCTACTCAGTAATGCTGGAGAGAAGAGTTTAGGTGAGGCTATCAGGCTTTTAGAGGAGGCTAAGGAGGCCTTCCGCAGAGAGCTAGGTAGGCTTGGAAGAGACGAGTTTCAGGCATCATATGTCTCCACATTTGAGCTTGGCCTGCCTAGGCCTCCATGCCCTCCCCTGGAATCTTCCTATATTGAGCCTGGAGAGGTGGCTGGTAGCAGTTTCATAGAGGTTCCCGGAGCCCAGTCTTCACCCAGATATTTGGAGACTAAGAGCATGCTCGACGTGCTTGCCTCACTAACAGCCCTCTATGAGGCAAGCGGCGTGAAGGTGAGGGAAGCATCACCCGACCACATATCAGTGGAGCTGGAGTTCGCAGCATATCTTCTAGAAAAAGCCGCAGAGAAGGAGAGTGAGGAATCCCTGAATAAATACGCCTCCTTTATACACCGCCTCTCCAGATGGGTTCCAAGGCTCTCAGAATGCCTGGCAAAGCATTCTGAGCTGCAGACATACGTGTATCTGGTTAGGGCGCTCGACAGCTTCATTAAAGCTGAAGAGGGAGGATTAGCCTGAATCCCGGGTGCTAGGCATGGCTAGGAGAAGAGACCTAGAAGTTGCTGCAAGATGCATAATCACTAGGAATAAAGCCATGTTATTCCAGCGTGGAAGGCAGAGGAACTTCTACAGGTTCCCGGGAGGGAGGCTGGAGACATATGAAAACCTGCCGTTATGCCTGGCCAGAGAGATGATGGAGGAGGCTGGAGTCCATGTCACGGTGGGCAGGCTTTACATAGTCAACGAGAACTTCTATTATTTCCGGGGGAGGCTTAGACACGAACTCGTATTTTACTTCCTATGCGGCATATCATCTTCAGCGGAACCCAGATCCCTTGAAAAACACGTCGTCCTAGAGTGGCATAGACCCGAGGAGATACTCGAATACTTCAAGCCCCGCAGACTGCTGGAGGAGATTATAAGGGATATGGAGTCAGGCACAGCTCCCCGTAAATGCCGCTATATACAGACCTGGGAAAACTAGATGCATCTCCTTTAAACATGTTGGCCATGCGATTACGTATTAAAAATGTGAAAACCATATAATTTGAGTGTGAGATACATTTAATAAGAGACTACAGGTATACTATACTGAAACCACATTGTGAGCATGGTGGGAACATGCATGCGAATAAAAAGATAATATCTGTGCTAACCGCGTCGATAATGATAGCTGCGGTAGTATTATCCACGCTAAGCGTGCTGCCTGCCAAGGCTTCAGATCAGCAGACACTGATCATCGCGCAGAAACAGTACATTAAGAATCCTAACCCAATGAAGTCTGAGACATGGTATGACTATTGGCTTAACCTAGTAACATATGACACACTGTTTGAAATAGGGCCTGACCTGGAGCCCAAGCCATGGCTATGCAACTCGTATCAGGTAAGTCCTGACGGGCTTACATGGACTTTCCACATAGTTAAAAACGCGTACTGGCAGGACGGCGTGCCCTTCACAGCTAAGGACATAGTGTTCACCATAAACTTCTTCCTAAAATACAAGCCTCCGAGCTGGTACCCCGACGTACAGTACGTTGACAGCGCCAAAGTGATAGACGACTATACCTTCCAGATCCACCTGAAGCAGAAGTATGTATGGATGCTTAGAACCTTCGGCACAATGATAATACTTCCAGAGCACATATGGAAGTACGTTCCACAAGTATTCTCCGATCCAGTGCAGTTCAACCCCATGAGCAGCGACGATGTAAGCAAAGTTCTGAAACTGATAAAGCAGAACGAGCCAAGCGACGTGGCAAGCAAGGTTGAGGCATTCGTCAACAAATACCATCACCTTAGAATAGGCAATGGACCCTTCATGCTGGTGAAATGGAAGGAGGGCGAGGAGCTTGACATGGCTAAGAACCCCTACTACTTTAAGAAAGGGTTCCCCAGGGTAGACATGCTGATCTACAAGGTGTACAAGGAAACTCAGGCGGAGTACCTGGCAGTTAAGAAAGGAGAAGCACACATGATGATCTGGACAGTACCATACGCAGTGATCAAAGATGCAGAGTCTGATCCACACATAGTTCTCCCAAAGACGCCTGACGTGTATGTAGGATATGTGGGCTTCAACATGAAGGATCCTGTGCTGAGCAACAAGCTTGTGAGAAAAGCACTGGCACACGCCATAGACAAGGAGTGGATAGTGAAGACACTCATGCTGGGATACGCTATGACAACCTATACCTACGTGCATCCAGGCTATAAGAAGTGGGTCAACTTCAATGTACCTAAATACGAGTTCAACCTAGATGAAGCTAAGAAGCTGCTAGACGAAGCTGGATTCAAAGATAGGAACGGGGATGGGTGGAGAGACACACCTGAAGGAAAGACCATATCCCTCACCATATATACACCCAGCTACGATGAGGTTAGAGTGAGAATAGGAGACAAGATGGTTGAATGGTTCAAGCAGATAGGCATCAAGCTCACTAACGAGCCCCTAGACTTCGACACCCTGGTAGACAAAGTATACACGGAGCACAAGTTCCAGCTATACATAATAGAGAATGACGCTAACTTCGAACCCTGGTACTATTCAGCATACTATGTTAAAAGCCAGTACGTGCCTGGAGGAAACAATCCTTACGGATTCATCAACGACACCTTCGATAAACTCGTAGCCAAGGCTGATCAGACAGTAAATGAGAAGGAAAGAGTTCAGATATACTACAAGCTACAGGAGATCCTAGCCGACCAGGTTCCGTTAGTACCTCTGTATATAAGATACTGGATGCAGGCATACAGAGCAGAGCTGAGCGGAATAGTAGACATGCCTGGAGGCCCCGTCAACTATTGGACCCTGATCAACGCTAACTTCAAGGGACTTAAGCCCGAAATACCTGTAACTAAGCTCACCACCACAACCAGCACCACAACTACAACATCTACAACATCTACAACCACAACTAAGACCGCCACGTCTACCAGCACCACTACCCCACCAGCGGCGAAGACCATAACAACCACTGTGACAGTAACCTCAACTCACACAGTGTCATCCGTGGCAACCACTACTAAGACTGTTGAGAGGGGTGCTTCTACTGCTGGCCTCTGGGCTGCAACCATCATAATAATCATCATAATACTAGCAGCAGCATACTACTACACCAAGAAAAAATAACACGAATGTAGGTAAGACATAAAAGCACACATCTCTTTTTCTCCTGATCAGTGCCCGGCTCGGTGGGGATAGGTGGGGTTAAAGGAGTATGCCATTAGGAGAGGAGCAGAAACCATAGTTACGTTCTTCGTACTGATGCTCATCGGCTTCTTCCTGTTTAGAGTGATGCCAGGCGACCCTACCGCTATATTAATATTGAACCCCAAGATCCCGCCCCAGACAAGGCAGATGCTAAGAAAGCAGCTGGGCCTCGACAAGCCTCTTGAGGTCCAGTTCCTCTACTTCATCAAGAATTTCTTCAAGGGGCAGTTCGGATACTCGTTTCACACTGGTCAACCCGTTATAAGAATGATTCTGGGATACCGGTTGTGGAACACGTTGATACTAGTTGGATCCTCCGTGGTAATAGCCATACTTCTAGGAGTGCTTCTAGGAGTGATAGCGGCTCAAAGGAGAGGCTCGAAGCTCGACGTATCGCTGATAACGGTATCCCTGACATTCTACTCTATGCCTGTATTCTGGCTTGGAATGCTCCTGCTCATAGTGTTCAGCGTCCACTATAATATATTCCCGCTTGGAGGAACTGTGAGCGCAGGCATGCATTACTCATCATGGTGGAGCTACGCGGCAGACTATCTTAGACATCTAACCCTCCCATTAATATCACTGGTCTTGATCCAGATAGGCTACAATTTCCTAATAGTCCGCAACACCCTGATAGATATCCTTACGGAGGATTATATAAGCGCGGTTAGAGCTAAGGGGCTGCCTGAGAAAATAGTGCTATATAAGCATGCTCTGAGAAACGCTATGCTGCCCCTTACAACCATAATAGCGTTAGAGCTGGCAGGCATATTCACGGGGGCAGTATTAACGGAGACGGTGTTCAGCCTGGATGGGCTTGGAAGCCTACTATACGAGGCCGTGGACACTAGGGATTACCCGGTGCTTCAAGGATTATTCGCATTGATAATGGTTTCATTCCTCGTAGCCAACTATGCGGCCGACATAATCTACGCGCTGCTTGACCCTAGGGTAAGATACAAGTAAGGGGTGATCAGTGGTGGCAGCAATAATTGAAGAATACCTGTCGGAGATGAAGAGGAAGGCAGCAGACTTCTGGTCACTTTACAGGAGGAATAAGTTCGGCATGGTAGGCCTGGTAATACTTCTCTTCTTCGTGTTCCTGGCGGTTGCAGCAGACTACATAGCACCATATGGGCAGTGGCAAACCAATGTTGCGCCACCGTTCAGCCCTCCAAGCCGCCAGCACCTCCTAGGAGCGGATGAGATGGGAAGGGATCTCTTCAGCCTATTCATATATGGGTCAAGGGTAAGCCTAATCATAGGTATAACCGCGGCTCTGCTCAGCACCTTTATTGGAGGCCTAGTAGGCCTCATCTCAGGCTATATGGGAGGATGGGTGGACGATCTCTTAATGAGAGTTACAGAGGCCTTCCTAGCCATACCTGCAATAGTGCTGATGATAATCTTCGCAGCAATACTTGGACCCAGCTTCACCAACATCATAATGGTGATAGCCATTGTCAGCTGGGCACCTATAGCCAGGATCATTAGAAGCCAGGTCCTTGTAGTCAAGGAGCTCCCATACGTGGAGGCAGCGAGATCCGTGGGGGCAGGCAGCGGTAGACTCATGTTCAAACACATATTCCCCAACGTCACACCACTGCTCTTCGCTAACATGATCCTCCAGATCTCAGGGGCAATACTGGCTGAGGCTGCGCTCAGCTTCCTAGGACTAGGGGATCCGCATCACACGAGTTGGGGGATGCTCCTCCACTACGCCTACGATAACGGCGCCTTAGCTGCTGGTTATTGGTGGTATGTTGTACCGCCAGGTGTAGGCATACTTCTACTAGTACTGTCATTCGTGTTCATAGGATACGCCCTGGATGAAATAGTGAATCCTAGGCTCAGACACTAGTAATGCTTCTAGTCTTATCAGGGCATTTTATTAGGGCTTTATTTTTTAGGAAGATTATTCTAATGACGCGCCAGAAGAAGAGAGACGGGTGATCCGTGGTGAGCGAGTATCAGTTTAAGAAGATTAAACCTCCAGAGGAGGGTGAGCTTGTAAGAATAGTTGACGGCAAGCTAGTTGTCCCAGATAATCCTATAGTAGCCTACATAGAGGGAGACGGCATCGGCCCAGAGATAGTCACAGTGGCCCGCCGAGTCCTAGACGCCGCTATTGAGAAGGCGTATGGAGGGAGGAGAAGGATAGTTTGGTGGGAGATATACGCTGGGCACAAAGCCCAGGAGATCTACGGTGAGCTCCTACCCAGAGATACTTTAGAAGCCATAAAGTACACTAAGGTTGCCATCAAGGGGCCTCTAACAACACCAGTGGGGGGAGGGTATAGGAGCCTCAATGTTGCCATAAGGAAAGCATTAGACCTATATGCTAATATCAGGCCTGTCCAGTATTTTGGGCAGCCAGCACCCCACCGCTACGCGGATAAGGTTGACTTCATTATATTCAGGGAGAATACCGAGGACCTCTACGCTGGAATAGAGTGGCCTGCAGGCAGCCCTGAAGCCGCGAAGCTCAGAGAGTTCCTGAAGAAGGAGCTGGGAGTAGAGCTGAGGGAGGATGCAGGAATAGGTATAAAGCCTATCACAAAGTTCGCCACCCAGCGTTTAATGAGGAAAGCCCTCCAATACGCTGTCAGAAAGAAGAGAAGGGTTGTCACAATAATGCATAAGGGCAACATAATGAAGTATACTGAGGGAGCATTCAGGGAATGGGCATACGAGCTAGCCCTCGAGGAGTTCCGAGACCATATTGTCACAGAGGAGGAGCTCTACTCGAAATATAATGGGGAAATGCCTGAGGGAAAGATACTCGTGAACGATAGGATAGCTGACAACATGTTGCAGCAGATAATTACGAGGCCATGGGACTACGACATAATAGTTGCTCCAAACATTAATGGAGACTACATAAGCGATGAGGCTAATGCCCTGGTAGGAGGCATAGGCATGGCTGCAGGCATGAATGCAGGAGACTACATGGCTGTAGCCGAACCCGTACATGGAACAGCCCCCAAGTATGCTGGTAAAAACAAAGTGAACCCCTCCGCAGAGATTCTGAGCGGCTGCCTCCTCCTAGAACACATGGGCTGGGAGGAGCCTGTAAGCCTGATAAAAGAGGCTATAAGGAGAGCAATAGCCGACAAGAAGGTCACCTACGATCTGGCACGCCATATGCCTGGAGTAGAGCCGCTGGGAACAAAGGAGTATGGAGAAGCGTTAATAGAGTATATTAAGGAGATGTAAGCAATACACCAATCTCCCATTATTTGTTAGGCAGGTTGCTTCAATCTCATTGATGCTTTAAATGTTTTCAGTAGGGATTATTTATGGAGCCGATGACCTGCTTTGCAGCGAGGAATATGCCTCAGATTGGAGCCTCGTGGCGTTTGGGCTCGACAGGGCTTCATGCAGTTAGGGCTAAGCCAATGTTCCTGCGCTAAAAGGCCAGTCCCGCTCATAAAACCAAAAAGTATCATAGGAGAGGGGATACTAGCCTGTCTGAGCCTCCTCCCTGCCACCCATTCTTATTTCAATTTTCTTGATGAACCTAGCCTTACTTAGAACCTTAAGTTTAGGCAGGTTTTCAGGAATCACGAGAGCATCACAATAAACTATGCCTGCAACCTTCTCATCGAACACTCTTGGATCAATATCCTCTCCGAATACGAGTCTGCCTATGTTTCTAAACATTATCTTTTTATCGATCTCCTTGAGGTCCTTGTTCGTCACGATGAGTTCATCTAGATCTCCTACACTAATTATGCTTAGCAGCTTCTGCCTAGCCTCCTCAACTCTCTCACCCACGCTTCTGCCTATGATCTCAGCTGTAGCGGCTCCTGCCTCAAGGCTTGAGACTAATAGGCGTAGAGCATCATTAACGATCTCCCCTGCAGTTTTTCCCAGGCTTCGTGCAAGGCTCATAGCCTTATTGTAAAGTTCCTCATCAATATTCCTTATCGTGACGACCCTTCTCTCCTCCTTTTCAGACATTATAGTCACCAGTGAATACATTGTATGTCAAGTCTAATATTATTTACATAGAATTCTTTCACCTAGGCTCCTTGGAAAGCCTGATGTTAAGAGCGTCATACTTAGACTCTATTTCCTCCAGGATCCCGTTTCTATAAGCCTGGCATAGGGACGAGTTAAGCTTGGAGAGAAGTTCTGTATTCCCCCTCCTAACCGCGAAGCTGTAGCTTAGAGTTATCTTCACACAGGTGCTGCTGCATTTTTCCGGCTGATGTGATGTAACTATTGCGTCTATATGCTCTGCTTGCGGTCTATGTGATGTCAGGTTTAATGGGATTATGGTTATATTTAGTCCCAGCCTTCTATTAGCAGAGCGTAGTAGGTTTAATGTTAGAGCATCGTCTATAGGCACTCCTACTCTCAGGTCTTCGAGATCACCTATGCTTTGGGGTCTCTGGCTAGATACGCTTAATATAATTATGGTTATATTATAGTAGGGTGATGTAAGCAGAGCCTTAGAGGCAGCATTGGCTGTGAAAAGCACGCCTACTGCAACATCCACGGAGCCGTTGTTCACAGCATCCAATAATTCCCTGTAAGGTATGGAGACATAGCGTATATGAGTATAGCCTGACTGATGAGCAGCGTATTGTATGAGGTCAATGCTCACACCCTTAAGCGTACCGTTATCCCAGTACTCCAAGGGCGGAAAGTCCGGGGAAACACCTACCACTAGTGTCCTTCCTTCAAGCCCCTTTTGCAGCATAAAGGCTATCAGCAGGCCTGCAACCACCATGACCAGGATCACTGCTAGCAGCACTATTCTTATCTTAGCTAAGGTTCAACCCCCTGTCTTAAGACAGCATATGTATAGATGCCTTATAAACTAGGGGTGTGGAGGCAGAAACATTAGATTACAGTTTTCTATATCGACTCGTGTTCTGCGGCTCAAGATGGTTTATATGCGTTATCGGCCCCAATGTTACCCAGACCCGCCTAGGTGATGGAAGCATTGCTCCGAGTCCCCGGCTAGGCGTGGATGCGGGGCCCCAGGTGCCGCTGGGCTCCTAGGCCCATGAACCCATAGAAATTTGAACATCTTTATAGGCGAGGCTGGAACCAATGAAGCCGCATCACAATGAAGCAAAAACATAAAGTGGTATGGTTAGAGGAAGCGGGTTCCCCTTCAGGCATTTAGGATAAATGAAGAAGCAAGGAGCAACGTCATCTTTAACATTGGTTAAAGAATTTTAAGCCCATATGCCTAGCCATTATCCGGGTATACTGCAATGAGCGGGGACATGGTGAAGCTGGTGGGATATATTGTGAGTAAGGCTGGATGCCTCCACCCCTTCAGAATAAGCCGGATACTAGTCTTAGCGAACTGGAAGGCCTTGGAAAAGCTAGGCAGGCCTCTAGCTAGCTTCAGGATCGATGGCTTCGAGGCGGGATTCTATATTCCAGGTTTCAAAGAGGCCTTGGAGGAGGATGAATGCTTCAGAACTTCTGAGGAGAAGAAGTGCGTAGAATACATTTGCCAGCCGCCCTCACTAGGAGAGAAGGTTGAAAGCATGGTTGATAGTATTATCCAGGAAGTATCCGGCCTAAATGACTCTGAACTTAACAAGCTTATTGTGAGGGATAAGAGGTATAGGGAGCTGCTGGCTAGAGGTGGCTTCTAATTGAAGACTAGGATAGCTGTAACTGGAGGTAAGGGAGGGACAGGTAAGAGCACTGTTGCAGTCAACCTGGCCGTAATACTGGCATTAGAGAGAAACCTTGTCCTAGCAGATCTTGATGTGGAATGCCCCAACGACCACGTGCTGTTTAAAGCAGAGCTGGCTAATAAAAAACCAATAGAGACAATGCTCCCATTCATAAGCTACGGGAAATGCACCAAGTGCGGCGTATGCGCCAGGGTGTGCGATACAGGGGCAATAATAGTGACCAGGGAGGGGCTGCCATTCGTCCTGCCGAGACTGTGCAGCGGATGCAGGGCATGCTACTATGCATGCCCCTACGACGCCATAGTTGAGGGGAGGAGAATCATAGGATATACTTATGCTACGCCGATAAGCACAGGTTCATCTAAATTCACCCTGGTTACAGGAATGTTGAGGGAGGGAGAGGAGCATACTCCTCCAGCAGTAATAGCCGCGAAACGTAGGGCTGAGGAGGAGCCTGGAGACATGTTGCTCATAGATACTTCTGCAGGCACGGGTAGCAGTGTTGCAATAGCCTTGGAGGGAAGCAAGCTGGCAATAGTTGTAACAGAGCCTACGCCTCTAGGGCTACATGACCTCTCACTCATCCTAGAGCTGCTCGACATGCTTGGAATAGAGGCCTGGGTCGTAGTAAACAGGACAGGCATAGGCTCCGAGGACAAGATAGCCGAGGAGGCGGGAAGGCATAACGCTGAGATAGCTGGAAGGATCCCCTACTCAAGGCTGATAGTCGAATCCTATGTGTCGGGGAGACCTATAGTCGAGTACAGGCCCCAGTCGCCTGAAGCCTCTGTTTTCAGAAGCCTTGCATCCAGGCTGCTAGAGGTGATAGCATGATCGAGCTAGCCGTAGCTAGCGGTAAGGGAGGAGTAGGTAAGAGCACGCTGTCAGCCACCCTAGCCTTATACCTGCATAGAAAGGGGTGGAGCATAGTTGCAGCCGACGCTGATGCCGAGGCGCCTAACCTCCACCTAGTGCTGGGAAACACGGAGTGGAGCAATGAGAAGGAGTATGAGGAGGGGTTTGTAGCCGAGATCCTGCGGGACAAGTGCACGGACTGTGGGCTATGCGCCGATGCATGCAGCTATAACGCCATAGAGCTAGTAGATGGGCATTACAGGGTCAACCAGGTGGTATGCGAGGGATGCGTCACCTGTATACTAGTATGCCCTGAGAAGGCTATACGTAGGAGGAGAAGCACTAGGGGGAAGCTGAGGTGGACTACTACAAGCTACGGGTTCCCCCTAGTAGGCGCGAGGCTCTATGCAGGCAGGCCGAACTCAGGTAAAATAGTCACAGAGGTGAAGAATATTGCCAGAAGCCTGGCCTCAGACAGCTCAGTCATAATACTCGACTCCGCGGCAGGCATAGGATGCCAGGTAATATCATCGCTTGCAGGAGCACATGCGGCAATCCTCGTTGCGGAACCCACCCCTGCAAGTCTAAGCGACCTTAAACGCATACATGCATTGACAAGACACTTCATGATGCCGGCAATGCTCGTGATCAACAAGTATGATGTGAACCCTGAGTACAGTGAGAGGCTCGCTGAATATGCTGGGGAGAACAACATCCATCTTCTTGGAAAAATACCGTATGACGACGCTGTCCCCAGATCCATGGCTGAGGCCCAACCCCTAATAGAAGCATATCCCGACTCACCTGCAAGCAAGGCCCTACTGGAAATAGCGGGCAAAATTGAAAATATCCTGAGGAACTGGGCATCATGGTTCGTTAAGCATAGGCCGAGGAAACCCGAGCCATACAAACCTAGTAATAATTAAGCCGGATACGGTATCAAGGGGTGGCTGGAAGTGAGAATAGGGTTCGCCACTGAGGGTAGCGGGGGGCTTGACGCCCCAGTGTCAACTAGGTTTGGGAGATGTGAGACCTTCACTATAGTGGAGGTCGGTGGAAACGGGGAGATCAGGAACGTGAAAGTTGTGAGGAATCCGGGAGCCTCTGCTGCGAGCGGTGCAGGCGTCAAGGCTGCTCAGAAGCTCATAGATGAGGGGGTCGACGTAGCTGTAGGGGGTAACATAGGCCCCAACTCTATGGCAGTGCTCTCAGAGGTGGGAATAAAGGTCGTAACCGTTTCAGGGCAGAACAAGACTGTGAAGGAGGCTCTTAGAGAAGTGCTCAGCAGCCTTTAATCCAGGCCTGAAGTCCTCCTAAACTCCTCCCAGAGAAACCATTCTTTTCCCCTTAACCCTGCTCTTCCTGATATTATCGAGAGCCGCGGCGGCTAGTCTTAGAGCTTCTCTAGCCCTGCTGGCCACACCTATCCCAGCCTTAAGCTCCTCGTCCAGTATTTCCCCTATCATTGTTTCAGCCTCATCGACTGGAAGCACAGCTATAACGTTATCTCCGCCAAGATAGCTTACTATTCCTCCACGCCTAGCTAGAATAGAGTGGAGTCTTAGTAGAAGCTTCCTGACATGCCAGAAGGCCTTATAGGTTGACGTGCTGAGCGTTATGAATGTGAAGTCATTGACATCTATGTGCGCCACAGCTATAGCCTCCGGGCCAGGGCATCTAGAGTAACCGTAGGTCCCTGGAGCCAGCTTCCTAAGCCTGGATGAAGACCTAGCCTCCGCGCGTAGGGGGGTTAAAGCACAGGAGGAGGCCATTCGAACAGGCACGGGGCTGAGGCTGGAAGCCCTCCTCAACAGCCTCTCATGCTCCCCCATGCTTAAGCTGCTTGCAAGCATTATCATATAGTCGTATCTGAGGGGAAGCACGAAAGCGCCGATCTCCGCTGCTTCCTCTTGGAGGCCGTGGTATAGGTGAGACTGTGTCTCCTGGATAAGCCACTCCCTATCTGATCCCAGGCTCTCAGTCCACTCCCTATACCCCACCTGCTCCAATACAGCTATCCTGGTATAAATCAAGGCTCATACACTCTGTCATCCTATGCTGACAGGCTCCTCTCCAGGCACAGCCTCCCTCAGCTCCCGTGCCCTACGGGCCATCTTAACTGCGGCTTCAACAGCCCTCCTAGCATAATCATCTATGCGCTCCAATGCCTGCATCCTAGACGCCCCTGGACCTATTATTCCAAGCGACACGGGCTTCCCGTACTCTAAGCCTAGGTCAAGTATCTTCCTTGCAGCCTGATGGGCCACAACCTCATCATGCCTTGTAGCACCCTGGATCACAGCTCCCAGGGTCACAACAGCATCTACGTCAGGCTTCTCTAACAAGAGTTTAACCATGAACGGTATATCGAAGCTTCCAGGAACCTTAACCACATAGGTGACCTTGGCTCCAAGGAAACCTGCATGGCTCAAAGCCTTCTCAAGCATAAGGGATGTTACATCATAGTTGAACTCGGCTACCACTATGCCGAGCCTGATCACCTGGATCACACCCGCCTCATCCTTTAAGCCCAAGCATATATATACATGTAGTCTGAAGAGGCTTAGAACAAGATCTCCGCGTATCCCTCATTTATCCTCAGCTCTGTTCCAAGAGGCTTGGAGAGTCTCTCCACATGCTCGAGGATTCTTCTAGCAGCCCTGCCTCTAGCAAGCCTAGGCCTGCCACGCCTGCTTCTAGGAGTCCTCCAAGTAAGGGCTATGGGGTAAAGATATATGCTCTTAGCCTCACCGTCAACGTCGAACTCTGCTTTAACAGCAACCGTCACCCAGTAGCGCCACCCATGCGTGAACCAGTTAAACCCCCTAAGTCTCATCTCCTCAGAGCCCTTCTCTCTAGCATCATATAGGTCTGCTGGAGTAGCATCTAATCCGAGGCCGAACCTATAGTAGAGGTCCCAGGGCTGCCTCTCAACCAGGTCGTTCTGGAAGATGAGGTTGCCGAGACTGTACATTACGGGCCTCCCCCTATAGATCTCTAATCCTCTCAGCACGTGTGGCCCATGACCTACGAACGCCGAGGCGCCTGAATCAATGATCCTGTGAGCCATGCTTCTCAGGAAATCCGGCGTGCTCTCAGCAGGCCCCACAGCTTGATGGGAGTGCAGTGAGAAGAGAACTATATCCGACTGCCTGCTAGCCGATGATACTTGGCGTAGATTCGCCTCCACATCCCTCTCCACAGGCTCCATGTAAACCCTATCCTCGCCGCCTACCCTGAACCTCCGGTCGAAGAGCATGAACTCCTTCTTACCGTGAATCTTTAAGCCCAGCCTGCCTGCCACTCTTCTAAGCAGCGCTGCCGTGTGCTCTGAGACCTGGTATACTATCCTAACCCTTATTGCATTGACACCCGGCCTCCCCCTCATATCAGGCCGCTGCTCCCCTGCCTCCGAGCCTGGGGGAAAGGATGTTGTAGCTGATACTAGTGATACCCTCATTCCAGATACATCCAGGTAGGCTGGGCTTCTAGCCTCCCCTAAATTCATGCCTACACCTGACCATGATAAGCCTACGCGGCTGAGATGATAGTCGGTGCGCCTCATCCCCTCGACGCCGTAATCCATGGCGTGGTTATTGGCCCTCGACACGAGGCTGAAGCCCATCCATTTAAGCTCATCCGCGACAAAACCCCTTGCAGCAGCATATGTGCCTCCACTATACGCTGCAGGTGTGCCCTCAAAGTCATTTATCAATACCTCCAGGTTTGTGAAGGACAGGTCGCTTGACCTGAGAATAGAGACCAGCCTCCTAAACCCTGTATCCCTCCAGGAGGATAGCCTTGCAGTTATGAAGGAATCCCCTGTGAATACTAGGCTTAAAGCCTGCATGCCACAGCCCTCCGAGCATCCATATACCGCATCATTTTATTTTTCCCCGTCTCCTAGGAGGGAGGCTGCGGAGCACAGTCTCCTAAGCTTATCCACCACGCTTCTAGGAGTACTGTATCCCCGCTCTTCAAGCTTGACTAGGGACTCCACTACGAGTGCAAGCCAGAAGGCAGTCTTATCAGCATAACGTAACGCCTTCTCCACGTATGTTTCAACACCCTTACTGGTCACCTTATAATAATACACCATTCTCCTAGGAGTCTTCCAGGAACCCCTCCGCTCGAGAAGTCCTTCCTCAACCATTTCAGCCAGCATCTTATAGATCGTGCCTACACTTGGCTTCCACTTCTCGCCTCCAGCCTCTATGAACAGCTTATATGCTTCATAGCCGTAGAACTCCCCCTTAACAACGCCGTAGGCAAGCAGCGCAGCCTTAACCCATGCAAGCCTGCTCCTCCTAGCCAACTCCCTCACACCACGTTTTATTTATGTATTCAATACTGTATTTCCACTAAATATATTTAGTGGAAATGTATTCTCAGTGAATGCAGGTTTACGGCTTGTCGGGCAACCCGTGGCGGGAGAGGATACTGAAGGGCAGCGTTTTGGGAACGCTGCTGTGGCTTGCCTGGCCAGTGGTGATTGGCAATCTCGTCAACGTCTCCTATAACCTAATAGATGCTGTGTGGCTTGGCAGGCTGGGTAAAGCGGCGTTCGGCGCACCCACAGTTGTATGGCCTCTCATAATGTTCCTATACTCTGTTGGAATGGGCTATGCTATGGCCGGCCTCTCCCTCATATCCCAGTATTATGGGGATGGGAACTATGAGATGGCTAGGAGAAGCATAGGCCAGCTCCTAGGCTTCACGCTTCTCATGGCGTCAGGCTTAAGTGTGGCTGGATTCCTAACAGCATCCTATCTCCTCAGACTAATGGGGGTGCCTCCAGACATATATCCGCTGGCCCTAGGATACGCTAGAATAATATTTGCAGGCATACCGTTCGCATTCGCCTTCTTCGCATTCAACATGGCTTCAAGCGCCATAGGAGACACTGTGACACCTATGAAAATCCAGGTTGTAACAGCAGTGGTTAACATAGGCCTTGATCCAATCCTGATCTTCGGATTGCTGGGGGCTCCTAGACTCGAGGTGAGAGGAGCGGCGCTAGCCACAATATTTTCAAGAATGATTGCCTCGGCCATAGGCCTATACCTCCTGTTCGCAGGATTCCATGGAATAAGCCTTAGGCTAAGGGACCTGAGAATCGAGGGATGGTGGCTTAGAAAGGTCTTCAGCATCGGGACACCCCTAGCGATCCAGCGGTCCTCAACTAGCCTGGGATTCACAGTTATGATGTCAATAGTCTCAAGGTTCGGATCAACAGTTGTCGCAGCATACGGTGTAGCTGTACGTATAGTGGATATAATACAATCGTTTACATGGGGGTTAATGAGAGCCACATCAATAATGGTTGGACAGAACATAGGGGCCCAGCAGTACGACAGGTCATGGGAGATCACGCGTAAATCCATGGCGCTTACAGCAGGAGTACTGGGCCTGGGAGCAGCACTAATATTTGCCGGCAGAGCCCCCCTCGTCGCATTATTCGTCAATGAGCCCGACGTCCTAAGAGAGGGTTCAAGAATGCTGAGCGTATTTGTGTGGAGCATACCTTTCTTCGGATTATTCTTCATAGGCGGAGCAGTCGCCAATGGCTCAGGCCATACGAAAACCTATGCAGCCATATCGGTGATCAGGCTCTGGGTTCTTAGAATAGGGCTAAGCATAATACTAGCATACAACCTCGGCTTAGGGCCCCTCGGAATATACCTAGGCATGGCTCTAAGCAACATAGGGGCAGGCCTACTAGCCTTTCTCTGGACCATTAGGAAAACATGGCTGCAAAGAGTAATAGATTGAATTTCTAAGCCGTGTAATTTAAGTGCCCTGGAAACTAAGAGGAAACCCTGATCTAAATCGGCTTCTCCTACGGGAATGCCTAATTATACGTAGCTTATGGCACCCTGATGCATTAGTTCAGGCTTCTTACAGCCAGCCTTAAGGAGAACCAGCTTTCAAGAATTCTCCAGGCTAAATAGAGGCTTCGACTCTCGCACCATAGTTCTGCGGGTTAGTTATAATTGATCCTCCTGCAACTCCGAGGCCTAGGAGGATCTCACCCAGCCTACACATATCCAGTTCCTCCCCCATCACATATAATAATCCTGTAGGGGATACCCCTGCAACAACATTGTCGCCGAGTTCCTCTAGGAGGCCTTTCAGCATATCGCATTTAGCAAGCCTCGCATTCTCCGCCTCTCTAAGCGTTCTTAGAAAGCCTTTTAGATCCTTAATGGACACCCTGGATAAGGCTTTCATGATCACCTTGACCCCTCTTCTCCCCGGAGGCCTGCAGGGAAGATCAGCTATGACAATCCTCATCGTGGAGGGGAGGTGGAACCTGGAGATAACTGGCTGAAGCTCTCCTGGCTTCCCAGCAATCATTAGGAGGCCTCCGTATGCAAACCCTGCTGCAGCCAGGGATCCCCTCCAACCCTTAAGGCCTCCACGCCTAGCCGCCTCATATACTGGTACAATCTCCTCCTCCCTAAGCATCTCTGCAATAATGCTTGAAATAATCGTTAATTCTCTTCCGAGGAGGCCTGGATCCCCCTCGGACAGTATTCTCCCCTCCCCTATCCTTATCCTAGGCTGCTCCAATGTGAGCCCTAAGGCTACCTGAAACCCCTTATCCCTATAGAGCATTAGGGGGAGAATAGAGGGGCTTGAAACACTTATCCTGGGCTTAGACATTATGTCCAAGCCTCCCTCCTAGCAGCCAGCCTGTCAAGGAATCTCAGCCTCTTCGGAATAGGCGGATGAGTGGAGAACAGCTCCTGCAGCGCGTTCACCTTAGCATGCTTAAGCTCCTCTACAACACTATCTATGTCGCGGCTGATGCTTATCCCGCTGCCAGGCACATAGAATCTTGAGCCGAAGGCATCTATAAGATAGTTGACTATGAATAGTGTTGAAACAGCGCTATTCTTCTTGAGTTCAGCCTTAAGCCTATCATCAGTGTAGGCTAGGTGGAGCCTGGCCAGAGCCCTCTGAAGAGGCCTAGGACTACCCATAACCCTAGCTGAATTCGAGTCAGCATAGTATTCGCGGAGCCTGCTGAAATGCGTGACGAGGAAGTGGAAGACTATGCCTGCAGCCACTAGCCCAGCCCCTATGGCTAGAAGCAGCAGGGGGGAGCTGTCATTCTCCCTGTCTCCACCCATCCCAGTCCACCAGCTAAGCTCCACCATCATGCGTCCCAGGAAGTATATGGCTGTTGGGAGGAGGCCTAGGGCCAGTATGACGGCTACATCCCTGTGCCTCAGATGGCCTAGCTCGTGGCCGAGGACTGCTGCGATCTCCTCTTTGGGCATCAGTCTAAGCAGCCCCCTAGTAACAGCGACGAAGTTCCCTGTTATCGGGCTCCCATAGGCGAAGGCGTTGGGCATAGGGGTGTCAGCTATAACTACTCTGGGAGCCTTTGAGAGACCAGTGTTTCTCGCAAGCCTCTCAACGGTTGCAATTAGCCATGGATCCTCGGCATCCCTCACCCTATACGCGGCGTTTATGATCATTGGTGAGAAGAGCCACTGGGCAAGCATGAATAATACCACCAGCACTAAGAGCATGTTCAACCCGAAGCCTGTTGCTCCAAGATAGCTTAGAGCCAAGTATAATACGCCTAAACTGCCAGCAGTCACCGCTAGCGCCGTCATAATCATGGATGCTCTCAGACCCCAGAGGCTCCTAGGCTCCCCTCTCATCAGCCTGGGGGCAAGCACAGCGATTATCCCTAATATCAACGCGAACATCACGCCCTCCACGAGGAGAGCTATAGGCGATATGAGTAGCCACAGCATGCCTATCACCCTTATGCTAGCTAATATAGAGGAGGATAATATTGGTTTGCCGGCATACCGCTATTTATCCATGAATACTCTAGGCATGATTGATGCAGGTTGACTGGCAGGAGGCTTAGAGCGCTGCTAAGCCGCAGAATGCTTAGAGCCTACCATAAGGCTATGGGAGGCAGGGTTATCTCATTTGAAGGCCTGAAACTCTATGTTCCCCGAGGAGTCTTCAACCCCCTCCTCACAGGCTCAACACTTATGCTTGCAAGAACCATGCATCCTGAGGGCAGAGTAATTGATATAGGTACAGGCACAGGGGTATTAGCATTGCTCGCAGCAAGGCTTCCCGAAGTCGAGATAGCCGTAGGATACGATGAGTCTAAGCTGCCAGTAGCTACTGCAAGGCTTAATGCAAGGATCAACAAGCTTGAAGGCAAAACGGTTTTCACCCACTCGTGGCGCAGAGCTATGAGCTACGCTCCCTTCGACTCAGCCCTAATTAACCCCCCATACCTCCCCCTGGAGCCTAGGGATCCACTAGATAACCTATGGTGCGGAGGCAGAGATCTAAGAGTAGTGCGAAGCATATTGATCATGGCTTCCCAGGCTCTTAGAAAAAGAGGTAGAATATGGATAACGTGCTCCACGCTCTCACCATGGAGAACCCTAGCTTTCCAAGCCGAAAAGATAGGGATATTATTAAGGCTATGCAGCCGCCTCTCCCTAATCCCAGATACTATAATCGTGCTCTGCGGGGAATCTATAGGGATAGTTAAGGGGAGCTAAAGGAGGCTGCACGCAATCATTTTAAGGTTAATTTACTACTAGTTGTTATATTGAGGCTGAAGTAAACTAATGCTCCGCAGGCTTAAGGAACTCGTAGCCTCGCTGACATACTTTGAGAAGTGGCTTATACTTGGAGCGATAATAGGGGTTGCCTCAGGCCTATTCGTCGTAGCATTCTTCTATCTCTTAGACCTTGTAGCAAGGGCTGCGGCCTGGATGATAGGATATAAGGGGCAAATATCCTCGGACTACGCCTTGCTTGCAATAGGGGCATCTAAGCGGTGGATGCTGCCTATAACCATACTCCTCGGCGCAGCTATAAGCAGTATACTCGTCTACACCTTTGCCCCTGAAGCCGAGGGCCATGGAACAGATGCAACCATAGATGTCTTCCACAGGCGTGCAGGCATAATGGCTCCCCACGTACCAGTGGTTAAGGCTCTGGCCTCAGCGGCAACCATAGGGCTTGGAGGCAGTGGAGGAGTTGAGGGGCCTGGAGTACAGATGGGCGGCGGAATAGGATCAATTCTCGCCAGGCATCTCCACCTAGGGTTCGGCGGCAGAAGGATAGCCGTGGTGTCAGGGATGGCTGGAGCACTAGCAGCATTGTTTAGAAGCCCCATGGGGTCAGCGCTCTTCGCCATAGAAGTTCTCTATAGAAGGGACTTTGAGGTCCAGGCATTGGTGCCGGCAATGATATCCTCCGTCATATCATACGCTGTTACAGGGCCTCTACTAGGATTCAAAGAGATACTTCCACCTATAAAGGTGAGCACAGAAGCCCTCTATGCTCCAGGATCAATAGTGGCTTACCTTCTGCTAGGATTATTCGCAGCTCCGTTCGCCCTACTCTATGCTAAAAGCTTCTACAGCCTCAAACTATTATTCGAGTATGCTAGGATGAGGCTCCGCTACACCGTGTACCTTAAACCCCTGATAGGAGGCTTCATGACGGGTACCATGGGGCTCGGCATACCCTATATCCTAGGTAATGGGAGAGGGCTACTCGCAGTATTCCTAGGTTCGATGAGAGGCGGGGATCCCCACAACTTCCTCATATTCTCCGCCCCCCTCTGGGTCTCCCTCCTAATCCTAGCTGTAGCAAAGATACTTGCCACGGGATTCTCAATAGCCTCGGGGGGCAGTGGAGGAGTATTCGCCCCAGGCATACTTTCAGGAGCACTGGTAGGGGCAAGCTTCGGCATGCTTATCGGTGCGAGAATATCCCCCCTAGACCCTACTGTATACGCGTATATAGGGACAGCCGCATTCTTTGGGGCCGCAGCTAAGACCCCATTCGCCTCATCAGTAATGGTGAGCGAGATGGGAGGCAACTACTTCCTCATTGTACCTACATTCCTAGCAGCGCTCGTGGCGAGGGAGCTTTCAGGCCATCCAAGCATATATGCGTCCCAGCTTGAACACAGGCTTGCACCGGGAATGGTGAGCGTCGAGGTTCTCATGGACTCCGTGGAGAGAGCCAGGAAATACGGCATGCATCGCAGAATAACTCTGGGAGAAGTTGTTGACAGGAGGTATAAGCCCATAAGCCCCGACGCTCCTGTGATGGAGGCCATAGACATGATGATCAATCAGAGGCAGAGGGTAGTCCCCCTAGTCAACGATGATAGGAGGGTTTGCGGAGCACTGGATCTCTCGGACCTCGAGATGCTTATAGAGCTAGGCGAGGTTAAGCCTAACACTCCTTCAAGGCTAGTTAGACTCAGAGTATCCCCCATTATGAGAGAGGATGAAAGCCTAGATCGGGCAGTAGAGGAGATGATGGCCAAGGACTATGACTACGTGATAGTTGTGGATAAGGAAGGACGATACCTCGGCATAGCCGTGCTCGAGGAAATAGCAGCAGCACTTGCCCACCTCATACTCAAGAAAAGCGGAGAGCAATAGCATCTTCATAGCCCTATACTGTAGGGAATCCTTGGCAAGCCTCCCACTCTCTGATGCTAACCTTATAATCATCTTCCCCTAACACTAGGAATAGGCGGTTCTATGGGCATGGATGAATCAAGGCTTAGGGAAATAATACATGTCTTGATGTCTGAGAACAAGATACCTGGCCTCTCAATAGCGATTATCCGGCGGAGTGAAACACTGTTTGCAGAGGGATTCGGCTCGAGAAGCCTGGCTGAAGGCTTGCCTGCAACGCCTAACACGCTGTATGGTGTTGGATCAGTCACCAAGTCGTTTACAGCCCTAGCTGTGATGAAGCTTGTTGAGAAGGGTCTTCTAAGCCCCGAGGATCCCGTTGAGAAATACGTTGAGCTGAAGGTGAGGCCGGGGGGAGAGGAGATCAGGGTTGAACACCTACTCACACACTCCTCAGGCATGCCTTCCCTAGCTTCAGCAGAGCTGCTCATAGCACGGCTCCTAGGGAAAGCTGATCCACTGATACCCCTTGAAACCATAGATGACCTCCTATTATACGCTAACACTTATGCTGGAGATGCTGTAGCTAAGCCTGGCTCAAGGTACTTCTATCTAAACGCAGGCTACGTGATCCTAGGCGAGATTATTAGGAGGGTTGCAGGCAAACCCTATGCGGATTTCGTTAGAGACGAGATACTCCGCCTGCTAGGCATGGAGAGATCAACTTTCAGTCCAGAGGCATTCACGGAGGATAGGGATAGGATGACGCCCTACCTCGAGGAGGATGGAAGGTTGGTAGAGGTCAGGTTCCCCTTCCACAGGCTCATAGAGGCTGCGGGGGGACTGTTATCCAGCGTAGCCGAGCTTTCGAAATACATAAACATGTATCTAGCTGGAGGGAGAACGCCTGGAGGCGTGGAGATCATAAGCCCAAGGCTTCTCGGAGAAATGCTTAAGCCGAGGATGAAAGTGCCGGTGGAGGCGGGGCTTGGAGAACAATATTACGCGTATGGGTGGAGCATAAGCACAGGCTTCCTGGGACACAGGCTTGTAAGCCATGGTGGAAACATAGCTGTCTCCTCAGCCTATGTGGCCTTCCTCCCGGACACCGGCCTAGGAGTAGCAGTGCTCTCGAACTCGGGTAAAACCCTGGTGTTGAGGAGGATAGCATTCGCAGGATTGGCTTTAGGGCTAGGCCGCAGGCCTGAGGAGCTGCCTGGATGGAGGGAGGATGAGCTGCTGGACAGGCTTACAGGCCTCTACGAGTCTAGAGGAGGAATAGTGAAAGCCTCTGTGAGGAGGAGTGGAGGGGCATTGATAGTGGAGGAGAGGACACTGCTCTCAAAGCAGACATACGTACTTATACCTGAGAAACTAGATGAGCATAACCCGGTATTCTATATTCCAGCACCGGGAGGCAAACAGTATGTCGACTTCCTCCTAGATGGTGGTGAAATCATCCTCCTCTTAGAGAGATATAGGCTCAGGAAAATTTCCGAGAAGCCTGGGGAGAGGTGGTGAACGGTGAGGAAGAAGTATACGGGATACTCCTCCTACAGCTACCTTGAGGCTGGAAGGGACTATAAGCCTTTCAGGCTTGCAAGGCAGCTCGGCAGGGTTGAGTCAAGCATAGTGCCTTTAAGCAAAGCCGAGGAGGAGAGAGTTGAGGAGATACTTGAGAAAAACATAGCAATATCATTCCATGATCATGGAATAGTGTTCCCCGAGGATCCAGGCGAGTTCCTAGAGTATTCTAGGAGGGGGAGAATGTGGATAGCATATGAGGGCCTAGCAGCATCAGGGCTGGACGCCTATTTCGAGGGGCTTATGGATGGCATAGCCCTCTCAGACGGCCCTGACCCATGGAGCTGGAGCAGCGTGGTGAGGCAGATAGGCTTATTTGCATCAGACATTGATCACCAGGACCTCCTATTCATAGCCCGCAGGGCAGAGGATGCTGTGAAGGCTCACAGGGAGGGTAGAATAGCTGTGTACCTCCACTTGGAAGGTCCTCCACGAATAGGCCTGGATCTAGACAGAGTCGACGTTCTATATGGTCTAGGTGCGAGATGTATGGGGATAGCTTACAGCAGGGGAAACGAGTTTGCTGGAGGCCTGGCGGACAAGAAGGATAACGGCCTAACGGATCTCGGATACGAGCTTGTAGATAGGATGAATAAGCTTGGAATGCTCATAGATCTAGCCCACGCTGGAGATAAGACAAGCCTAGAGGTAATAGAGGCTAGCAGGAGGCCCGTAGCAATAACGCATGCAGGCGCCCGTGCATTATGGCCCTCACGTAGAATGAAGCCCGACGAGGTCATCCAGGCCCTAGCCGAGAAGAACGGCGTCTTCGGAGTAGAGGCCTCACCTCACACTACTCTCACCAAGGATAATCCGCGGCACACCCTGGAAAGCATTATGAAGCACTTTGAATACATTGCGGAGCTTGCTGGAATAAGGCATGTGGCATTTGGCCCCGACACGCTGTTCGGAGACCACGTAGCATTACACAAGGTGTTCGCTGGAGAACTATCCATCCATGCAGCCGCCAAGGAAAACCTCCCGCCATACAGGGAGGTAAGCTTCGTGGATGGCCTTGAAAACCCATCCCAGTTCACAAACATTGTGAGATGGCTGGTTAAGCATGGCTATAGTGACCAGGAGATAAGCCTAGTGATAGGGGGGAATATTGAGAGGCTGCTTAGAGAAACAATAATCTAGCCCCCTTATTTTTCCTGAAATAATATCCCGTTGATTCAGGCTACATGAATAGAGCACCACCTTGCCGCTGAGGCTTAGATTATTCTGCAAGCATTAAGGAATACTGTGTTCTACGCAGATCTCCCAGCATCATTGCGATGAACAGTATGATCACAGTGTAACGCGCCATGCCTCCAAGGCCTACGAGCAGCAGTGCGGCTATCAGGTACCTGCCAGTAGCGTCTAAAGTCATGAAGCCCCAGGCAGCATACCATAGTGGCCACACCCTCCATCCAGCCGGGCTTCGAGCAGGCTTCCCGCCTCCCAGCATCCTGGCTGCTGCTAGGCAGGGAGGCAGTGCAAGCAGCGCTGCCAGGCTCCACCAGCTCCCCGTATAATAATATGTTCCCAGCCAGGCTGTCAGCGGGGCTAGAATAGCTATAAGCGAGGCTAGGAGCCTAGCCCTAACCTCCCCTAACCTGACAGGCAGGGTGCGTATACCCTTAGCTGCATCAAAGCCGAACTTGTCTAGATGCTTACCTATTAATACTAAGCTAACAGTCGCCGCGTATGGCAGGTATACTGCTGCCTGCCGCAGCTCCATCCTCCCCGTCAATGCTAGATAGGTTCCTCCAGTAATTATAGGCCCCCAAACAATTGCCACCAATAGTTCCCCCAGCCCCATTCTCTTGGCATCCACAGGGTATCCCCCATACAATGTCATCACTAGGGCTCCGGAGACCGCTAGAACAGGGATTAGCAGGCTAACCTCCACTCCCAGATAACCTGCTAGGAGGAGGTCGAAGCCAAGTATAAGCAGCACGGAGGCCCAGGCCTCACCAACACTTATTATTCCGTCGAGAAGAGGGTGAGGGCCGTAGAGAAGCCTGAAGTACCCGGGCTCATCTACACCTCGCTTATAGTCTGTCAGATCATTGAGAAGGTTGTCTGCCAGGTGTGCTAGGAGAAAGCCTGCAGCCAGTGCTAGGAGAAGCCAGGGATTACTATACCCGTCAAGCCAGGCTAGAAGCCCCCCTATAAGCACGCTGTAGAGGGTCATAGGGAGGACACATAGCCTCGACGCTGCAAGCACTCTAACTATGCGTGGAAGCCCCGCCAGGTCGCTTGACACGCGGCAGTATTGGAGACTGTCGGCAAGGGCTCGTAGACTCCGCCCCACATCGAACCCCTAGGAGAGACGCTGATCTAAGGTTAATTACGGTTTGTGCTAGGAGTAATCGTCCATCCATTCCTCGTTAAAAATCTCCCCACAATGGTCCTGCATCCTCCTACACGTCTTGGAAAAGAAATGAGGTAGGGCTTTTACGCGGCCTTGCATTCAGGTGTATCTCTCACATGGACGTCTAGCTGCGGGTAGGGTATCTCGATTCCCACTCTCCCATACTCCTCGTACAACATTTTCTTCAGATCGCTTTGAACTTTAGCGTAGTTCTCCTTAGCGGTCCATACCCTGACTTCGAGGTTTACGCTGGAGTCAGCTAGCTCTGAGACGATCACCTGAGGGGCAGGGTCATCTAGCACGTCTGGATGCCTTCTAGCCGTGTTGAGGGCAGCCTCTATGGCTTTGCTTAGATTAGTGTCGTAAGCCACGCCTATGGTTATTGAAGCCCTCCTAATAGGCTCCCGAGTATAGTTTGTTATAGGCGAACCCCATATGCTTCTATTCGGAATAATTATGACGGTATTGTCAGGGGCCTTGAGGATAGTGCTCATTACGCCTATCCCCTGCACTACTCCTGTATGCCCTGCAGTATTGATGAAGTCCCCTATGTCGAAGGGCCTTATCACAGCCAGCCACACACCTGCAGCCATATTAGCCCATGTGTCCTGGAGGCCGAATCCTATGATGAAGGCAAGTATCGCTGATAATCCCAGGCCAGCAGCGCTAGTACTTATGCCCAGAGTAGGCAGCACGGCAAGCAGCACCACAACATAGCCTATAACCCTGATCATAGAGGAAGCCATACTGACCACAAGTGGTGGAGCACCCGCCTTACCCATAGCACGCTCAAAGATCCTGGCAAGAATCCTTACGATAACCACGCCTACAACCAGGAATACCGTGAACCACACTATCTGCATAACAGACACGCCAACATATGGAATAGGCTTAGTCAAAGCATTGCCCACATGAATCACCACAGTACATATGAACACCAGGCTTTACGCCGATTATATAAAGCTAGCTTCTAGCAGATCCTGCACCCGCTTCAATGATGTGGCTGCCAGAAGAATTTGAATCAGGGAATTGCCTGCTTAGAACACTATCTCCTATGCAGAGAATCATCCCATGATCTAAGGCTGTTTTAGTTTTAACGATACTTTTAAATAATTTTAAACACTAGTGAATACTTGATGTGCGTTGGAGCGATTGTTCAAGCTTAGTGAGTTTGCTGGGTTGATGGGTGTTAGTCGTAGTGGTGTTATTAAGTGGATTAAGGAGGGTAGGATTAGAGCAATCAATATTCATGGTAGATGGTATATACCAGAATCAGAATATTGGAGATTAACTAAGGGATTCTATGCTGGTTTAAAGAGAATCGCCATATATGCCAGAGTTAGCAATAATACACAAAAGGATGACCTAGAGAGACAGATAACTTCGCTGGAAGACTATGTTAGGGAGCATTTTCCACAAGCTGAATACATAGTTGTTAGGGATATTGCTAGTGGTCTTAAAGAGGATAGGAGAGGGCTAAGGAAACTTATAGAGATGGCTAGGAAGAGGCAGATAGACGCTGTTGTGGTGGCATATAGGGATAGGTTAACGAGATTCGGGTTTAAGTATCTTGAACAGCTCTTTAACGCTTATGGTGTAAGAACTATAGTTGCTTTCCACGAGGAACCAAAAGACTATTATCAGGAGCTAGTTGAGGATTTGATAGCGATTGTTACTAGCTTTGCTGGTAGAATCTACGGTAAGCGTAGTAGAAAGTATAGGAAGGTGGTGGAGACAGTTGAACAAGCAGTCAAAGACCCTTAAACGAACAGTAGTCCTAGAAGCATGGACAAATAGAATTGGTAGGCAAGCCCTTGGAGAGATTACCGAAGCATACAAGAATATGCTTCAAGAAATGATGGATTACGCCGTAGATTATAAAGCATCACAATCAACATTACACAAGGTTTTCTACCATAAATTCAGGAAAGAATATCCCTGGCTACCAACTAGGATTATCAAGGGATGCTATAGAGATGCCGTTAGGAGAGCCAAGTCATTCAGAGAACTTAAGAAGAAAGGAATAGCTAAGACCGGTAAGCCATTGATTAAGAAGGTAACGGTATCACTATCTGATTCTCAAGATTGGAAGCCGGAGGATAGTATAATAAGGATTAGAACACGTAAAGGATGGATTAAGCTACATTATAGATGGCATAAACAACTATATAGATACCTCTATAACGGCTGGATGTTGTCAAGCGAGTTAAAACTTAAGATAAATGGTAGAAAAATACTTGTTTACCTTACGTTTAAGAAAAACTTTGAGATAACATATAATCCACGTAATGTTGTTGCGGTTGATGTTAATGAGAATAATGTTACGTTAGCCTTATTCAACCACGGTAAACTAAGCGAAGTATATAGGATTGAGACTGGTCTTGGGAGGATAGTTATTGGTTATGCTGAGAGGAGGAAGAGAATAACCAAAGGTAAGTCCACTAAGACTCGGGGTGTTAGGAAAGCTCTTAGAAAGCTTAGAGAAAAAGAAAGGAAACAAGACATCATCCATAAGACTGCTAGAATTATTGAACAACTAGCAGTTCAGAACGACGCAATTGTTGTCGTTGGAAATGTGCATAAAGGTAAAAAGAAAATAGCAGAAAAGGTTAGAAAGACTGCATTAAGGCATAGGATTCATCAATGGAGCGTGGCAAAGCTGGTTGAGGTACTTAATAGTAAACCATTGCACATAGTTGAAGTTTCCGAAGCATATACTTCTTCCACAGACCCATTTACAAGTAAAACCATTCGTAAATATACTCCCTCGATGACCCGCATTGCGGTGAGAGGGAGGAAGAGGATAAGAGTAATCAGGGTTCAGCTAAGACTAGGCAGGTTACATAATGGAATGGTACTTGATAGAGACGTTATTGGCGCTATAAATATTGGGTTAAAGTATTTCTCCTCAGATGGGAGGAGAATGGCGTTCTCCTCGACTGAGTCCCATGAGGTGCGGGTGAAGCAGATGAACCCGCACCAAG
>JALWQH010000019.1 GCA_027083135.1 Desulfurococcales archaeon | reverse complement strand
TCCCTGACACCCCCACCCACGCTGAGAGGGCTTAGAGAATCCCTAGCCCTCCTAGCCCCGAGGAGGGATGAGTGGGTGGAGTTAAAGCACCTGCCCCTCTACAAGCTCAACGTCAGTGATAAGTGCACTTTATGCGGAGTATGTGTCCAGGTGTGCCCCGAGGAAGCCCTCACCATGGAGAACACGGGGGAGAAGTATATTCTCCGCTTCAACCATACGAGGTGCACTGGATGCAGGGCATGCATAGAGAAATGCCCTGAAAACGCTATAACAATAGAGAGGGCGGGGAACCCAGGGCTCCTGGCAAGCGGTGGACGGGTCGACGTGGCTCAGTCAGATATAGCGAGGTGCATAATATGCGGCGCGCCTATAGGGCCTGAAAAAGCCATCAGAAGAGTGGAGGAGACTCTTAGAAGCAAGGGAGCCTCAAAGGAGGTCATAAGAAGCGTTAGAATATGCCAGAAATGCAAGACGAAGATGCAGTTGGAGAAGCTTCTGGGAGGAGGGGGTGCTCAGGGCAAGTAAATTATGCTCCACGCATATTGTTTTCCAGGGTGATATGCTTGAAGCCTGCACTACTAGTAGTGGATATGCTTGAGGAATTCGTTCACGGTAGGCTTAAAAGCCCTCAGGCTGAAGCCATAGTTCCAGCTGTTAGAAGACTGGTTGAAGAAGCGCATGCCAGCGGTGTGCCTGTCATACATACCGTTGACTCCCACCTACCCTTCGACTATGAACTGAAGATATGGAGGCCCCACGCGCTTAAAGGCTCACCTCAGGCAAAAATAATCTCCGAGCTCACGCCTGGGGAGAAGGACCTAGTATTTGAGAAGAGGTTTTACAGTGGCTTCAGGGATACAGGCCTAGACGCCGCGCTGAGGGATCTAGGAGTAGATACACTCATAGTAGCGGGTATACATACACATATATGCGTGCTCCACACAGTTATGGATGCCTTCTACCACCGCTACAAGACCTATGTTGTAAGAAACGCTGTGGCAGCGTTCAGCAGGCAGGATCACGAGTATGCTTTAAAATACATGGAGCAGGTTTACGGGGCGAGGATCATAGGACTCGAAGATGCTGTAGGGATTCTAAGGCGGGGCTCCGGGAGCTAGGGAGCAGCCTACCATTAGTTGCCGGCAAGCCATCTCCGAGGCAAGAATTATTCTATGAATGCCTGCTCCTACTATTCCTAGGGAGAATGATTGGGTCTGGAGAGACTTAGGAGGTGCTATGAGGAGGCCAGAAGGCTAGCGCCCCCCGAGCCAGGCGCCCCCTTGCCTCCAGACAGGGCTAGAAGGCTCGACTCAGTATTAGACTGCGTTAAAACAGAGCTTGTAAGGCTTGTAGCTAGCCGTGAGCTTCCCACTGCTAGGAGGTGGATAAGGGTTTTCGAGGAGCAGTTGGAGAGAAGCTCCAAGGCTCTAGGGGCACGTGGATGGACTTTAAGCAAGGAGCTTAAAAGCTTCGTCTCTGATCCCAGGCTACATCTCAAGAAGAAGCTGTTCAACTATGCCTACGACCTGGCTCGAGGGAAGATAAGCCTGGATGAATACCTGTCCAGAGGCTCCTCAGCCCTCCGAACATCCCTTAGAACCAATCTAAGGACAATATATCAGGACTGGGTGCTGCTATCCGTGCTGGAGCATCTGGGGAGGAGGGGTGCAGTGCTCATATATCCTGAGCACAGGGTGCTCAGCCTGGAGCGTTCGGGGAGGCAGAGGGCTGGGACAATACCGCCTAACGCTGCAGTTTCTCTCCCCTCAGGGGAGCTCAGCTTCTTCCTGGAGGCTCCCAGGCCGCTGGGCTGGGAGGATACCAGTGATCTCAGGAGGTATTGGAAGCTCTATGTGACGCTTAGGCCCGACATAATGGTCTATGGAGGCATGGTGGAGAACATGGTGCTTCCAGGGGATACTCCTGGGATAAGGAGGCCTGACATAATCATAGAGTGTAAGGAGCTTGTAGACTGGCATAGGAGGACTAGGGATCTCAGAGGCCCCTTCACTGAGCCCCTGAGCGGCGAGGAGTGGAGGGCTAGGTGGATAGAGGGGCTGTGGAAAGGGCTTGCAGACATACTTGGAGTTGAGAGGAAGTATGTGTTGGAGGAGGGCGGCAGGAAATCAATGAGGGTGAAGGAGCCCAGCCTAGTAGTGCTGTACAAGGAGTTCTATAATCCTGGAAGCATGGTGCTTGTATCTAGGGCTAGGACACCTAGAAGCATTAGGAGATTCCTAGAGGATCACGGGGTCTTAGTGATTGATGGCGTGGGCTTCAATGGGGGGAAGCTAGAGGGACTTGCCAGCCTGCTGGAGAAGTATGCTAGGAGAAGCCTGCCTGCTAGAAGCATGCTTGACTCCTGGGCTAGGAGGCTTGCAGAAGAGCTGGATGTAGATGAGGAGAGGGTGGCTGAGGCTATATTAAGAATACTGGAGCAGCATAGAGGCGAGCTTATAAGGCTACTTCAAGCCAAGCCTTAATGCAAGCTCATCCAGGTGCCTCGTCCAGGCATCATAGAGCCATCTAGACACCCTTGTAGACAGCTTCCCCTCATTCACGAGCTTCCAATACCTGCCACACTTCCTACATATGTAGAGTTTGAACCTCTCATCCCTCATAGGCGTATATATGTCTATGCTGCTAGGCTCATCGTTGCCGCAGAAGGGGCATTTGTTTTCAGGGTACCTCCACTCAGCGCCACATATGCTGCATTTAAGCCACACGCCTCCATCCTCATCCTTGAAGGATATCCTAGTATAGGCGCCGCATACTGGGCACATGCCTCTCCACCACTCAGCCTCCCTTAACTCCTCCTCCACAATACTCCTCAAAGCGGAGAAGATGGGCTGGGAGGACCAGAAAACAGCTATCTCCATGGCCTCAGGGTCCACCCCTATGCTCTTAGCCGCCTCCTCCACACTACTCCTATCACCTGCCAGCAGCCTCTCAGCCAGGCCTAGTATCCCCACCCTGTCTTCACCGATAGCCGCAATAATTCTGCCTAGATCCCCTGATATTTCAGGCCTATGCTTACGTGCAACCTCAAGTATGCTCACAATATACTCCTTAACTTCAAACTCCCTCAAGCCTGGAATACCTGTAAGCGAAACCACAGGCACGCCATTCTTGAGAGCCTCCCTAGCAGCCTCCCTTAAACTAAGCTCCAATCCCCTCAGCCTCTCCAAAGCGTATTCCTCAAGCCTCCCCTGAGCATCAGAGAGATCCTTCAGAAACTTGAGGGCAGCCTTTAGGAAGGGCTTATCCTCTAAAACCTTCTCAACATCCCTCTGATCCAGCTTAATACTCACAAAGCATCAGCCAGGCTCAGAGACAGCAGGCATCAAAAATAAACCCTAACACTATAACTTATCCCCTGGATGAAGAGCGATCTCGGGTCCAAGCCCTTAAAAGGGCAATGACGAGCCGTGTGAGGCCTGACACCCGTGATAAAAGCCTCTCATCAGCCAGATTATCAGGCATATGGAGCATTCCCAGGCAGACTTCACAATGCTTATTTTATTTTACCTGATTATAATTTTTAATTTAGCATAGCAGGGTGGCTTGCATGGCCCATATATTGGTGGTTACTCAATGCTGTAAAGCTAAGATTGAGAAGGAGCTTTTCCATGATGTTAACCGTAGCGTTGTAGACTATTTAGACGATGATTATAGGAAGCTCCTTGTGGAGGGTAGGAGAGGAGTTTCCGGTAAGGATTTATGGATCCGTAGAAGTGTCGGCTTTGTCCATGCATAATGGACATGAATACCAGGTTCTCAATAAACGCCTTGTTTTCAAGAAGTTTCTTGAGGGAAGCTTGGAGGAGAGTCGCCAGACTCTTCAACTCACGCTTCATCGGCTACCTGTGGACCAAAGCATATAGGTATTATTCTACTCGTCCTGCTGAAATATGGCACTGTCTAGCTAAAGCCCTTGATAATTCGCCTCACAGAAAAAAACCATTGTTTTCGCCGCCAAGATCCTCGATTTAATATCTCTAATATCCACGGGGCAATATTCGCAGCTTCCTTTCACTATACATATACCCCTCGACATCCATGTAGCCAGAATAGCTATCTATTCAGGAATAGTTGTTAACGCTGATCTTCACGATGCTGGAAGAGCATGCCAGGGCCGCGAAACCGTATTCCATGAGGCATAGTGCCGCATAGCAGAGAGGATATCAGAAAAACTTGGCGGGAGGATAACCAGCCTCCGCATAGACAGCCTAGTATGGCAGCTAGGCAGTATGACGGCGAATACCAGGAGTAGGGAGCAAGCACAACGAATCATGGGGAGACATCTTGTAGAAAAAGCCGAAATAAGTGAGGAGAGCGCTCAGAGAATCGCAGTGAGTCCTAAAGATATATGTATCCCTAGTAGCCAGCCTCACTAGCAGGCTTACTAAGATAGAGTGAAGAAATTATGGGGTGAAGCCAGCCGTAATGCTGGCCTCGCCACAGGCATGTTACTTTCATGGGCATGTTCTCATTGTGGCGGAGGCCAGGTATATGGCTTCAAATGCAAAGCAAGGAGTTTTAGGTTTAGCACTCTGTGTTTGGAATGCTTTTAAATATGAGGTGGGTGGGAGTTCTGTTTCCTGGAGTCTAGGCGTCAGGGCGGTGATGCAGGTTTACTACTAGCTTTCCAGGGTTTTCCTGGCATGCTGGACTAGTCTGGCCGCGTCCCATACCTCTAGGCTTGTTTCAGGTATGATTGTTTGGTCTGGCACCACTAGTATCTTCTCAGCATCCTCGAATCTGGCTAATTTTGCTTCTGTTCTACGTATCTCGCTTTTTGAGATGTGCTTCTTCCACTTCACCTCTGCTACAAGCTTTATTCTTCTATACTCTACTAGAGCTATGTCTATCTCGGGCTCTAGTATCCTTACCGGCTTTAGCCCCATGGTCTCAGCTAGGAGGCGTTCCACGAACCGCTCTACTAGCAGGGGTACTAGGTTGGCTAATGCCTTCTCCACGAATCCCCATGTTAGCGGCAGGTCGAAGAAACCGTATTTTGCATCCAGGTAATATGCAGTCATGGTTAGTGGCGATACATGTCTATAGATGCTTCTCCTCCTCTTCCCCCATACTTCTATTCTCTCCAGCAGCCCCATCCTAATGAGCTGATCCACATACTTGGTTACATGGGAGGTGCTTGCAGATGCTATGAGGCCTCTGGAGTATAGGTAGGAGGCTATCTCAGCCAGCCTGTCCTTACCCGCCGCCACGGCCTCGAGGATAGCATCAAACCTGGAAGTATAGGCTGTATCCTCCTCCCACAGCACCTCTCCTACAAGGGATCGAGCGATCTCCCTACCTGAAAGCACGATGTCTTCCAGGCTTCTCCCCACCATCACTGGCTCCTGGTAGAAGACCAGCCTCTCTATAAGTTCTCTACCTCTCCATGGCCAATCATGGTTTAGAAGTTCGAGAGGGCTAAGCAAACCAACCCTCATAATAGAGAACAGGCCTTTCAGCGGTGCCTCAGGCCCCTCTGTAAACCTCTTATGGTAGTGCAGGGTGGATGTTATGAAGACCAGGTTGCCGGCGCATACCCCTGCCTGCACAGCGTCAAATAGTCTTGAAGGAGCCCTATGAAACTCATCCACGATCACACCGTCTAAGGATTCACATATCCTGAGGAAGACCCCAAGATCGAACTCCTGGTCACCCAGAGGATCATAGAAGACCCCACCTCTCCTCACAATGAAGTACTGGTAATCTTTGAGAACCAGCCTTGCATAGAAGGTCTTACCAGTCTTCCTCCTACCATAGAGAAGCCTCCTGCCAGGAGAACTGAGAAATCTATCCAGCCTGGGTCTCCGAATAATACCCATAGTATCATACCCATAGTATCATACTATAAGTATCAGTATTTAAAGCCCCTCTAAAACCCTTCTCATGGCTTAAGGGATGTAGGGGTGGTTGTATTAGGGTTTCTTGAGAGAGGCTGGTTGCGTGGTGAGGAGATGGTTTATGCTGATCCGCTGCTTGTGGCTAGGCTTAGGGAGAGGCTGGTTGAGTATCTTTCAGGTGTTTTGAGGTCTCCTCGCCTGGGCCTGGATGCGGGGTTCCTGGTTGGGGGGAAGGGCTGTGG
>JALWQH010000018.1 GCA_027083135.1 Desulfurococcales archaeon | reverse complement strand
ATGGTGTTTTTGGTTTTGGTTAGTGGGTGGTTGGGTGGTAGTGGTTCTTGCTCGTATACGTCTAGGGCTGCTCCGGCTATCCATCCTTCTCTTAGTGCTTTGACTAGTGCGTCTGTATCCACTACTGCTCCCCTGGCAGTGTTTATGAGGAAGGCGGTCCTCTTCATCAACCTCAACCTACCCTCATCAACCAAATGCCTAGTACCAGGAGTAAGGGCTACTGCTATAACTACTATGTCGCTCTCCCTGAACAATGTATCTAGGTCTGCGAACTCGGCGCCTACGGCTGCCTCTGCTTCAGGCTTCCTCCTCCGACTCCAATAATATATTCTGCCTGCACCTACAGCTCTGAAAAGAGAGGCTGCTGCGGCTCCTATCCTACCCATCCCGACGATGCCTATAGTCTTTCCCCTCAGCATGCTGGATAATAGGTGGCGTGGAGCAGGCCCGCTTTTCCACTCGCCGCTTCTGACGTAATGATCCCCCCTCACAATGTTTCTGAGGAGGGCTAAGGTTAGTCCAAGAATATGCTCGGCTACCGCCCTGCTTATGGCTTCAGGAGTATTAGCGACGCATATCCCCTTCTCCTCGCATGCCTTTAGGTCTATGTGATCGTACCCGCTTGTAAGCGTGACTATGAGTCTAAGAGTGTCGCTGCATCCCAGGATCTCCCTGGAGATTCTTAGACGCATGGTTGTTAGGAGAGCCCATGAATCCACTAGTTCTCTGCACAGCCAGTCCTCTTCAACAACTCTTCCCCTAGGGTTAACAGTGATGTTGAAGCCTGCTTCTCTAAGCATCCTTAAACCTGACTCATGTATCTTTACTGCGACAAGTACCTTAGGCTTCATTGAACTATACCTCCTATAACTGCTCCTCGGCTCCAGGCTCCTCCATGCCTCCTAGAACCTGCTGTATGGCGGCATATAGGTTCTCAACCCCCCTACTCGTCCTGGCTGAGGCTTCGACCAGGCCTAGGAGAGCCTCGCCTCCATATGCTTCGAACAAGCTTTTAGCCACTGCTAGGAGCCCTGGCTCCACTCCCTCCTCAAGCAGTTTCTCCTCGAATAATACGGGGTCATCTAGCATGCTTCTAGCCTCCTCCAAGGTCTCAGCGTCCAGGAGATCCGCCTTGCTTAGAACAGGTATTTGAGGTATCTTCAGCCTCGCGCCTACAGAGTAGTATAAGAGTATGGCTGAAAGCATGTTGGAGGCCCTTGGCACGAATGCAGGGTCTATCAGGAAAACCCCTATGCTTTTCTCCCCTCCTGTAAGGGCTTTGAGCACTAGGGGGCCAGTAGCCCTGAAGGCGAATAGCTCCATTTGTCCTGGAGTATCTATTACAGCGTACTCAGCGCCGCTTGCCTTAAGCTCGCCTGCTATTGACTCCAGGTGGGATACAAGCATGTCTGTGGCCGCGAGGAGGGCTCCATTAGGCCCCATACCCTTCTCCACCATAAGCCTCCTAGCGTCAACGTAGTCCCGCACATCTATGTCAGGGGAATAGGGGATCCACTCTGCTGCGGGGTCTAGGTTAACGCGTATGACACTGTGCTGGTTGTCGCTGAGCCACGATGATAGCACGGCTGTCAGGTAGGATTTCCCTGAACCCGCTGTTCCCAGCATGACTACATGGATCACTGTTCATCATCTCCTCATATGAGGTGCAGCCAGCCTCTATGGCCTCCATGATACCTGCCTCTAATGTTAAGCTTATACCCGCATTTGGGACACCTATTATCATCTGTAAGCCGCCATGCAACTATGGTGAAGCCTCTTCTCTCTATTACTGGGTATCCGCATCGGGGGCAGTAAGTATTCTCCAGGGGATGCCCCCATACATTGCCTATGTATACGTGTTTAAGCCCCTCATCCATGGCTATCTTAGCCAGCTTCTCAAGGGTGTCAACAGGTGTTGGGGGGACGTCTCTCATAAGGTAGTCTGGATGAAATCTGAGCAGGTGGAATGGGGTTTCAGACCCCAGGTTATCCCTAACCCATGATGCAAGCCTCCTTAGATCATCCTCCTTGTCCCCATAGTAGGGTACTATTAGGTTTGTTACCTCTATCCACCATTTCTCATCCTTCATGGCTAATATTGAGTCATAGATGGGTGTGGGGTCAGGGACACCCATAAACCTGCGGTAGAACTCCCTGTTCCCCGAGCCCTTGAAGTCAACTGTTGCTGCATCCATATATGATCCTAGCTCGTGTATGGCTTCAGGAGTCATGTAGCCATTGGTAACCATGGTGTTGAACAGGCCTTTCTCCTTAGCCAGCTTGGCTACATCATACATGTACTCGTAGAATATGGTGGGCTCATTATAGGTGTAGCTGAGGCCGTCGGCCCCCATGCGTAGAGCATAGTCCACAAGATCCTTCGGGCTTATGTATTCGCCGTATAGGCCTTTCTCCAGCCTCGACTGGCTTATACTCCAATTCTGACAGAACCTGCAGAAGAAGTTGCATCCGGCCGTGGATATAGATAGCACGGAGGATCCAGGCTCGAAATGCATTAAGGGTTTCTTCTCAATCGGGTCAAGGTTTACTGCTGTGAGGAGGCCGTAGACATAGGTGTAGAGCTTGCCATCTATATTTCTCCTAACCCCGCATACACCCCAGCGTCCAGGAGCTATTATGCATCTACGGTGGCAGAGGTTGCATACAACGTATCCGGGCTTGTCTTTGAGGGGCTCCCAGAACCTGGCAGGCCTTATGTAAGGCTTATCCGCGGCGCTGTCATCCTTATCTACCATACGGGCTCCTCCTCCACAAGCCAGGGGACTCTCGCACCGCCATATTTGTGGCGGGCTCCTATAATCTCTACCTTGTATCCGCATTTAGGGCACTTCCCATCTCTTAGCAGGATTCTCTTAACTCTGCCTTCAATTCTCTCTATTACTGGGTATCCGCATCGGGGGCAGTAAGTATTCTCGTATCTGAGCGTAGGGTCACCGTGAATATAGTAGTGCTTGAAGCCTTTATCTCTAAGTATACCTGCTATTCTCTCCACATCTCTCTCGGAGGGAGTATAGCCTTGTATGGGGTATATGTGCAGAGGCCTGTCCTCTGGAAGCCTACTAGCAGTTATACTCAGCATAGCGTGGCTCCGAGGCCCTCCAACCTCCAGGTACACGTATTCCAGGTGTGTTTTAAGCCTCCCAGCATTCTCAGCGTTATCCAGTATATCCTTCATGGGGGCCCTTATGCTTGCAGCTCCGGGAAGCTCGAATAAGAGGAAGCTTCCCGCCTTAGACGCCTCCTCCAGTCTCTCGAAGCTTATGTAGCCCGAGGTCTTAAAGCCGCATGGAATGCTCTCAGAGATCTTGCTGCAGGCCTCATATATCCAGTCGTTTACAAGGGGTTCAGCCCCAGTGAATATTATGAGTGAAGCCCCGCTTCTCACAGCCCTCCTAAGCACTAGGTCTACTGATATGTCCCTTAACTCGAGGCTTCTCGGGCTTCTGGCTATAGGCTCCCAAGGACAGTTCTCGCAGATATAAGTGTAGCCTCCAACCCACACCTTAAGTACACGTGAGCCTGGATAATAATGGTATAATGGGAGGGCCTCAACACTTGAAACAGTCATTAGGAGAGCCTTGTAGGGATAGAGATCCCTCCCACCGATATCAACGAAGCCGCAGAAGCTCCTCTCGCCGCATCCCCTAGGACACTTACGGCATACCATCTAGAATCACCCTTATATCCACGCCCGGGCTTAGCTTTCAGCAGGCAGGATAAATAACGTCTCCCTAAACTCCTCATGGTAGGAGTTTTATTCCGTGACTACGCCTCAAATGTTATTGAGGCGGGAAATTGTTCGTGGTGCAGGGATCCTCGGCTGATACAGGTGTGGCTAGAAGGATGGCATCCCTCCTGGATGCAGATTATGTTCAGGTAGAGCACAAGCTGTTCCCAGATGGCGAGAGTTATGTTAGAATACCTGTCGATGTTAGAGGAGCTGACGTGGTGTTCGTGCAGACCATAGATGAACCTAGAGATAAGAGGCTTATAGAGGCTGCATTGATCACTGATGCATTAAGGGAGGCTGGAGCTAGGAGGATCATAGGTGTCATCCCATACCTAGCTTACACTAGGCAGGACAGGGTTTTCAGGCGGGGAGAACCTGTAAGCATAAGGGCTGTGCTCAAAATGCTGTATGCTGCAGGCCTGGATGCATTGATCACAGTTGAGCCCCATAAGCCCGAGGAGCTGGAGTATTTTCCAGGCAGGCATACTTATGTTTCACCCATGTCGCTGCTAGCCAGGCATACTTCCCGGCTTGTCAGCAACCCTCTAGTATTGTCTCCTGATCTAGGCGGTGTTAGGAGGGCGAGGGAATTCGCCTCGAAGCTTGGAGCAGACTTCGACTACCTGGAGAAGCATAGAGACAGGGTTACAGGAGAGGTTTCCATGAAGCCTAAGACCATGAGGGCTGAGGGCAGAGACGTCGTCATTGTGGATGATATAATAAGTACTGGTGGAACAATGGCTAAGGCTGCAGGGATGCTGCGCAGCCAGGGCGCTAGGAGAATCATAGCAGTATGCGTCCACGCCCTCCTTGTGGGAGGAGCCTTAGAGAAGCTTCTAGCAGCAGGGGTGGAACGCATAGTATCCACCAATACTCTTCCAACGCCTGAACAAGTAGATACCGTGGATATCTCCCCCCTCCTCTCCCCTGCAGTTAGAAGCATAGTAGGCACAGCTAGATGACCTTGTACGCGTATCTTTCAGGAGAGCATCCAACCCTGCCTTTAGCGGAGCTTAAGGCTATCCTGGATGCCGAGGCAGGGCACCATGTGATCAAGGATTTCTTCGAGCAGGTAGCTCTCTTCGAAGCCGATCTAAACGACCCACCCATAATAGTCCTGAGAGCAGGCATGGTGAGGGAGGTTGGAAGCCTAGTAGCAGTCTGCGAGGCTGATTACAGGGAGCTTAAAGCATGCCTCGACTCAGGCTCCTGGAATACTGTGAGGACGGGGAGCTTCGCCGTAAAGATCCACTATGTTAAAGGCTTCGCAAAGAAATCCCTCACTCCTGAGAAACTGGTGGAAGCTGTTGCTAGGAGTGCTGCCAGGGCTCTGAATGCCAGGGTTGACTTGTCCAGCCCTGAGCTCGTGGTCAGAGTCCTCGTCACGGAGGGTGTTGTCGTGGTGGGATTCATGCTTGCCACACGTCCCAGAGGATTAATGCATAAGCGTAGGCCGAGGCTTAGGCCCTTCTTCAAGCCCGGCGCGCTGAGCCCCCAGCTCTCAAGGGTGTTCGTCAACCTGTCTAGGGTGAGGAGGAGTGAGGTGTTCCTGGATCCCTTCTGCGGTACAGGGGGATTCGCATTGGAAGCATCCCTGATAGGCGCGTACAGTGTGTGCGGGGATATTGATAGGGTGATGGCTTGGGGCAGTAGGGTTAACTTGAAGTGGATGAGGCTGGAGCCTAGGAGCGACGTGTATCTTGGAGACGTATGTAGGGTTCCGCTGCGCTCCTCATCCATAGATGCTGTAGGTACTGACCCCCCTTACGGTAGATCAACCTCAACGCGTCGTAGAAGGGTTGCTGAGCTGCTTCGATGCCTCTTATACTCCGCGGCTGATGCTCTTAGGAGGGGACGCTACGTCTCCTTCGCCTCTCCCCTGCTCGGTGGAATGGAGCTGGAAGACATTGTAGGGGAGGCTGGCATGCGTTTGGTGGAGAAGCACTATATGAGGGTCCATAGAAGCCTTACCAGGATAATCGCGGTGGCGTTGAGGCCTTGACAGTGGTCATAGTGTTCCTGGGGACTTCGGCCGCCACGCCTACTAGGAGCCGTGGGCTTCCAAGCATAGCTTTAAAGCTTGGCGGGGAAGTACTGCTCTTTGATGTTGGTGAGGGTACGCAGCATAGAATGATGGCTGCAGGTATCAGTCCTCTCCGAGTCTCAGCAATATTCATAACTCATCTGCACGGGGATCATTTCTTCGGGCTTCCAGGCCTCCTCCAATCAATGGCTATGAACAATAGGATTAAACCCCTCTTAATCCACGGCCCCCCAGGCATATCTTCCTTCCTAGAAGCTGTTTTCAAGGCTTCGGGCTTCCAGCCTCCATTCAGGATAAACGTTAGGGAGGGGTTGAGCCTTAAATACAGGGCTGACAGGTATGTTGTAGAGTCTTTCCAGGTATGCCATACTGGTAGGCCTGCACTGGGATACAGGTACAGGGAGAAGGATAAGCCTGGCAACATAGATGTTGGAAGAGCATTGAAACTAGGGTTGAAGCCAGGCCCCCTCTACAGGGTCTTGAAGGAGGGGAGGCCTGTGGTTCTCGGAGGACGTGTTATAAGGCCTGAAGATGTGGTGGGGCCTCCGCATAAGGGATTACGCATAGTTTACACGGGGGATACTAGGCCTTGCAGCAGTGTTGTAGAGTTTTCTAGGGGGGCTGACGTACTAATACATGAGTCAACATTTACATCGGATTATGAGGAGGAGGCATGGGAGGAGGGGCATTCGACAGCCAGGGATGCCGCCAGGGTAGCCAGAGCGGCGGGTGCAGGGCTTCTAGTGTTAACCCATATAAGCGCTAGGTATCAGGACTCCTCTCCCCTTCTAAGTGAGGCTTCATCCATATATCCATTCACTCTGGTAGCAGAGGACTACATGCACCTAGCTATAAGGGGGCCGTGGTAACTGTTTCTCATCTCTCAGCCGGACATTGTGGTGGGGAAGGCAGTAAACCTTTATTTAATCCTGTATTCTCTGAGTGGTTGTTGAGGCTTATCCCGTGGGAAGCGCTATGAAAGATCCCTATGAGTGGCTTGAGAACCTGGATGATCCGAGGGTTAGGGAGTGGGCGTTATCCATGAGCAGAGAGGCTGAGGCTAAGCTGAGTAAATTGTCTGCGAAAATCTATCCTAGAATCCTTGAACTCATGCGCCGCCCCATTCTTCTCCAAGCCAGGGTAACTGAGAGGGGATACATCCTTCTATTCAGAGGCAATGAGTATTGGGTTGAATTCATGGGTAGGGATGGCTCTAGGCGGAGAATAGTTGGCTCAAGGGATCTTGGCTCGGATGCCATGATACATCAGGTATACGCTGATAGGAGAGGCGAGAAGCTAGCATACTTCTATTCCTTTGCAGGCCTTGATGAAGGGGTGCTAAGGATCATTGATCTAGCCACCGGTGAGAAGCTCGACGAGCTTAAGGGGAGCATCGGGGACATTGTATGGGTTGACAGGGATCATTATTACTATACGAGGTTCTATAGGTCGGGATGCACGCCCGACGGCGTGCCTGCACCCGCTGAGAGGATACTGCTTAGAAGCCTGGGAGGCGGGGAGGAAATAGTCTTCGGTGAGGGGCTTAAGACATCTTACCTCATAGGCCTTGACTCCTCGCTTGATGAGCAGAGGGTGCTTATAACTGTTAGCTATGGCTGGATGGAGACAAGCTTCTATACGGGTAGTTTAAGGGATCCATCGTCTTGGAGGAGGATCCTCCGCTCCAATACTCCCTTAAGGCCTGTGGAGTGCAGGGGGAACAAATGTATTCTACTCTCCTACGAGGATGAGGGGCTCGGAGACCTAGTTGAAGTCAATGTTGAAAGCGGGGAGAAGAGAATGCTTGTTGAAGGTGATCTGCCTGCTAAGTGGGCCTTACCCCTACATGAAGGCATCCTGGTAAGCGTAATGCAGGATGCATCTGAGAAGCTCAGGCTTTACAGCTATGAGGGCAGGCTTACATGGGGAGAAGAGTTTGAGATGCCTGGAAGCCTCTACTCCCCTCATAGCCTGGGAGGCGAGGCTGTCTTCATATATACGTCATTCAACACTCCTTACAAGTTATATAGACTCAGCGGAGACGGGTTGAAGCCTCTAATGGGAGGCGAGGCCTCCCTGAATATAAGTGTCACTCATAGATGGGCTGTTTCAAGAGACGGCACTAAGATCCACATGTTCCATGTTTCAAAAACCGGTGGGAGGAGTAGTAAGGTCCTAATATACGGTTATGGAGGCTTTGGGATCCCCCTCACCCCGCGCTTCTTCCCCCATATACTTCCATTCCTAGAGGATGGCGGAGTATTTGTAATGGCGAATATAAGGGGGGGCGGAGAGTACGGGGAGAAATGGCATAAGGCGGGTATGAGGCATAATAAGAAGAAGGTCTTCGAGGACTTCGCCTCATGTATAGAAGCCCTTAGGAAGGAGGGCATGAGGATCGTTGCCATGGGTTCTTCCAACGGCGGCCTGCTTGTGGGAGCAATGGTGGCCCACTATCCGGAACTGCTGGACGGTGCTGTGATAGGGTACCCTGTCCTAGATATGCTGAGATTCCATAAGCTCTACATAGGTGCTGCGTGGATACCTGAGTACGGGGATCCCGATAAGCCTGAGGATAGGGAATACCTTGCAAGCTACTCGCCGTACCATAATCTACGCGGAGATGCGAGGTATCCTCCAATATTAATACATACAGGGCTTAATGATGATAGGGTTCATCCAGGGCATGCATTCAAATTTGCAGCTAAGCTCAGGGATCTCGGTGCACCTGTACTCCTACGGGTTGAGACGAGATCAGGGCATTCCGGAGCATCCTATGAGGTTAAGGCTAAGGAGTATGCTGATATAATGGCATTCGTCTACGAGGTCCTGGATATGAGCCCTAAGCATTAGGGTTCAGGCCTTCTTTTCTCCCATAAGGGTTTGCCGTGGCTTGTCCTAGGTGCAAGCCAGTCTATTATGTCCCCAGGATCCTCGGCCTCTATGATGAATGTTATTGCTCCTAGAGGCGACTCGTCGTCACTGTCTATGAATGAGAGGTGGCCTACGTATGCTGCCTGCTTGTGTAGCTTAAATTCTATTAGCCTTGCCCTCATTCCCTGCCTCATCTTCCTCCTAGCAGCATCGAGAACCCTCTCCTGTCTGAGCAGCATGTGGAGCTTCTCAAGGCTTCTGAGACTGTTGCTCTCGGCTACTAGGCGCCTGTATCTTCCCCTGCCCACTATTTCCATATCTACGGGTTCGAAGAGGTTTAGCACAGCTTTCTTCACATTTTCCTCGCTCTCAGTGGGCCTGATCTCCGCCTCAACCCTTATCCTCGCCATTCTCCATCAACCCTGATAATATGCGGCGCGCCTCCCTATAAGCCTCCTCTACTTTGCCCTCGTTGACGATCATGTAGTCTGCAAGAGCTATTACGTTGCCAAGCCCAAAGCCCAGTTCAACCATATCTCTCTCCTCGAATTCCTCCCAGCTTCTAGGATCCCCCGGCCTCCCACGCTCTAGTAGTCGTTTAAACCTTGTTCTAGGTGAGGCGTGTACGGCTATGATCACTGTTCTCCCCATGCTTCTGAAAACCTTCATTTCGGCCAGGCTTCTAACACCATCCACGATCACTGTTCTCCCCTTAATCCTCCTTATTTTCTCAGCTATTCTCAGGGCAACTGCTGCGGGCCCCTCCTCCTCTCTAAGCTTCTCGGCAATCATGTTGAGGTTTCTGGGCGTGTGGGCTAAGCCCCTCCTAGTAGCCTCCTCTCTCACCACGTCGCCCATGGTTACCACTGGTATACCCATATCCCGGGCAGCCCTTGCAGCCACTCCCTTACCCGAGCCAGGCATGCCTGCAACACATATCATTAAAACCACTTTGCAGCCCCTTCGAGGTTCAGGAGGGCCAAGAGTAATAAGGATTTAACGCTTATCCCTCCGTGAGTGGGAGGGTTGGTGAGGCTGTTCATAGCGGTTGACGTGGAGGATCCTGTGATCCTCTCTAGGCTGGAGTCTGTGAGGGATGCTGTGATGGCTAGGGGAGGTCGCTTCAAACCCGTGGAGGCTCAGAACATGCACTTCACGTTAAGGTTTCTAGGAGAGGTTGACGAGCGGCTTGTAGATGAGATCTATGAGGCTATGAGGAATGTGAAGTTCAATGCGTTTAAAGCTAGGCTTAAGGGACTGGGAGCCTTCCCAAGCCTATCTAGGCCTAGGGTAATATGGGTTGGGGTGGAGGAGGGCTATGAAGAGCTTAGAGATATAAGGATACAGCTTGATTCAGGGCTTAGGAGAATGGGATTTAAGCCTGAGAAGGAGGAGTTCGTGCCACATGTAACCCTGTTGAGGGTGAAGTCAAGGATCCCTCCAGGCACAGCGAGAATTCTCGCAGAGTATTCTGATTATGATTTCGGTATCATGGAGGTCCGTAGCATAAGGCTTAAGCAAAGCATCCTTACTCCTAGAGGCCCAATATATAAGACTTTGAGGGAAGTGGAGGCAGCGTGAGCGTAGAGGAAGAGGTGCTTAAAGAGATTAAGCCTAAGCCTGAAGAGGAGGAGAAGCTTAAGAGCATCTATAGGATGGTTAGGGAAGCCTCTGAAAGCGTGCTGAGGGAGAGGAGGATAGACGCCGTCGTATCGCTTCAAGGATCCGTGGCTAAGGGCACATGGATCTCGGGGGACGTTGATCTAGACGTGTTCATATTGTTTCCGAAGAATCTCGGGGGGAAATGGATCAGGGAGAAGGCGCTTGAAATACTTGTAAGCATAGCTGAGCATGGAGGCTGGGAGTTTCAGGCGAGATATGCTGAGCACCCCTACATAACAATGATTATTGAGGGCGTTAAAGTGGACCTTGTACCCGCTCTAAGGCTTGAATCGCCTCTTGAGGCAGGTACAGCTGTAGATCGCACACCATTTCACACGGAATATGTTGCTGCAAGGCTGAGCGATGAGCTTAGGGATCAGGTTAGATTACTTAAGAAATTCATGAAGGGTGTAGGGGTCTATGGGGCTGAGATAAGGGTTGGGGGTTTCTCGGGATACCTCTCAGAGCTCCTCGTAATACGGTATGGCAGTTTCAGGGGGGTTCTTGAAGCATCTTCAGAGTGGCGTAGGCCTGTCCGCATACTTGTAGAGGAGGATATTGATGTCCCCTGGGATCTCTGGAGTTCGCCTATGATTGTCCCGGACCCCGTGGATCCTAGGAGGAACGCTGCCGCCGCGGTTACTAATAGGAGGTTAGGCGAGTTTACATGGGCCTCGAAACTCTACTTAGCGGGGCCTAGCAGAATGTTCTTCGAGGGTGGTTGGAGTAAACCTATGCTTCAAGGAGATGTAGTTGTAGTGGAGGTTGAAGGGATACCCAGCTTGCCTCCCGACATTTTATGGGGCGAGCTAGGCAGAACTGCGCGCAGGCTAACCAGTATTCTAAGCAATGCTGGGTTCAGAGTAGCCGACATATCTCTGTGGAGTGACGAGCATGGCAGGGCAGCCTGGTGTGTGGAGCTGGAATCAGCCATTCTCCCCGAAATGGAGCTTGTCGTAGGCCCGCCCTTCGATGATTTTAGGGCCTCCCAAGGCTTTGTGAAAGCATATACTGATAGGAGAATGCCTGTATGGATTGATGAGAAGGGTAGGCTCAGGGCATTCAAACCTAGGAAGCATAGGAATGCATTGGAGGTTCTCACAAGCCTTTCAGGCGAATACCTTGTAGCCCCTCATCTCAGGGGACTTAAGCCTAGGGTGAGGCTGGCGGGGAGAGGAGAAGCGCCGTGCCGTAAGGACAGCTTCCTCTCAGGCTACACGTCCTCTGGGGGGATGGGGCCTGCCTGAAATACTTGAACTCAGAGAGGCCTGCAGGATCATATGCTTCCCTAATCCAAGCCCAGACATATGTGGTGACAGGGCTAAGAGGTTAAGGGAACATGGCGTTAAAGGACTAGTAGCATCAGGCCCTGTGCTCATAGAGGGCGTACCAGTTCTGGGCAAGGGTTTCTCAAGCATAGTTGCCGCGGCAGTGGATCTTAATGGAAGGATCATGGCTTTGAAGATCAGGAGGCTTGACTCACGTAGGGATAGCTTGGATAAGGAGGCCTACATGCTCATTAAGGCTTCAAAACACAGGCTGGCTCCACGCGTATATTGGTGGAACAACGATTTCATAGCAATGGAGTATATTCAAGGCCCACTTCTCGAATCCGCGCCGAGCCTAGGTTTAACAGACCATGAGGTAGCACTAATATTCTCTCGTATACTCGGTAAAGCCTACGTGCTTGATGCTATTGGCATTGATCACGGAGAATTGTCAAGACCCCACCGCCATGTAATTCTGGCTGGGCTTGAGCCATTCTTCCTCGATTTTGAATCGGCCAGCGAGACGCGTAGATCACATAACCTGTCATCCATAGTCTCGGCACTCCTCCTCTCCAACACTAGGATGTCAGCTTTCTTCAAACGGTTCCTTAGACCTGTGAGCCGTGAAATGATCATAGAGGCATTAAGGGAATACAAGGTACATAGGGTTAAGGGGTACCGGCTTCTGCTTGAGAGGCTTGGGCTTCTATCCCTGTAGCACTTATACCTGGCACTCTGAGTTCCTCAGCCCTGATGACAGCATGTCTCTCCACAGCTAACAGAGGCTTATGTCCCCTGAACCTTATGGTGATGTCATTAGGAGTTGGAACACCGAGTTTGTGTCCGCATCTAGGGCAGACACCTCCATACCATGAGGCAATCTCGCTTGGAGAGGGAACACCATAGAAGTCCTGCCCCACATGCTCGAAGACGTGAAGCACAAAGCCGCAGTTCTTACATTTATATACGATGGGCATTCATCCCACCTGCATATCAACTATACAATGGTTCATTTATTTACTAAACAGATGTGGCGGTAATACCCATGGTATTATTTACATAGGTGTTTTAATTATAGACTTAGATATGCATATGTATTTAAATATATGATTAAGGTATTACCGGGTAATACCTTAAATACAATTATTCTGAGTCTGCTCTAAGATCGGCTGGGAGCATACTCTAGTTTTCCCTCGTCTGCCGCTATTCTTACAGCCATGGCGAAGAGCAGGTCGCTAAGCCTGTTTACATATGCTAGCGTGCTGCGACCTATGCTTATACCTTCTTTTTTCAGAGAGACAAGTCTTCTTTCAAACCTTCTGCACACTGTTCTTGCATAATGTATTGTTGCAGAGGCTGTGCTTCCTCCAGGTATGATGAATCCTTCGAGCTTTATTCCATGCATGTACTTGTCTATTAGTTGCTCTAGCCTAGCTGTATCAGGCTTCCAGCTTCGACCTGCTAGGGAGTAGCCGAGCATGAATAGGTCTCTCTGCACTTCTCCTAGAATCTCCGAGTAGGAGGTATACCCCTTATCCTCAAGTACGGCCCGCGCTAAGCCTATGGCAGAGTTAAGTTCATCCAAGGTTCCTATAGCCTCTATAGCAGGGTGATCCTTGCTTACTCTTCCTCCAGTTATGACGCAGTATGTCTCCCCCTCATCTCCACTCCTAGTATATATTCTAGCCAGTCTCTCCACCTCCAATGCTCAGGTATACAGGCAAATTAATTTTTGAAGTTTGTGAGACTTGGCCTGGGCGTAGAGATGGAGGCGGAGAGGCTGGCTGATCTTCTTAGACAAGTGAAGTATGATGAAGCCGAGTTTATAGTTAGGCCTATGGTTAAAGGAGATCGAAACCCCTTTCATGTGTTGGTCGCAATAATACTGACTCAGAATACTAGTGATAAGGTTGCCTCTAAGGCTCTCAGAAATCTAGAGAAGCTGGGAATTGATCCGGAAGCCCTATGCTCAGCACCTCTCAAGAAGATCGAGGATGCTGTGAGGCCTGCTGGAATGTATAGGAGGCGTGCAAGAATATTGAAGGAGGTTGCATGCAGGGTTCTAGAGGACTATGGAGGTGATCTATGGAGGCTGCTCCGCCTTGATCCCTCTGAAGCCCGGAGAAGATTAACAAGTCTTCCTGGAATAGGGGTTAAGACCGCTGACGTTCTCCTGGCAAACTTCACTGATGCTAAGGTTCTCCCAGTAGACACTCATATACGTAGGGTTGCATGGCGTCTAGGCATAGCTAGCAGGGGTGCAAGCTATGAGACTATTAGCAGGAGGCTTATAGAATTGCTTGAGGGGAGAATTAATCTGCTTGAAGCGCATTTAAAGCTGATAACTATTGGCAGAAGGTACTGTAAGCCACGTAACCCTAAGTGTAATGAATGTCCTCTGAGGAGCGTGTGCAGCTATGCTATGCGGGAAACCCGTACTGCTAGTGACAAGTCCTCAAGGTAAGGAGAGGAGGGCTGAGGAAGAGGTTGGAAACACACTTTTCCCCTATGATCCAGGCATAACCATACAGTACACCCGGTTTCCTGGGGTTCTCCTAGTATGCTCCGAGTCCCTAAGCCCTGATGAGGCTTACAGGCTTCTAGGCACGAGATATCAGGCCTATGTTAAGAAGGTGCTGCCATGCCATATCGTAGTAAAGGTTAGCGGAGAGGTGGAGCAAGTTTTAGCCGAACGCTCAGCAGGACTTGTTTCAAGCAGGGTTGTGAAGGGCGAGGCTGTGAGGATAGACTGTGTCTCCAGGGGGTTTAAGCTTAGATGTTCTGAGCTTAAGAACATGGTTGCATCTAAGCTTAGAAATATGGGTTACCGGGTATTATGGAGGAATCATGACTGGCAGCTGAACATTGAAACCATAGGCGAAATAGCTGTCATTGGGATTAGGAGGGTTAAGAGCACGAACCATTAAATAATATCCTCATGAACACCTATTATCAGCGGGTAGGTGAAAGTATTGAGCAGGCCTAGAGACATCATTGAGGGGGCTATATCATCGCCCACCGTGTTCAGGAATAAGGATAAGCTTTACCCTGAATATATTCCTAGACGCCTCCCCCACAGGGAGGAGCAGTTGAAGCAGCTTGCCCTCATATTTAAGGATCTACTGCTTGACCCAGGCTCAGCTCCTCATAGAGCCTTCCTCGTAGGCGGTGTGGGTACGGGGAAAACCGTGACATCCAGGGTTTTCGGTGGAAGTATAATGGATCTCGCTGAGAAGAGGAATGTTAAGCTTAGATACGTCCACGTAAACTGCCATAGGGATAGGACGCTTTACAGCGTTGTCTCGGAGATCGCTAGGCAGCTGAAGCTCCCCCTACCTACACGCGGCTTATCAGCCCAGGAGATCATGGCTTATATATTAGAGTATCTTGATGAACGCAACATGCATGTAATAATAGCTTTAGACGAGTTCGACTACTTTGCACGCCTCGCAGGTTCTGACGCCATATACTTCCTTGTCCGAACATATGATGAATATCCATGGAAGGCTAAGAGGCTTAACTTCATCTTCATATCAAGGGACTCCTCGAGTCTAGGAATGCTTGACCCAGCGACGCAGAGCTACCTTGTGAGAAGCACGGTTAGGTTCCCTCCATACTCTTCGAGGGAGCTCTACGACATATTAATGGACAGGGTTGCCGAGGCCTTCTATCCCGGGGTGGTTGACGAGGAGGTTATACGTTACATAGCTGACATAGAGGGAAGCGAGCATAGGAATGGGAACGCAAGAGTGGCTTTAGAGATACTGCTCATAGCAGGAGAGATCGCGGATAGGGAAGAGGCAGGCAGAGTAACCGTAGAGCATGTGAGGAAGGCTAACACCATAGTTAACCCCGAGATCACTGTGCTCTACGATACGTTGAAGTATCTTCCATTACACGAGCTTTTATTCATGTTTGCAGCTGTCAGGGTTCTCAGGGAGAGGGAGAAAGCGTATGCGAGAATAGGTGAGATTGAAGCCGAGTACAGGAGGCTGTGCGAGCATCTGGGATTAAAGCCGCGGAGGCACACCCAGATATACGAGTATGTTGTTGAGCTCAGGAGGATAGGTGTAATAGATACTAGGACCTCGGGTAAAGGCTACCGGGGTAAAAGCACCCTTGTAGCTGTTAATGCCGGGCCTCTCGACCATCTCGAGAGAAAGCTGTTCGAACTGATAAGCAGTAAGGGAGGAGTATGGGGTTGAAGGATCGCTCCATCCTAGAAGAATTATTTTCAAGTAAGGGTAGGATAAGAGTAATGCTGGCTGTCTTCAGGCTAGGTGAGGCCAATATAAGCAGGGTTGTGCGGGAGACAGGCCTCCATCACAGCATTGTTGCAAGGCATCTGAGGAAGCTTGTTGAAGTAGGACTGCTGGAGGAGAGGAGGTATGGTAGGATAAGGCTGTTCAGAGTGAACTACACTAACCCTAAAACCATAGTTATACGGGATCTCATTGAAGCTTTGGAGGAGTGATGGAGGCATGGAGGTACGCATGGTGGATATAACGGGTAAGCCCCCTGTCTACAGGGAGGCTGTAGCTAAGGGTAGGATAAGGCTCAAGCCAAGCACTATTAGGCTGATAAAGAAGGGGAGGGTGGAGAAGGGGGATGTTGGATCAGTAGCCAGAATAGCGGCAATCCTGGCTGTTAAGAAGACTCCTGAAATCGTTCCTCTCTGCCACCCTATACCGATAACAGGGGTAGATGTTGATGTGAGCCTAAAGGAAAACAGCGTTGAGGTGGATGTAAGGGTTAGGACAACCGCTAAGACGGGGGTGGAAATGGAGGCCCTCACAGGGGTAGTAGCAGCACTTCTCGCAGTATGGGATATGGTTAAGAAGTATGAGAAGGATGAGGCAGGCCAGTATCCCTACACGCGCATAGAGGATGTAAGAGTAGTAGGAAAGGTTAAGGGGAGGCCTCCTGCACCTAGTGGCAGTTAAGATAGCCTACAGAGGTGGCGGGTACCATGGTTTTCAGAGGCAGCCCGGAGTACCTACTGTGGAAGGCGATCTGCTGGAAGCGTTTAGTGAGGCCGGATGCCTTTCACCATCAAGGATCAGAGAGCATATGTACTCGGCAGCAGGTCGGACCGATAAGGGCGCCCACGCATTAGGCCAGACCATCTCATTTATAACTGACTGCGAGGTCGAGGATATTATTAAAGCTGTGAATAATTCCCTTTACCCTAGGATTCTAGCATGGGCTTATAGGCTGGATCCTCACGGTGAGTTTAAGGCTAGGGAGTGGTGTGTAAAGAGGATTTATGCATACCTGTTGACCCGCCAGTTTTCAAGAAGCTTCTCCGAAAAGCTGCGGTTCTTTGAGGGATATAGGGATTACAGCTGGCTTGTACCAGTATGCAGGGGGAGAAATCCGCGGCGCCTGGTATACTCCACTAGCATTATTAAGACTCCCCATGGATTCCTAGCGGTAATAGTTGGCGAAAGCTTTCTTAAACAGCAGGTTAGACGCATGCTCTCCTACGCTCTAGGCATATGCCCCGCTCTGAATAAATGTAAGCTTCTCCCAGCTTCCAATCTAGTTCTAGTTGACTCGCTCTACTCCTTCTCCTTCAAGCCTATTCGAAACGCCTTGAAGCTTCTGGGAGAGCTAGCCTCTCCTATACCGCCTCTAGCATCTTCACTAATCCTGCTTTCACGGCTTCTCGCGCCAGCCCATCAGCCCTGCAACCAGTGGGAGGAGAAGCCAGCCATGCTCCACTATCCCTAGGCTTCCCTTATTCAAGGCTTCAGCCTCGCTGAAGCCTCTAAGCCCGTCGGGGTTTAGCTTATGGGAGGCAAGCATAAATGGTACGGGGTCATCACTATGCGCTTTGAGAATCCATGGCGTAGCATGATCAGATGTCACCAGTACTGCAACCACGCCTAAATCTATGCTTCTTAGGAGGGGTTCAACATAATATTTGTCTATGAGTTCTATCTCCCTCTTCTTGGCTTCATAGTTTCCATCATGTCCAGGCTCATCCGGCCCTTTAAGATGAACGTATACGGCATCATGGTTCTCCAGGAGCCTCAGGGTTGAGTTAAGCCTCTCACCCAATAGCTCCTCCTTTCGTCCTTGAAGCCTAGCCTCGGCTGGTGTAATGCCTGCAGCCAATGCTATTCCACGCTCCACAGGCATCTCAACTATTGCCGCGAATTTTCTCCCATAGATGCTCTCTATGCTTGGCATGTGGGGAAGCATGTTGCCAGCATCTCTTAGAAGCAGAGCGTTGGCTTTGAGCAGGCCTCTAGCCTCCCTTTCCTTATTTACAGGATGCTCGTCGAGAATCCTTATAGCCTTCTCCGTGAACTCGTTTACGAGGGATGCGGTTAACTCTGCCTCGCTGCTCTTATCCAGAGGAGTAGCTTTTCTTAGGAGAGGCTCAGATTTCTTCACGGCTACTGATACTTTCCCCTTCCTCACATATGCTGGGTCAGTATTATCCACGTTTGCGCTGAGCTTTCTGGACCTGTGGCCTATGACGACCACTGCCCTGTGGCCTATGGTGGCCTTAACCCTCGCATATGCTTCTCCTTCCATGAGTTCTATGCCGTCAAGGGCTTCTGCCAGCAATTTTGCTTCAGAGGAGGATAGGCTTCTAGCCACCCTCCTATCAATTATCCTTCTGCTCGCTGGATCTATGGTTGCAAAGTTTGCTCTGAATGCTACCTCCCATTCCTCACGGATCCTTATCCCTGCCCCTAGGGCTTCAAGTGGGCCTCTGCCAGTATAATATTTCTCGGGGTTGTATCCTAGGAGGCTCATAACAGCGGCATCGCTTTCAGGAGCATACCCCCTCCCAATACTATAATGCATGCCTGCCTTAGCATTCCCTGCAAGCCTGTCTAGGCCAGGCTTATGCGCTGCCTCCAGAGGGGTAGGCCTATGCTTAAGGCTGTCAGCAGCACCATCTAGAACGAGGTATATGAGCTTCATCTCCCTCCCCTCTTCCCAGAGTCTTCGCGTCTATTAGGTGTTATCATGGTGCATGAGGGATCCTTGGCTAAGCAGAGTTCTCCTCTAAGCTGCTCGAGGAATCGGAGCATGTATGCATGCCTCTCCTCCGCCAGTCTCCTTGCCGGCTCAGTGTACATCATATCCTTAAGTTTCAGAAGCTTCTCGTCGAAGTGCTTCAAGGTGTCTGCAAGGCTCCTCCCCCTACGGGCTGACTCCCAGAAAACCCTCATAATCCCTACAGCCCCTATGGCGTCAAGCTTGTCAGCATCGCTGAGAATCATGGCTTCAATGCTCTCAGCCCTTACCCCTAAGCTGAAGCTATGTGCAAGTATTGCATGCTTAATAGACTTGATCTCCTCGTCACTAAAGCCTAGGAGGGGTAACAGTAGGCCAGCTATCTCAGCGCTAAGCTCCGCGTGTCTTCCCTCCCCTACCACTCTGCCTAAGTCGTGGAGTAATGCAGCTGCCCTGAGGACACGCATATTAGGCTTCTCGTCAACCATGTCTGCAATATGCTCGCATAGGCTTAGTACACGGACAACGTGAGGAAATCCGTGGACAGGGTCTCTGCCCATAAGTGTTTTAACAAGCCTTTCAAGGACATCAAGCTCTTCTCCCAATTTTCAGCACGGAAGACATATTTCTAGACACCTGGAATAAAACTATGCGGGATAATGATGCCTGATGCTGAGAAAAGAGTGTTTGCATCGCTCAATATACCAGTTATAGCTGAGCTTTACGGCCCCATATATATGGGTAGCATAGTACTAGTGGAAATGAGCCTCGAAGCTGCACCTAATTTAATGCTAGCTACTATAGTCTCAAAGTCTTTAGAGAAGAAGCATAGTGTGAGCGTGATACTGTATAGAGACTATGTCCAAGACTACTACACATTGCTTGAAAGCTTGGGGGTACCGGCACGCAATCTTATGCATCAAAATAAACTAATAATAATGGAGTCCGGGAACCTGGAGAAACTCGTCTCAAATGTATCTGAAGCCCTACTGCTTTCCGATGTTGTAGCAGTATATGCTATAAGCCTGGATGATATAGGGTGGGATGACGCGGTGAGAATGGCTAGTGCTGCTAAGAAGTCTTCCTCAATACTCTATATAATTATCGATCCAGATGTGATGAAGCATACCTACATCCTAGAGAGGATAAGTGACGTGGTGTTAAGAGCCCTGGTAGAGGAGACCGATAAGGGGTATTCTAGAAAGCTAATCCTAGTATATTCTAAACGTAGAGCTAGACGGGATATAAGTGCGCATTACACAGTCTCAGAGAAGGGCCTCTCCTTCGAATCACTAACACGCATGTAGCCTGTGGGAAGGCATTTTAAACAATTTTTATATGAGTCTTTAAGGATAGTGTGCGAGTGGATATGATCCTTGGAGAACGATGAAAGTAAGGGCGAGATGCTAGGCTTCTATAAGGTCTCGGAGCAAGCCTCAGTGATAATTGAGAGGGATTCTGAGGGTAGGCTTTTCTACAGGGTTATTGAGCCTCCTCTCCGCCCTGAGGAGCATAGGCTTCTAGACGATGTTAGACGGATTCTTGAGGAGGAAGGCGTCATGGAGCCTAGGCTATTCCTGGAGAGTGATGAGAGGATCCGCGAGGATCTTAGAAAAAAGATCAGAGAGCTGGTTAGACGTAGGGGATTAAAGGTAGAAGAGCCTCTCGAGATGAAGCTGGAATACTATATTCTAAGAGACATAGTGGGTTATGGGAGAATCGACGTGCCATACAATGACCCTTACGTCGAGGATATAAGCTGCGGTGGTGTAGGTACCCCCGTATATGTTTTCCATAGGGATTACGGGTGGCTTAGAACCAACATCTACTTCAAAAATGCTGATGAGCTTAGAGCATTTATCAGGAGGCTGGCTATCAGGGCTGGGCAGGATATCTCGGCTGCTAAGCCTATAGCTGAGGGCCCTCTCCCTCCAAAGGGATACAGGGTTCATGCTGTCCTAGGCGCTGTAGCTAGGCAGGGCCCTACATTCGTTATAAGGAGGTTTAGCGCCGAGGTCTTCACTCCCTCTGATCTAATCTCATTGGGAACACTAAGCCCTGAAATAGCAGCATACCTGTGGATGCTTGTAGAAGAGGGGGCAAGCATGATGATTATAGGCCCTATGGCAAGCGGTAAGACCACCATGCTTAACGCTGTGTCAATGTTCATACCCCCTGACTCTAAGGTTGTAAGCGTGGAGGAAACCCCTGAACTCAAGCTACCGCTGGAGAACTGGGTATCACTAGTTACAAGACCTAGCTTTGAGCCAGGGGTCCTCGACGTGACGCTCTTCGAGCTGCTTAAATCCTCTCTTAGGCAGAGGCCTGACTACCTCATAGTAGGTGAGATTAGGGGGGAGGAGGCCTACGCGTTCTTCCAAGCCGCAGCTGTAGGCCATGGCGGGCTAACCACCATGCATGCTGAGAGCCCTGAGGAGGCTATTAGAAGGCTTGAAACACCTCCTATGAACGTGCCTAAATCAATGATACCCTTAGTTAAAATCATGGTTTCCATGGCTAAGGTTAGCGGGATGAAGATAAGGAGAAAGCTGAGAAGTGTGACGGAGATAGTAGGATTTGATCCTATGACAGGCTCAATATCCCTTAACAAGGTTTATGAGTGGAGGCCTGAGCTCGACGAGTGGAGGAGGACGGGCAAGACATATCTTCTAGAATGGCTTGCCGATAGAAGAGGCATAAGCATAGAGAACATTGAGGAAGAATATGAGCGTAGGACGGTTGTCATGAAATGGGCAGCGAAGATGAAGCCTGATCTAAGCCGATTTAGGGAAATTATACGGCGCTACTACTTCAACCCTACTCGAGTATATGAAAGAGCCAGGATAGAGGTGACGTAGGCTGGTTTCATCTGGAAGCCTCGCCTACCAGCTATACCTGCTCCTCAGGGACACCCGTCTTTACAGATATGCCTATAGAAGGTTTCACTGGCTTAAACCATATATTAAGGGCTCGAAGGTCAGAATGGGCTTCGACTCCTATGTAGCTATTCTTATAATTATCCCGCCGATCATGGGTTTCCTAACATTAATCCCAGCCCTATGGATCTCAGTCCATCATGTAGGATTGATCAAAGGAGCGGCCTTATCCATTATAGCCCTAATCGTAGCAGTCATATTATCGTATGCCGTGGTATTATATCATCCTATAACGTCGTATAGTGATAGGAGGAGAAGCATTGAGGCCCGTCTCCCCCTAATAGCATCGGTTATGGTATCCATAGCTGCAAGCGGTCTCCCCCCATCAATTCTAATGTTACACTTGTATAGGATAAGGGAAATGTTAGGCATAGATAAGGAGATAGAGTATATTGTGGGGAGAGCTGTTGGGGGAGCCGATCTACCAGCCGCTTTAAGGGAGGCTGCGGATTTCACTCCAAGCCGTCTGTTCTCGGATCTCCTAAGAGGAATTGCCGCTAATATTGAAGGTGGCGTAGGTATCTCTGCCTTCCTCGAATCCTTTCTAAATACCTCTCTATCTGCATTGACCCTTAAGCTACGCAACGCTACTGATACTCTGAGCTTCCTTATGGAGGTTTACGTGTCAATAGGAGTGATATTTCCCCTCCTCACAATAACGTTGCTACTCTTCCTAGGAAGCCTAGGCTCCATGCCCTACGACCCATACATGATCCTAGGTGCGGTGATATTTGTTGTGCTCCCCGCCTCTTTCGCTGCACTCCTAATTCTAGCTGATCTAACGATATCGGGTGTGAAGCTGTGAGTAGCCGTGAGCTCGGGCCAGGCTTACTGTCCCTTATGATAGGCTTAATATTGGCTATAATTGCCGCAGGCATTCTGGCAGGCCACGGGTTCTGTAGGTCTCCGCCTCTTGTTAGATTAGGTGTGCCAGTCCCTTACGGCTCAGAATGCGTTATGGAGGCTTTCCTACTGCTTTTATTTCTAATGACTCCCCCTGTAGTGTACCTTGAATTCAGATATAGGGTTGAACGTAAGATGGTTGAGCAAGTTCCATTATTCCTCAGGGAGGCTTCAACTCTTATTAAAAGCGGGGCCGTCTTTATGCAGGCTTTGCTTAAAGCATCAGACGTCGTCGATCCTAGGCTTGGCTTGAAGATAAAGAACTTTGCCTACATGATCGGGCGAGGGATTCCACTTCCCCAGGCATATAGAATCTTAGTGAAGGGGCTTCCCTCAGAGCCTGCTAACCTCCTCTACTCCCTTGTAGAAGCTTACGAGAGTGGGGGGAGGGCGGGCGATATACTGAGTCTCTCAGCAGAGTATGGGTTCAGGCTGAGAGACTCAGTATATCGCCCGCCCTCCCC
>JALWQH010000017.1 GCA_027083135.1 Desulfurococcales archaeon | reverse complement strand
TCGTGGAAGCTCACCTACACCTAGACGCCTCCTCTCCTCTGGGCTAAGGGAGTAGAGGTTCCTGTCAACAGGGTCTCCAGGCTCAATGCTCCTCCTAACACCGTCGAGTCCCGCCATAATGGCTGCCGAGAACAGTAGGTATGGGTTAGCTGATGGATCAGGGGAGCGGAGTTCAATTCTCCTGGACTGGGGCTTTGAGCCATGGTAGAACGGGATCCTAATCATAGCGCTCCTATTACTCTTACCCCAGGCCACATATACGGGGGCCTCGAATCCTGGCACAAGCCTCCTATAACTATTGGTTGTAGGGTTAGCTATGGCTGCAAGGCTTCTAGCATGTTCGAGTAGGCCTCCTATAAAGTATCTTGCATACTGGCTGAGCTCAGCGTAGCTGCCATCCCCGTCATAGAAGATGTTCTCATCTCCTCTCCACAGGCTTATATGCACGTGAAGCCCGCTTCCATTATCGCCTGCCAGGGGTTTAGGCATAAATGTCGCCGTTAACCCATCCTGGTAGGCTAGTATACGTGCAGCATACTTAAGTGTCTGAAGATTATCAGCTGTCTGAACTATTCCCCCAGGCTTGAAGTTAACCTCTATCTGACCTGCCGAGGCGACCTCGTGATGAGTCACCAGCACCTCTACGCCAAGCTTGCTGAGAACTCCCGCTAGCTTAAGCCTATAGTCAAGCGTTCTGTCGAAGGGAGGCGTAGGATAATATGCCTCCTTAGGCCTGAGGAACACACCCCTATTACTGCTCCACGGAGCCTCCTCTGAGCCGATCCTATAGACCTGGAGCCCCTGCTCAACCCTCACCACCATGCTATTAAACACGAAGAATTCAGGCTCAGCTGCAACCAGGGATCTCAGCCCCTGGCTCCTAAGATGCTCCTCAACCCTCTCAGCCGCCAGCCTAGGATCCCGCTGCAGCCTATCCTTACCGCCATGTACATGCACCGTACATATAAATCTCCCAGCATCCTCTCTCCACGGAAACTTAACCCAAGTATCAGCCACGGGTTTAAGAACAAAGTCGCTCTCCTCTATCCTGCCAAACCCCCTTACACTGCTTCCATCAAGCTTTCCAAGCCCCTCCTCAAACACGTCTTCATCAATAATGCTTGACCTTACATGCACCTCATGGAATGCTCCGCCTAGATCAGTGAATTGAAGCGCCACCCATTCAGCCCCACTAATATCCACATGAACCCCCAAGACCTCTCGCCACAAAGCATGAGAGAAATGTTCGAATAATATTAGAATATTTCCACGCATAATATCGAACATTGTTCATAACTGCCCCCTTATATAGTGGAATATAATTGTATTTACAGGCTTATAGGGAACATTGTTTAGTATTCGATGCTGGGAAGCGGTGTGCAATAGTTTAAATAATGCTGTTGTAAGAAACCATTGTGTTAAAGGTGGTATAATGTCTGAGGAATCTAAGCCTTCCTCCACCTCAGGGGAGGAGGCTGCATATAATGTTGATGAGGCTAGATCCCGGGTGTGGACTGGATCGCTGATAGGGTTGGCGTCACTGTTCCTAGTGTTGTTCTCTGAGGGTGCTAAGGCCTCAGCGTCTCGTGATATGATTGGAGGCCTCTACATTCTGGCGGGGATAGGGATGTTCGGCTTCATTGCAGCTGTCCTACTATTCTATGAGGGCTTCCAGGCTCTCAGCCCTCTGGATAGAAAGTTCTATAGGGTGGCTAGAACCGCAGCCTTGATTCAGATGGCAGGAGCCTTCCTATACGCGCTCTACTATATATTCTACGGCTCAGCATATATGGGTGCTTCTGGCAGCCTGTTCAACGCCTCAGCTGTTCTCCTAAGCCTTGCAACCCCTATTCTAGCCCTAGGTGCAGCAGGCGTGGGCATAGGGTTGAAGAGATCGGGGCAGCCTCTCCGCCTCGCAGGGGAGGCAGAGCTGGCTGGAATATTCTATGCTCTCATGGGGGTTCCCATCATAGGTGAGGCGCTTGCATTCATAGGGCTCTCAATAATGTTCTTCGCCTACAAGCCATCCCTACCCAGCCCCGAGATACTGGCACGCATGCCTACAGCGCCTCCACCTGAGGAAAGCTAGCCTAACCATTTTTCCAGTTTCAAGATTATAGGTTAGGGGAGGAGCCGTGGACGAGGTTGACGCAGCTATTCTAAGTATACTTGCAGGCAACTCTAGAACTAGTCTTAGGAGAATAGCTTCAAGAATAGGCCTCCCATATACAACTGTTTATTCAAGGATTAGGAGGATGGAGGAGAAGGGAGTTATACAGCGGTACACCGTGCTTCTGGATCACTCCAAGCTCGGATACAGGATAACAGCCGTCACACAGGTCTCCGTGCAGGGAAGATATATTGAGAGCCTGGAGAAACTTGTCGCTGGGAGAAGGGAGGCTGTAGCAGTATACGATATTACAGGGGAGTATGATATGCTGGTTATAGCCAGGTTTAAGAGCATAGAGGAGCTTGACTCCTTCATCAAGTGGCTTAACAAGCTTGAAGGAGTGGAGAGAACGGTGTCCAGCGTTGTATTTAGAGTCGTAAAGGAGGATCCAGCATCCATGCTAAGCTAGATCCATTTTCTCTACCACGTATAGGCTTAGGGCTACTAGGAGCAGAGGAGCTGCTACGAGTACCAGGAGGGATGAAGTATAGCTTACAGGGATTACCCTGCTGCCGAGGGGCTGCAGGCTCCCATACACCCATTGAGTTAGAACTATTCTTGCATGCTGCGAGAAGTCAGCGTATCCGAGAATCTCTGATATCATTCTACCCGTTCGTCCAGGCATAAGGGTTTGAACCATGCCTGCCGAGAAGACTAGGGCTATATAGTAGCCTACAACCCCCATGACGGCTACAAACTCCCTAGTAGTCTTCACTGAGAAGAGCAGGGTTAGCCCTGTTACCGCGAACACGTATAGCCATGAGGCTAGAGCATAATATGCAACCAGGCTCCTGGCATCCCATAGAGCCCTGAGCACAGCCTGGAATCCGAGGCCGCTGAAGAAGCTTGAAGCCACTACGAGCACGTTTAGAGCCTGCACAATCAATAGTATTAGAAGCGAGTATGCTAGGAATACCAGGATCTTGGAGGCTACAAGCTCATACCTGTGGACAGGCTTAGTGGCCAGTAGGTCGAACGTGCCTGAAGCTCTCTCACTAGACACGAACCCCGCAGCCACAAGTGAGGCGACTATAAGCATGGGGAACCCAGCCCAGAACCCTGTGATCATGCCGCTCATTGATTTCACAGCGTCGATAAATTCTCCATGAAGCTTAGAGTAGGGGTCACTCACCCTGCCAAGAATCTCCACAAGCCTGACAGCCTGCCATGACTGCGGTATCCAGAACAATCCCGCCACATATAGGACTATTAGTGTTGGAAGCAATGCTAGCAGCGTGAATGCAAGCATCTTGCCGCTCCGCAGAAGGATAGGAGCATCTGCCTCTACTAGTCTAAGTATCCTAGGCTGCCTGCCCATAAGCCTCACCTCCAACAAGCTTCATGAAGAATTCTGAGAGACCCATGGATCCCGCCTCAAACCTCCTTATCCTAATGGAATTCTCAAGGCACAGCTTCAACACTAAGCGATCAGCATCCTCCCCCTCCACCAGCAGCCTGTTTCCAAGCACCATGTGCTTCACACCATGCTTGTCTAGAAGCATTGAGAGAAGCTGCGGCTTATCCACCTCGACTCTCACCACGCCTCCATGGGCAAGCTTGTCCACAGAGCCCTGGAACAGTGTCCTGCCATGATGCATTATGGTGAAGTGGGAGACTATCATTTCAGCCTCAGCCAGCACATGGGTTGAAAGTATCACTGTCCTCCCCTTAGAGGCCAGCTCCCTAGCCTTGTTCAGCAGCTCAAGCCTCCCAACAGCATCCAGATGCTCCGTAGGCTCATCCAGCACAAGTATTTCTGGATCCCCTACTAGCGCCTGGGCGAGGCCTAGACGCCTCTTCATGCCTGCTGAGAGGTTTTCAAACCTCTCATCCTCCCATCCGGCAAGCCCAACCCATTCCAGCAGGTTGAGCCCCTGCTCCTCCGCCTCCCTTTCACTCATACCGTACAGTCTTCCAACGTATGTCAGGAACTCTAGGAGACGCCAGGACCCCCCTATGGAGAATCTCTCCGGAGCGTAGCCTATCATCCTCTTAGCCTTCAAGCTGCCTGCAGGCAAACCTCCCACAAGCACTCTTCCCTTAGAGGGCTTGAGGAGGCCGACCATGACTTTAATGGTCGTTGTTTTACCTGCGCCATTAGGACCCAGGAGGCCGAAAACCGTTCCCCTAGGCACGCTGAATGAAGCCCCCCTTACAGCAGGGAACCCCCCGTAATACTTGTATAGGTTATCTACCACCACCACGTGCTGCATGCTTCTCACCTCTCCCCACCCTCCACGCTATGAGTGCTGAGACAGCTATCGAGGCTAGAGGAGGGCCCAGCAAAAGCTTGGCATAGAAGCCTGGAGCAATAGGAGGATCATAGCCTAGGCTAGCGTTAAGAGCATAGTAGTAGAGGCTGTCTCCCTTCCAGGCCATGAGCCTGAATAGGTGGCCGCATACATCGTATATTGCCTCGCCACCATTATTATCGTAGAGCACCGCTCTACGCAGTGCATTGTGGTAATAATAGTTAGCCCTGCCTATCCTCTCAAACCTTACTCCACTCACACTTATCTCCGAGGCGTTGTCTTGAACACATAGGGGTGAAGGGCATCCCTGAATAATGCTGGATTTCCCCGGGATGCTGGGTAGGCCTGCCCAGAAGAGCTTACCCTCACTGCTCCACACATATATTGCTCCAGCCCCCTTAAACCCTGTCCCATTAGCACTCCACACATATTTCAGCACATAAGGCTTCTTCCCAGGAGAGGGGCAGGTTCCCCCCATGCCTCTAGCCAGGCTTAGTGCCAGCAGGGCTAGGAGGAAGCCTAAGATAATAATGGATGCTAGGTATGCCCTCCTCTTCTCAGAGTATTTCAGGTATGCCGCTACAGGTGCTGCTACAGCAAGCATTACTGAGAGAACCACTCCTAATACTAGTGGCCGTGGAACAGAGCCTTCAGGCGATAAGACCCATAGATTGAAGCTCATGTTAAGCACTCTCCTCACGGATGAGCCGTTTAGAAACGTTATGTCGAGGTAGAATAGCATCGTAATATTATACTTCTCTCCCATGCTGCCTTCAGGTGCCCTGAGAGTATAGTTCAGCACCCCTTGATCCGCAGGTATCTTCAGCCTATGCTCAACAGCGCGGAGTTCTGCTGAAAGGCTCCTAGGGCTTATGGGCTCAGGCGACCTCAGATAGGCTTCCGAGACAATCCTGGGATCAGCCTTAAACACGTATGAGAGGAGTAGGCCCGACCCTTCCCCCTCCACTAGTGGTTCAGCCACATAGTCTACCTGCAGAGAATATCCATTACCAGTAATGCCTGCTGAACCCATCCTAGGCCCATAATCCCCGCCTCCAGCCAGCGTGGGGAAAGGCAGCATCAATAGTAGTAATAACAGCATCAATGATGCTGTGATCCTTATGCTCATCCCCCGTCTAGATGAGACTATTAGAAGTATAATATGATATATGTTGCAGCATGATATGTACAGTGCTTCTATATTAACAGGCGATGGTTATTGTGAGCAGAGTTCCTATACGGCTATCAGCCTTTATCACGGTTTTCTGCATCTGGTTGGAGGGATACTGTTTTATCATGGTTTCATGCTTTTATGCATGCGTGGAGAGCTTGATTAGCCCTCTCCTAGGGTTCACAGCGGTTTACGTGCTAGTGATCCTTATGCTAGTGGCAGGCCTCGACGCTGTTACATCCATAATTCTCGCAGCAATAGTTTACGGGCTCCTAGTCCTAGGCCCTATAGGCATAGTCGAGGTCACAGTATCCACTCTCACAAAGTCCTCGTCTCTCAACACTATATCAGCCTTCATCCTAGCATTATTTCTTGCAGGCGTGCTTAGAGAACACGGGGTTCTCTCAAGGATAACGGGGTTATTTGAAAGCCTCTCATGCCTCGCAGCAGCGCTAGGTATACCTGCATTAATAGGCCTTATACCCATGTCTGGGGGAGCCCTGGTTTCAGCCATGATGCTTAAGGAGACATACTTTGAAAAGATGAAGGTATCCTCTAGAACAGCCAGCTTCCTTAACTTCTGGTTCAGGCATATATGGGTAACAGTATGGCCTCTTTATCTGGCTTTCCTCCTAACAGCATATGCCTTTGGATTAGAGACACATAGGTTGCTGAGCTTCTCCTACCCTATATTCATAGGCTCTCTCACCGGAGGTGTTATAACGGCCCTCAGCATTTTGGCGAAGGAGGGCTATAAGGGTGGCGGGGAATGCAAGGGTACTGGAGGGCTGAGGGGAGCACTGGATCTATGGCCCTTCTTACTGTTAGTTATACTTGTGCTTGGATTGAAGATCAAGGTATCCTTAGCTCTATTGGCGACCGATATACTTGTACTTGCAGTGTATAGGCCTAGGCGTAGTGCCGTGGTGAAGGCCCTTAAATTCGCCTTCACGCCTAGGCTGCTGGCATCCGTGATAAGTGGTGTAGCCTTTGCAGGATACATACTTGTATCCGGGGCTGGGCCTGCCCTATACCACGTTTTCGCCGCCCATGGCTTCACGCCTCTAAGCATAGCCTTCCTTCTACCATTCTCAGTTGGCCTTATATCGAGTGGCGAGTTCATCTATGCTGTTATAGCTATGCCCATGGTTGCTGGATTCGTGGCTACTGGGAGTAGTGCAAGCCCCCTCATAGTTATGACTGCCTTCCTCGGAGGCTATCTTGGAGCCCTGCTCTCACCGTTTCACCTATGCCTCGTATTCACGCTCGAATACTATGGATCCAGGTATAGGGACGTAGTGCCCCTTCTAGCCCAGGCTGCAGTTATAGCTGGCGTTACAGCACTGATGCTCAGAGTGGTTTTACCAGCCTAGGCTGCATGGGAGTCTGCTATATGCACGTGTTTCTCAACGGGTATGACTGCTTCCCCGTAGATGAGTCTTGCATTACTAAGGGTGAGGGCCTCGCTGGGCGGTCCTACTATGAATCTCCCCCTGCCGATCATTACTACGAGCTTAGTGTAGGGTAGTAGGAGCATGGGGTCATGGCTTGTCACAACTACGAGTTTCTCGGAGGCTAGGCTTCCAATAAGCTTGGCTAGCCCCGCCTTGCCTGCAGGGTCAACGGAGGATAGGGGTTCATCCATAACTATCAGCCTGGGCTCCGCTACTATGGCCCTGGCTATGAATACCCTCTGTCTCTGCCCTCCTGAAAGACTCCACACATTCTTATGCCAGGCCTCTCTCGGCAGCCCGAGCATGCTGAGTATGCTTGCCACACGCTTTTTCTCTCCCCCTCCTGCAAGCAGCCTCGGCCACCTCCTAGCCTTGAGGAGGAGGGCTGACTCAACCATCTCCCATGCTGTTATAGGGTAATAGGTGCTTGGAGCCCCAGTGATCTGAGGTACGTATCCGGCAATCCTGCCTATCCTCTCAGGCTGCCCTGTCACATCCTCACCATCTACAAGTACTCTGCCAGAGTATGGTTTAATTAATCCTAGGATAGCTTTAAGCAGTGTTGTCTTTCCTGCACCATTAGGGCCCAGCACCTGCACTAAAGCAGGGCTTGAGGCATTAAACGATATTCTATCAACTATGATCTCGCCACCATACCCAGCCACGAGATCCTCTACTACTAGCTTCATCTCCCGACCCATCTCCCATCTGTGCACAAAGATAATAAAAATTTATTATTCCTGTGCACACCTGGAATACTGGTGCGATAGTATGCGGAGAGGGATCGCGGCATTCCTGCTGCTCTTGATGCTGGTGTTACCCGTGAGTACTGTGGAGGCCTCGGCCCCTACTAGAGGGTCTGGAGGAGGCCTGTTGATAGCAGTGTCGTTTCCAAGCCTCGTGGATGATGTTAAGCCTCTCTTATGCAGTGGTGACAGTGTTGTTTCCATAGCTCCTAGAGGCGTTGATCCCCATAGCTATCAGCTTACACCAGGCAATGTTAAGCTGCTGGAGGAGGCTGATATCATTGTATCCACTGCTCATACGTCCTTTGAGAAGGAGATTAGGAGCAGGGTGGAGGAGGGGGGTTTTAAGGCAGTGCTCATAGAGATCCCCAGGATTCCCGGCATCAAGCTGTACTTGAATCCCGCGACAGGGAAGCCTAACTACCATATGCCAATATATGATCCAGGCAACTATGAGGTATTCCTGAAACACCTGGTATCAGTTATGAGCAGCCTGAGGCCTGGATGCAGAGATATATATGAGGAGAAGCTTAACATGATTTTAGAGAAGCTGAGAAGCATAGTTCTCTCAGCCCCCCATCTCAATGTGACGGCTGTAGGGGATACTCCGCTAACCCAGTATGCTGTATCATGGATAGGCGTAAATGTATCGTACCTTGTGGTCAGGGAGCATGGGGCGTCAGCCTCACCCGAGGATATTGGTAGGATAAGGAGCGCTATGAGCAGGGGGCTGATAAGACTCGCAGTTGTAACAAGCCCTGCTGAAACTGCTGCTTCCAGGAGCCTCGAGGACATGGCTAGAGAGTACGGCATACCCTTGCTAAGTGTTCCAAGCCCTTTGGCTGAGGGAAGCATACCTGAAAAGCTTGCAGGGATTGTTGAGAATGCTAGAACCATAAGCCGTGTCGAAGCATATCATAGGGGAGGCGAGGAGAAGGGAGCCATAATAATGCTGTCGGAGGCAGGCCTTGCAGCACTAGTCGTCTCAGTGTTGCTGCTATCTGTAGCTGTGGTTATACGTGAACGCCTTGAATCCATGAGTAGATCTGACTGGCTGCTTGTATCTCTAAGCCTAATATCCTTAGGCCTGCTGGGAGCACTAGTATTCTTCATAGAGGTTCGCTGGGTGATCATAGTGGCGTCAGCTGCCCTAGCATATGGTTTCCTGAGCCCTGTTATAGCTGCTAGGAGGCTTTACTTCTTGGCTGGAGCCACGCCTCACGCCGCGCTCCTGGCAGCAGTACTTGCAATACCTATGGCTTCAGCCTTGGGACTAGGCGAGTATGCTTGGGCCATTATAATAGGCCTGGCCCTCATCTATCTCATAGGATTGATGATTCATAGGGGAATTGATCCTGACACCTCTACAGCAGTATTCGTGGCTTTCACAGCCTCTGCAAGCGTCTTGGCAATATACTATGTCCTCACGCATTATCCTAGGGAGACTGATATAATGGCCATCATAGTGGGGGATCCCCTGCTGGCAGGCTGGAGGGACACATTGTACGCAGTCATAGTTGCCGCGGCTTCAGCCATTATATTCGGCCTAACTTACAGGGAGCAGGTGTGTATAGGGGTTGAACGCGACTCTGTAAGGCTGACAGGCATACGGGTCGCAGCATATGATCTAGCGGCCTTCACTATGCTTGCAGCCAGCACGGTTATGCTTATAAGAATTGTGGGCTTCGTGTTGGAGCATGTCTTAATACTTCTTCCAGCCGTGATAGCATCCACAGCTATGGCTGGAGCTATGAGAAGCCTTGTTGCCAGCGTCAACCTGAGCCTCCTTGCAAGCCTCCTAGGCATATGGGCTGCAGTTAGGCTGAACCTAGCCCCATCAGGCGTTACAGGTATAATTCTGCTCGTGATCTATCTGGCTGTGCTTCTATATGGCGGGGGGAGGAGGCGTGGCTAGGAAGAAGAGGTTCGGAGTCTCGCTTCCTTTAAGCCTAACCAATGATTTAAACAGGCTTGCAGGGGAGCTAGGCGTCGATAGGTCGAGGATAGTTGAGGAGGCTGTTAGACAATACGTTCACGACTACCTGTACCTGCTCATACCTCATAAATGCATGGGCGTGATCATTGTTACAAGGAAGCCTGGGGCAAGCTTCGACGACTTCTTCAAGGTTGTCGGGGAATACAGGGATATCATAAAGATCTACAGCCACCTCCATGTGGGTAAGGCATGCGTGGAGACCATGATAGTGTCAGGGGATTCAGGGAAGATAAGGAGCCTTCACCACAGGCTCCACGAGGTGGGATGCGAGGCCAGATATATTCCCCTCAAGTACAACTTGACGAACACCTCTCCCTAAACCTCTCTATGAGGAGGGGGATTATGTCCTCCCATCTCCCAACAATCCCGTAGTCAGCGTGCCTGAATATAGGGGCGTCGGGATCCTTGTTAACCGCCACTACTATTCTGCACTCACGTATGCCTATTACATGCTGAGCAGCTCCGCTTATCCCCACAGCTATGTAGAGCTTTGCCCTAACACTCTTACCTGTCTGTCCAACCTGCCTCTCATAGGATACTAGGCCCATATCCACAGCCTTCCTGCTGCCTGCAACCACTCCTCCCAATATTTCTGCAAGCTCCTCAAGCATGCTGAAACCCTCAGGCGTGCCTACGCCCCTCCCGCCTGCAACTATGTATTCCGCCTTCTCTAATGGCACTCCGCTTCTACCAACCTTCTCCACCCTCAGCAGCCTCATGTGGGGGTTATCTTCAGCTCCAACATGCTCGACTATGATCTCGCCTTTCCTCGCCTCGTCTCTAGGAGGCGGGGGGAACACGTTGGGCCTAGCAGTTGATATCTGAGGCCTCCTGCTAGGAGTCTTAATGTATGCTAGAAGTATGGCTGCGAAGGGGGGCCTTATCATCAGGAGGTCACCTGTCTCCTCATCCACGTCGAACTGCGTGCAATCTGCTGTGATCCCTGTTCTCAGCGTGTTAGCCACATATGGCGCGATCTCTCTTCCACGCATGGTTGCCGCGAAGAATATGATCTCAGGCTTATGGGTCGCTGCTGAGCGTGCTATGACGCGTGCATATGTTACTGGGAGATATGTTTCAAGCTGTCTGCCTACTAGGAGTCTAGCCCTGTCTGCTCCATGCTTTATCATCTCCTCCGCGTATGGGCGTAGCTTATCCTCGCTGCTTCCGAGGAGCACTGCTTCAACCCATGTTCCAAGCTTATCAGCTATGCTTCTAGCAGGGCTGAGCATCTGGAGGCTTGGCTCTGAGAGGCCTTCCTCAAAGGCTTCCCCTACAACCCATACTCCCCTATACTCTTGGGTCCGCGTGCAGGGCCATTCGGGGCATATCTTAGAGCAGTTAATCTCCTTCTCCACACTTATCAGCCCCGCATGTGGGAAGAATTTTCTCTTCCTCAAGCCTTCTAATAAGCCAGTTTACAGCTTCCTTGGGTTCACCTTTGAAGATCTTCTGCTTACGGGGTACTTCAGGCATCCACGTGATCTTTGTTACAACTGTGGGGCTTCCCTTAAGCCCCACGCATCTCTCATCGAGTCTAAGGATTTCGTTACTCCATGTCTCTACGGGTTTCTCTAAGACTGCTCTAAGCTTGTGGATGAGTCTGACAGGCCTCGGCTTCTGACTATGCATTAGGACAGCTATAACTGCAGGCATCTCCAGCTCATACCATTCAACAAGGTCTTCAAGCCTCCTCCTAACCCTTATCCTATTATCCTCTATAGCCTCAACTTCCTCCACGTAGTATATGTATGGTGCTTCAAGCCAGCTGGCCACCTGGGCTGGCACATGCGCTGTGGAGCTGTCTATTGTTTCCTGCCCAAACACTATTAGGTCGACATCCCCCATCCTCTTGATAGCCGAGGCTATCACGTAGCTTGTGGCAAGCGTGTCTGCACCCGCATACTTCCTGTCGCTTAGGAGCACAGCGTCATCAACGCCCATACCTATAATGTGCTCCAATCCTTTAACGGCTCCTGGAGGAGCCATGGTTACCGCTGTGACTCTCCCCCCATATCTTTCCCTCAGCTTTAAGGCAAGCTCCACTGCGTGGAGGTCATGGGGGTTAACTATGCTTGGAACGCCTTCGCGGATAAGCGTGCCTGTATGGGGATCAAACCTGACAGCCTGGGTGTTGGGAACCCATTTAACACCCACCACTATGTGCACTTCCCCTCACCCCTATCTACGAGAACCTGTATTGAACACCCTTGCCGCTTAGAGGGTAGCTCCACTTGACGGCGTTGTAGGGGCATATGAGCCTGCAGGCCCCGCATTCAAGGCACCCCTCATAACTAAACACTACTTTGTTGCCTGCCAGTATGTAGCATCCTGCAGGGCATGTAGTTATGCATGGCTTAGCCTCACATAGCCTGCACTTCTCAGTGTCGACTGTTATGTGGGGCCTGTGATCCACGTCCCACACGTTGCGCTGTAGTAGGTCATCTACTCTGAGAGGCTTGTCTCCAATACTTGTCAAGCCTTCATCACCCCGTGTACCAGGTCTGCCATTACTCTTATCAGGGAGACCTTGTTCTTCCTCCTAGCATTCTTGAAGGTCTCCCTGAGGCTTGGAGTAGACTCGCCTAGCTCGTATAGGCCTCCCAGAGTATCTAGGAGAAGCGCTGCGTACTGCTTGATCATTGTGGGATTCTCCCATATCATCTCTACCGCCTTATGTCTTGCAATATCTCTGAAAACCATGCTTCTCTTCAGCCTTTCCTCGTAAAGTCTTCTGAGAACTTCTTCGCTGTATGACCCGTACTTTTCTTCTGCCTCTACTATCGCGTTGGCTGCCAGGTACCCGCTATATGCTGCGTAGTCTACTCCCCTTATAGTGTACCCTGTGTTTAGGAGGAGGCCTGCAGCATCCCCCACCACTAGGAAATTATTCAATGCCAGCTTGGATGGAATAAGCCTTACACTTCTCTCCGGGACCAGGTGTGCTGAATATTCTATTATGTCTCCCTCCCTCCAGATGTCTTTGAGCAGGGGGTTAAGCCTCATGCTCTCCACAAGCCTGTATGGCTCCTCTACAAGTCCTCCCGACTCCAGGGATACTACTACACCTATGCTCACACTATCCTTGTTTGTATAGATGAAGCCTCCTCCAGGAGTATAGGCTGACACGCTTCCAGCCAGTATCCAGGCCGCTCCCTCACCGCTCCTAAGCCCGAATCTCTCATCGATTTTTTCCTCCCCCAGCTTGATGACCTCCTTTACACCTAGGGCCATGTCGCTGGGCCTGGGCTTCTCTACGAGTCCCAGCTCCTCGAGCAGCAGCCTGTTGGCCCCCTCAGCATCTACCACTACATCTGCTTTCAGGGTATCGCCTCCCGACTCCACTCCTACGACACTATTATCCTCGACTAGAATTCTATCCACACGCACCTCGTCTACAATTATTGCTCCAGCCTCAACAGCCTTGCCAGCCATCCATGAGGCAAGCTGGCCTAGATACGTTGTGAAGCTGTATTTTCCTCCCGAGATGTACTCCACTGTAAGCATCCTCTCACCATTAATTATGCTGAGCCTCTCCCTCCTAACCCATCTATGTATAGGTGCGTCCCCAAGGCTTCCGAAAACCCTTTCAAGGAGGCTTGAATAAACCCTGCCCCCGAAAACCTGCTTTGACCCTACCCCTCTACCCCTCTCCAATAAGACTACATGGAAGCCTTTCTTAGCCAGAATATAAGCTGCTGAGAGGCCTGCAGGCCCAGCCCCAACCACGATCACTTCGAACCTTCTATTAAGGCCTTGCACACATGCTTCCCTGCAGCCCCTCACACCGCATTGATATTAAAACATGCTGTGTAAATGCAAAGATTATTTTCCAGCAAGATGGAGAAGGGCCTTCTTCACCTCGCTCATAGGTGCATCAGTAGCTATGGCTCTAGGGTCAAACGAGGATGGAGTGGCGTGGAAGCCGAGTTCTGATAGATATGAGGCCAGTCTGCGTGGGCTAGGCATAGATGTTCTCAGGGCTCCCGAGAGCCTGTCAACCCTTATGTAAGGCTTATTCACAGTGCATTCCAGGAGTAGTGATTCAAGCATTCTCTTAATCCTCGCGGATGTTTGAAGATACTTTGCCTCGGAAAGCCTTGCTTTAAGCTTCTCCACCACTATGGTGTCGCACAGCCTTCCAGCCCATAGCGGCCCAGCCCATAATCCCTCCCCGCAGGCTGGGGGATACTCCTCGGCAAGCTCGGCTTCCAGGCATTTCTCATCAAGGCATCTGAGCACACCTATCCTGCCTAGGAGGCTGTCCGCCTTTCTAGCCCCCTTCTCCAGCGAGAAATATGCTCTTAGATAATAGTCTGCATAGTATGCTAGGATGGGGCGGGCAGCAATATCTTGCTCCGCTGCTCTCCTCGCAACAGCCCCTACAAGTATTCTGAGAGCTGTCTCCCTGGAAGGCCCTATTCTCAGAGGCTTTGCCCGGTATCTTCTAAGACACGAGGCTGGATGGGTTCCCGAGAGGGGGGCAGTATCAGTTGCAGTGACAGCCAGTATCCCGCCCCTACGGGATACACGTAGGGCTGACTCTAGGAAAGGCATAGGCGAGCCAAAGGGATCTATATCTATGTAGTCAAAATGCATGCCTGTATGGGCGAGCATAAGCATTATGAGAGAAGCATCTGTACAGTAGACTGCAGCCCTCCCGTCAAGCTTGTTGAGAAGAAGATTTCTCGCAGTAAGCCTGCAGGCCTCCCTGCCAGCATCGTTGAGAACCCCGTATTCTGCTCCAGCTTCTAAGAGTAGCCTGATGCCTCTCACACCTGTCCCCGAGAGGGGTTCCAGGAAGCTCCAAGCCTTTTCCTCGAGGAGAACGGAGGATAGGAGTACTGCTATATCCCTATTATACGTCATGCGTGGATTATAGAATACTGGAGCCCATGCAGGCTCATATACCCCATCTCTCCGCATGTAGAGGATGGGGTTCGGAGCTAGTATGCGGGCTCTGCCTTCACGGATCTCTACGAACTCCTCCACTATGCTTCCCCTACAACAGCTCTTCAAGCAGGCTGAAAGCCCCATCCCACGCTCTGCTCCTGTTCTCCCTATACACCGTCACCCATCTTGCATCAGGCTTTCTCAGGATTTTGAGGAGGACTGGATCCCGTAGCCTGAAGTGTGCGACAACTATGTATCTCTCCGCGTGTGCCAGCGCCTCTACCACCGTATCTCTCAGAATTGGGATTCCCAGCTCCATGGGGCCGAGCTCATCTATTCCTAGGAGCCCTGCTTCTCCCGTCTTTTCCAAGGCTTGGACACCTATTCTGACTGCATCATTCACGCATACGTGGTATCTCCCTATCCTCGGCCCTCCCAGGCAGCCATTTATCCTGGCCAGCCAGCCTTCCTCGCCTGACGCTATATTTCTTATTCTGAATCCTATTCTCCTGCCTCCAACTCTTACTTCAGGGCAGGAGAATCCTGCTGGCCTAATGCCTCTACTCTGAGCCTCCTTGATGAGGGCGTTGAAAAGAGTGGTTTTGCCTGATCCAGGCCTACCTGTTATCACTATGCCTCTTATCCTCTTCAAAGTCCCCGTGCCTCACAACCTCTATTCCAAGTGCTTCTAGATCCTTGGCTAGTTCAGGGTCATCTACTATGGCGACTGCTTTAACCTCTATTGCACTGGCCATTTCTGCAACCTGGCTGCTACGCTCGAATAATGCCTTGTCGCGTCCATGTCTAACCACTATCGCCATCTCCTCATCTATCCTTGAAGCCGCTATGTCTAAGGGTGCGCGGGAGACGTGTATTACCTTATAGTTCTGCTGCTTAAGCTTAACCATGATCTTCTCCTCGCGCTGCGAGTGGGGTGGAGGCTGGGCTCCCTTTACCCTCGGCTTTCTGAAAACCCTGACGGGCTCCAGTATGCTTTCGCCGAAGAGCTTTACAAGCCTCTCTGATACTGGGAGGGCTGGATCCATTGTTCCACGCTCATACTCGTATACGGCTTTCCTAGAGGTCCCTATGGTGTGGGCAACTTCGCCTAGGCTCAGCCCCATTCTTTCACGCTCCTCTCTGAGTTTTCTCGGATTAATCCTTGCATAATAGTTGCCCTTCTTCCCCACCACGTAGAAGCCGTCCACGTCTAAGGCTTCCCCCAGGGTCTCCGGGGTGACTGCAGGTATCCCCTGCTTCTCATACACCACATAGTCTTCGAGTTCACCGCTTCTACCCTTAGCCCCCACTATGACGGGGGAGGCTTTGAGGGTGGAGGCTATGGCTGCAAGCTCCCTTACACTATCAGTGTACAGTGCATCTATATCCGTGGATATTCTTATGAATACTCTTCTCTCCCTGCTCCAGGAGACGACGTCTATGCTTCTCCTACTCGTATGAGGATATTCTATCACTGCTGACCTATATCCACGGCTAACCAGGTATTGGAGCACGCGTTCCACTAGATCCTCTAGGCGGTCGCTGCATTCCTCTTCTACCACTGCATCGTCCCCTCTCATGATAAGCATTCTTCCTGTTTAGAATAATAATTATTATTCTCTGGGCTCTTCGGCTCCCTGCTCCTCCCTCCTAATAGTGATGAAAACTATGCTCCTATAATCTCTCACCAGCCTCTCAACATCGCCTTGACTTAGAGTAGGAGAGGGAGTGAATTTCAGCTCCCCCTTAAGGATTAGTTGAACAGCTCTTAGTCCCCACCTATCCCCTACAAGCCTGTAGCTATTCCCCTCCTTAACAACTATTACTGGTAGTTTAACCAGGCTGTGCATATACCATGGTATTTCTGAAGCCATCTTTTCGAGCTCCTCCCTGCTGAACAGGTGGTTTGAGCCATCTCTAAGCCTGATGGAGGGCTTCCTCTCCCTCAATAGTTCTAGGAGGCTCTTATACTCCGCTGGCATAAGCCCTGTGATTATCTGGGTATCCCTCAGGTATTTCTTGTAGATGCTGCTGAATAGCTTGCTGCTCATTGGGGACACCGCTGGAAGAAATAAGGGGGAGGCTTACCTCTTATACCTTGCATAAACCATGGCGTGGTCCTTGTCGAAGGGTTCCAGGTGCACGACGTCGACTATGCTGAAGCCGTTCTCCTTCAAAGTATTGATCTCGTGCTTATAGATCTCGCTGGGCTCCTTGGTTACATCTATGCTTCTGGCCTTTATTGCTAGGAGCAGCCATCCATTGTTCTTCAGGTAGAAGGCAGCATTTCTGGCTACGAGCTTAGCCTGCTCGGGCTGGGCCACATCAGCGTATATCCCGTCCACCACCTCCACAACACCCCTATATTTCTCGGGGAATCTTGCATCTCCTAATATGGGGTATAGGTTGGGGCGATCCTCGGCTACCACTATAAGTTCTCTAACAACTCTGGGGGCGAATTCAACGCCGTATACTCTTCCCTCAGGGCCCACTATGTCTGAGACGTGGCTGGGGGTTGTACCTGATCCTGCACCGAGGTAGAGGACCGAGTCTCCCTCCCTTACAGGCAGCTCGACCATTCCTTTAAGCAGAGCTGCGGCAAGCTTGCTCCTATAGGCATTCCACTCCCTATACTCCTTCTCACCCCATCTGAACAGCCTCTCACCATATACCCGCTTCCCTGGCGCCAGGTTCTCTGTTGCAAGCCTCGTCGACCCGTCTTCGAGTTCAACCACATATACGCGCTTATACTTGTCGTGTTCGAATATGTTTACAGCTTCAACCATTTATCATCACCTCCTCCCACCCGTCTTCCTCCTCCTGGATCCTCTCCCCCTCCTAGGCCTCCCTCTACGCTTAGGTGGCCTAGGCCTAGGTGCAGCCTCCTCAGCAGGCTTCCTGGCGGGAGGCTTAGCGTACACCTTCTTTATCTCCTCTATTCTCTCCTTAAGGGAGCTTGCAAGCTGGTCTCCTATGAACCTACCTGTGAAGGCGTCGACCTTCGCTGCTATGGCCAGCTTAGATGCAAGGGCCCTTGCAATCTTCCCTCTCTGCCATCTGGGAGCCCTATGAATGTCGGGGTACTGGAATATTATTCCATGCTTGGGGGGCTTACCTCCTGTCCTGAGAGCCCGGAACAATGCTTTCTCGGCTCCTAGAACCTGAATAGTGCTGGCAGGCATCTTAGCCAGCTCTTCTAGGCTTCCAGCCAGGCTGATCAGCCTTGCCCCGAGCAGGGGGCCTACAAGGGCTGTTATGTTGGGAGCCACTTCCTTCATAACCGCGGCTATGTATTCTGAGAGGCTTGCACGCAGCCTGTAGAGCTCCTGCATTATGGAGGCGAGGGTCTGCACAGGCCTGACATCGAAATCCGAGAGATCTGCTCCTATACTCCTCCTAGCAGCCTCTGCTATCCGCTTAGCCTTCGACTCCGAGAAGCCTAGGCGGCTGATGTTCTCCTCGGTGAAGTTCTCCCTGTGGCCAAGCTCGGATACCAGCTTAACATAGTCTTCATGCTCCCTCACCAGATCGTCGAGCTCGGGGAAATGTATGCTGAACCACTCGCGCAGCCGGGCTGCAAACAGGTTTATCGTCTTATCTATATCATCTATCGCACGTATACCCTGTGCTGCCAGCAGGTCTCTCCGCTCAGCTGCTCTGCGGAGCTTCCTCCTAGTGAGTTCAAGCGAGGCCTCGTGGAGCAGCTTATAGTAGTCGGCCTCGCTGTCCACGTATCCCAGCTTAACGGCATTGGATGCCAGGTTCTCCCTGAACTCCAGGAATACGGGATGTCCTGGAGCAACCTCTACTTCGAATCCCTTGGATGAAGCGTAGCGTGCCTGATCCTCCGACTCAACCACTATTCTGCTGACCCCCTTCTCCCTTAACGCTTCGAGCAGCCTGGCAGTATAGCTGGGTGCTTCTCCCTGCTCTATCTTTAACGCCTCTTCCACCAGGTCATCTAGGCTCCGCGGCGCAGGCTCATATGCTATGATGCCTCCATCCTCCTTGAGGGATGCGGAGCCTATCAGATGCTCCACTACGAATGCCTTCATAGCTTCACCCCAATGTAATTATGGCTTCACAAGCATATGGCCCTCCGCCTTATATATAGCTAGCCTCGCATATATGGAAACAGTAATAAGCCTCCCATACCCCTGCATCAATGAGAGTGTGATAACATGCCTTCACACGGCTCCATAACTAAGGCTGGGAAGGTTAGAAACCAGACCCCCAAGATACCTGCTAAGCCTAGGAAGAATATGGCTCCACGGCCCCGCAATAGGAGGGAGTATATTAGAAGGGTGCTGGAAGCCCAGGCTCAAGCCCCAACTAGGAGAAGGAGAAGAAGATTCTAGTAAGCCAACCTTAAAGTAATCTTATTGTAAAGTGAAGCCTAGCAGGGCTTGGAAAAAAGTTATGTTTGCTTGCCTCCCCCGCTCTCGCCAAGCATTTCTCTAAGCTCCTTGATCCTAGACTCCACTGAGCGGAGCTCCTCCTGTATGTCCCGCATCTCCTCCTCCAGGCTCCTCTTATAGTCCTCAAGCATCCTTAACTCCTCTTCAGGGCTTGCTGGAGGAGGCGGCGGAGGATAGTATGGGTATGGTGGGGGAGCATAGTATGCTGGGTATGGCGGATACTGTGGTGGGGGAGGCGGTGGAGGCTGCTTCTCCTCACCCTCCTCTCCAGGCTGAGGTGGCGGAGGAGGCGGCGGATAATATCCCCAGGATCTTCCACGCCTATAGCGGCGTCCATAGCCGTAGCCATAGTAGTATCCCATTGATGCTCACCATGCTAGTATGGGTACCACCAGTAGTAATAATGGTATGGGTATGGATGCCTATAGGGGTAGGGCCAGCGCCAGGCTAGAGCCCATCCAGGCGCCCCATATACGCGCCAGCAGTAGCCTGGACCATAGATCCATCCAGGCCTCATCCATGGCGGCAGATAGCTCCACGGTCCGTTGCCAGGCCACGGTCCACGCCATCCCCATCCACCCCATCTCCAACCATATCTCCATCCTAGAGGCCACCAGGCCATACACATCACCCTGATACTATATTGAGCATATGCACAAAATAAGGCTTGCCCCTGAAGAGGTAAAACATTTTTCCCGGTGGGCTGACCATAGCACTGGTGAATAAACCTTGCTCCTTCAGATATCTAGGAGGGAAATTGAGCGTAGGAGGAGTAAACTGGCCTCCAGGATGGAGGCTCGTGGAATAGATGCATTATTCCTCGTCTCAAACTCCAATATAGCCTATGTGACAAACTTCTTCTTCATACCTACTGAGAGACCCATGGCTGCAGTTTTGAAGAAGGATGGCGAGGCTGTGCTCATAGTCCCCTTCCTGGAGCACGAGCATGCTGAGAAGTACTCCTATGCTGATAAGGTGTACTCGTACAGGGAGTATCCCGACGAGAAGCATCCAATGATGGTTATAGCAGATGTCCTTAGAGAACTTGGATTAGAGGGTAAGACCATAGGGTTCGATGGAGACGGATATGGCCATGTATTCGGATATAGGGGGCCCAGGCTGAGCGAGGTATTCAAAGCCAACTACGTTTATGCTAGGGATATGGTTGAGGAGCTGAGGATGATTAAGTCGGATGAGGAGGTTAGGCTTATAGCTGAGAGTGGCAAGTGGGCGGCGCTGGCCCACAGGCTTCTCCAGGAGTATGTTAGGCCGGGGCTCTATGAGGATGAGGTATCTCTAGCTGCAAGTATGGAGGCAACCATGGCTATGGCCAGAGCCCTGAAGGGCATTTATAGGCCTGCAGGATGGAGTGCTGGTGCGAGGGCAGGGTTTAGGGGGCAGATAGGCGTCCACTCATACTACCCCCACTCCCTTACAAGACATGCGATCATAAAGACTGGAGACATACTGGTAACAGGGGCTACAGCCCCTGTGAGCGGGTATGGAGCCGAGCTTGAGAGGACAATGATCGTGGGTGAACCGAGCCACGAGCAGGAAAAGTACTTCAACTTAATGCTTGAGGCAAGGCAAGTAGCCTTCAACAAGATAAAAGCAGGTGTCAAGTGCAGCGATGTGGATAAGGCTGTTAGAAAATTCTACAAGGATAAGGGGATATGGGGATACTGGAGGCATCACACAGGCCACGGCATAGGGCTAGACTACCATGAAGCCCCGTTCTTCGACATAGGCTATGACAGGGTATTGGAGGAAGGCATGGTTATGAGCGTTGAGCCTGGAATCTATGTACCCGGGCTAGGAGGATTCAGGCATTCAGACACAATACTTGTAACGAGAGACGGCTATGAGCTACTAACTCATTATCCAACAGATCTCGAGTCTCTGACCATAAGAGACTAGGCTACATTCCTCTTTTTCTCGGATTAATCACCTCATCCATCCCTAGGGACAGCATTGTGAATCCGAGTACAGCCAGCATGATTAGGAGTCCTGGAGGGATGACATCCCACCACGCCCCCGCAGTGAAAGCCGCGTCTCTCTGAGCATAGAAGAGTATTGTACCCCAGCTCACATGGCTTGGATCCCCTAAGCCGAGGAAACTTAAGCCAGCCTCGAGAAGTATCGCCCCCCTAACACCCAGCACAAGGTTGGCTAGCATTAACGGCACGCTCATGGGGAACACGTGTTTAATGGCAATGTACCTTTTATCTGCACCTAGGCTGCGGGCAGCCTCCACGTAGAGGCTTTCCATAACGGATAATGCCTGCGCTCTAATGATCCTGGCAGGGCCAGGCCAGCTCACAATAGCTATAACGATAATGACATTATAGAGGCTTGGCTTAAGCACAGCGGCCAGTATTATTGCTATCACTATGCTTGGAAGAGCTAGGAAGAAGTCAGCCAGCCTCATGAGAACTGTGTCTAGCCACCCCTTATACACCCCTGAAACTATGCCTATGGCGGCGCCCATGAATGTTGATATGAGTGAGGCGAACACTCCTATGAAGAGGCTTACCTGGGCGCCATATACAGCCATTGAGAACACGTCGCGGCCAAGGGAATCTGTCCCTAGGAGGTGCTTATGACTTGGAGGCTCAAAATCTCCTCCGACAAAGCTGTATGGATTATAGGGGGCTATCCATGGGGCGAAGACAGCTACTATTGTTAGAGCGAGGATTATTGTTAGGCCTAGCAGGAAAGCCTTGTTCCTTAGCAGCAGCTTCATGGTTTCCCCTAGCTCCATGGCGTCTAGCCTCCCCTCTCACCATACCTTATCCTAGGGTCGAGGAACATGTAGGCTACGTCGGCCAGAAAGTTCGCGGCGACAACGACTACCAGTGTAGCTAGGAATATGGCTTGGAGCACGGGATAATCAGCCTTCAGCACGGAGTCGTAGAGCAGCCTTCCAATACCATCCCATCCGAAAACAGTCTCCGTTAAGACAGCCCCTGATACAAGCAGCCCTGAATACGCTGCAAGTATTGTTACAACCTGGATGAGCGCTAGGCGTGCAATCCTCTTAAACAATATGAAGCGCTCTGAAAGGCCTTTAGCCCTCAAAGTTACTATGAAGTCCTCTCCAAGATACGTAACAACGGTGTTCCTAATGTATAGGAAGAACCCTGCAGTAAAGTATATTACAAGGACCACGAGGGGGCCTACCATGTGGTGGAGATAATCCATCATCCTGTTCCACAGGGTTGGGTGTGCAAGATAGGGTGAATGCGTGCCTCCCACAGGGATAACCCCATACTTGGCTCCCAGATACATTAGTTCTATCATACCTATCCAGAACACAGGAGCTGAGAATAACAGGTAGCTTGTACCCGTGACAAGCCTGTCTAAGAGGCTGCCAGCCTTCCAGCCCGTTATGAGGCCTAGGAAGGGGCCTAGAAACGTGGCTATAAGCATGGCTGAACCCATAAGGACAATAGTATTGATGAATCGAGGCCCGAATACCACGTCCTTCACAGGCACACCGGTATAGGCGAAGGATACCCCCAAATTACCTTTCAGAAGATTCTCTATATACAATATGAACTGCACGTGCAGAGGCTTGTCGAGGCCGAAGCGCCTTATAATAGCCTTCTTAGCCTCCGGATCCAAACGTGGGTCAAGCATACTTGCCGTGGGATCCCCTGGCAGAAGCCTGAAGATGAAGAAGGCTAGGAGGACGCCTAGGATCAGGAGGAAAAAAGCCTGTAAGGCTCTCTTAGCTATATATCGTGCAGCCGACACTGCCGCTCAGCCTGCGCTTTCATATAGTGTTATTTTTTCTTGGTGTAGTAGTATGCTGCTGCTAGTATTATGATGATTATTATGATGGTTGCAGCCCAGAGGCCAGCAGTAGAAGCACCCCTCTCAACAGT
>JALWQH010000016.1 GCA_027083135.1 Desulfurococcales archaeon | reverse complement strand
TCGCTAAGGGCGTTTTCAAGGGCCTCCGTGTAGCTAGATATGTCTCCATAGAGTGTTTCAGCATAGCTTGTCATACTCTCAGCCTGGTACAGCATGTTTGCCGCCAGTCCTCCAAGCTCCTTCACTGATACTGTTCTCCCTATCCCCGTGATCTTCCTTGTTTCAAGCCACCTCTCAGCTGTGAGGGCTCTCCACTTGGCGTAGGCTGCCTCGTGTAGCGCTCCCCAGCCTGCAGCGGTATCCAGTATTATTCCCCTCCCCAGCAGCTTGTTAGCTGTTCCTACCGCTTCCACTGCCTGATGATATCTCAGTGATGCTGCGATATATGCTTCAAGCGCCCCGACATCTATTCTCCTAGTCTTCAACCCTGCCTCCACGTGGCTGAGGGTTTTATTAGCCTCCTTAATGATGCTTGAAGCTATGCCTGCAGCATCTCCTTTCTCGAAGAACAATGCTACTGCCCTAGCATACTCAGCGTATACTAGTGCTTGGAAGGCATAGCTTGCAGCGGAGTAGGGCATGCCTTCAGCCAGTGTTTTATTAGCCTCCTCTAAGGTCTCCTTAACCGTTGAGATGAGTGCTCCAAGATAGCGTGACTCGTCACTGCGCGTCAGGTTCCCCTTAATCCTCCTAGCCTCTCCTAGCAGCTTCTCAGCCGTGGATGAGTCGCTTGCTATCCATTCTCGAAGCATATGGGCGAAGCTTGGAGGCACGCTTACCTCAGCCTTCCTTGGCGGGAGGCTGTGGCCAGTATAGTAGGCGTAGGCCTCCCTTATGCTTGCAACCTCAACAACCTTTACACCGAGCTTTCTCCCAAGCTCCCTCAGATCAACTGGCACCCGCTTAGTAGTGTAGATGGTGATCCCTCCAACACTCTTCTTCGAAACCACTGTCCTATACACTACTAGCTGGCCTGATGGAACCAGGAAAACCTTAGCCCCGCTTCTCGCAGAGGCTTCAAGCTTCTCCGGTATGCCGCCTACAGGGCCCACTGTGCCATCAGGGTTAACCATGCCTGTCCCTATAATACTCGTGTTAACATGGTCTCCTAGGAGGCATGCAAGCATGCCTACAGTTATAGCCATGCCCGCACTAGGCCCTCCTATAATCATTGAGGGGGACTCTATGCTGACATAGAAGTCGTAGCTCCTATAGTCGACGCCCGCCAGGTATGAGGCTACAAGCGAGGCGACTCTGGCGGTGGCCTGCGTGTCCAGCTCTGTTAAAGGCTCTGCTGAAAAGTATACTCTACCCTCACCCGGGTAAACCACCGCCACATCAAGCCTAGAGACTATTCCAATATACGTGCCGTTTTCAAGCCTGCTTACAGCCGGTATGTATAGGGTTGCAGTCCTCTTAAACCCCTCCTCGCCTAGGACTGGATGCATGGGTGCCAGGAGGAACACTGCTAGCAGGATGAATACAGCGATGCTCCTCGCCACGGATGCCTTCATTCCTCTATCACCCCTTTAGAATTCTTGTCATGGAGGCTTAAACACTAAACCTTAAGGTTTAATGCCTGTGGAATCTTCTAGAAGGTGTCCGTCTAAGCGGTCCGCATTATCTTTGAGAAGCCTGGTTAACGAAACCCAGGCATCTCCTCCACGATGATCTGAGAGCCCTGTATATTTCCTTCACGGGGATCCGTGCTTCAGGCCTGAATACAAGCCTAGCCCCTATAAGCTCGCATCTCTCCCCGGAACCAGTGTTTAGAATGAGGAATACGAGGCTCTCAGCCCCCAGCAGCCCGAGGCATGAGGCCTGCGCATCCACGTATCTCAGGGAGACGTCGCCCAGCCTCAGCTCCTCTCCACTCATACATGGGATCTCGGCGTAAAGGTCCGCTGACACGGTGATCTGCCTGTCCTCCCTGACAACCAGAACCCTATAGTAATCGTCGAACCAGCGCTCCTCAACCAGAGGCAAACCCTTCACAGCTCCCCTCATAATCCTAGGCTAGTGGAACCAGCTCGGAGCCGCAGAAGGGGCACTTATACTTAAGCTTCCTTGCATGGGCCTCGCAGAAATACGCGTTCTGCGTTTCCCTGCACTTCGGGCAAACATAGACTATATCCCTCGTTATATCCAGCTTTCTTCCACACAGCCTGCATCTAACCGTAACCCATCCCTTATGTCCGGCAGTGTTGACTCCTTGAAGCAGCCCTATAGTCATAGATCGCACCGAGTAGTCTGCAAACACTATGCATAATAAATTCTTTGTCAACATGACTAAACCATTATTCCCATCTGCGAACACTTATGTCCCTCCTAATCATGGGTGGGTAAAGCTTGATATTCAGCCATGACGCTATGGATGCACCGGGATGTGACTAGTTATGGGGAGGGTTAGAATAGTGGCGACAGCCGATGTGCATAGCCCCCGCTACCTCCCGCTTCTCACGGCAGGCCTAGCCGACCTGCCCAGGGATACTGACTTCATAGTCTGGGCTGGGGACATGGTGCTGAGGGGGCGGCTGGAGGCACTGCGCCCTGTTCTAGAGTTGTTTAGGGAGAGGTATCCTGAAGCACCGATCGTCGCTGTCTATGGTAACGAGGAGTACTGGAGCCTTGAGGAGAAGTTCAGGGAGAAGTACAGCGAGGTGCACTGGCTTAACGATGAACTCCTAGTATGCAGTGCAGGAGGCCTAACCATAGGCTTCGTTGGAACTAGGGGGAGCCTGGAGCGCCCGACATCGTGGCAGAGGAGAAACATGCCTGAATTATGGGGGGTTTATAGGAGGAGGCCTGGAAGGATCGAGGAGCTTGTAAGGGAGGCTAGGGGCAAGGCAGACATAGTTATCCTCATATCGCACTATGCTGTAGGATTCAAGACCGTGGAAGGCGAGCCTAGGAGAATATGGCCTGAAATGGGGAGCAGGCTTATGGAGGAGGCTGTCAGGAGATCCAGGCCTGACCTAGTCATACACGGCCACGCCCATAATGCCAGGAGGCTTGAAGCAACGATTAATGGTGTCCCAGTGTACAATGTCTCCCTTCCAGCTAGGAGGAAGCCTCTCTACATTGAACTCCCATTGAAGAGGGGGCTTGAAGCCTTCCTAGCATAGGCGAGCGTTATTCCTTATTAACCCATGCCTCCCCTAGGGCTTCCAGGAGAAGCAGAGTGGAGGAAATAGTATACCCCTCCCCCGTAGAGGAGAGCTACGTGCCTGACACCAGTGTCCTGGTGGAGGGAGCGGTCTCAAAGCTAGTGGAGGATAAGAGGCTTACAGGCAGGATAATAATACATAGGGCAGTGCTAGCTGAGCTCGAGCATCAGGCTAATCAGGGCAAAGCCGTAGGGTTCGCAGGCTTGGAGGAGGTTAAACGCATAAGGATGCTGGCGGAGAAGGGGTTGGTGGAAGTATCGGTTGAAGGCGAGCCTCCCCGCCACTCGGATGTGAGGATGGCTGGCCTTGGAGCAATAGATGCTCTGATAAGGGATTACGCCTGGGAGAGAGGCGGAATACTTGTAACAGGGGATAGGGTTCAAGCCCTCGTCGCAGAGGCTATGGGGCTAAGAGTAATGTACATTCCCCCCAGGCCTGCAGGCAGGCTGAGGGTAGAGGAGTACTTCAAGGAGGATGTAATGAGCGTCCATCTGAAGGAGGGGGCACCCCCCATAGTTAAGAAGGGGAGGCCGGGGCAGTGGAGATTCATCCAGATCCCAGGCAGCCCCCTGGAGAGAAGCGAGGTGGAGGAGATTGCAAGAGAGATAGTTGAGGAGGCTAGGAGGAGGAGGGACAGCTTCATAGAGATAGATAGGGAGGGGTCAACCATAGTGCAGCTGGGAATGTACAGGATAGTGATAACCAGGCCCCCGTTAAGCGAGGGATGGGAGATCACTGCTGTCAGGCCTCTCGTCCACCTGAGCTTAAGCGACTATGAGCTTCCAGCAAAGCTGCTGAAGAGATTCGAGGAGAAGGCTGAAGGCATACTGATAGCAGGCGCGCCTGGCATGGGTAAAACCACGTTCGCCCAGGCGTTGGCAGAGTTCTACGCCTCCAAGGGGAGGGTTGTTAAAACAATAGAGTCTCCGAGAGACATGAGGCTTCCACCAGTAGTAACCCAGTACTCCAAGAACTACGCGTCGCCCGACGAGCTCCACGACATCCTGCTGCTCAGCAGGCCTGACTACACTGTTTTCGACGAGCTCCGCAACGACGCTGACTTCAAGCTATACGTTGATTTAAGGCTGGCTGGAATAGGGATGATAGGCGTGATACATGCAACCACCCCTATAGACGCTATACAGAGGTTTATAGGTAGAGTAGAGCTGGGGATGATTCCAAGCATAATAGACACAGTAATCTACATCAGGAACGGCAGGGTGGACATGGTGTACGAGGTGAGGATGACAGTCAAGCTGCCGACAGGCCTCAAGGAGGCTGAGCTTGCAAGACCTGTCGTCGAGGTGAGGGACTTCCTCTCAGGCGAGCTGGCATACGAGATCTATACGTTCGGCGAGCAGACAGTAGTCATACCTGTGAGGAGGAGTAGGAGGGGGGTTGAAGCCAAGCTGCAGCGCGAGGTCGACCGCCTGATCCCTGGAGCCAGGCTCGAGTTCTCGGAGGGGAGGGCTGTAATACATGTGCCGAGGGAGCTTTCAAAAGTGCTTTCACGCAGGCTTAGGAGGATAAGGAAGCTGGGAGACAAGTACGGCGTGGATGTGAGGATAGTTCTCGAGAACCCTTAGCCCTCCTCCACGGGTACAAGCCTGACGCCGCATCTAGGGCAGAATCTAAGCTCCTCCCTATACATTGTGCCGCATACAGGGCATTTCTTAGTGAACCTGGCCTTCCCCACCGCTCTCAGCCTCAAGGTACTCGTCCAGCCTTCGTGAAGCCCTATCAGCTAGAGTCACTATGTCCCGGAACCTCAGCCCAGAGTCGATCTTGTCTAAGGGGATCTTAAAGCCTCCTCCAGCCTCCTCAAGCCTGTCTAGGGGTATGAACCTCCATCCCCTGCCGTCGAGTATGCGTACAGCTATCATTGCCTCCCCCCCAGCCCTCCTGGCAAACTCCTCCAGCCTCTCGACCTGGCTTCTCCTCAGATACAGTGTCCTAGGCTTCCTCATTGTTTTAACCTCGAACACCATTATCACACCGTTCTTCGCTGCAACCACGTCAGGCGCCACTGAGCGCCTCACCCTAGCTCCGCTTGCAGGAGCTCTCATAACAGCGAACCCCTGGCTCCACAGCCTGGCCACAAGGTCTCTCTCATAGCTGAAGCCCCTACGCCTAGCCGAGCCCCCCATAATCCCAGACTCAACCAAGTTAATACCATACGGAACTAATATTACTTCTAACGCCTAGGTATAGGTATCAGGCTTGATACTATGAATGGGGCGACTGCAGCTATAACGGGGTTCGTTGCCCTCATAGTATTAATACTGCTCTCCATGTCGATCAAAATAGTACGCGAATATGAGAGAGCCGTTATCTTCAGGCTTGGAAGACTGCTTGGAGCTAAGGGGCCTGGAATATTCTTCATAGTTCCCTTCGTCGACAATTTCATCAAAGTGGATCTAAGAGTGATGACTGTGGATGTCCCACAGCAGAAGACTATAACCAAGGATAACGTGACAGTAGGGGTGGATGCAGTAGTATATTACAGGGTCTTCGACCCTGTGAACGCTGTGGTCAAGGTTGAGAACTACTCGTACGCGGTTATGATGCTTGCGCAGACAACTCTTAGAGACGTTATAGGGCAGGTTGAGCTCGACGACCTCCTCACAGGGAGGGAGGAGATAAACAAGAGGCTTCAAAGAATACTGGATGAGCTAACTGATCCCTGGGGAATAAAGGTTACAGCAGTCACCTTGAAGGAGGTCATGCTGCCTGAAACCATGCTGAGAGCCATGGCTAAGCAGGCTGAGGCTGAGAGGTGGAGGAGAGCCAGGATAATCGAGGCTGAAGGCGAGAAACAGGCGGCGCAGATAATGGCTGAAGCCGCCAAGTTCTACGAGCAGCATCCATACGCCCTTAGATTAAGGGAGCTTCAAACCCTGGTAGAAGTGGCTAAGGAGAAGAACATGATAGTGGTTTCAGGAGTAGGCTCAGAGCAGCTGGGCGGAACCATAGCAGTGGCTAAAGCAGCGGTTAAGGGGAGGGAAGAATAAAGGGATGATAGGGGCGGCTGGATCCATGAGGAGCATTATCATCCTGCTCCTCGCAGCAATGCTTGTCTCTCCTATTCTAGTCCAGCCTATGAGAGCCCATGCCTCAGGCTCAGGAGCCCTAGTGATAAAGATTGATGGAACCATAGACTCCTCAGCCCAACTATACTTCGAGGAGGCTCAGAGAATAGCCGAGGAGAGAAACGAGATCTTAATAGTGGAGCTCAATACCCCTGGAGGACTTGTAAGCAATGCTGAAGCTATGGTTAGAGACATGATAACATCCCCTGTCCCAGTAGTAGTGTATGTTTACCCGACATACGCTTATGCTAAGAGCGCTGGAACCTACCTGCTCCTCGCAGCACATGTGGCGGCGATGGCTCCGCTTACAACCATAGGGTCCATGCAGCCAATATACTATGACCCAGTGTCAGGAGTAGTCGAATACGTCAATGAGTCTAAGATAATAAACCATATGATAAGCCTCGTAGTAGAGGTAGCCTCTTTTAGGGGTAGGAACACCACTGCTGCCAAGCTTTTCATAACCGAGAACCTGAACCTGGACGCTGTGCAGGCATATAAGTACGGGGTCATAGACGTTGTGGCAAATAATCTCGAAGACCTGTTGTCGAAGATAAACAACACTGACGTCATGCTTGGAGCAGCATTCACGGAGGATCCCGTGACAGGCGCTATAAAGGTGACTGGGGGGAGAACGGAGAGAATAATCCTTGACGGAAGCTACGAGTATTATGGGGGGAGCACGAGAGTACATGTGCTGAAAGCCCTCACGGACCCTTTCATCTCAAGCATGGCTATGACTCTGGGAGTGCTCCTCCTGATCTTCGGCCTCCTCTCAGGCCACCTTCACTCCCTGCCCGTAGCTATTCTCCTCCTACTCATAGGCCTGCTTGGAATGGGGTATAGCGTCAACTACACTGCCCTCCTACTCTTATTCATAGGTGCAGCATTGCTCTTCGCAGAGCTCTTCCTAACACCGGGGTTTGGAATCATGGGTGGGACGGGGATAGCCATGATGAGCATAGGGATAGCCCTCTTACCCTTCGGAGGGCATGGATGGGTGGTTTCAGAAGACTATGCTCGGAGATTCCTATACCTTGCGGGAGGAGTAGCCGCCGTTCTAGGGGGATTTACAGCTATAGCCACCTACAAGATAATAGAGGCTAAGAGAAAGAAGCCTGTTCTAGGAGGATTCGAGGGTAAGACCGGGAAAGCCGTGGACAACCTGTCTCCAGGGAGGCAGGGATTTGTGCTTGTTGAAGGCGAGTACTGGATGGCCGAGTCATTAGAGGAGATAAGGAAGGGTGAGAAAATAGTGGTTGTCGAGAAGCGCGGCCCAATCCTAGTGGTTAGGAGGGCCTCAGATGGGTAAGTTGAGATCACCCCGTAATGGTCGAGCCGGGAGTAACTCCTCACAGGCCCCTGGAAAAAGAAGACCCGCAAAAACCTATTATTCATTTCTAGCTTACAGGTGAATAACAGCAGGTGTGGTGAATGCCGATCGGTGATATGCCTCTATACAGGAAGGGGCTGATAAGAGGTGAGGCTGTCCTCACAACCGCTCTAACCCCCGTAGACATATGTGGGCTCGGCAACCCTAAGGTTGGGAGACTAATACTCGATACTCCCAGCATACCTCGGGGGCAACTAGTGGCGGCATATCTTGAACTAGCGGTTGTGACAAGTGATCCAAGGCTGGCTAGATGGAAGCTGTGGCTCGACGGCTTCGCCCTCACAAGGGAGTTTAAGCCTCAGGTGTCAGCCGAGCTTGATGGAGGCGTGTTCTCGAAGATAATGTTCGACGTCACCCCTGTGTACAGGTCTGAAGATGATAAACACCATGTAACAATAACCTGCAGCGGCACTGAGCCGATGTCGGTGAAGCATGTGGGCCTAGTGCTGCTGAGGAGGGCTGAGGAGGCTGAGCAGAGCTATGCCTACATGTCGGGAGCCTACGCTATACCTCCGGGAGACATGGTTGAGATACCCGTTGAGCTTGAGGAGCTTGACGGTAAGGGCTGGGTGCACATAGTGGGCGTTATGCCTTCCAAGCAGGCTGCAATAAGGGTTGAGGTGAACGGCTCATCCTACACTATGGGGGGTGTTGCTGGAGCTGATGAGCTTGTGCTCAGAGACCTGGATCTAGGGCCTCATGTGAATATCAGGGTGATACATGAGAAGCCTGGGACACCGTATTATCCGAAGCACTTCGTGCTCTCATCCATCATGGTGGGCCTGGAGAGATGCCTTGAGCCGAGGATAACTGTAGAGGAGGCCGCGGTTCTTGGAGGAGAAGTCCATGTGAAATTGTCTAATAATGGTGCAAGCACTCCGGATAGCATGCTGATAATAGTTATGAATTCAGGTGTCCCTGTGGCGAGAGTGCAGGTGGATCCATTGAAGCCTGGAGAGGAGGAGGAGTTCTCAGTGCCTCTGCCCAGCATCCGTGGGAAAGGCTTCTCAGAGGCCCAGAGGCTCAGGGTGAGAATAGTGTACCGTAAGCTCAGTAGAACCAGGTTCACAGACTTCTACTTAACGCCTCCCGGATCCTAGCATTCCTTGACGCCGACTACTCCCAGAGCCTTCTCGGCCCTCCACACCCTGAATCCCAGCCGCTTAAGCCTTGAGGCAACGCTGCCTGCAAGGCTTCTACCCCTAACCCTGCCAGGCATGCCTGTATAGTGGAATAGCTTTCCCCCGCATCTCAGCAGTCTATGGAACTCGGAGTACAGGCTGCTGCTATAAAGGCTGCCCGTGGTTCCCGTGAATCTGGGGGGATCGTGGACTATGTAGTCGAATGGGCCTTCAAGCATGCTTACAGTCTCCTCAGCCTTCCCTAGCAGTATGGTTATCCTCTCGTCTCCCAGCATCCTGCTCCACGGATTATGCTCGGCTATTTCAAGCACTTTAGGGTCGGCCTCAATGCTTGTTATGCTTGATGCTCCGTGAAGCAAGGCTTGGATTGCAGTGTATCCCAGACCCGTGCAGACATCAAGCACTCTGCTCCCCCTTCTAGGCTTCAGGGCCCTGAGCTTGAGTTCAGCATCCCTAAGGGGATTCACGCCTTGTATGCGGTGCATGTGTATGCCGTTTATCTCAAGGGTAGGTGGGCCGCAGGGGCCTATGGGCCTCAGTTTATAATATCTTCCACTATTCCTCGTTTCAATGGGTCTGAGAACACTGCCTACAACCTCGTAGACCACGTTGTCCCTAAGCCCTTTAAGGCTATTCAGCTCGACTTCCATCTCCCCGAGGATCACCTTGCTTCCCCTAACTTCAACCATGCTTCTGGATAAGCAGAGATCTAGGGATACCTTTACTTTCCCCGTGCCTTTGGAGGCTGCCTCCAATATGAGTGACGCCTGGCTGCGGGTCAGCCTAGGTGCATCTATGTAGCGGTAATTATAGTGTGTAGGCACACTTACATCCACCTCCTCTCAGGGGAGGCGGTTTCCCTGTATTTTGCTTCTCTAAGCCTCCTGGCAAGATTATAGCATCCTTCCCCGCGTTCCAGGAGGCCCTTATCTATTAGTCGCCTGATAATATCCTCGGGGTCTCGGATCTTATATCTGGTTCTCAGCTCCCTCAGAGCAATGATCTCGCCTACGGAGACATTATTGTAGAAGTATTTGAGAACCCTCTGCTCTTCGGGGCCAAGGCTCCTGAGAGCCTCTTCAAGCTTCTCCACCTCCTCATCCCCTAGCTAATAGTACCATGTATCTAGGAATAAGTGTTCCCGGTATTTTTCTTCTAGGTGTGCTGATGGGCATATGTCTGCGAAAACGCATTTCCCCTTAATGCATCCGCCAATCCTACTACACTCGTCGCTGCATCCTGAGCTGCAGGCAGCCCCCTCCGCCTCATACACGCAGCACTTTCTCCCAAACATCCATAGGAAATCGTCCAGGATGAAGGGGTCGAGGCCTGCATGCATAGCTGAGATCTTGTAGGCCTTTCTAACCGCTAGCCTGAGCATAGCGTCGTCCTCCCAGCTGAAAGGCCTGCCTCCAATGATCATGTGTTTCATCCAGGATGGCGGCTCAACTAAACCTAGGCGCAGCGCGATCCGTGTGAGATGATTGTCTACGGGCACCTCCTTATTCCACTTATCCTTAGCTCTGAACAACCCCCTCCTCTCCAGGAACTTTGCTAGAAGATACGGTTTCTTCTCGACGGGGTCGCTGTAAGCTGTGAGGGCTTTCAGCCTGTCTACCAGGCCTCTTCCCTCATCCTTAAGCATGCCTCCGCTCTCATTGATAAGTTTTGAAACACTTCCATCGTAGAGCTTCATGATCTTTAAGCCTAGGTCTCTTAGAAGCATGGCACGTAGCTCTACATCAACCGGCTTTAGCTCAGGTCTCCCGGGAGGTGTAAGCCATCTTGAAACATCCTCCACGCCTATCTCGGCTAGCCTGGCTGGGTCAAAGAATCCCTTATCCTCAGCATACATTCTGGCTCCAAGCCTGTAGAGGAGGTCGGCTCCATGGTGTAGGCCGTCCTCCAGGACAGCCTCGTAGGGTCTTCCAGGCCTACTTAACCTATGATCCATTGCAACCATTACGAGAAAGTAGCGTGCAACGCTCTCATCATCCTCGTTTAATGGAGGATAGTAGCGTGGATCAGTGAAGGGGTCAGGCTTAAGTGAGAGGAGGATCTCGCCAGCCTTCTCCCCGAACCTCAAGCATCTCTCAACTATTATCTCCAAGCCCTTCCCCCTGGTAGCGCCCCTCATAAGTGTGGGAGGGCAGTGCTGCAAGAGATAAGTATACCATCTGGGCTATCCGTGCATTCCTCTCAATCTTCACGCCATTCTCATTATATACTGCTAGGAGGGCGTAGCCTCTGCCCCTGTACCCTGGATCCCATACGGCGCAGTGCAGGGTGGCTCCCATGCGGAGCAGCGTTGAGCGGGGGAAGCATAGGCCCACAGCGTTTACAGGTATCTCCACGGCTTCAGCGAATCTCACTATATAGTATCCGGGCCTCAGCGTCCAGGAATCCATGCCTGGCTTCAGCTCAACGTATCTCGGCACTATTCTCTCCTCCCTGCCGAGCACGCCTTGCTCTGAGGCCTTATAGATCTCCGCCACGCTTAGATCCACTCCCGCCGGCTGTACTTTACGACTCCCCCTAGCCCCCTCAATGAACAGCGACACTATGCTTCCAGGCCACGCCATCAGTCTCCCCTCACCCTATATGCTCCGGGCCTTTAACAGTGTGGTGTTCTAGGCTTCCCTAAAGCCTCAGTATTCGCGGCTCAATGGGCCTCCATAACGCTCCTCTCATATACTAGTTTCAAGGCCTCTAATCCCAGTTCCGCCGCTCTTCTAAGCCTATCCTCAACTTTCCCCGCGATCTCCGTGTGCTCCTCCTCCCCTCCTATGAATGGCTTAGCTATGCCTTTGGAGAGGCTGCTATCCACAACTATGAGTGAAGCCGCCCTAAGCCTCCTAAGCCCTGCTAACACGTAGAATGTGGCTGTATCCATATCGAGGGCTAGGACATTGAACCTCGTCCACTTCTTAGCTTCCTCCCCGTTCTCCATGTAGAATATGTTGGTTGAGGCTATGAGGCCTGCCTCATACTTCTCCTCAACGCTTGTGAGGACATCCATGAGGCCTCTAAGAACCCTGAAGTTGGCGCAGGCAGGATATGAGAGTGGGGCGTAAGCCTCAGATATCTTATCGCTTCTAACAGCGGCAGTAGCTACAACTAGGTCACCTATTCCGAGGCGCGGGGTAATAGCGGTAGCCGTCCCCACCCTGAGGAAAACCCTCCCTCCAAGCCTGCTGAACTCCTCCACCATTATCGCCAGGCTTGGTCCTCCAAGACCCCCAGTAGACACAGTTAGCCTAACACCCTTGTAGAGCCCCGTAGCCGTAACTATGCCCACCTGCCCCTCAATCCTACTAACATCATCCATGAGGCCTGCAAGATAATCCACCATGAACGGATACTCCACGAGGAGAACATGGGAGGCCACATCCTCGCTCGTGCACCTAGTATATCTTTGAACAGGTGTGATCAAGCCTACCCCCTCAACTCTAAATCCATGAAGACGATCCTCCTACTTATATCCTTAGCTCCCGGCAGGCATAGTGAAACACAGGGTGTGGAGGGCTCATGAAAGATGACTTGCTATTGTTCTTGAGAAGCTGGGCAAGAAGGTGGCAAACAACATGATTGCTAGGATTAAAGACAAGCAACTGCGACACAGGATATTCTAGGCATCATCCAGAGGCGTGCAGAGGGCTATCGTGGAGAAGGCAAGGGAGTACGGAGTCCCTGCTGTCTATGTAGACCCGAGGAACACCTCCAAGCTACGCCCAATACACCACGCAACCATAATCTACAGCAACGGGTCGAGGATCGGTAAGTGTACTCTAGGAAGAGAGCCCTGGCACCGAGACGTTGTTGCAACCTGGAACCTCCTATTTAAAGCCCTACGGGGTGATGGGAGCGTTGCTCCAAGCCCTGCTGGGCCAGCCCTAGATGGGAGGCCCGTGCCGCTGGCCTCGACAGCCACCCATGAACCCACAGGGATATCCAGATCCCTATGGGCGAGGCGGAACTCCCTAGGTGCGACCATGAACCCCATACAAAATAATTGGAATTAACACCTAGGGAGAAACGGGTATATTTAAAAGCTAGGGGGGGTATTCAGAGCTGGGTGATGGTTATGGAGGTCCCTGTCGTCATCTCTAGGACTAGGGGGAAGGCTGAGGCCAAGGTCGTGGGCAGACACGTCTACGGCAACCTCTATGACTGTAACCCCGATATCCTCAGCGACGAGGAAGCTCTGAGAAGCATGGTGGTTGAGGCTGCCCGCATAGGCAATATGACGCTTCTAGATGTTAGGAGCTGGAAGATCGGGCTGGGGGTCAGCGTGGTCGCCATTATTCTGGAGAGCCATATTGCTCTTCACACGTGGCCTGAGTACAGTTATGCTACCCTCGATGTCTACAGCTGCGGCGCCCATACTGATCCAGAGGCCTCCTTCAACTATCTCGTCGAGAAGCTGGGGGCAAGATACGTGGAGAGACGCTACGCTGACAGGAGCTTGGAATAGGTGGGGGCGGGGAGGAGCCCCGCATCTATCCTAAACCGATCGCCGCGTATCCTTGAGGGAGCTGTATTCTAGATGAGGGTAGGTGTGATTGGAGCAGGGCCTGCAGGCCTCCTCTTCTCCTCCCTCATAAAATCCCACAGTGTAGATGTTTTCGAGGAGCATAGGCGTGTAGGCTGGCCTCCCCACTGCGCAGGCCTCGTCAGCCCCGCTACAGCTATACGCCTATCATCCTATGCTGGCAGAGACGTTGTAGGAACCTCCTACCACTCCCTTATAATTAGAAGTGGGCTGAGGCCTGTGCTTGAAGCATCGGGCAGCCCGCTTGCAGTCAGGATTAAGAGGCCTCTCCTTGAGGAGAGGCTGGCCGAGAAGACTGTAAATAATGGTCACAGGCTTCTCCTAGGGTTAAGGGTTAGAAGCATAGAACCCTCCATTGGAGCCATAAGAACCAATAACGCATGGGAGAAATATGACCTAGTAGTCGTGGCGGCAGGGCCTAAGCCGAGCCTCATAAGAGGAATGCCATGCATCCGTGAATACAGGCTGCTCAACGGCCTCCAAGCAGTCGTAGAGGCTCAGAGGAGAACAGATCCAGGAGTGTTCGAGGTTGTCTACAGCCCCTTGGTCTCAAGGAGGATGTTCGGGTGGATCATACCACTAGGTGATAGGAGGATCCTTGTAGGAACAGCTGATGAGGGAACCCCCTACCCAGGCCTGCAGGCACTCCTTCACATGCTGGGAAGGGAGGGTAGGCTGAGACGCGTAGAATACTATTATGGGGGGAAGATCAGCAGAGGCCCCCCCTGCCCCAAACCTGCTGTTGGAAAAACATTAATGCTGGGAGACTCTGCAGGCATGGTTAAACCCTATACTGGCGGAGGCCTCTACGGCATAAGCGTATCTGCACCCATAGCGGCATCCATGGTTGACGAAGAGCTTGAAGACATAGGTGAAGCTACAGCATGGCTTAGGAGGAAGCTCTCAGCCCAGTACAGGCTGATGAGAGTGGCCTCAAGGCTCGGCCCAAAAGCCTCAGCCAAGCTTCTAGGAATAATAGGTTCAAGCAGGCATGGCCTCCTAGCCCTAAGCCGCATCGACTATGATTCCCATGAAGGCCTGCTTACAAGCATAGCTCCACGCATCCCCCTAATCATTGCTGAAGCCCTCATACACAAGGCTTAACCCCCATGAATGCGAGATCATAGTGGAGGAGCAGGTTGCCTCAGAGGAGAACACTCGACGAGTTCGTAGCCGGCGTTAGACGCCAGGCTGCAAGGCAGGAGAGACAGGCGCCTCAAAGCCAGGTCATACTAATGCTTAGAAGCATAGAGGAGAGGTTGACGGGGCTTGAAGAGGAGGTTAAAAGCCTGGCAGAGGAGGTTAGAGGGATCGAGGAGACGCTTAGAAGCATTGAGGGGAAGCTTAGAGAGCAGGGTCAGAAGCCTCAGAGGAGAACAGCATATGATCTCCTACGTGAACAGGGATTCATATCCCTCTCATCTCTGCGAGGCAAGGTTAGGAATCCGAGGGCACTTGTAGACAGGCTGGAGGGCATGGGCGCCATAGTCCTCGAACTCGAAGACGATGTCATAGTGGTTGATCCATCCTTCTACAAGTCGTTCATAGAGGAGCTGGGGAAGATAAGCACAGCCGATGAGATGGAGGCTGCGAGAAGCCTTGGAAGATATGCTAGGCTATTCGACGCTCTGAGGAGAACAGGACTCATATACTTCGACCACAGGAATAAAAAATGGGTCTTCGTCTAATGCTCCGAGAGGCTTGACAAGAACTCTGAGAGAATCTCCACGTTATGCTTATGCATGCTTCGACGCCTCTTATCAACGGGTATGCCCAGCCTCCTAGCCTCACCTAAGCTGATGCCAGCCTCCCTCAGCTCAGCCAGGCTGAAACCCCTCCCATGCCTGAGGCCCTGGGGCACCCCTCCATGAACCCTGAGCAAAGGCTTCCTGACGAGAGGATATATGCGGCCAGGCATCCCAGACACCCAGCCTAACACTGAATTAGTGGGAAATAAACCATCCGTTCAGACTATTAGTCATCACTAGTAATATTAATCCGCCTCGCCTAGGAGGATAGTGTGAACGAGGCCATGGGGCTTAGGAGAATAGTATTGGACGTGCTTAAACCCCTCAGAGATCCCTCAATAGTCGACCTTGCTGAGAGAATGTCTACTATAAGAGGGGTGGATGCAGTCAATATAACCGTGAATGAGATAGACGTGGAGACCCTGAGCCTAAGCATAATAATCGAGGGCAGCGCCATAGACTTCGAGGAGGTTAAGGCAGTCTTAGAGGAGACAGGGGCAGTTATACACAGCGTGGACCAGGTGGTGGCAGGCAACCGGATCGTGGAGGTGCCGCTGCTCTCACGCGAGTAATGCTTGGTGTCCTGCCTTGCCACTATGCGATGTCTGCGGCGTGAGGGAGGCCGAGGTATACCAGCCGCACACTGGGAGAAAGCTTTGCAGGCAGTGCTTCATCAACGATATTCTCAGACGCGTTGAAGACGAGATCAAGCGCTACCGCCTCATAGAGCCTGGAGACAAGGTTCTCCTAGCTGTTTCAGGAGGTAAGGACAGCTTCGTTCTCCTCGACACCCTGTCCCAGCTCCACGACCCATCCAAGCTTATAGGATTATCCATAGTTGAAGGAGTGGAGGGCTATAATAGACGCGAGGATGTTGAGAGGCTCAGGAAATACGCCGCTCAGCGTGGAGTAGAGGTGGTTGTGACAAGCTTCAAGGAGTTCATAGGATACAGTTTAGACGAGATCATTGCCAAGGCGTGGAAGAAAGGTTTGAAGGTGTCGCCATGCACGTTCTGCGGCGCCCTGAGGAGGAGGATAATAAACACGTATGCCCGTATGCTCAGAGCAGATAAGACCGCAACAGCCCACACGCTGGACGATGAGGCTCAGACAGCAGTCATGAATGTGCTGAGAGGGGATCCGGACAGGCTTGTAAGACAGCATCCACGAGCACCACGCCTAAGCGACAAGTTTGTTCAAAGAGTAAAGCCTCTGCGGAGAATCTATGAGTGGGAGGCAGCAATGTACGCCTACTTCAAGGGCTTCAGATTCCAGGAGGCAGAGTGCCCATACATAAACCTAAGCCCAACGCTTAGAGCTAGGATCAGGGAGCACCTCATGAGCATAGAAGCCGAGAACCCTGGAAGCCTCCTCAGAATCCTGGACACAATTGACAGAATAGTGGAGGCAAACCTAGAGGAATACAGGAAGCTGCCACCACTACCCCTATGCGAGAAGTGCGGCGAACCCACAGCCCCTGGCAGAAGGCTCTGCAAGACATGCGAACTCCTCGAGAAAATAGGGATCACATGAAGAATAAGCCAGAGTCTAAATGCGTTTCAAGCTAGAGGCATCCCATAACTTAATCCCCAGCATTCTAATGCAGATCCCTACATCCAGGCAGGCTTCGCATGGCTTACATAAGGCAGATTTCAACCAATTATTCATATTATGCCTCTTATCATGATTACAAAAATACAAGGAACATGTTAGTAATTTTATATAGGTAGCATATCAATGAAAATCAACTTTAGTTTAAGGCAAGCAATAGCACTTCTAGCAGCGATATTGGTCCTAGCTATATCATTTGAAGGATCCACAGCTAAGTTTTCCTTATGGCCTATGAGCTGCAGTGACTTTAGAGAACGACACTGATGATACATGGTGCCTTAGATAGCTTCAATACCCATGTGGAGGTTAATAACGTAAAGATCATAAACACCTCATGGATACCTCAAAGGTGAGATACAATGGGAATGCAGGATAGCAGGATGCGGCTCCCCCTAGTCCTCTGCCTACTAGTAGTATCGCTTATCAGTGCATCCTACTTTCTCAGCTATAATAGGGGAGCATGGACTCCTGGGAACAATAGTGGATCCATGTCACCCACTTATACTGCACCTTTATCCTCCCCTGCGGCGGAGACCGCTGAAACTACCAGTACTGAGGCTGGAACCAAGACCGTAGAACCATTAAACATAGCTATCATGGATCAAAAGACGGCTAGGCTTCTCAGACCTGTGGAATACTATGAGCTCGGCAACGGTAGCGTTGTGAGGATTACTGATCGTAACTTATTCCCATTCACAATAACCTTGAGTCTTCAAGCCCCTGGATCTAATTCCAGTAGAATGCTGCCGTTGTATAGGGTTAGCTTTATCTCAGCGCCTAAAGATGTATTGCAGCTGGCTAGGAGCCTCGGAATAAATACTAGTAGCCTGCTTTACAATGATGTTACAAGGACTTATTTATATAGTGATGAGAACCTTAGCTTCGAGTACACTCCGAGCACAGGTTTCTTCAGGGTGATTTACAGGAATCCCCGCCCCATGGACTATAAGAGCCTCGTGGAGAACAGGATACTGCCCTTAACCGATAAGACTCTTGTATGGCGTGCTTCAAGACACCTCATGGTTTCGGGAAGCATCAACGGAACCCCCATAGAGTATACTGCAGTCTATACCGCCTATCTGAACGACGTAGAAACATATTTCAGCATAGTCGCCAAGCTTACGCCGGAGAAGCTGGTTAGCGGGTTGGAAGGCGTCCTACCAGGCAGGCTAGAGCTTCTCGGAAAGCATAGCATCATAGTTCCTAGTAGGCTTCCAGCCCTGCTTAGGGAAAGAATCAAAGGCGAGGTTGAGACGGAGGACTGGTATATCTCGAAGCTCGGGTTCACTGCCTTAAATATAACGGAGATAAGGCTACAATACATGCCTGCGGGCGGAGGCCTGATCGCTCCCGTCTACAGGTTTAAGGGCTCCTGGAAGCTGGAGTACGATGTCCTGCATGCTCAGGGACAGCTAACAGGCCTCATAGTAGCGGTGACTAGGTAAACACTAGTACTCTCTGCTATTTCAGCATCCAGGAATCCTGTGAATGGCTTGGAAACGCAGGGTGTTTAGATGCATGTCTCAGAGTAGTGAAAAAACCCTGTGTTCAGCTTGGCTTCAGCATATCTTGGTGCCTGGAGGCACATCGCCCTCCACTGTTAGTAGGGCTGGCCTCTCACCCTTCTCACAGCCTGCGGCTAGAAGCATGCCTTGGCTCGTATACCCCATCATCCGCTTAGGCATAAGGTTGGCTACAACTACTATTCGCCTGCCGACGAAGTATTCGGGATCATAGTATTCGCCGAGGCCTGCTATTATCTGCCTATCCTCCCCGCCTAGGTCGACTATGAGGCGTATCAGCTTCTTCGACCCCCTGATCCTCTCAGCCTTTTTAACCAGGCCTACCCTGAGATCCACTCGGCTGAAATCCTGTATGCTTATAAGCTCCACCTACACCACCTGGTGCTTGATCAAGGCGTATTGGGTTTTAAGCATTAGGAGTGGTGGATGCCTTTGAGGCCTGTGGATAGGAGGCTGTGGGAGAGGAGGAAGGAGGAGTTTCATCGGAGAATGGTGGAGGATAGGGAGATAGGCTACCTGGATCCAGGCATAGAGGAGGTGCTTGAAGAATTCTTCAGGAGGCCTAAAGCATACACTACTAGCTCGTGTAGCGGGAGAGTGACAATTGTTGATGCCCCCTGGCCTTGGAGCAGGGATGAGTCAAGCATAGTGTATAGGTCTCACAGCCCAGTATCGGTGGAGGAGGTGGAAGGCATACTTAGGCAGAAGTCTGTCCACACATTATGGCTTATCGCGGCAGGACCCATAATACATGTGGAGACCCTGGACATGGAGGAGGCTTTCAGCATACTTGAAGCAGCCAGGCAGGCTGGCTTCAAGCATAGCGGCATACTTTCAGCATCAGGGAAGGGTTTCCTAGTGGAGCTTCAAACAGGCGTCAGGATGACCATACCCCTCAAGACCGGTGAGAGGCTCCTAGTCTCTCCGGAGAGGCTTCCACTCATAGTTGAGATGGCTAATAGGGCTGTGGCTGAGGGTAGGAGGAGGCTGGAAAGACTTAGGGAGGAGCTGGGCAAGCGAAAATAACCTCAGGGAGCCTCATAAGATGGGGGTGATCGCGGTGGCTGAGCTTAGCAGGGTCTTCACTGATCTGAAGCCTATGAGCCCTGGGCAGAGGAGGCTTAAGAAGACGCTCCTAGACGAGGGCTACGATATAGTCGGGATCTTCGGCCCTACAGGCACGGGTAAAAGCCTGTTCAGCCTCCTCTACGGTCTCGAGGCAGTGGGCAGCGGCAGGTATAAGCGCCTCATCATAGCTAGGCCTGTCGTAGACGTTGTTTCAGGCAGGGAGTACACTATGGCTGACATAGGCAGCCTCTACGAGGAGATGGCTTCATCCTACCTGAGAGACATTGTGACAGGCTTTCTCGAATGGAGTGATGTAGAGGAGCTCGTGAAGGCTGGGAGAATAGCGTTCGCCGACACCCATTATCTTAGGGGCAGGACCTTTGACGACTCCATAATAATTCTCGACGATGCTCAGAGCGCTCCACCTGAAAGCGTGGTTGAAGTTATGATGAGGATAGGTAGGAACAGCAGGCTGATCATAGCAGGAGACCCAGTATTTCAGAGAGGATTAGAGGGGGAGGATTCATCCATGCTTATCAGAGACGTGCTCATAGGGGAGGAGAAGGCGGATGTCGTCGACCTAGGCTTAAAGGATATTGTGAGGCCTGGGGCGAGGAGAGGAGTGAGGCTCCTATTAGAGACGAGGATGAGGAGGCGGAGGCTAAGCGAGGCTGAGAAGACGGTATTGGAGGCTGCCCGAATATACTCGCCTGACGCCGACATAATAACAGTTTCAGAGTTCGTTGAGGATAAGAGGAGGTATGATATTACAAGCGACAATGTGCCTGACGCCCTAATAGTGGTTAAGGAGGGGTCTCTTGGAAGACTGGTGGGCAGGAGGGGTGAGAGGATATCCAGGATAGAGGAGGATACTGGGCTTAGGATCAGGGCCCTAGAACTCACATTCAACTTCGCCGAGATTGTGAGGGCTGTCCACCCAGTATCATGGGCCTACAAGCATGTGAGGGAGGCGGACTTCATAGGGCCTGAACTAGCCTTCAAGGTTGATACTGATGGGTATGGGGCATTCGTAGGGCAGAAGGGCTTCTACGTCAAGTTCCTGGACTCAGTGATACGCAGGCTGCTGGGCGTTGGAGTCAGAGTCATAGAGGTTGCTGGGAGAAAGCATAGGCGCTGAGAGCCCCAAGCTATTTTAGCCTCAAAGCACTTTTAGCCGCGTGGATGATGGGGGGTATTATGGTAGGTAAGCGGGCGGGAAGCCTTGTAAGCCTTAGATCATCCTTCGAGGCTCCTGGAATAATCATCGTCTACCTCTACGAGCAGGAGTGCCCTGCATGCAGGGAGTTTGAGCCCTCCTGGAGGCTCTTCAAAGACATGCATAGAGGGGAGGCTACATTCATGGAGCTGAGCATAGAGGGCCTAGGCGAGAAGCTGGCAAGCTCCATGAAAGTCAAGTATATTCCAGCAGTACTGGTGTTCAGGAACGGTGTCCTCATAAGCAGGGTTGAAGGGCTCCCAGATATAAAGGATCTCGAATACTCCCTGCTGAGAGCTAAGGAGGAGAAGCATAGATCCCTCAGGCTCTAGTCTAGTACAACAGCTTAATATAGCCTAAGTAGTGAAGCTCTACACGCGGATCTGCTTCTCCAGGTATTCTCATTAACGCTACATGTATCTTAGGCTGAGCGGAGAGTTGGTGAGGTTTGGGTAAGAGGTTCTGCATTATTTGTGGGAGAAGCGAGGATGAGGTGAGGCTTGTAGGTGAGACCAACATATGTGTTGAATGCTTCGTGAAGCTCTACGGACTAGTAGCTGTACCTAGAATTAAGCCTATACCTCGATGCAGGGTGTGTGGCTCAATATATGTTGGGGGGAAATGGATGCCTGCTGGAAGCTTTGAGGAAGCTGTGAGAATAGTTGTTGAGAAGGTGATCATACCTTCATTGAAGCCTAGTAGGAGGGAAGTCGGGGAATACCGTGTGAAGTCCTGGAGAGTGTTGAAGGGACCCTCCTGGACCACTCTCCTTGAACTCAGAGTCGAGGCAAGGCTGGCGGGTGTGGAGGTAGGCGAGGAGAAGCAGGTTCGCCTCAGATTCAAGCCAACCATATGCCCCAGCTGCGCCACCTATAGGAGCGGCGAATACGAGGCTGTTGTCCAGGTGAGAGGGAGAGGGGCTGAAGAAGCCTTGGAGAAGGCTTTAGGCATGCTTGGCTCCAGAACGGAACACGTGCTAGATGTGCTGGAGGTGAAGGGGGGATATGATGTATATTTCGACGAGATAGGGGCTGCCCGGAGGCTGGCGAGGCTTATCTCCTCCATCTCAAAGGCTAAGGTCAGCGAGACGGGAGAGGTTGTGGGGACTAATAGGAGCGGTAGGAGGAGGCTTAGGAAAACCATAATTGTACGTCTACATTAGCATCATCCTCAACGATACATTTATTTCCTGAAAAATACCCCTACCTCACGCTGAGAGGGGCTCCGAGGCGATGAGATATGGCTCAGAGCATAGCAGCATCAGCCGTGGAGAATAGGGATATAATTATCGGTAGACATGTCTACGCCAACCTGTATGACGTTGACCCAGCAATACTATGGGACGAGGAGTACCTGAAGAAAATAGTTCTAGAAGCCGTTGAGAAGTCCAATACTACTCTAGCTGAGCTTAAGACGTGGCGTGTAGGGGGGAAGAAGGGCGGCATAAGCATAATAGCACTAGTCCTCGAGAGCCATATTGCTCTTCACACGTGGCCTGAGTACAGGTACGCTACCCTTGACATATATACTTGCGGCGAGAAGGGGGATCCATGGGCAGCCTTCAGGCACATAGTATCCATGCTGAAGCCTGGAACATATACTGTCAGGTACGCTGATCGCAGCAGCATAAGCCCCTTAGCCCGCTAGGCATCCTCGAATACGATTTAACCCTCTCCACCTCTTCCTACTCTGAGGATCCCTGTTGGATGCGGCAATACTTGTTGGACGCGCATTGATAGGGGAGGACCTGGAATACAGGCGGGATGTAGTCATAGAGATCGAGGATGGCTTCGTATCGAGCATACGTTACGGCGTACAGTCCTGCGGGAGGTGTGTGAATAGAAGCAGGTTTACCGCCATCCCCATATTGGTGGATACGCATGTTCATCTCTTCGACTCTGCTTTCCCCGAGATCGGGGGTGGTTTAAGCCTCAGGGAAGCCGTGAAGCCTGGTGCAGGGCTTAAGCACCGCATGCTCTCAGCAACTCCTAGGAGAAGGCTTGTAGAGGAGGCTCGTAGAACCCTCAGATACCTGGCGTCGACGGGTGTAGGGATTATCGGGGATTTCAGGGAGGGAGGGATTAATGGATGCAGGCTTGGATTAGAGGCGGCAAGGGGTACTGGGATAGTGTATGCTGGGCTATGCAGGCCCTCGCCTGATCTCAGCGACCTTGACTCGATCCTCTCCGAGGCATGGGGACTGGGCGTCCCGTCACCCCTAGCCTATCCTGAAGAGACGCTCCGCGTAATGAGGAGAGAAGCTTCACGTAGAGGCAGGCTGATACATGTCCATGTATCCGAGGACCCCGCGGATCACGAGGCAGGGGATTATAGGCTGGCAGTCGAGGAGCTGGGGGCAGATGTGCTTGTCCACGCCACTAATATGAACCCACGTGAGATAGAAACAATTGCTGGGAGGATCATGGGGGTGGTTTTATGCCCACGTTCAAACGCATGGTGGAGTGTTGGGCAGCCCCTCATAGCCGCTATGATGAAGCTGAACATACCTGTAGCGCTCGGAACAGATAATGTGGCTTGGATTAAACCCGATATGTGGAGGGAGATGGAGGCAGCATTTAACCTGGCTAGACTTCAGCAACCCGGCTTTAATGATGCTCGCTTGATCCTCAGGGCTGCAACGCTTAATGGAACCAGGCTGCTTGGGATGAGTGATAGGGGGGTTATATGGGAGGGGTATAGGGCCGACTTTGTCCTCTTAGACCCATCCTACATGGCATTAGAGCTCAGCAGTGATCCTGTTGCAAGCATTGTTAAGAGAGGGGGGCCTGAAGCAGTAGTTGAAACATATGTTGACGGTGAACCTATTTACAGTGAGGTTAGGTGAACTAGGCTTCAACCCTTACGCCAAGCCTGCGGGCCTCTAACCGTATTATTCTTTCAGCCTTCTCCACCAGTTTTCTCAGCCTAGCCTCTGAGGGAGCCTCAGCATATATTCTGAGCTTAGGCTCCGTACCGCTCTTCCTGAACAGTATCCATGACCTATCCTCAAACTCTATTCTAATGCCGTCGAGCCTAAGGACACCTGCATTAGGCCTCAGCTCCTCCTCAAGCCTCTCAGCAGCAGCCTTGAAGACCTCCTCCTTAGCCTCATCGCTTCCAACCCTGTAGGACAGCCTGACTGAAGGATAGTCAGGTATGCCGGACATTAGTTCTGAGAGCCTCCTACCCTTCGAGGCTAGGAGGCTTGAAAGCAGTGCTGCTTGATATATGCCGTCAACCCATAACCCCCACTCGGGATCTATGAGCTTCCAAGGCTCGGCTGCAAGCAGCGCATCTCCCGCGTCTAGGAGTCTCTCATGAGTCTTACCCAGCTTGGCTCTAATTATCCTGCCGCCCATTCTCTCCACCACGTCCTCCACGGCTCTCCCCACATCTACGCTCACCACAACCGAGCCCTTACGCCCCGAAAGCTTCATCTCAGCGTAGAGTGCTATCAGCCTATCCTGCTTCACGAAGCCTTTCCCAGGCTCCGCTACAGCCAGTCTATCAGCATCCCCATCATGGGCCAGCAGCAGCCAGGATCCATCCTGCTCTGCAAGCCTTAGCAGAGGCTCAACCACATCGGGCCTCGGCTCAGGGTAGCGGCCGGGAAAATACCCGTCTTCATGGCAGTTGAGGGAGGCGACGCTCACACCGATCATTCTGAGAATCCTGGGGGTGAACCTCGAGGCAGCGCCGTTTGCACAGTCAACCATTACTCTAACCCTGTGCAGCGGCGCTGGTGGGGCGAGCTTAGATACAAGCTCAGCTACGTACTCCTCCGATACTTCTGAGGCATCTACGAATCTTCCAACTCTGCTCCACTCGACTTGAAGCCTCTCCCACTCATCCACGAGGCCTTCAAGCTCCCTCTCCATGTCCTCGGTATACTCCATTCCCGTAGACTGGAAAAACTTGAAGCCATTATCCTCTGGAGGATTATGGCTTGCAGTCACCATTACGCCTGCATTGCCCCCCAGGCTTCTGGAGGCATAGGCTGTGATGGGTGTGGGTACGAGGCCCACGTAGAGGGCGTCAAGCCCGCCGGCCATAAGGCCTGCAGCCACCATTCTCGACAGGGTGGGGCTTGTAACCCTGGCGTCATGGCCTACTATGCCGCGTCCCTTGAAGCCTGTGTATGCCGCTACAGCTAGTCCAAGCCTATACGCTAGGATGGGTGACACTTTATCCGGATATCTCCCCCTAATACCCGCGGTGCCGAAGAGCCTTCTAGCCACGGCTCCCCCCACCGAACCGCGAAAATATGCTGCTGGGAGGTGCAACCATGATGGCTGCATACTCCCATCCACCGTGCATTCGGACAACCTTGATGTATATAAGCCAGTCAGGCTTGCTTAGGTTTACAGGCCTGTCAACATGCCTGGCTATCTCCTCTATGGCTTCCTGCTTATGCAGCCTCTGCCATACTCCCCCCATATCCCTGTAGAGATAGCCGTCCAGCTTTATTCTGAAGGTGCTTGTAGGGGGGATCCTCTCCTCAGCAAGCCTCCCCACAGTTTCCCCCACTTTCCTAGTGGTAGGTTCAACAACCTCGTCTACAGGCACTGCTCTCAGTATGGGTGTTGATTCAGGTATTCCCTCAGCGATCATTTTTGCAGCCTTGTAGGGATCATCTACTCTTAACAGCATGATGGACTGCGCGGTGTCTATGATGCTTGCCTCACCGAGGATCTCCAGGACCTGCTGTTTGGCTAGCAGGAAGTTCTCATAGCCTGGCTCATGTGTCACAATAAGGTTGAAGGGCCTTCTACTCATGCTTACTATGCACCAAGGCTTAAAGGGGGATGAGCGGCTTATTAAGCTACGGTACCTACGCATTGAGGAAGCCTTGGGTCACAGTCTATGTTACCGCTAGCATTGATGGGAGGATTGCCAGTAGGACGGGGGACTCCAAGCTGAGCTGCCCCTATGATCTACGCAGGCTCCATGCGGCTAGAGCGTCCTCAGATGCAGTCATGGTAGGTGCGAACACCATTATCAGGGATGATCCCCTCCTAACAGTTAGGCTTGCGCCAGGCCCTAATCCCCTCAGAGTAGTTGTTGATGGGAGGCTTAGATCCCCGCTTAACGCAAGAGTATTCTCCCAGGATCCCTTCAAAACAATTCTCATATCCTCTGAGGCTGCTCCTAGAGAGAAGCTGGAGGAGCTTAGGAGGCGAGGGGTGAATGTAAGGCTTCTAGGAGGAGCCGACGGCAGGGTGGATATGGCTGTAGCACTCCATGATCTCTGGGGGCTCGGAGTGAGGCGCCTGCTTGTTGAGGGGGGAGGCAAGCTTATCTGGAGCCTGGTGGAGGAGAACCTGGTGGACGAGTTCAGGGTTACCTTAACTCCCGTGATAATTGGAGGCGACGAGTCTGTACCAATAGTTGGGGGAAGAGGGTTCGACACCGTGCTCCATGCCCTCCGCCTCCGCCTAGTATCACACACTTTATGCGAATGTGGGGAGGAGATTCACCTTATATATAGGAGGATTCCATGATGATGAGTGGTGCTGAAGCACTGGTTGATGCAAGGATGCTCCTCCCAGCATTAATACTGCTTCTCCTAGCCTCACCTGCACTTGGCTCCCAGGCTCAGGGGCATTGGACTGCACGATACAGCGTCTCAGTAACCTCTGTTATTGCAGGGGGGCTGGAGTCTCAGGGCGCCTCATACACGCTTACCGTGACAGGCATTGATGGAAGAGTCGTGGATATGGGTGTAAAGCCTTACGACAAGCTCGGCAGGCTTATACTAGGCATGATAGGCTACCCTGATCCACAGCACTTCTACCTGGGCAGCGATGCTGCTAGAAGCCTATATTCCTGGAGGAGGGTTAGAATGGGGAGCGCTGTGTATGAGCCTTTATTCACGCCTGTCGCCTACGGCGTTGGTGGGAGGGTTGTTATGGGCGTGCTTGTGAGAATCGCTGGGCCTCAAGGGTATAAGAGGGCGGTCTATGATGCTGGAAGCGGCCTCCTCTTGGAGGAGGAGTTCGGGCTCCAGGAGAAGGGCATCAGCATAGAATACTATAAGGTCTCGGTCAGCCTGCAGGGAGTGGATGGCGTAAGCCTGAAATACATGCCTCCCCCCGCCTCAAGGGAGGAGAGGCTTGCAGTATACGCCTCATCCCTCATAATACTCGCCGCAGCCATACGTACAGTGGTTTTAAGGCACAGGTATACCGTCATATAGGGAGCTTAGAAAAGCTGGTCGTCCAGCCCTACGCTGCTTGGGGCAGGCTTGGCTGGTATTCCAAGCCTCCTCCTAATCTCTAATGCAAGCCTATGGGCTGCTCCATCCCTATACGCGTCTGTCAGTACTAGCCTAGGCTTAGCCTCCTCCACGTAGCTCATAAGGTCTTCGAAGTCGGCATGGTCGCTTAGGGCTACTAGCCATGTATGGCTATCTATGCGTTTCAAGGGTTCCTGGAACTCCCAGCCTGATAGAATTATATGTGTTCCAAGCCTCTGATATCTCAGCTTAGACCTATGCATGTGGTCGAAGCATACATACCAGGCTGAACGCATAGCGTCGGCGGCCTCGCTCCAAGTATTCTCCAGCAGTTCTCCTACTTCCAGCCCATGCTTCACAGCTATCCGTGTAACCCTGTATATTCTGCTTGGAGCTATGAATGGAGCGTCAACACCATGCCTCCTTAGAATCTCCATGGCTTCTTGAAGCTTGCCGTGATAACCGTACACGTAGACAGGGCCCTTAGATAGGGCTTCTAGAACAAGGTCTCCCAGCAGCTCCTCAACCTTATCCTTGAACGGCCTCACCCATTCAGGCCTGCCATACGTGGCTTCTATGACCAGTACATCCAGGTCTCTTAGAATAGGAGTGCCTGGAAGCTTGAAGTCCCCCGTATAAGCTACCCTCACACCATCACCTGTTTCAACGAGGGTCTGCGCCGCGCCTACTATGTGCCTAGCCCTATGCAGCGTCACAGTATCATCCATGTATTCCAGAGGCTCACCGTACTTCAGGGGCCTCCTCTTATGCAGAGGGATCCTGTAGCCCAGCTCCACAAGCATCTCTAGAGTAGCAGGCGTGGCTACTATTAGCTCAGCCCTCCTAGCACTCTCCCTTAACCCTACAAGATGGTCTGAATGTATGTGGCTCACAGCCCTTAATGGTCTTCCATGAGGCCCGTCAACAGCTAGGGTTGAGCCTAGAAGCACGGCACCCCGCTCGGATACTCCAGCATAGCGTAGGAGGCTCCTTAGATTCAGCTTCCCCACCTCCTATCAGCCTAGCCGCAGTACCTCCATTACCTCGGAGAAGCCTGCATGTATGCATTGAGGTATGGTTTCACCTGGCACTATTTCAGGGCACCTCTCGCTGACCAGTCTTGCCTTAGGCCTGGGTGGAGGAGGCCTCTCACCTGAATCCATTATTACTGCTGGGTCATATCCCAGCAGGTCTCTGAGGCTCAGGGGCTCCTCCCTAACAGTGTTCTCGTGTACAAGGCATCTGGGGCCAGCCCACTTAAATAGTCTTGGATGAACCTTGTAGGCCTCCCTCCACATTAGCCATGCAAGGGTTCTTATCTCCCACTGCGCCCTAGTACACATTCTAAGCGAGAAGAAGTGGAGAAGTTCCCTGGCGTTCATGGTGACAACTAGGCCTGACTCTATTGCCTGGGGAACTATGTATCTAGCATCCTCTGCCGGTATGCCTTCTTCAAGCATGTCGAGGTATAGGTGGAGGGCTTGTTCAGCTGATCTTATGAACATTGCCAGCAGCCTAGGCCTCCTGGCAAGCCTGTATGGCACCCTATAGTCTATTAGGCGTGCAAACCTGGCGTACAGGCTTTCCCCGAATCTCCTGGAAGCATTCTCCTCAGGTATTCCATCCAGCCCTGCATCCCTGAAGAAGCTTTCAGCAAGCGCTTCTCCAACAGGGCCTCTGATAATCTTCTCGCCCACCTCGAGTTCGCTGCCCTTCACTGTGAGAATCATTGATGCCTCCACCGCACCATCGATCCTTGAGACCGTGAGCCTATAGGAAGGCTCCACACTCCTCATTCTCTCAAGCCTCATCCTATAACCTGGTATGGAGAGCTCGGCCACTCCTCTAGCCTCAAGCATCGATGCAAGCTTTTCACTATACTTTATCTTAGCATACCTCTGGCTCAGCTGCGTATAGCTGGCTATCCGGTGACGTACAAGCTGGTGTGTTAGAACCCTGCTAACTTTTTCCACAGAATATGTGTAGACGCTGTGCTCCCAGGGGCTCAGGTGCTGTCTTCTAAGGGTCTCCCTTATCCACGCCTCCACCTCCTCCTCCCCCAGGCTCTGAGCATACGCCTCCAAGGGCTTCCTTGTCAGGCTCTTCTTAGCAGCCGCTGCTACCAGCCTCTCCCCCATAGGAGTATAAGCTATGAGCTTGACTCTCAAGCCACCATCTCCCTGCAGCAGTGACAGGATTGGTGGCCGGGAATATAAGGGGGATGTCTATAAGCAATCCTTATCACTTGTAGCTGACATTATAGGCTGGGCTGAGAGAATGGAGGAGGAAAAAGTGCTCTGGGGGAAACATACGTGGCCTGAGATAAGCGAGCTTGCAGGCGAGGCAATCGTAGTCCTGCCTGTAGGCTCAACTGAGCAGCATGGCCCCCACCTGGCATTAGACACGGATCACTATGTAGCATACAGGCTGAGCATAGAGGCTGCTAAGAAGGGGTGGGATGAAGGCTACAAGATACTGGTTCTACCTCCAATACCCTTCGGGCTAAGCGAGCACTGGATGAATAATCCTGGAACAGTAACACTAACCCCTCAGACATTCATGGCTGTAGTAGAGGAGGTTTTGGAAAGCGTGTGGAGGCATGGCTTCAAGAAGATAATAGTGGTTAACGGCCATGGCGGGAACACCTATGCGCTGAACGTTGCTGCTAACCGCCTAGTACACAGGCTGCGTGACCCTGAGCTAAGCATAATTATATTCGACTGGTGGAGGTTCATAGGCCCCGAGATCACCAGGATCACTGAGACCCCCTTGTTCCACGCTGATGAGGGTGAGACGAGCATGGCTCTAGCCCTAGGCCAGCGGGTCGTCATGGAGGCCTTGGAGGGTAAAGATGTGCCTCCCCCACCCCCTGAGACCGAGTGGAGAACCCTTGACCCATCCCGCTCATCCAGGATAAGGATACATGTATTCAACCCCGACACCGCTGATCCAGGGGCCTTTGGAAAGCCTTCAGCTGCGAGTCTTGAGAAGGGTAGGAAAATGCTTGAAGCCTTCGTGGAGAAGTTCCTGGAACTCGTCAGAGATCTCTTAAAAGAAGAGGGGAAGGCAGAGGAGTAGCTGATGACCTGGGCCTGGCGTAGAAGGAGGGGTGGGCGTGGAAGACCACCCAAGCCCAGATTCATATCTCGCCCCAGCACTCCTTTATCATTCATACCTATAGATGAGTACGGCCATCCTATTCCAGGAGTACCCGTGGAGCTTCAGCCCGATGAGCTTGAAGCTCTACGCCTAGTGTACGCTGAGGGCCTAAGCCAGGAGGAGGCTGCAGCCCGGATGAAGGTGTCTCGAGGAACCCTCTGGAGGCTGCTATCCTCTGCTAGGAGGAAGGTTGCGGAAGCTCTCTCTCAGGGCAGGCCCATTCATCTGAGGAGAACCTAGCCTTAAGGATCTATCACGAGGCTTATAGCCTCCCTAGGACATAGTGGAACGCATAACCCGCATCCAATGCATTTCCCCGCATCCGCTACTGCTACTCTCCCCTCAAGCCTGAAAACCATGGCTGGGCAGAGTTCAACGCATAAGCTACAGCCATCGCATAGGGAAGCATTAACCATGGGTGTATACTCAACGTTCCCCAAGCCTTCCACCAGCCTACATATATACTGCTCCTAGACTCCTGGTTATAGGGGTTCCTGAGACCTTGATTATGCGTGGAGACTTCCACATGCATTCGACGGTGAGTGACGGCAGGGCTACTCCCTGCCAGCTTGTCGACACGGCTGTTAGGGTGGGGCTCTCAGTGATAAGTGTAACCGACCACAACTCCTTCAAGGGCTCGGTTATCGCTAGGAGGTATGCCAGGCTTAGGGGGAAGCCTATAACAGTGATTACTGGTAATGAGGTTAGAAGCGATAAGGGGGATGTACTCGTCCTATGCAGGGATGTGGTGGAGGTGCCTGTGGAGCTGGGCCCCCTTGTCGACAGGGCTCACGACGAGGGGTGCCTCGTCGTGCCCGCTCACCCCTACGATCTATCTAGGCTTGGAATAGGGGACTACGTGTACCGCTATCCATTCGACGCTATAGAGGTGTTCAATGCATCGGCGGAGCCTATGGCTAATAGGAGGGCATTGGAGGCTGCCTTAAGGCTGGGGCTCCCAGGACTAGCTGATACTGATGCCCATATACCAGAGCTGCTTGGAGCAGCCTACACCCTGATCTCAGGGGATAGTAGCGTGGACGATGTCTTAGAGGCTATTAGGAAGGGCAGGGTTAAGCCTGTGTGGAGGAGGATAGGATTATCCCTCATACTTCGAAGATACGCGTGGAGTATTGAGAGGAGGCTGAGGAAACTAGCCTCCAGCGGCAGGAGGGAAGACGTCGACAACGTCTCCATCACTAAGCACGGCGTCTAGGCCTCCTAGAAACACGTGGTGCCTTCCGTTAACGAGTATTACAGGCTCGTATCCTTTCTCTCTATATGCTTCCAGCTCCTCAGCCAGCCTTGGAAGCTTTTCCAGGAGGTTGCTGAGCCTGTTCTCCCCCGACTTCAATTCAACTATTCTAGTATTCCATCCAAGCTTCTCTCTGAGAGTCATGTAAATGTTCACCCTTATGTTTAGAGAGGGCATCTCACCATATCCCTCGCATAGGGGCAGTGGGCGCAGGTGGGAGTGTTTCCCCAGCAGTCGGCCTCGTTACTCCTAGTAAGTGTGCAGTAGTCTCTGAGGGGGCAGTCGTGGCATGAAGGCATATGCATTGTGTCAAGCATGAATTTCATCTCAGCATACCTGCTTCTCCACACATCTATGAGCCCCTCGTTCTTCAGGTCTCCGAGGATCACGGCCTCTATCTCCCTATCAACATTGAACAGGTGGTTGCGCCAGCTGTGAGCATAGTATATGCATGGGGCCACCAGCCCATCCCTACGTATAAATAAGGCCTTGCCTGCTGCGAAGGGGCATCTTCTCTCCGTATTTAAGCCTAGTTGCGGCATGCTTACATACACGTTGTGCACCATGCTCAGCCTAGCCACATCTTCCTTCAGCTCCTCAACCCTCCTCCTACACTTATCGTCAACATAGCATGCCAGGCTCTTCTCCATCCCCTCCGTCAGGGGGACAATGTTGGAGACAATGAGCCTTGAGGCCGCCAGCCTGCCTGCAAGCCCTATCATGGGTACAAGGTTCTCATAATTAAGCTTGGTTAAAGTGAACTGTATGCGTAGATCAGGCTTAAAGCTTAGATCCCTTCTCCTAAGCTCCTTAAGCCTGAGCAGCGCCTCAACAACCCTTGCGAGATCACCGCCTCTACGCAGCACCTTGTATACATCCTCATCACTGCTATCCAGGCTCACATAGAGCTCGTCTATCCTCATCCTATAGATATCGTCAACATAGTCTGCTAGGAAGAAGCCATTAGTGTTTAGGAGAACCTCGAACCCCCTCTCCTTAGCCTCTCCAAGGAAGTCGAGTATGCTGGGATGAATCAGCGGCTCACCCCAGCCTGAGAAGCTTATCTTCCTGACTCCTGCCCGCTCAGCCTCCCTTAGAATCCTGCGGAACACTTCGGGCTCCATGTCTCCTAGATCCTCGCCTAGCATCATGTTCCTAAAGCAGTAGACGCACTGATAGTTACATCTCGTTGTAATCTCAACCATTAGTTCGAGGGGATGCGAGCCCTCCCTCAAAGCTATTCTCCAATCACTGCTCAGTATCTCCAACCCCTATCCACCCAGCATAATATGAGACATACATAGTAATGCTTAAAACAATACCGTTATTACCATAGGGTAATAACGATTGAAAATAATATAAACAGTAATAAGAATTTTAAGCTATTCCCACCACTATATATTAGAGGATGGTATCTTGCCTGGAGGATATATGGGCCGTATTTTAAGGGTGGATTTATGGAATGGTAGGATGAGGGTTGAATTCCTCCCTGACAGTATTCTGAGGAGATGGATCGGCGGCAGAGGGCTTGGAGTATACTTGGCGTTGAAGGAGATAGATCCCAGGATCAATCCTCTCAGCCCTGCTAACAAGGCCTTCGTTATGACGGGGCCTGCTACAGGCGTAGCAGGGATACCTGAGTCGGGCAGATGGTGCAGTGTAACCAAGTCTCCTCTCACCGACACTATTCATGACAGTCAGAGTGGAGGTAATTTCGGCCCTGAACTGAAGTTCGCAGGCTTCGACGCCGTGATCATTGAGAATAATAGTGAGAAGCCAGTATACCTGTGGATACATGATGGTAAGGCTGAGATAAGGGATGCCACGCATCTCTGGGGCAAGGATGTACACAGCACCACTGATATCATTAAGTCAGAGCTGGCAGCCGAGATCGGAGCGAAGGAGGCTAGGCACATCAAGGTGGCTGCAATAGGCCCTGCAGGCGAAAACCTGGTTAAATTCGCAGCCATAATGAATGATAAGAACAGGGCTGCAGGTAGAGGCGGGCATGGAGCCGTCTGGGGCTCCAAGAAGCTTAAGGCAATAGCTGTTAGAGGACATGAGAAGCCTAAAATAGCTAAACCCGACCTCTTCAGAGAAGTCGTCGTGGAGATGACTAGGAAGCACAGGGAGAACCCTGTGACAAGCGAGGGGCTGCCTAAGCTTGGAACAGCCATACTGGTGAACATAATAAACAAGGCAGGCCTCTTCCCCACCAGGAATTTCCAGACAGGAGTGTTTGAGGGTGCTGAGAAGATAAGCGGGGAGACCATGGCTGAAACATACCTGGACAAGAAGAAGAGCATAGAGGAGTCGTGCTGGGGATGCGTCATAACGTGCGCCAGGTACACCAAGGTTCCCAAGTCTCCGTTCAGCGGGGAGGGTGGGGGACCAGAATACGAGACAGTCTGGGCCTTCGGAGCGCAGACAGGCAACGATGATCTTGCAGCCATAGCTAAGGCTAACTACCTGTGCAACGAGCTGGGCCTAGATACCATAAGCATGGGCCACACTATAGGAACCCTCATGGAACTCGTCGAGAAGAACAAGGTTCCAAAGGAAGCTCTACGAGGGTTAAAGGTTGAGTGGGGTAGACCTGACGCCATAGTGGAGCTGGTGTGGAGAACTGCCTATAGGAGTGGCATAGGAGACGAGTTGGCTGAAGGAGCCTGGAGGCTTGCCAGCAAGTATGGTGCACCTGAGCTTGCCATGGCTGTGAGGAAGCAGGAGCTCCCGGCATATGATCCCCGGGGGGCTCAGGGACACGCCTTAGCTTATGCTACTAGTAATAGGGGTGGATGCCATCTAAGAGCATACATGATCTCCCCTGAGGTTCTAGGAGTGCCCACCCTGGTTGACAGGTTCGAGACCCGTGGCAAGGGGAAGCTGGTTAAGGAGTTTCAGGATGTGTTCGGAGTCATAGACTCCATGATTCTATGCAAGTTCAGCAGTTTCGCCATATGGGACGAGGACTACGCTAAGATACTGCAAGCCGTGACAGGGTGGGATATAAGCAAAGAGGAAGTCCACACAATAGGCGAGAGAATATATAATGCTGAGAGAGCCTTCAACGTCCTCAGCTTCGGCGACGGGGAAGAGTATGACACGCTGCCGAGGAGGTTCTTAGAAGAACCTATGCCTGAAGGAGCGTCCAAGGGGCAGGTTGTAAGACTATCCGAGATGCTGCCTGAATATTATGAGGCTAGGGGATGGATTAAGGGAAGGCCTACTAGAGCCAAGCTAGAGGAGTTAGGGCTGAGATGGCTTGCAGACAGGCTTGAAGAAGAAGGTCTCCTGCCAGGCTAGCCTTACAGCAACCAGTACATAGCAATATATAGCATCACCCATACTTTTTGGATAAGCACCCTAATAACTTAAATATCCTAGCCATGCATATTAGAGAACTGTGTATTGGGGGTAGAATTGCCTAGGCGGAGGTCTGAAGGCGGAGGTATGGATCCCTCGCAGGGATCCATGGGGAGCCATGGGTTGAGCGTTAGGGATGATGCTGTCACGGGGATTAGCGGCATAATGCATGAATTAAAGGTTGTTAGAATGGGTGAGGAGGACATGATATATGTTGATAAGCCGTTGATAGATGAGCTGGATGCCCTCCGCCTACTAGTATTACATATAGATACAGGGCTTAAGATATATCTGGATGCTCCTGCCGACCGTCATCTCTACAAGATGCTTCTGCAGGCAGGAGCCCTGCATGAGGAGGATAAGGAGAAGAAGGGTAACGGTGAAGCCTCTTAGAACTAGAAGCTAGGGGGCTCCACGTATTCCAGCACTCTGTCCCTAGCTTTCTCCAGCCTCCTATGATGTTCTCTAAGCCACGATGCAAGCATTTCCGAAGCTATTCTCTTACACTCTCCGCACAGCATTTCTCCCTCCCTGCATCTACGGTATAGTTCCAGCAGCTTTGCATCGTCTAGGACGAGGTGGTATAGGTAGAACTCATAGACGGTGCATTTCTCAGGTTCTCCTCCAAGCTTTCTCTGCTCCTCTACTGTAGGCCTCCCGCCGGTGAGGGCTCTCCTAAGCTTTCTCACAGCATCCTCTACGGGGTCATCTAGAAATATAGCGTAGTCTGGCCTGGAGCTGCTCATCTTTCCTCCATCAAGCCCAGTCATGAATCTATGATATGTTGATGCAGGCCTTGTAAGCTTAATCTCACTCATCCTGTCAGCTATATCCCTGGTAAGCCTTATGTGAGGGTCCTGGTCAACACCCACTGGTACGAGCACATGCCTATAGCCTCCGAAATATTCGAGCTGAGGGTGGAGGATGTCAGCTACCTGTGTTAATGCGGCCACTATTTTCCCGGGCTCGAGAGAGCCGTATATAGCCTCCATCTCGTTCCCAGTAACCCTCCTCGAAGACATCTGGAGAAGCCTATAGTAGGGGACCTCGTAGTTTGTCTGAAAATATATGTGGAGGTGCCTCTTCTCTAATCCCAGGGCTATGAGATTAGCTACGTACTGGTTGAGAGCGTAATCTACCACCATGCTGCGCGGAATCTTCCTCACAGCATATGCCTCAGCATCAGCTAGGGGCACGAAGAGCTCGAAGCCTAGCCTCTGATAATATATAAGCTGGTCCGCTATCATCTTGTGGCCGAAGTGAAATCTACCACTAGGCATGAACCCGGTTACTATTGCAGGCCTATCGCCATTCTCTAGGGCGTCAAGCACTGATTCATAGTCCCTGTGTCCAAAGACCACTCCTCTCCTCATGAGATGCATTGGGTTCCTTATTCTGGAGAGGAGGGGTTTGAAAGGCTTTATTCCAAAGGTCTTGAAGAGCCTCTCATAGTCCCTGACCATAGCATGCCCCCAAGGGTCAAGGTGCTCTAGACTCATCCCTCAGCCACCTGCAGCACTAATGCTATGATCGTGGAGGCATCCATTGATCTTTTAAGCCTATCCCTCAAAGCCATGAGTGGAGAAGAGTGTTGGAGAGGCATATACCTGTATCTAAGCCCATTATGGGTGAAGAGGAGCTGAGCAGGGTTATAGAGGTCTTGAAGTCAGGCTGGCTTGTACACGGCCCCGTGGTAGAGGAGTTCGAGGAGGAGTTTGCATCATACATAGGCGTCAACCACGCATACGCTGTGTTTAACGGTACCGCCGCCCTTGATCTAGCCTTAAAGGCTCTCGGAATAGGGCCTGGAGACGAGGTCATAGTCCCCGACTTCACATTCATAGCTACAGCCAATGTCGTGTTGATGCAGGGTGCTAAGCCCATCTTCGCAGACGTGGAGGATGAGACCCTAACCATAAACCCTGATGACGTGGCTGATAAGATATCTGGGAGGACTAGAGCTATAATAGCGGTGCACCTTTACGGCCATCCAGCCGATATGAAGGCATTAATGGAGATAGCCGAGGATCACCACATATACGTCGTGGAGGATGCTGCGCAGGCTCATGGAGCTGAGATTAATGGGAGGAGGGTTGGGGGAATAGGACATGTAGCGGCCTTCAGCTTCTATGCTACTAAGAACATGACCACTGGGGAGGGAGGAATGATTACAACGAATGACCCTGGAATAGCCTATAGGGTTAAGATGTGGAGGGATCACGGGCAGGATTCCAGGTACCATCACGTAATGCTTGGAGGGAACTATAGGATGACGGCTCTTCAAGCCGCAATAGGGGTAGCACAGCTGAGGAAGCTTGACTCGTTTAACGAGGCTAGGAGGAGGAACGCTGAGAAGCTATCAGAGGGGCTTAGGAGTATCGGAGGGCTGAGACTGCCTGTGGAGAAGCCAGGCTACAAGCATGTATGGCACCAGTATGTTGTAAGGGTTGAAGAAGGCTTCCCTGTAGGCAGGGATGAGTTAGCGAGGCTTCTATCGGAGAGAGGTGTGGGGACAGCTGTCCATTATCCTCTCCCCATACATATGCAGCCCCTCTATAGGAGTCTAGGCTATCCTCCAAACATGTGTCCTGTAGCATCCGAGGCTGCGCGCAGGGTGCTCAGCCTCCCAGTACATCCTGCTCTAAGCCCTAACGATGTAAAGTACATCGTAGATACCATGAAAGACATAGCTTCAGGAAGAATCTAGAGGAGAGCCTCTAAGGCCCAGTATATGCCTGCAGACACGATTATGGCTAAGATGATCATGTAGGCTATGGTTAGCGCAGCATAGCTTGCCCTACGTGTTTCAGAGTATATTACAGCTATGGTTGCAACACATGGTACATAGAGGGTCATAGCTACTAGGAAGGAGTAGGCCTGCACAACATTTATGCCCAGCGCCCTCACAGCATCCGATATGCTTTTTGCCTGAGGGTGGAGCAGCATCACTGCGTCGAGCACCCCCTCCTTAGCTATAAACCCGTTTTCAAAAGCGTAGGCCAGCTTCCAGGCAGCATCCCCGTGAACCCCGTATATGCTGGCTAGAGGGGATATGAGTCTGCCCAGTATTGCTGCATAACTGTCTGCAGGATTATTGACGGCTCCTCCAGGCCCGTAGCTTAGGAGAAACCATGAAACTATGCTTAAAACCAGGATCACTGTGCCTGCCTTCTTCAGGAAATGCTTGCTGTTATCCCATGTATGCCACCATACAACACGCCAGCTGGGATTATGTATGGGGGGGATCTCTAGAAGCAGCTCCGGGGGCTCCTTCTTTCCTAGGAGCAGGGCTCTAATAGCTTTGCCTACTATGAGGGCAAGTGTGATGGCTAGGAGATATATGCTTAGGACAACTAAAGCTTGGGTTAATCCTCCCTTGAATAATACTGATGCGAAGGCCATTATAACCACTAGCCTAGCCTGGCAGGGTACGAGGGGCACGCTTAGGGCAACCGCTATTCTCTCCTCCCTCTCCTCTAAGGCCCTTGTCGATAAGACTCCTGGAACATTGCATCCGAGGCTGAGTATATAGGGGAACACGGCTTTACCTGAAGCGCCGAATCTTCTGAAAGTGCTGTCAAAGGACATCGCTATTCTTGCTGCAAGCCCGCTGTCCTCCAAGGCTCCTAGCAGGGCGTATATTATCATTATGAGGGGCAGGAAGCTTAGCACTGCTCCAACACCACCAATAATACCATCATCTATGAGTGAGGTAAGCCAGCCTGGAGCAATACCGCTGAGCCACGAGGATGTAGCGCTACCCGCCATGCTGAAAAGTATTCCTAGGAGGCCGCTGAGACTATATTTCTCAATGGCTTCGCCTAAACCCTCATACCCCATATAACTGAACACAAGGTTAAGCGGGAAACCAGTGTTCACCGTGAATGCTATGAAGAGTATGAGGAAGAGTATGAGGGTTGAGAGCAGGGGGCCTATAACAGGCTTCAAGAAGGCTTCATCCATCCTGCTAGGCTTATACTCAACCCTCTTTCTCACAACATGTCTTCTGACAAGGCTGTCCACGAAGCTATACCTCGATGAAATAGCTGTTTCTGAGGGTGGACGCCCGTATGTTTCAGCATATTCACCTGACATCCTCAAGGCTTCCTCAACGACATCCCTCCCGTAACGCTGCTCAACGTATCTCTCCACATCCTCGTCTCCTTCAAGGAGTTTAACGGCAATCCATCTTGCAGGGTAAGGTTCATCGGGGCTGAGCCTGGATTTAAGCTTCTCTACAAGCCTATCAATATATGGCTCCAGCGTACCGTAGTTTATGGTTAAAGGTTCTCTGCGGGGAGGCTGATAGGCTTCCTCTACTATTGTTCTTAGAAGCTCTTCGAGGCCCTGGCCAGTTGAGGCTGAAATAGCTATAACCGGTATTCGCAGCTCCCTTGAGAAGCCGTCAACGTGTATATGGATGCCCGTCGCGTGTGCTGCATCCACCTTGTTGAACGCTACTATTACCCTCGGCGTGAGCTCTAAGACCTGTACTGGGAGGTAGAGCGTCCTCTCAGGGGCTAATGCATCAGCCAGCACTAGGATCACATCAGGCTCTCCGCTGACAATATAGTCCCTGGCAACCCTCTCCTCAGGCGACGTTGAGGATAAGCCGTATGTTCCAGGGAGATCAACGAAGCATATTCTCCTGCCATCAAATATTACTCTCCCCTCACTTCTAGCCACAGTTACGCCAGGCCAGTTAGCAACATGTACGAGTTCTCCTGTAAGCCTGTTGAAAAGCGTTGATTTGCCGACGTTCGGGTTGCCTGCAACAGCCACCACTATGTCGCACTCGCCGACGCTGAGCCTCTTCAAACCTCGCCCCAGCAGAGTTAGGCTAGCCTAATTTTTATGTTTAACCAGCGTGAAGCTCGTAGATTTAGAATTATTAGGAATTCTTCTAGAGAGTCTCAACTATTATTCTTGAAGCCATACCTCTGCCGAGCGCTATCATTACCCCCCTCACCCTTATGATCACAGGCCCTCTGTTATTATTGCTAACCACCTCTACTAGGCTTCCTGGAACCAGCCCCATCTCCATGAGCCTTCTCTGCAGCTCTCTGCCACCGTAGAGCGATATCACACGTACCCTGCTGCCCGGCGGAATGCCTGCTAGATTCACTGCTCCTCATCTCCTGCGGGTAGAAGAATATAGGAGAAAATAAATATGGTTCTTTGTGGAGACACTTCAGCTTCTCCGCGAGATTGCCGCTATGATTGCAACTATTATGAGCGCCACTACAACTACCCCTACTATCAGCTCGATGTTCACTCCTTCGCCTCCACCCGTGCTTGTAGAGGACTGGCTGCTCTGAGGCATGGTAGTGGTAGTTGTAGTTGAAATGATTGTTGTTGTAGTTGTTGTGGTGCTTGTGGTGCTGGTGGTGGTTGTTGTGGTTGTGCTCGTGCTGGTCGTAGTGGTCGTAGTGGTAGTCGGAGTAGTCGTGGTTGTCTGGGGTAATCTGAACACTATTTTAACCCATCCTGTCTCGGCCTTGTTTCCAGCAGCATCTATGGCTCTGGCTCTAACCTCTATGTATGGCTTACTCTCAGGTATATTGGAAACTGGCGGTATTGTTACTGTGAAGTAGTGTGGGAGGACGAAGGCATTAACGCTGCCTCCATACTGGGGTGTTGCTTTAAGTGTCTTAACCTGTCCTCCGGGAAGCATGTAGTCGACGTATACGTCTCTTACACCCCACCCCTTATCGGTGGCTTTTACTGTTAGTTTTACTCCTGAGCGCGGTGTAGGCCTAGATGGCTGGTATCTGACTATGCTTACCTCAGGTTTCTCGGTATCCTTCTCAGCGTAGACGGCTATACTGTAGTTGGCGTTAGCTTTGAGCGGCGAGGACGGCTTGATAACATAGTATGATGCGCGAGTGGTCTTATAGGTCTCAATGCTTTCAGGCTTCAGGCCGCTGCACTGAACGGTCATGTTCTTCTTGGATGGCAGGGCCTGAACCCATATCTCATAGCTGCTTGGAATGAATTTGAGGTCCGGTAGATCCTTGAAGTGTAGTTCAAGTGTTGCTGAATCGGCTCCGTATATCAGGTCAGCCTCAGCCTTCTCCATGTCGATGGCGTTGAAGTCGCTGAACACAGGCTTCCCATTCGTCTTCCAAACCCTCACCGTCCCATTAGCATAGACGTCCACTATCCTGAACCCATGGTGAGAGCCCGGCGTATCGGTCCATGCAGGCCCTCCAGCAGGAGACGTTGTCACAAACCATGTCTTATTGTTAAACAGTACTGTGCCATCGTTATGTACATGGCCATTCAGTATTAGGGGTATATTGTACTTCTGGGTCCATGTAAGTATTCTTTTAAGCTGGTCTGGATGATTCACCCAGCTGCTGTAAAATAGGGCCTTGGACTTATAGTTGAAGCTGCCTGTGAAAGCCTCCGGCCTATGCGTCTCCGAGTTCACCTTGACGCCCTTAACAGTGAACACTCCTTTAGCAGGATCCCCGCTAACCACTCCAGCCACTGTAGCTTGGAAGGGAGGATGATGCCAGAACATTATAATAGTGCTATTATTACCATTCTCTGCGAGCAGGTTTTCAGCCCACTTCAACTCCTCCGAGTCGAAATATCCCTCAGAGCCTGAATCTAATCCTACGAGCAGGAACTTCCCTATTCTTGTAGCGTGATACCTGTATCCCACTAGTGTTAAATAATTGTGGAGAGTTGGATCCCCCGCATAATCATGGTTTCCTGGAACAACTATGCTGGGCTTCCTTAGGAGGTTGAGAACCTGTAGGAAAACCCTGTGATGCCATACCATTGCACCCACATCGGCATTATCCCCGGTGACAACCACCAGGTCTACTGGAAGCATGTTGATCAACATTACCTCACTTATAGCATAGTTTATCGCCGTCCTACCATTAGCCGCTATTACCCCTATGTGAACATCCGTGAGGTGCGCTATTGTTAGCTTGTCAGGCCACTTGGATAGAACCCATACGCTGCGCGGTGATCCTGCCACCCCGCTGCCCGTATCAACGTATAGGTCGTAGAGTCCTGGCGCGACTTTCCCAGGAATACTAACATTTAAGACTATGAGCCCAGGCTTCGAGGCACTCCTAACTATCTTGAAGCTTGTTAGATTATAAGTGTGGCCTGGAGCCTCGATCCATATGCTCCACCCTTCAGTGCTTGAAGGTCCTGATACCTCTACTAATATCCAGGAGCCATTCAGCACGGGTGCAGGCAGCGTTGGTAGAGGCTTACGTATTGAGGGGGGCAGTACTGCTGCAGTGCTCCTATTAATCCCCGGGTAGAACGTTATTGATGCTGTAAACAAGGCTAGAAGCATGATTGATAGTATTGCTGCACGCTTATCCCTTAACATTGGCATCCCTATGCCTCTTGGGTTGATAGGAGCATTTAAGTGTTTTAGATAGCTAGGACTGGGATTCACGGCTTGCAGGGAAAGCTGGAAACAGGCGTGGGACTAGATGCTTTTAAGGCTACATGCCTGTCTTATAGGGGAGGAGGGCCTGGCTTGCAGCATAAACGTATACCTTGTTTATGGGAATATATAGTGTTAGCTCTGAGCCTAGGGGCGGCGTATCCTCTGGTTCCAGGTAGGCTGTCAGTCCTACGCCTCCATCTTCTATTCTAACCTGATTGAAGACGCCCATGAACATGGATAATGCTACTCTACCTTTAATAGTATTGTATGGTTCTCTGGGAGCCTCTTTCTCGAAGAACTCGGGCCTTATGACAATCATTGCTTCGCCTCCAGGCCTCATTGCTTCATCCCCCATTACTATGCCTCTCAACCTGAGGTTTCCTACAAGCACCTCAGCCACATCCTCCTCTATCCTCAGCACTCTTCCTTGGAGAACGGTGCTCCTACCTATGAAACTGGCTACAAATATGTTTCTAGGCTTATAGTATATTTCATGCGGGGTTCCCACCTGCATGAGCCTGCCCTTATTCATAACTGCTATTCTATCCGATATGCTCATGGCTTCCTCCTGGTCGTGCGTCACATATATTGTGGTGACTCCGAGTTCTCTCTGCAGCCTCCTTATCTCCTCCCTCATCTCCAGCCTCAGCTTGGCGTCAAGGTTGCTTAGAGGCTCGTCTAGTAGGAGTATTTTAGGCTCGACTACGAGGGCCCTGGCCAAAGCAACCCTCTGCTGCTCACCACCACTAAGCTGGGTGGGGTATCTATCCTCGTATCCGGGTAGCTTAACCATCTCTAATGCTTCCTTGACTTTTCTTTTGATCTCGTTTTTTGGTAGTTTTCTGAGCTTGAGGCCGTAGGCAATATTATCATAAACAGTCATATGCGGCCACAAAGCATAATTCTGGAAAACCATTGCAGTTCCACGCTCATAAGGTTTCTTTAACGTCACATCCTCGTCGTCGAAGAATATTTTACCCTCATCTGGAAGCTCAAATCCAGCTATTAGTCTAAGAGTAGTTGACTTGCCGCATCCGCTTGGACCCAGGAATGTGAAGAGTTCTCCATGCTCTACCTCGACGCTCATACCGCTCACTGCGACTGTTCTGCCGAACCTCTTAGTCACATTGTCTAGCCTTAGCTTAACCATTGCTACACACCTATGAAGGCGTAGCTCTGCTTAAATACAAGCGTGATCAGCACTATGGCTGTTATTTGGAGAGACATTAGGATCACCCCCAGCGCTGCTGCCAGCTGTATGCTGTTCGCCCTGGGATTAGATATGAGGTCGTAGATAACCATTGTTATCGGCCCCCTATGATTAGGTGTACCCACATCTCCTCCAAGCCCGCCCAGAGTTACGCTTACGCTTGTCTCACCCATACAGTATACGAAGCTGAGCAGTGTTCCACTAGCAATATTGAGCAGCAGCATGGGTAGAAGTATGGATGACAGTACTTTGCGTCTAGTGGCGCCTAGATTCATCGCAGCCTCATCCAGGGCCTCATGCACCTGGCTGAAGCCTGCAAATATGGATCGGGCTGCGAAGGGAAGCCTCCTCATACTGTACGCCAGGATTATTGGTATGGCTGGATCCCTAAGTGGATCCAGGATTGTTCCCCTAGCTATGCCTCTGAAGAAGAAGAAGTAGCCGTAAGCCACGACTAGGCCTGGAATAGCTATGGGCATCGTGGCCAGAGTGTCGAGGGCCGTCATGCCAGGTATCCTGAGCCTTGATACCACGTAGGAGACGCTGATGGAGACAAGTATTATTATGCTTACAGCTAGGGTTGAATACGTGAAGCTGTTCTCAATGCCTCTGAACACGCCGCTCCTATGAATTATGCCTGCAAAATTGCTGAGGGTGAAGCCTTGGGGCAGCGGGCTTGTCCCCCACCTCTCGCTCAGGCTGAGCGTTATTACTCCCAGCTGGGGAAGCATGGTGAACAGGACTATGGGGAACACCACTAAATATATTGCTAGCAAGCCCTTCCACCCAGGCTTCGTGATCCTAGGTTTCCACCTGCCCCCCTTGCTTATCATGGCGTACTGCCTGAGGCTGACGTACTGCCGTATACCCACGAATACTGTTAGAGCTATGAGCAGCATGACTAGTGCCAGAGCCCCGACCTCAGGGGACTTGGAGCCCGCGCTAAGCCCTATGAAGTATGCAAATATCCTGTAGGATAAGATATCCCGGAAGCCGAATATTATCGGCGCCCCCACATCCTCGAGGGAGAATATGAATACAAGCGCAGCCCCTGCTGCGAGTCCTGGGAGAGCTAGGGGGAGGGTGACTGTTCGGAAAAGCTTGAACCCCCTTGCTCCCAGATTCTCGGCCTGCTCCTCGAGGTTCGGATCAATGTTTAGGAGGGCTGAGAACATGTTGAGGTATATTATAGGGTAGAACGTTATGATCTGGGTTAAGGTTACTCCAGCCAGGTTTCTAACCTCAATATATATTGGTAGGTGTAGTATGTCGTGGAGAAACCAGCTCAAAGTATTTGTGCCGAAGGTAGGGCCGAATATCTTCTTGATCACATAGGCGTTGACGAAGGGTGTTACGAGCAGGGGTACTATGGCCATAACTCTCAGCAGGGTTTTAGCCGGGAACTCGTATCTGGCCAGCACGAATGCCACTATTATTCCAAGGATCGATGCAGCCAGCGTTACAACAGCCGCGTTTATTACTGAGTTAAGTATGACCCCGTAATTCCACCCCTCCACAACTATTCTCGTATACCCTGCGCCCTTGATCAGCCTTACACCCTGGCCTGTAGGATTCCATGGATTCCAGTAGCTTTCGCCTAAGAGGTTTGACAGCCTATACTTGGTGGCTGCTTCAAATGTGGATAGGACTGGGAGGAGGAGGAATAATGTAAGCATGAATACGGGAAAAATTATTTCTATTAGGGTGAAGGCATCGAGCTCGTAGCGTAGCCTTGTCAGCCTTCCTAATCCTTCGTGCCGCGCCACCCTCTAGCCTCCTGAAACCGCCTTATATACCTCGTCGTATTTAGCTATAGCTGCTTCACGCCACCTGCTCATTATCTCGCTCTTAAATGCCTGGTCTTTCTTCAATCTGTTGTTTATGCTTATAGCATAGTCCTGGGTGAACTTGACCTCCTTGCCTGTGACTGGATCCTTGAATACAGGTAGGCTCGTCAGCTTGTCTTCAAGTTCCTTGAACTTTGCATCACTGATCTTCTTATTCATATATGCTTTAAGCAGCGCTATCCATGCGTTCTGGAGGTGGCTGTGGGCATCCACTAGGGTTGCCTTAAAGTACAGCTGCATAGCATATTCGTATTCTAGGGCCAGGGTATCATTGAACTTCATGCTCTTGGCATGCAGCATCTTCTCATACTCCTGGTAGAGGTCCTGCCTCTTCTGCCCTTCAGGAGTCTTGAATACATTGGGGTTGGCTGGCAGCCTATTGATATCTGGGTCCAGCCATACTTTCTGGCCGTCTGTCAGGACCCATGCTATGAAGGCCTGGGCAGCCTCAGGATGCTTCGAGTTTGATACAAGGGCTATTGGATCTCCGTTCACAATTGTTTCTCCCTTAGGGGCTATGTACTCGCATGCAGGCTCCTCCATATGCGCGGTATAGCCGTAGAAGTCTATGGTTATGCCTACTACTCTCTCACCTCTTATCACGGCATCCCTTACATCCCCGCTGCCGCTATAGATGTGAGCATTGGCGGCCATGAGGGTTAGGGTTCTCCAACCCTCATCCCATCCATATGCCTGCAATATGATCTCATACATCCTAGTGTTACTCGTGCTTGCCGTGGGATCAGCTATGCCTAGTGCAGGTTTACCGTATTTTACGAGTATTTCGCCTAGGTTTATTGATGCTAGATCCTTCCAGCTCTGAGGTATTTGGAGGCCTACTTGTTTAGCCAGCTTCGTATGGACGGTGAAGCCGAAGGATGCTATGGCTGCTGCAACCCAGTATAGCTTACCATCCTTGCCAACCCTCTTCATAGGTGAACCTGCAAGCACGTCTGGTATCTGGGAGGCAGCCTTTAACGCTATGTCGCTTGTCAGGGGTGCTAGATATCCATCCATGTAAAGCATGTCAAAGAGCGTTGGACCTCCACCCCACGCCACGTCGACAGGCGTTGACTTAATGTAGCTCTCCCAAAGCCCTGGCGGAAGCTGGATGAATTTAAGCTCCTTTATATTATACTTCTTAGCTATATCGCTCTTAAGGAAGGCTATCCTAGCCTTATCTATAATGTCTCCAGGATGCCTCGTCAGAATAACGAGCGTTATCCCTTTACCCGAAGTTGTTGTGGTAGTTGTAGTGGCTGCAACACTAGTACTAGTTGTTGTGGTGCTGGTGGTGCTGGTGGTGGTTGTTGTGGTTGTGCTCGTGCTGGTCGTAGTGGTCGTAGTGGTAGTCGGAGTAGTCGTGGTTGTCTTGCCTCCTCCACGCTGAGACAAGAGGAAAGCAGCTGCGCCGACCACTATTATTACAACAATGATCACTGCCGCCGCAGTTGCGCTTAGTGAACGTTTCCTCCTCATAGGACTATTTCACCTCTAATCCGACAGTTACCTGGTATTTCAAAATAAGTTTGTTCTTCATCGATGATCACGCATGATAAATAAAAGATAAATAAAGGCCCATCCATAGAGCACGGCAGAGGTGTAATTGTGAAGAAGGCAGCCTCTCTGCTCTTTTCAAGCATAGTAATAGCAGTATTATTCGTCGCAGCGATGCCTGCCTATGCTGCCAGGATGCCTGGCCCAGTCATACTCGTAGACCTATCTCACGGCGAGAACCCTGGAGGCCTCGACATGATAATGAGCATATTTCCCGAAGCCTACTGGTATGTGATGGTCTCCGACCAGACAGCCGCGCAGAGCTTGCCTCAAGACATTGTGAGCAAGGCTACCAAGATACTTGTAGGAGGCTTCGCTGGAGACGACTTCGCGGCAGTTAAGGATAGCGTGGACATGATTATCATAGGGCAGCCTACAGCAGAGTTCACCCAGGATGAAATAAACGCGATCAAGGATTGGTGGACATCCAAGCACCTGGGTAGGAGGGCCATATGGTTTGCAGGCGACAGCGACTATCCTGCCCAGGGAGGAAACCTCGAGATAGCTATGAACGCTAATAACGCTGTGCTGGAAGCCCTAGGCTCCGATCTCAGGCACGACTATGTGAGCGTCGAGGATCCGGTGAGTAATGCAGGCAAACCATACAGGGTTGTAGGGCTAGTGGAGCCTGATAAGCCTGTAGCATTCCTCGCATACGGTGCCCATAAGGTCTTGATGCACGGGCCTGGAGCAGTAGCATGGATTGATAAGAATGGCAACTGGCATAGCCTCACCAATAGTAAGCCCGACGATGTTTACAGGATAGTGTGGACATCTGATCAGGCCAGGATAGTGGAGCATCAGCCCAGCGCCCCTGGAGCACCCGGCCGCCTAGGCATGGCCTATCATGTAGGTGATACAGGCAGGTTCGTCCTGCTTGCAGCAGAGGTCGTCAATAATAAGGATGTAATAATCGTTAGCGGTGAGAGCCCCTACGGCGACTATCAGCCCATGGTGACATATTCGTATTATGGAATACAGCTCGACGGCCCCAGGTTCATTAGGAACATCCTCCTCTGGGCTACGGGCCTCATGGGGGAGCTCAGGGGAGTTGAGGAAATAGCTAATGTGTCAAGCCAGGTTGGACAGCTGAACCAAACTGTCAGCGGGCTTGCAGGCAAGGTTTCAGGGCTTGAGAACACTGTTAACGGGCTTAACAGCAAGGTCAGCGGCCTTGAGGGTAAGGTTTCAAGCCTTGAAAGTAAGGTTTCAGGGCTTAGCAGCAGTGTATCCAAGGTTTCTCAGACAGCGTCACAGGCATATGATAAGGCTAAGAGCGCCTCTAGCAGCGCATCCACGGCCACTGCGCTGGGAGCAATAGCCCTAATATTATCGATAATCGCCCTAGCAGTACCATTCGTGAAGAAGAAATAGTAGCATAGCTAAAATCACCCATATTTTTCCACTATTCTTAGCTGAAGAGAGCTATGCACAGCTCTTTCGGCAAGGATTAATTTTACGGGTGTGTAAGTATTATTGGTGCAATGATTGCTCAGGCCTATTATTATGACTATCGCCTCGCCTCTAAGCGATAAGGCTGTTGTAGGGAGATACATCGATGAGCTTCAGATCAGGCTGGGAGATCTCGTCGATGTTGATGAAAGCATTGCCACCAGCATAGATGATCTTAAGAGGCTGGAGGGTAAGGGAGCCAAGCTAGGAATATTCGTTGCCACAGGAGGCACGGAGCATGTTGTGCTGGAGGCTGCTAGAAGGTTCTCACCCCCGCTTCTCATAGCGCACTCAAGGTTCAATTCCCTAGCAGCATCGCTGGAGGTTCTTGCAAGGCTTAGGGAGGAGGGCTTCAAGATAAGGCTTATTCCAGCCAGTGACACGGGGCTTCGCAGAGCTGTTGCCAGCTATGCCGTTGGACTTAGGGCTCTGGACTATTTGAGGGGAGGCGTGGTTCTCCTAGGCCCTCCTTCAGAATGGCTTGTGGCAAGCACTCCTCCGAGAAGACTGCTCGAGAGGCTTGGAGTAAGGCTTGTCACCATAGGCTTAAGTGAGGTTTACCGCAGATACGGATCCATAAGCAGGCATGAGGCTTCAAGCCTGCTAGCCAGGCTTAGAAGCATAGAGGTGGTTGAGCCTTCAGAGGAGGATGTTCTCGATGCCCTTAGACTATACATGGCTATCCGCTCGATACTTGATGAGCGGGGTGTAAAGGTGTTTACTGTGAGGTGCTTCGATATAATATCGAGGCTTGGCACAACTGCGTGCCTGACGCTTGCCATGCTTAACAGTGAGGGCTATGTAGCTGGATGCGAGGGGGACGTAGTGTCGCTCTTAGGGCTCAGCCTGGCTAGAGCCGCGTCGGGTTCTCCTGGATTCATAGGGAACATAGCCATGCTGGGTGACAGCGAGGTTGTGCTGGCTCACTGCACCATACCTTTCGCCCTGCTCTCCCACTATAGGCTTAGATCGCATTTCGAGTCAGGTATGGGTGTGGGAGTTGAAGGCGTGCTGAGGCCTGGAATACATACTGTTACCCTCTTCAGGATTTCAAGGAGGCTCAACAGAGCCCATATAGTTGTAGCTGATGTTATGAGGAGCGGTGGGTGGAGCAGGCATCAATGCAGAACCCAGATATTGCTGAGGGTGCCTAGGGGGTTCACCCGTAAGTTAGCTGAGGATCCCCTGGGTAACCACTATGTGATGATTATTGGGAGGAGGGTGGAGGAGGCTGTGAGCTTCGCTGAACTGCTTGGAGCGGAGGCAGAGGTCTGGGAGAAATAGCCACGGAAAATCTTTAATCAGCAATTATCTTACAAGGCTTGGGGCGCGTTATTGGTAGTAGAGGTTCCACGCATCCCCACTATGGATGACCTCCCATTAGATAATAGCAAGGTGCTTGTGAGGATAGATATCAATAGCCCCATAGATCCAGGGTCAGGTAGAATATTGGACGACACTAGGATTAAGGCACATATACCGACCATCAGGGAGCTTGCTGAAAGGGGAAATGCCGTTGTCCTAGCCTCCCATCAAGGGAGGCCTGGGACACCTGACTTTACCAGTCTTGAAGGCCATGCAAGGCTCCTCGAAAAACACTTGGGAATGAATGTGGGCTTCATAGACGATGTAATAGGCCCTGCAGCCAGAGAGGCTATTAGGAGGCTGCGGGGCGGGGAGATACTGCTCTTAGAGAACACTAGACTCATCTCGGAGGAGACCATAGAAGCTATACCTGAAAGCCAGGCGAATACATTCATCGTTAGGAAGCTTGCACCTCTCTTCAATTACTATGTCAACGATGCGTTTGCAACGGCTCATAGAAGCCAGCCCACCCTCGTGGGCTTCCCCCTAGTATTACCCTCAGCTGCAGGGAGGCTCATGGAGAAGGAGGTTAAAGCCCTTTCAAAAGCCTTCGACCCCGGGGAAACCCCAAAGGTCTTCGTGCTTGGAGGGGGCAAGGTGCATGACTCCCTTAGAATAATAGAGCATCTGGCTAGGAGGAGGGTGGCTGAAAGAATACTTACCACAGGCCTGGTCGCAGAACTCTTCCTAGCAGCTAAGGGAATAGATCTTGGAGTGAGGAACATGTCCTTCCTGGAGGAGAAGGGCATATTATCGCTTGTGCCGAGGGCTAGGAGAGTGCTGCTCCAGGGAGCACCTATAGAAACACCCGTTGACTTCAAAGTTCTACTCGATGATGGGAGAGTGGAGGAGCAGCCTGCATACAGGGTTACCGGCCTGATAAGGGATGTGGGTGAAAATACCTTGAAGATCTACGGGGAGCTGATGAGGGAGGCTAGAATAGTGGTTGTAAGGGGGCCTGCAGGAGTCATGGAGGATCCAAGGTTTAAGAGGGGGACAGTCGAGATCGTTAGGCTAGCCCTCAGCTCAGGAGCATATACTATATTTGGAGGAGGGCATCTAACAGCAGTTGTATCAGAGCTTGGAATGCTTAACAGTGCAGGCCACCTCAGCACAGGTGGCGGTGCACTCCTCCTCTTCCTGGCCGGAGAGCCTCTGCCGGCCTTAGAGGCCTTGAAGGCCTCGGCTGAAAAATTCCTGGAGGTGAGTAGAGGTGCCTAGAGTGAGGGTAGCTGTAAACGGGTATGGAACCATTGGTAAAAGAGTGGCTGATGCTATTACACTTCAAGACGATATGCTCCTTGTAGGCGTCTCTAAGACTAGGCCGAACTATGAGGCATTAGCTGCTGCTGGGAAAGGCTACAAGCTATACGTGCCTGAGGGAAGAGAGGAGGAGTTCGAGCAGAAGGGGATACGGGTCTCAGGCACCATAGAGGAGATGATCAGTAAGTCAGACATAGTGGTCGACGCTACTCCTGGAGGGGTTGGAGCAAAATATAAGCCGCTGTACGTGAAGCACGGTGTCAAAGCAGTGTTCCAGGGAGGAGAGAAGCCCAGCGTGGCTGAAGCATCTTTCAACAGCCTATGCAATTATGCTGAGGCCCTGGGTAAGAGTAGCCTGAGGGTGGTGTCATGCAATACTACAGGGCTGCTGAGACTGATATGCGTGTTGAACAGGGAGATAGGTGTTAGAAGCGTCAGGGCGGTGATAGCTAGGAGAGCCGCTGATCCCAAAGAGGTGGGGAAGGGGCCCGTAAACGCAATAATACTTAACCCACCTAGTCTTCCAAGCCATCATGGAGTCGATGTGAAGACCGTCCTCCCCTGGCTTGACATAGCTACAGCCGCGGTTGTTGTGCCTACAACACTGATGCATGTTCATACCGTTATAGCTAGGCTTAAGAGAAACACGGGTGTATCTGAGATTATAGGGATCTTGGAGCAGGCTCCAAGGATAATTCTAGTAGACTCGGGGAAAACAGGGGTTAGGAGCACTGCGGAGCTCGCTGAGATAGCTAGGGATCAAGGGAGGCCTAGAGGCGATATACCTGAGCTAATAGTATGGGCGGACTCTATCAGGGTTGATGGAGATGAGGTCATGCTGTTCCAAGCCGTACACCAGGAATCAATAGTTATCCCCGAGAACATTGATGCAATAAGAGCTGCCGCATCCCTTGCAAGCGATCCCTGGGAAAGCATTTCTAAGACGGACTCCACACTCGGGCTGAAGAGGTGGTGGTAGCTTGGAGCAGAGCTACTATAGGGAGCCAACCTATGAAATAAGCTTCAGGTTTCGGAGAATACTTGTCCCTGTAGACGGCTCTGAGTCAAGTCTCTTCGCCCTCGACTTAGCCCTGGATTTCGCCCGTAGGTATGGTTCACGGATAACTGTGCTTCACGTAAGGGTGGAGGGGCTTGGAGATGAGGGAGTCTTAGAGAAGGCTAAGCGCAGAGCATCTAAGAAGCCTGTGCACGTGGAGTTTAAGGAGCGTGTATGCAGCCCTAGAAGCAGCAGCGTTGCAAGTGAAATATTGGAGGAGGTTTATGAGGGAGGCTATGATGCAGTAATAATAGGTGCTAGGGGGACGACTGTCAGCGAGGATATACAGGTGGGTAGCACAGCACTATCCCTAGTAACCCATGCCCCGGTAACAGTGGTGGTTGTGAGGTGAGGGGGGAGCTAGAGAAGGCTGCAGGGATCATGAGTTCTGAGGCTAGGAGAAACATGTTGGGGATCATAGCTGAGAATACTGGTGCAGGCAGGCTTGCAGAGCTTGTAGGTAGGAGTAGATCAACTATATCACGCTACCTTTCCGGAAGCCTTGACCCTCCTCCAAGCATAGTGGCGGAGGCCATTATGAAGGCTGATCTCAAGGAGATTGAAGCCGAGGTTGCAGGCCTCCTACTCTACGAGATACTGCCTTTATGTCTAGGCCTCCTAGAGGAATACCTGCCCAGCGCCCTGGAGAGTAGTAGGGGAGAGGCTGTAGGGGAAATTGCATCTAGGCTCAACAAGCTTCTTTCACATGTTCTCGGCGAGCCTCCCAGAATCCACTAGTCCTGCTAGCCGGTCCAGTAAAACTAGAGAGACGCCTACTGCTACAATATCTGCAGTGGAGCCTGGATTCACCCCGCTTTTCCCTAGCATAGTATCCATGAATCTCAGATACCTTGCCCCCCTCCTATTCCAGGGGCCTCCCAGCATCATGGCCTTGTAGGCCATCCTCATCACCCTTAAAGCCTCCTCCAAGCCATGCTTAACATATACTAGTCCATCAGGCCTAGCTGAGAGAAGCGTGAGATACGCGTCCACCACATGTTTCTCCCAATCCCTACTCCCCCATTTCTCCCTTAGCATGGTGTACACTTCTAGCGCCTCATAGTAGTCGTGAAGCATATTGCGTGACACGGGATCCCATGCCTCGGCTTCCTCCAGGACTCTTCTCAGAGTCACCTCTCTCTCCCGTAATTTCTCCTCGTAGCTTTCATCCAGTATGCTTGGAAGCCTCCTGTACTCTGGATCTATGTAGGATGGCCTTAGCTCTCTGAGAGCCTTATAGAAGTATAAGGCATCCCTGACACCAGTGTTTCTCACCCTCATGCTGGCATCCCTGCATAGCTGTGGAACACCTCTGAAAACCATTCCAGAGGCTGCCAGAGATGAGGCTAGGGGGGCAAGCAGCATTGCTGTTCCCAGGCTTGTGTTTCCCCCTCCATGAAGCCTCACCGTATATACTGCCACCCCATATATGTATGCCCCGATGCTTGTCTCCCCCCTGGACATGAGGGCATGCAGAATAGGCGCGGCAGCTATGCCTGAGGTTACGAAGTCCCTCAGCCTGGCGTCAGGCTTCTCCCTGAATCTATGAGTGTTTCCCGGCTTAGGTGATGCTAGAGGCTCTAAGCCTATGCCGCTTGCAAGAGCCGCTGCTGCTAGTGGTGCTGGAAGCCTGGTCAACCTTACTTCGGCCTCACGTATCCCCACTTCTCCAGTGCTTCTCTAAGCTCAACATGTGTTTCAGCGTACTCCTCTAGGGGCACGTTGTTCATAGCAGCATCTATGGCTTGCCTCACAGCAATTGCTCCTGCTCTTCCTCCCCGGGGATGCCCCCATACTCCTCCTCCAACCTGTATCATTATGTTTCTCCCCATAACCTCTATGAGCCTTGGAATGAGGCCCGGGTGAAGGCCGCCTGAAGCCACTGGGACAACGGGTTTTATGTATCGCCAGTCCTGCCCTAAGATGAGCTTTCCCCCTCTTATTCTGCCCGCAGTTATAGCGTTCTTTATTCTAAGAACCTCCCTCCTAGTTGCAGCCATCTTGCCTAGAGGGGTGCCTACATGAATATGATCTACTCCTACAAGCCTGGCGAGCTTGGCTACCACCAACATGCTTACTCCATGCCTCTTACTCCTAGTGAACGCGGCGTGGAATGCTCTGTGGGCATGTATTGCAAGCCCATACTCCTCTGCAACATCTCTCAGGGTTTGGAGGGCCGCCCATCCCGCAGTCAATATGTCTATCATTATGAAATGGTTTCCGTAATCTGCTACAAGCTTCGCACGTCTAATCATCTCGCTTGTCTCGCCAGTTATATTTGCAAGCCACCCTTTCCTCTCGCCCGTTTCTGCTTCGGCCTTATCCCTCATCCTCATAACTGCTTTCAACCTATCCTCGAATCTGTTTATACTTATGCTTGTCAGGTTTTCATCATCCTTGACTAGATCTATGCCGCCGCTCCAGGCCTGATATGCTGCTTCAGCGTACTGCTGGGGATCCATGCCTACCTTAGGCTTAGGGACGCTTGCGGTTATCGGCCTATCTTTGACCCCAAGTATTCTCCGCACACCTTCCACTCCATGCTGTGGGCCCTTAAAGTATTCAATATATTTTGCAGGAAACCTTATGTCAACTAGCCTCAGGGCTCTGAGAGCTCTCATTCCGAAAACGTTTCCAGCCACACTGCTCAGTAGCTGCGGCAGGCTTCCTTCCTCGAATAAGCCTAGGGGGTAGGCTATCTTAACGTAGGGGCCGTTAAACCAGTATGCCTTGGCCATGAGGCTCCTCATATCCGGTGTAAGCGTGGTAAGCGTGGTCCATGTTCCTATGGAGCTTTCAGACGCTACTCTCCCAGCAGCCTCCTCCAGGCTTATGCCTGGAGCAGGGGTGATCCTGAATAGGGCTATGATATGATTCTCTGTCGGCTCGAACTCCTTATCCACGAAGTCTAGGTACCATTCAAATCCAGGCATATATGCACCCACGTCTATAGTAGGGTTCCAGGGAAATAATTTCTAACTATCTGTACACAGGTCATTTATTAGGGTGGAGGCTCAGAGCATTGGGGAGGGGTAATGGAGGATAGGAGGCGCTTCGAGGCTATTAGAGGGGTAGTGGTGTCGGGTAAGGGGGAGGGGGAGCTATACGTCAACCTCTATGCAAGGGAGTTTGAGAGAATTCTGGGCTTCAGGCCTTATCCCGGGACACTTAATGTAAGGCTCCTAGACTCAGGTGAGGTTAAGCGTAGGGAGAGAATACTGGCTGAGGTGAAGCCCCTCATAATTCCTCCTCCAAGAGGGTTCCCAGGATTATCTGTGGTTCATTGTTATTCAGCCAGGCTTCAGGGATTAGAGGTGTTTATAGTGGAGCCGAGGATCCCCGGATACGATAGGAGTGTGGCTGAACTAATAGCCAGAGACTATCTGCGGGGAACTCTGGGTTTAAGGGATGGCGATAGGGTTGAAATACTGGTCGCCCTGCCTCGGGAAGCATAGATTATTTCCGTTGTAAAATAATGCGATAAAAAATAAAATACTTGTATCCCTTTCTTCTCCTAGGGGGTAAAGCTGCTTAAACCAAAGGATAAGATCACTGGGGCCCGTGAGGCTTTATCCAAGATACGTGATAGATCAGTCGTAGCGATCTCGGGCTTCAACATGGCTACAGCTCCCGAGCACCTTATACTTGAACTCTACAGGCTTTACGAGGAGACAGGCCATCCACAAGACCTCTTCATAATATCTGATACTCTTCCAGCAGTGCCTGGGAGAGCGTTAGACAAGGTTGCAGAGGAGCTGTACAAGGATCCCGGGCAGAGGTTTTTGAAGGGGGTGCTTATGCCCTTCCTCGGATGGTCTCCCTGGCTGCAGAAGCTCATAGTGGATGAGAGGATAGAGGCCTACTCCTGGTCCATAGGAATAGCTGCATACTGGTTCAGGGAGGTTGCATCGGGGCGTCCAGGCCTCATAACCAAGATAGGGCTTGGAACATTCATGGATCCACGCCAGGATTGCGGTGCATTGAATGAGAGGAGCAGGTATAGGAGGACGTGTAGGACAAGCATCATGTACATTGATGGTGAGGAATACCTGTTTTACCAGGCTCCTAAGCCCGAGGTAGGGTTGATAAGGGGTACAACAGCCGATGAGGAGGGAAACATATCGATGGAGGAGGAAGGGATCTTTGGAACAGTGCTTAACATAGCTCAGGCTGTCAAGGCTCTTCCAAGGAAGGGGCTAGTTATAGCTCAGGTGAAGTGGATCACGAGGTCAGGCTCCATAAGCCCTAGATGCGTTGTCGTGCCAGGCCCCCTAGTAGACCACATAGTTGTTGCCCCGAAGGAGAGGCACTGGCAGTCAGGGAGCTTCGAGTATGATCCAAGGCTATGCTACAATGTGACGCCTCCAATAACAAGGGAGCTACTGGAATCGCTGCCTAAGCCTAGGAGGCCTAGGGATAGAGTGATTGCCGCTAAGACCCTCCTAGAATTAATGAGGATCGCTGCGGCTGAGAAGAGGCCGATAATAGTGAACCTAGGTATAGGTGTCCCAGCATATGTTTCAAGCATAGCTGCAGAGATAGGTGTTCAGGAATACCTTGTGACAACAATTGAGTCCGGGCCCTGGGGAGGCGTGGCTCTCACAGGACAGGACTTCGGCCTAGCCATAAGCCCCTTCGCCTTAATCTCTATGCCCGACATGTTCTCCAACTATGAGGGCGGCATAATAGACGCCGCGGCTCTCGGGTTCCTACAGGTGGATAGGGAGGGCAACGTTAACCCATCAATGCTGCCTGGAAGAATATTCGGGCCGGGAGGGTTCCCAGTCATAGCTGGAGGCTCTCCCAGAGTGTTCTTCGCAGGCGGGTTTACCGCAGGCTCATCGAAGATACATGTTAGGAATAAGAGGCTGGTGATAGAGGAGGACGGCCCCATAGTGAAATTCGTGGACAAGGTGTATAAGATAGTGTTCAATGGGATGAGGGCTGTGAGGGAGGACAAGGATATACGCTATATTACTGAGAGGGCAGTGTTCCGCCTCACCCATGACGGCCTGGTATTAGAGGAGATCGCGCCAGGCGTAGATATAGATAGAGATGTGCTGGGGAGAATGGAGTTTAAGCCTAAGGTCAGCCCCAAGCTTAGGGAGATGGAGGCAGAGGTATTCGAGAAAAACTCGGAGCCCCTTAGAAAACTAATATACTCTTTCTTCAAGGAGGATTAACCCATACGCTTATATAATGAGCAGAGGCATGCCTAGCATAAGCATTGGGGGTAGGAGTAGTGGCTGATAAGATCCTGGTGATAAGGGCTGAGGAGGGAAGGGTTGTTGAGGATAACGTTGTTGAGGGAGATATGGCTGAGACTGTTAGGCAAGTGGCATCCAGGGCTCTCCGGGAATGGGAGCCCAGTGACTCCGACTTCGTTATAGTTAGGGAGAAGTACAGGGTGACGGTTGACCTCCCCCTAAGCAGCGAGGATTATGACAGGTACTCTAAGTATGGGTTAAGGAGGACTAGCGGCGGGCAGGCTGAGTTCGAGATACCCGTCTATCTCGTCAGCTTCGCCAACGAGTGGAGCGGAGAGGACTATAGGGATAGGAAGATCTATGTTGTAGCAGTATACGTTGATGATAGGCTTAGGAAAGAGATGGCTGACTGGGCTGCAGAGTCTACGGGGAGTTCTTAGAGGCTCCCAGCACGCTCATAAGATCCCTAGGAATCCTTGAACCAGTGATCTCATCCCAGCTCATGTTTATGGCTGATAATATCTGCTCAAACGTGCTTTTAACCCTCTCCTCGTATTTTTTAACATCTATTTCAACAAGCTTGGCTAGCTGGACTGGCTTGACCCCGTCCCTACTGTTAACCTTAACATACGTTATTATGTCTCCGGGAAGTATCTCTCTACCGCTACCCCTTAGATAGAGGGCTGCTTTAACATGTTCAGGAGTATTCTTATCATATGCTTCCAGAGGCTTCGTAAGCATAACGTGGAATGAGAGCTCGTCGAGCGTATACCCCTTCCTCCTCAGCCTCTTAACAACGTCTCTGAGCCTCTCCCTTATCCTCTCCCTAACCTTCTCGAAGTCTTCGGGCTTCTCTATGCTTCCCAGCTCCTCTAATACTTCCCTGAAGGCTTGCTTGAGGAATTCAGGTGTGTTCCTCTTCTTCCCCACCATTCCCTTAACCTCTATGCTTCCATCAGGATACACTCCCACGTAGTTCTTCTTCTTCCCTGAGAACGTGACATAGCGGTATACCTTATCGACATCAAGCTCCAAGCCGAATTTCTCGCTGACCCAGCTTCTCAGCCTCTCCAGCATCTCTTCTCTCGGATGCCATAGGAAAAGGGAGTCTGTATTATGCACCAGGATCCCGTTGGCGAAGAAAGCATGTGTTTCCTCCACCTCCAGGTCGTAGACGTAGCCTTCATACCTTATCTCCTCGACTCTTAGAGGAGTTTTTAATCTAGGGGCACCGTTCTCCTCTAGGCATACAAGCCTGGTGGATTCGTCCAGCTCCATGGGTTTGGCTTCAGCTAGGCATTCTGGAAGCCTGCTGCACCTCTCCCCCCTATACACTATTAGGCTATGATCCTCCGTCACATCGATGTAGTGGTTCTCGTCTACCTGCACCCTGTAGATCTTCTTCGAAGCCCTGTGCCTCATAACGTATTTAACCTTCCTGTAGACGGGTTTCCCCTCCCTGCTTAGGGTCAGCACGTATAGGTTTTCGGGAATATAGTACTCCTTGCCTGCTGCCTCGAAGTCCGTGTGGCGGAAGAGTTCCTCTATCCTCGTCTCCCTCTCCTCGCTGTTTTCCCTGACCTTGACTACAGTGTCTCCTGTGACGCTGTCACCGTATAGTACTTTGAGCCCCATGCTCCTAGCCTTCTCTATGGTCTGAGTGATGACATGCCTACCCATAGCTGTAACGCTTTCAGCTAGGGGTGGAGCATAGAGGGGGAAGCTCTCCGCTCCAAACACCCCGTAGCTTGCATTTATGAATACTTTCATAGCTTTCTCTACAACCTGATACCAGGTTCTCTCTTCTTCTCCAAGGCTCTTGTCCTTGGCCCTCCTCTTATACATTCTAACCCTGAAGTCTCTGAGGAGGCCTGTTATCTGGGCTGTTATGCCTGGGGCGCTCATGCATACCTTGTGTCCAACCTCAGCTATCTCGACTATCTTCCCTCCGGGGCAGTGGGAGGGGTTCACTGTCTCGTAGCTTAGGTTCCACCTCTTAATTATGCTTGGATACAGGCTTGCAAAGTCGAGGACAATTATGTTGAAGAATACTCCTTCAGGAGGGTCTAGGACAACAGCCCCTGCGTATTTCTTCCCCTTAATTATTGCGGCTGAGCGTGTACGGCCCTTCAATCTAAGTATGTCTTCCTTTAATGGTATTAGGAGCCCCCTCCTCCTATGCTCCCAGTAGAAGAGGTTCCTTATCCATGCTGACACCTGGCTTCTAGTAGCCTCCTCCAAGCCTAGCTTAGAGATACGCATGAGGAGAACCATGAGCTTCCACACTAGTTCTCCGTTGAATGTTGTAAGCCTCAGCGTTATCTCGGCATCCCTATAGTTGTATGCTGCTAGTCTTGCAGGGCTTAGGGATGATATGTTCTCCTCAACGGCTATCTTCCCCACTCCTAGCAGAGCGTTGGCTATGGCATCCAGCGTGAACTCCTTATACTTGCCTGCGAAGGCGTAGGCCTGGAGGGCTCTTATCTGGAAAAACTTGTATAGGTCTATGTGCCATCCGCGTCTAAGCGTCATGTAGTCCTGTGTCTTGTGGAAGGGGATCATGCTTTGAGGTATTCCCAGGATGAGTGCACGGTGGTACAGGTAGTTTAGGTCGAAGCCATCGCCGTTAAACGTTATGAGGAGGGGGTAGTCGTCAATAACTCTGAATGCTTCTAGTATTAGGCTTCTCTCATCGTCGAAGAACTCGACCATTACGTCGCTTGGAGGGCCCTGGGAGAAATCGTATTTTTCTCCAGGCCTGGAGAGCATGAGCACTCTTTTCAGCCCGTTGCTTCCTGCTAGGGCTATGCTTATCACAGGGTAGGGGGCTGTCTCAGGGTCGGGTACCCTGCCCCTATGAGGAGTGTAGACCTCTATGTCTAGGGCAAGCCTCCTCATCCTCGGCGGAGGCTCCTCGAATAGGGGTGCCCATTGAAGCGCCAGCCTCTGTGTCTCAGGATCCTCTCCACTGAAAATTCTCCTAACCTCCTCCTCGAACTCTGGGCTTAGGCTGGGTTTAACCTTCTCCAGCCTACCGTTAATTATCCTGTACCTCATGCCAGGGATCAACTGGTAGTCGTAGACGTAGTTGTTATGGTATTTTATCTTGGCTTCCCATGCTTTAGGCACTTTTTCCCTAAGGCTTCTGACAGCCTGGGGATCCTTGACGACTATCTTGGTTAGCCTCCTCCTCCTGCCTTCAAGTAGATCCATCTTCTCAACTGTTGATACTCTTAGAAATGAGGGGTGCCTCACAATATCCTTCATCTCGGAAATCCTGCTTGGAGGGAGGTCGGTGAGGAAATATGACTTGTGGCCTGTATTATCATGCCAGAAATAAATTCTATCCTCCTCATCATCATAGAGTTTGAGGAGCGCTGCTCCCCTGGAGCCATCATAGCTCACCGAGATGAGGTATGAGGGAGGAGTATTAACAGCATCCTCAGCCTCGAATGCCAGCATATAATCCCCTATCCTCGGCGCTTCAGGGCTAACCTGCTCCTCCACATTCCTCCCAGCATCCTCTCCACCCTCACCAACACTACTCCTTCTTCCAAGGAATTCCAGTAGAGTCGCCTGCCTACCACTAGTCCCAGCCAAGCAAGCACCCAGAACAAACTACTCTCCGACACCGCATAAATGCTTTAGCAACAATAAACCCCCTGGAAACATTTAAACACCCATGCCTCCTAAACCATTGCCTGGGGCCCGTCGTCTAGCCAGGATAGGACGCCGGCCTGCGGAGCCGGTGGTCCGGGGTTCAAATCCCCGCGGGCCCGCCACTCATTACGGATGTTACCACGCTAACTATTCCTAGGTTTGACATTTTTAATTATTAATTTTGATTTTAATCTTGGTATCAGAGTAGGCGTATTCTTCATATAGTCTAGATATTTTTCTCCCCAGTACTCAATGAGCTCCCTCTCCTCTATTTTTATGAGGAATAACCATGTTGGAATGAGAGCAATGGTTACAAATAGCCCCATGAGGCTCGCTAAAGTAAGAGATATCATGAATTGGGCCAACAATATAAAAAAGTAGAATGGGTGCCTGCATAGCTCGTATGGGCCTTCCGTATAAAGCTTCTCCATATCTTTTGGCCTATCATGCCTCATAGGGTATGATCTATGAATAGCTGAAGCAAGGGCTACCGAGACATATAATACTGTTGCCCCGAACACACTAATAATTATCTTAAACAAGTCGTAAACTGGTAGTGTGTCAGCCGTTAAGAGTGACACAGCAATTATTAATGCTGTTCCAAGGCCAGTGACAAGCTTACGTATTAGAGTAGACCTAACCAAGAGCATGCACCTCAATTACCTCTATAATGGCTAGGAATAGGAAGGTTACAAAAGCGTAGACTAGTAGTTTCCTAGTTTGATTAAGTGTGATTATCCATCTGCACATGAGATCGCTGCATTCGTTCCGAGCATAGTACGTTCTGACCACGGCTAGCCATAGTATTATGTATGCTTGAGTCTCAATATTTCCGTAAATGAAGTGTGAGGTACTACAATAGTTAGCTAGCCAAGAGGCAAGTAATTGGCCAGAAGATATCGATGTAAAAGTGACTGCAAGCACTCCCAGTACAGGAGACAGAACTACAAATACAGCTCCGATTAGAAAGGATGCTGTGTTGTTTAACCATATATGCAATACTGCGATCAGCACGCTACGGCTTTTAATGAAGGTTAGAGACTCAACTAGTGAGGCCTTAGAGGAGTAGAGAAGCGCCAATCCCACAAAGATGGACATGACAATATATACTAATTCATAGGTGACCAGCCATGCAGCTGACCTGAAATGCTTCAACCCGAGAATCCCCTCTATGGGACAGGATTAAGCCAAGGTACCCTCTTAAAGTCATCATCAAAGGTGAGAATGGTTTTGATACCACGGTGCCCGCAGGTTAGCGCTATTTGCGCATCGTTCGGGAGGAGTTTGTATTCTTGTAGTATCTTAAGATATTCGGCATATTCAAAGTAGTCGTTTATTATTTCTACATTTAGGTCTTTTAGCAAGGAGTCTAGCGTGTCTATCACCTCTTTGGGATATCCTTGCTTTGCAATTAGCTTTCTCAGACTATGTCTTCCCTTAATTATTTCCTTCTGCCTATAATACTCGTATGTAGCAACGTAGAGAGCTTCGTTAACCGCGATTTCAGAAATCGTAAATTCGTGTCTACCATAAGTTTCTAGAACCTGCTGGGCCAAGTTACTCTTCTCTGTCTCGAGGAGTATCGCTAATATGAGGCTTGTGTCAATATAGGTTCGCTTTACTGTCAATGAGCTTCCTCCTCGAGCTCCAATAGTTCCTTAATCGAGGATTTCCCAAGGACCCCTCTGTACTTTTCCAGAACCTTTCTAATATCACGCTTTATTGTTATGAGAACCTCCTCACCCTCATCTAGGTCAACTGGCTCAAGAGGTTTAAGCACGCCCCCTCATATCTCACCTTTACGACCTTAGACATCCCGCAAGATCCCATATCTAATTATCCACATTGGTGGTCAAAAGACTTTATGATCGATATGCGGTGTCCCATGCATTACCCTACCAGGTATAGATATGTACAAAATGTCCCTATAGTGAGCGTGCCAGAGTAAAATAAGCTTTCCACATAATATTGCCCAACTAACTAATAACCTGGAATTATAGATGTTTTCCTGAAAACATCTATAATTCTTTGAGTATATGTAGATGATTCATAACTAGATCCAATAATTCCTTAAACATTTGAATAACATAAGGAAGTACAACATAAGCTTGTAATTACTACAGCTTATCCTATCATGCCTCATACAGAATGAATTCCTATTAACTATGATTGTTCTTTCAAGATCTAGTTGTCCTTAATAATCTATTTAGTAGATTAAGGACTCTGTTTAATTCCCTGGCTCCTTTTATTGTGAGGGATACATATTTTCTTGGTCTGTTGCTTAGAACGTATTTCTCTTCTATGAGATCTCGTTTTAACATTATGTTAAGGTGGTGTCTCAGGTTTCCTTTTGTCAAACCTAGTGCTTCAGCTATTGTTGTGAAGTATGCTCCTTTTCTTGGTAGGAGGTAGAGTGCTATGGCTAGTCTGACTGGATTACCCAGTGGGCTTTCAGAGATTTCACGGATGATCTTTATGTCTTCGTTGCTGTTTTTCAAGTTCTGAAAGCCCTCCTAATGTATAGGAATCCTGTTAATGCCATTGAGGAGGATATGATCATTATTGCAAAGTCCTCCTTCGGTAATGGCACATGGTTTATTACTGGTATTGACATGAGTGGTAATCCAAAAACAGCGAACATTTCCTTGTCATAGGTTCCTCTGAAAGCTTTATCTATGAATATGAGTAGCCCTACGCCGCTACTGAAGAATACCAGCGGCCATGCTGATTCTATAAGACCAAGTACATATACGGATATATAGGCGATGAATACTGCAGTAGGCCATGATGCAAGCTGGAGTGCTATGTATAGCTTTGGTTTTTCAACATGTTTGCCTAGTACAGTATTTAGTTTTTCTAACACTTTGTAGGCTGAATGTTCTTCCAGGAGAAACCATAGGGATAGGCTGATGCCTATACTTATGCCTAGTGCTGTTTGACCTATACTGCTTATAGCGAGCGATGCAGCTATGTATAGTAATGGTATGAAGCCTGCCCAAAACACGAATGGGAGACTCCTATATATTAGCCTGGCAAAATCAAGATGCTCCTCTACCCGTTTCAAAGCCTCACTTAAATCTTCAATCGAAGACATAGCTCAGCATCACTTACTATAATCTCCCAGTTTAAGCTTTATAATAGCATGATCGTCTGGACCACAGACTTTTTAGCCCCATTATTAGTCCCAGCATCATCCCTCACATGGCGTAGAAGAGAATAATGCCCTGGTGGAGAAAATGCCATTAAGTACAACAATATTCAATATTGTATACGCTGTATTCCTGTGGGCTATAGTGTTTATACCTTCATCAATACTTGGAGGAATTATTGGTTCCAGAATAGCCTGGAGGCATAGTAGAGTTCTATATATTGGGCTAACTATACAAGCATTATTTATAGTCCTGTCTTTTTCAGTTGCATATTTGTTCAAGTTAAACAATACAATGACTTTCACTGCTGATCAAAAAAGTTTGAACACCAGTCTGATCGTATTTTCCTCTCTACTAACATTATCACTTATAATGAATTATATGAACGAGAAATATGCTGTCGATACAGCTCTGGCTCCAACACAGCTATTCAACGAGCATAGAGCATTGACTATCCTTACATTATTGATTATAGCTCCATTGGGCGAGGAGATCCTCTTTAGAGGCTTACTTGAAGGCTACTTAATAATACATAATGAACCAGCCTACATTACAGTCATCGTACCAGCACTATTATTCATGCTAATCCATTTACAGCCCTTAAAGAAGCAGGCTATTTTACTGGCAGAGGTATTCATAATAGGATTACTGCTAAGCTACTTGAAAACCGCCACTAATTCACTAATTCCAGTCATAGCAGGCCATTCAGCCATGAATATTGGAGGAATCATAATTTACAAGTTGTCGCATTGCTCTGGCTGGCGTTCTTCGCCCTTGCCGGGACCGCCAGCCAAATGATAAACGCAAGTGAGCAGTACAGCCACTACCAAACAAGCGTCAACCCGCCATCCCGGTAGAGCATGAGTGATAAGGATGAAGCATACAATATACTGAGAGAACAGTGTAAATTGCTACTATAGTAGGGTAAGTGTTAGAACGCCCCATGCGTTACTCCAGCAGGTATACTATATAAATGTGTTATAAAATGTCCCAAAGCAATGGATAGTAGTGGGACAATCCCCCTTTTAAGAGCCAGTCTGCGGAGCCTGTGATCCCGGGTTCCCAATTCCTGTAGACCCGTCACTTAAATACTCTTCATACAAGCTTTCTTCAGCCACCTTGATGGTATTTTATACCTCCAGAGCTACTATTTTAGTGAGAAGCCTTGCGATATCACCTTAAGTATTTTGGAGAAGTGGCAAGCTTAGGGGGCTCTACATTAACTCTATATCTACAGAGATATAGGAGTGCTAGGAAGCTTAGTAGACTGCTATCGCTTCTGAATTACTTAGTGAACCAGGATTAGTGTGAGGAATGAAGCAATCAAGAAAGAGCGAACAGCATCCTAGTGCCACCAAGTAATTATTGGTCGTTCTCAGTGCCTCATTAAAACAGGATCAGGATGCCTCCCCTGCCTAATGCTGTGAGCCAGCATTCATTACTAAACCATATTAGGGTTGCGGGAACCACCTATATTAGGGGTTTAAGTGACCCGCGTCACGGTTGAAGTTCCTGAAGAGGTTGCTGCACTCCTCAAGAAGGAGCCATTGCTTCGGCTCGCTGTCTCGGAAGCTGTTCGCAGGGAGGTAATCGATTACCTTACAACAATACTGGCCTTAGATAAGCTCACCGAGGAATCCAGGCTGGATGAAGAATCCATTAAGAGGCTGGATAAAATAATTAAGGAGGGAGTGCGGGAGAGGTGGGATGCTGAAAGTCGTGGTAGACACTAACAAGGTTATCGCAGCACTTCTTCGTAAGGGCCGTGTAAGGAGAGTTTTGCTTCATCCTGGGCTGGAAATACTTCTCCCAAAATATGTTTTCGAGGAGATCAAGGAGCATAGGGAAGAGATCGTTCAGAAAGTGCCTGAGGAAGCCCTAGACCTCCTCCTAGCAAAGCTCTCCAGAAAAGTACGGGTGGTGAGCGTAAAAGAAGTTGGCGTGAGGACTCTTCAGCAAGCCCTCAAGATAGCTAAGGAATTCGACCCAGATGACTACCCGTTTATAGCTGTCTCACTAGGATTTAATGCCCCAATATGGACAAACGACAAGAACCTGATAAAGCATGGCCTTAAAACCAAAGAATATACAGCAATAGATACGTGGGCTGTAGAGAAGCTACTAGAAGGTAAAAACCTGGCGAAAATAATGCAGGAGCTGAGAAGGAAATACAGTACTCCCTAACGTTATACTATGAAAAATGTAGACGGGAACAATTTAAAAGACATGATGATTTATAGTAGGCTTCCTTATCTGTGAGGCTTAAGTTCATTGAAGCCCCTGAGGCAGATCCCTATCATCCCCAAAGGGATGCCCTTAATGTGGTCGTAGTGAATGACATCATATCTTAAGGTCTCCCGTAACCTGTAGGGTATTCATAATGTGCTGGATGAAGGTATTCCTTGGAGGGGGAACAGGTTGGCTGGAACAGCCTCCAATCTTAGATCAACCTTAAGTTTAGGTAGCTCAATAACTTTGTTATTTAATCTTAGGGAGGAATGAACCCATACCTAAGGTTCTGCTCTAAAACGCTGATAAGTGAAATTCAACCTTTAATTTCACGAGAGATAAATAACCTTGAACGCTTATCATAAAAAGAGTGGAGATTTGAATAATGTATATATGTATCCAGCTCATACCTCAACTGTTTAAACCTAAGCCTACTTCCTCCTCCCTGTCTCCGTTCAAATAATGTTTAGACACAGAGGCTTTTATAGGGCGCCGGCCTTCTAAGCCGGTGGTCCGGGGTTCAAATCCCCGCGGGCCCGCCACATATACCATTGAATACTAATACCCTCCCTCCGTGATTACCTTAACGTTATCGGGAAGGGGGGAACCGCAACCTAGAATAACATCATAGCGGATCCTGTACTGAATTTCAAAACAGTTTTTGGGCATTCTGGCTCTCGCCTGCTGTTTTAAGCACCTCTTCCTCAAGGCTCTTGGATATGGGGAACCCTATCTCCTTGAGCTTACGCAGCTTGCCTGACGATATTAATGCGAACGCCACAGCAAATACTCCTAGGGCTGAATGTATTATTATGAAGGCAGCTGGGATTGAGAAGGACACCATATTATTCAGCCATACATGTAATGTAGTATTTACAACGCCATGGCTTCGATGAAAGTTGTGGACTTAACTTTGAGCCGTGGCATTCTCTTAAACCTCTCATCGAAGATAAAGTAGTGTTCACACTGTGGTGCCCATAGGATGGGGTGTGACTGCACCGCTTGGAGAAATTCATGGCTGCTACCTATTAAAACATGCGGGGTAAATCATAGACTTCTCTGAATTTAAGAGTTGCATATTGACTTATACTTATGATTTCCATACTTTTCCCATGGGTGACGTTCATGCGGCAAGATGCCTGGGAACGCGACGAGGACATGGATCTTAGTGAGATAGCTCGTATCTCCAATCTTGCAACTAAGATACGCAGATTCCTCGAATATATTGAGAGCGTGTATTTATTTCTAGGATTTATGCTTGGAATCATTGCAATATCGCAGTTCTTCATAGGATTGGGCGATATCTTAGGTATGCCTCAAGACGTATTAGCTTCTGTAGGATCAATGCTCGGGATTATTGTTTCGGCTGCGGTGTATTTTGTTTACGCAAAGAAGATATTCAGATTCACCGGGAATAAATATATGAGCCTATTTTCTAATATAAAGGAAATTATATTATATAATCTCCTTGTATTCTTGTCCTGGATAATTATAGTACTACTAGTGGAGTATGTTAATCCTGGAGCACAAAATGTGGTATGGCATCCTGGATTAACTGTTACGCTGATCACAATATATTTAGCGAAACGTAGCCATATACTGACTCCTCATTTTATAGCCGCGCTAATAATGCTTCCCTTCACACCGCTAGTAGTAATGGAAGCCTCCCAGAAGCTGGCGCTAGGAAGTATGCTAGTAGCGTACTACATAGCTGGAGTATACAGTCTAAGAGAGGCTTTAAAGGTGTTTGAGGAGGCTTAGGGAGGCCCAAATATAATGGACCTCAGTGATCCAAAATTAGAATACTGTTCAATGCCAAACGGTTCGTAATAGCAACAATACTTTACCTGAGAGGCAGGATGACCATGGCAGAATTACAGAAATATACAGGACTATCATGGGGTGATCTTGACTCGAATACTAGAATATTATTCAAGCATGGCCTAGTAGAAATTAGAAAGATAATAACCAGTAAAGGTCCAAGAACAAAAATACAGTTATCTAAAGAAGGAGAAAGAATCTATGAGGAATTATCTAAAACGTTACAGGATCTCATAGGGCAAACCCAAGGGAAAAAGGCACGGATAATTAGGTTATAGAGCTGCTTAAATCGAGAATAGGCAGAGAGCATCTTCACTAAATGATCCAGCACTTAATTCTTGAAGCCCTGAGGTCCCTGTTACTGTGGATTTTGCTTGTTCAGCTAGACTGCTCTCCTTAGTTTTATTATAGCGCTGTTTCGCAGTGCTTAGTGCCAGGCTCATGCTGACGGGCATGGTGATGGCTGCTGCTATGAAGGGTAGGTGAGCACTTATCTCGGCTAAGAATCCTGCTATAGCTGGCATCGCTATCCCTACAAGCCTCCTTATAGCTGCTAAGGAGCCTAGTAACATGCCCCTATGCTCTCTCGGTATTGTGGAGAAGAGTATGTCCATGAAGAAGGGGTTCATAAGCGCATAGCCAGCAGAAGCTACTGTGGCTGCTAAAAGGGCTATCTCAACCCTGTAGGAGAAGCCGAGCAGCAGGTCTGCTGAGGCTATGAGACCCATACCCAGCGTGAGCATTAATACTCCATGCCCTCTGCTAACACGTAGGATTAAAGGCGAGATCACCACAACTGGTAGTGCTGCAAAGGTTTCGTACAGGGCAAGCCCCATAAGAGGGTTTCCAGCTATATTCATGAATAGATTGGCTACTACTAAGGGTTGGCAGAGTTCGAAGGCTATGCCGAAGATTATCATCGCCAGACCCATTTTCAAGAATGCTCTTGGAATTCCTCTAAGCAGTAATGGCTGTGAAACCCTTATCCTCCTTACACCGATTCTTGGAAGCCATAGCAAGGCGAGGAATCCCAGCACTATAGATGCTATGGCGAACATGCAGAGAGACACTATTTGGGCAAACAGGCTACCCAGTAGGACGGCGAGCACATACCCTATTATAGGATAGGTTATGAGCTGCATTAAATACGGGATAAGGTTGTGTAGGGCGAACACCTTCTCCCTAATCTCCTCGGGATAGACATCGTACTCGTAAACAGCGAAGACAGGGTAAAAACCTCTCGCCAGCCTCTCAACAATAGCTGCTATAATGACGAACAATAGTATACTGGCCAGGAAGCCGTACATGTAGATAAGATAAGCTATACCCTCAACAAAGGACAAAGTAGCAATGAATATTACGGGTTCAGCTCTATCAAGCGTTCTGCCAACAAAAGCGTTTACCATAGCCGCTACTGCTGAAGCAATAGTTAACACTATACCAGCTTCAGCCACACCTAAACCAGTCGCCAGCATGAGGTACGGCACTAGTATCCATGCAAAGAGCACTGGTATGAAGAGAGCTTGAAGCAAAATATACCTCTTCGCAGCAATGGGAAGCGTATTCCACCATACAGCAACATCCTTAAACAACACCAACCACCTTAGACGCCAATAGCATCGTGGCGGCCTTATGGTTACTCATTAGCCTCTTTCATTAATCCTACCCTCACAATTCTCCTCGGGATACCCTGCCAGCACAAAATAGTGAACCCTGATTTCCTAGCCAACATGCTGATTATTTCATGCCCTAATAGTCCTGGGAGCCTTCGCAGCAGCCTCAATTGCCCCAATAATGCCCTCTTTTACTATGCTTAGTTTCCCAAAGGCTTTCGGAATTCCCTCAAGTAAAGTTCTAGGCCCCCTACAGGTTATTGGAGGTCTTCTCTATAATCTTACCCTGGCTGGTGACATGGGTATTGATTCCCTGACAACATACACATCCTCATCCTTTAAAGGTTAGGGAGATACTTAATGTAGCTAGTGTATTTTAGCTATCAGTAAGGGATTAGTTTATGAAGATGCATGAGTTTAGCGTTGTCATAATGGAGGATGAGGGCGGAGGCCATATTGCCCTTGCCCCTGAGCTTCCCGGGTGCCATACACAGGGCGACAGTCTAGACGAGGTTATTAGGAATATTAAGGAAGCAATAGAATTGTACCTTGAAACTCTCTCCGAGGAAGAGAGGAAGGAATCGTTAAACCGTAGGGTTGTCGGTCTACAGAGAGTGAAAGCCATTGCCTAAAATAACGCCAATAGGCCCCTACAAGCTTATCAAGCTTCCCGGCAAGCTGGGATTAAAGCCCATATGACAGCGAGGTTCACATGTAATTCTAGTAAACGGGCAAGGTGTTAGAATAGTAGTGCCAGTGCATCTTGGAAAGAAGCTTAAACCAGGGCTTATAAGAGTAATAATAACCGAGGCTGGACTCATCAGGGAGAAGTACTTCAAACTCCTAGAAGAGGATTGCTAGACATCTTTCCATAAGCTCCAACAAACTTCATCCTTAGATGCAACATTGAATAGCATAAGGTGGGTGAAGAGGGATCCAAGTCATAATACTCAAAGTACCCTAATAAAATGCCAGGACAATCTAAATAATGGACACAGGCAATCACCAACAAAACAGCATAACGAACCTAATCCTAGAAACAATTTCCTAGCCATGCTTCCAAGCATAAGATAATAGATTACAATCAGGTACAGCCATACTTCTTATTAAGTATCAGGGGTGATACTTTGTATCAGGGGTGATACTTTGCTCTTTGATCCTAGGCCTAAGACTCGTCGAGGAGAGCTTTATGACAGGGATAGGAGCTAGGGGTATTGGACAAGTTTGCTAGGAGTGGCTCGCCTTTAATGGTCATGCTCGGTATTAGGAGAATTGGTAAAACATCTATACTTAAGGTATTTCTCAGTGGGGTGGATCTGCCCTATATTTTCATTGATGCTAGGATTTTTGAAGAGCAGGGATTTCGGAGAGACCTGCTATACAGGGTGCTTTCCACTGAGCTTAGCAGGCTGAGGGGTAGGTGGGCCACTGTCATCGAGTATCTTAGGATGCTGGAGGGGGTAGAGGTAGGTGCCACTACCATTAGGTTCAACTGGAGGGAGAAAGCTTTATCAATACCCGATATATTTGCAAGGCTAAATGAATGGGCTGAGGATAACGGTAAAGTGGTTACCATTGCTGTCGATGAAGCACAGCTATTGAGATATTTGAGGGGGGGTAAGGGCAGGATAGATTTCACCAAGATATTATCCTACTGCTATGATCACTTGAGGAACATAAAATTCATCGTAACTGGCTCGGAGGTAGGCATACTTGAAGACCTCCTAGGCTTCCATAACCCTAATAGCTGGCTCTACGGGAGAATCAGAGATGAATTCATTATAGATAGATTTGACAGGGAGAAATCCGTGGATTTCCTCGAAAAAGGCTTCAGCGAGTGCGGTGCCAGACCTCCGCCCAGCATTATTGAGGAAATCATAGATAGAGTCGACGGCATACCGGGATGGCTAACCTACTTCGGCTACAAATACTGCGAAAAACCCAGCCCAGAAATAATCAGGGAAGTATTTAGCGAGGCAAAGACACTAGCACTAGGCGAGATAAGAAAACTCCCGTCAAAATACTATATTTATGCCCTAAAAGCCATCTCCACAGGCTATAAGCGGTGGAAAAACATTAAGCAAGCCATAGAACTCTGGGTAAACCACCCACTAACAAACGCACAGACATCCAGGATACTGCAAACACTGCAAAAGCTAAGCCTAATAGAAAAAGAAGACAATGAATACAGGATACTCGACCCAATAATAGCTGAAGCAGTAAAAGAACTATAAGTTTATAAGAAGTAGTCCGGTCAATAGACAGAACAATGACTTCTAGAACCAGAATGCATAACTTCGACCCCTATATTTATTCCCTACTGCCAAGGATCCCTTAATACCTAGGATTAGATCCTGACGTGTAGATTAATGTTAATATCCTCTATGAAATCACCTAAGTTATTCTGAGAAGCCGTTGATTTCTCCATGACCGCTTACATTAAATCCTAGGTAATTTAGTCTTCTAGGATTTTCATTCTGTCTAAAGCCCTATGGGGTGATAGGAGCCTTCCTCCAAGTCCTCCATACTTATCTTCAGCAGGTGTGATATCCATGCTGTTAGCCTTAAATGCCGCTATGACCTCATAACTCTATCCAGAGAACCGCGGTGAAGTGGAAAACATAGGAACTGCTTAAACAACCCTATTTAGGAGTTCTAAGCGAAAACCGTCTTCTGCATAGGCTTTAATACTCTCTTATCAAGGTAGTCTGGCTTCAAGTAGGCCCTAAGGGTGGCTGTCCGCGCATCACGTTTTAGGCGTTTTCAGCAGCTATAGGTGCATACACGGGCTTCTCTTCTCAGTCACTTCACCTGGTTTAGCTGTTCATTGTGGGCTACATTCCTACACACTACTGGATATGGGTTTCGAGGGTATATGCCGTCACTGGGGCGTTACGCCCATGACGGCTTCCACGAAGGAGATACTTAAACTGTGTTTAAAGCCTCTCTAAGCACTAAAATACATTAAATACTCAAATAAGCGTATAGTCTATGCTATAAGCAGGCGTATGTTTTTAACGGTATACATATATGTATACGCGGAGGAGAGCTATGGGTAGTAAGGTTATTCCTGTTAGGCTTGATGAGGAGCTGGCTAGATTCATCGAGGAGCTGGTGGAGCTTGGTGTATATGGGTCTAGGAGCGAGGCTCTAAGAGACTTGATAAGAGCTGGTGTTGAGCGTATAGGGCAGGCTAAGCCTATTATAAGGACAGTAGATAGGCTCTTTGAGCTTGAAAGAATGGATGGGGATATTCCTGTCAGGCTTGAAGGAGCTTTGAAGCAACTGCTAGATGAGCGGGAGAGGCTATAGAATTGTCCTATGTGGATACGAGCATTATAATTGCAGCCCTTGATCCCAGGGATCCCAGGCGGGAGAAGGCCCTAAAGATCCTTGGCGACTCTAGGCCTAAAATCATCTCTGAGCTCACCCTGGTGGAGCTTGCCAGCGTGCTTGCTAGGCGGAGGGAAGTTATAGCAGCCCTGGCGAATAGGCTGAGCATAGATGAGCATCTAGCATTTATAGCAGTGCTAATCTATATTCTAAGGAGGTTCAGGCTGAAATACATAGGTGTGAAAGAATATTCAAGGACAATGCTTGGGGAACATTATAAGCCCATGAGCTATGCTGTTGATCTAGCGTCAACGGTAGGATTGAAAACGCTAGATCTCCTCCATATAGCGTATATAAAGGCTATGAAAGAACAGGGGACTAAGATTTGCTCTCTCCTAACAGTGGATGCAGACTTTAAGAAGCATGAAACCAGCATCCAAGGCACTGTAGGCGTGCTCGTAGAATTGTTGGAGAATACTGAATGAAGAGCAGCTACTATTAGTTAGCCATTCGCTCCGGCTCGGAGAGCTGCCTTGACAATTATTTCCTTCCATCTTCAACTCATATGCTGATGATCGCTA
>JALWQH010000015.1 GCA_027083135.1 Desulfurococcales archaeon | reverse complement strand
TTGCCTCAGCAGCTGCTAGGGAGATGCTTAGAGCAGGGGTAATTTAAACGTAGGGCATATATGCCCATGCATCATAACCTGATATTATGGTGGCCATGGAGCCTAGAATAGCCTTCAGGATGCTTGAGGCTCTTAGAGTGGGGGACGATAGGGCTAGGAGGGCACTGCTCCTCGCAGAGAAGGCTGTAATAGTGGTGGATGAGCCTCGGAGGCTCGTCATAGCTGTTCCATCCCAGAGGCGCGGCGTAATGCCTCCTAGGAGGAAGACAAGCCACATAGACCTGGAATCCCTTCTAAGAGGAAAATACAGTCTCAGGGAGGCTGAGACAGGGAAGCTGGCGGAGGAGCAGCAGGTCTACATGGTTGAGGTGACACCCAGCGGAGCCTCATGCAGCTGCCCAGACACGGTGTATAATCATGACCCCCTCTGCATACACAAGCTTGCAGCAGCCGTGGTGATAGCCGATAGGCTTGAACCCCATAGAGCTGCGGAGCTGCTCTCATGGCTCCCCCGCGCAGCCTTAAGGTACAGAGTGTGGAGGAGGCGTAGAGCACTCAGAAGGACAAGGAAGCCTGAAGCCCGAGGCCATGAGAGGACCTCTCTGAGAATATTTCAGGAAGCATTATGAATTGTTAAATATTATGCCTGCTACAAGGCATTCGGTGAGCATGGTTGCCTAGGAGTGAATTATACTCCGAGATGAGCGTGGTTGAGGAAGAGTATTCCAAGCGTCTCGCAGGCCTCGCCGATGAGACACGCAACCCCGCTATAAAGGCAGTAATGCTTGCAGTCTCAACAGACTCGCTGAAGCATTCAAGGCTATACAGGACTCTAGGCGAGCTCCTATCACCCTCCCTCCCCCTAATACCCGAAGAGCAGGCTGAAAGAATAGCCGAGGAGATAAAGCATCATATAGAGACGGAGGCTGAGATGATAAGACGAGTAGAGGAGCTTCTCAAAGAAGAAGATCTAAGCAGGGCTGAACGCTTCATACTTGAACTAATACTGAGAGACGAGAAATTACACCACGCAGCACTGAGAAGAATACATGAAATACTCGTGAAGAGGGAGACGCTAACAGAAAGCGCATTATGGGACATGATATGGAAGGACACAGCCTTCCACGGCGCCCCAGGATAATAAGCCCAGCATTATAGAAGCACCATACCCCTACAAACAACCAGCCGCCACGGCAGGCAGGATAAACTACATTATACTAAACATTCTACCAGATCCCAGCTAGTATTTCTAAAGGCATGAACACATCCTAGCAGTAATGCGGAATAGGAGAAGCATGCAAACCATGAAACATTCCCTTCAAAGCAACTCTAAGTAAGAGGCATTCACATGCATATATCCGTGCACTAGGAGAAGCAGCAATATGAATAGTAAGCCTAAGCGCATAGCATTGTTTGAAGCTCTCAGTCGATGAAGCCATCAAGCTTCTACTCATAAATGCATCAAACCCATCAATAATGAGGTGGTGCGGGGGGTGGGATTTGAACCCACGCAGGCCTACGCCATCGGGTCCTCAGCCCGACCCCTTTGACCTAGCTCGGGCACCCCCGCGCACACCTAGACAATACGCGGCCAAACAGGTTCTTAAGCCATACGCTTCCCCGAGTTTTATTTTGTGTTTGGCGCCGGGGGCGGGATTCGAACCCGCGCGCCCCGCAGGGGGCAGTGGGTCTCCCGGTTGTTTTAGCCGGAAATTGGTCTCGAGCCCACCGCCTTGGTCCGCTCGGCCACCCCGGCGCCTCTCCCAGTGTTTTCTCTGCGTGGCGGGCTATATAGGGTTGCTGCCCCGTTATATCGGCATGTATACTGGATTGTTGTCTCTGGCTACCCTCTCCTCCTTTTCCAATGCTTTTCTAATGGGTTTGGGTAGTGAGAATAGGCCTGTGTGGGTTGTGCCGTCATAGTATTCCAGCTCTCCTTCCAGGAGGCTTGATATCCTGCTGTCCACCTCCTCTGCACTCAGCTCTGCTGGTGATATGCTGTCTGATCCTGTGACGAAGCCCCAGAGCCCATCGAATGACCGTATGAATGTGGCGTAGGCGCTTGTCTTCTCGAAGACCTGTGATATAGTGTTATGTATGGTTGTGAACACGTCTAACGTGAATGAGGGGGAGGTGGCCTGTGTAACCATTATTCCCCCTGGATTCAGGTGTTTCTTAACAAGCCTGTAGAACTCCTCAGTGTATAGTAGCTGGGCTGCTCCCCCCTCCATGGGGTCTACGAGGTCTATTACAATAGCGTCATAGATGTCTTCAGCCTCCTCTAAGTATTTTCTAGCATCACTTATGATGAGCTTTGAGCGTGGATCATTGAATGAACCCATACTCATCTCTGGGAGATATGTGCGGCAGGCCTCTATCACCTTCTCATCTAGGTCAACCATGACGGCCTCCTCTAGGCTCCTATACCGCAGTACTTCTCTCAGGGTGGCTCCCTCACCTCCTCCAAGTATCAGCACTCTTCTAGGAGCCCCATGGGCTATGAGGGGTGGGTGGACTAAGGATTCATGGTAGGCTTTCTCATCGCTCAGGGTTGACTGGATCTTGCCGTCCAGGATTAATGCGCGGCCAACCTCGGCTAGATCCATGATCTCTATTTTCTGATACTTGCTTTCACCCCTATACACTACCCGCTCAACGGCGAATAGGTGGGCGTCTCTAGGAGTACTCCACTCAATATACCATACCCATCTATCAGTACTCACATCATAGCACCAGGGTATTCCATGAACTCGGGGTTAAAGGGGTTTCGCGCCTCTAGGAGCAGTTGCCCTTAGGTGTGAGGAGCACCATGCCTCCCCCGAGGAATGCTAGGAGAGTTGCCAGCATCATCCACGCCGCGGCGCCATACATGTCTGTGAACACTCCTCCTAGAAACGCCCCGATAATCCAGGCAGCATTAAACACCGTGTTGAACATGCTTGTAGCAGTATACTTAACCCTGCTGGAGGCGTGATGCATTATGAGCACGTAGCCTGCAACATCTATTAGGCTCCACGCTAAGCCCAGCAGCACCTGTACAGGGGCGACCCAGAGATAGGTTGGGGCAGCAATGTATCCTATGAAGACTAGCCCCGTGAGGCTGAGGCCAGCGGAGTAGAGGAGCATTGAGGCAGCCTTTAATCTGCTCAGAGCATATATGAAGAAGGCCTGGGCCAATGGGTTCAGGGAGAGAATTGTTCCAACAGCCTGGTCGGGGGCGCCTAGATGCTCCTTCATATATACGGGCAGTACTGCGAACACGCCGCTTGCCCCAAGCTGTCTGACAAAGAGGGCTGCATACATGAACCAGAGCATGAGCGGGATCTCCCTGAGATCACTTATCCATCCTCCTGGAACCCTAGGAGCATTAATGCTGCTGGAATACCCTAGCGCCAGGAATGCTGAGGCGAGGGAGACAATGGCGGCCGATATGAATGCGCCGCCGTAGCCTAGGCTCGCCGAGAGGAATCCTCCGGCAACCCCTCCAAGAGTAAAGCCCACTCCGCTTAGAACACCTGTCGCCCCAACACTTCCATGCACGCCTAGATCACCCGCCGCGGCAACCATTGAGAGAGGAATGGTGGCGGACAACGCCACCCCCTGCACTAGGCGTAGCAGTGCTAGCAGCGAGGCTTCACGTGTAACAGCCATGAGGTAAAGCACAGCAGCATTAGCCAGCATGCTTGCAGATAAAATAACCCTCACGCCGCCCAACCTGTCAGCCATCCTGCCTAGAATAAGGGAGGCCGGTGTCGATGAGGCGAAGAAAGCCGTTGAGAGAAGCCCGACAATAGCGTAGCTCGCGCCGAGGGAGCGGGCGTAGAGGGGGAGGAAATTAGCCATAACGCCTATAGTATAGAATGTTGCTATGGGTGGAGCCAGTATTAAAGCCGTCCTAGCCTTCATTCAGACAGCACACCCTACGAAGCAGGGAATGGTGCCGCGGCCGGGATTTGAACCCGGGTCACGGGCTTTCCCCGCCCAGTGCTCGAAAGGCCCGCATACTTGGCCGGGCTATACTACCGCGGCACCCTCCACGCCATGATCCCCTGCACTCATCCTAATAATACTTGCCGGGGAGAAAACAAATATTTTGAGCATGGTTAGACACGTAGCATGGATGATCAGTTGTGGATCCAGCTGACCCGAGGCTAACTGCAATCATTAGGAGAGTCATAGTCGAGCTTGGATTAACGCTGGATCCCTTTACCCTCCTGGAGCTGGCCACAATGATGCAGCCCCTAATCAAGGAGCCCGCCAATAAATACGCCCTGGAGTCAGCTAGGCAGACACTGATCCCCACCCTCAGAAGACTAGGCGTGGAGAACCCCGAGGAGACGGCGGAGAGAATAGTAGTGGAAGTCGCTGAGAGATGCTCCAAGACATGCCTCTAAACACCATGCAGCCGCAGCCACCTATTCTGAGCTCCATCCATCTCCATGCTTGCAGCCTATTAGCCCTCGATGCACGCCTACCCATATTTAAATGGAAACCTGTGTCGAGGCTGATGTCAGCCTCCCCTCATCCCTGCCATGGTAGAGATGCAGGCCCGCTGCATGGCAGAGCAGTATAAAATGCATGGACGTGTCATTAAGCCTGCAGCATCTTTGAGGCAAAGTATTAGAATACCCTGCACCATCCTAGAGGGGGTGAGAAGATGAAGCTCTGGGAGGCTGCGAGAAGCCCGCTGGTTGTAGCGAAACCCTGGATGCCTCTGAGAAGCATTAAGGCTCTTCTCAGGAGGACGGGTGAATCAGTGGCGCCGGTGGTGGATGAGGAGGAGAGGGTGAAGGGGTATGTGACAAGGGTTGACGTCATAATGGCTACCAGCAGGAAGAGCTTCATGCTGGCTAGAGACGTTATGAGAGATCAGCCCATATTGACGGAGGATATGGATGTTGAGGAGGCCTACAAGCTGATGCTCAGCCTAGGGGTCTGGGAGGCCCCCGTAGTAAAGAGTGCTGAGAACCCTGCCCTCAGAGGAGTTGTAACATTGAGGGATATTCTGAGAGCCCTGCTCAGCGCAGGCTATAAGCCCATAGCTGAGAGCGTCGCTGAAGTAATGACAACTGAGAACCTGAACCAATACCTCGTCACACCGGACGACAGGGTGACCAAAGCCTGGAGCAGGCTCGTCTACAGGGGGCTGCCAGGCCTAATAGTTGTCAGGAGCATGGAGGAGAAACACCCCGTAGGCATGGTTACCCCCAGAAACCTCGTCGAAACGGATAGGTGGCTATTCCACCGTGAGAGCGAGAGGGGGGTTAAGACTCCAGCCAGGATTAGGAGGATAATGACTAGGGGGGTGGTCGTAGCAACCCCGGACACGCCTGTAGAGCAGGTGGCTAGATTCATGGTTGAAAACGACTACACTATGCTGCCAGTAATAGATGAGGAGGGAAGGGTCATAGGACTGGTGACCCAGGCCGACATTGTGAAAGCATATATTGAGGGGAGGAAGCCTGGGAGAAAGCCTGTACCAGTGGTACGGCTACCCAGACCCGTGGCTGCCGAGGAGCGTGTACAGTATGCTACGAGGGAGGCTGTGCTAACCCAAGCATTAGTTGAGAAACCCGTGGTCAGGGAGGTAATAGGCCCCACAGCTAAAGACGTGATGCTGGCTGAAATGCCGGCAGTAACACTGTACGATACAGTTGAGCATGCTAGGCGGGAGATGCTTAGAAGGAGGACCAACCACCTACTAGTAGTGGATGATAAGGGGAGGATAGTTGGAGTAATCTCGAAGTGGTCCATGCTGAGAGCCATAGCCCTTAAAGGACCATTATGGCGGAGAAGGGTTAATGAGAGGCTCTTCATAGAATACGTTATGGATAAGGATATACCGAGAGTCAAGGTGGACGAGCCTCTGGAGAACGTGGCCCTAGCCATGCTTACAAAGGGTTCAGAAGTAGCATTCGTGGAGGATGAGCATGGGAGAATAATAGGATTTGTAACCAAGGATAAGCTGGTAGATGTTTACAGGGAGACGCAGGCTGGCAGAGCCCTCGTGGAGAACATAATGGCTCCAGGCAGGATAGGAATAGTCCACCCCCACCACAGCCTACACCACGTTGTAAGCAAGATGAAGACATTCTTCATGGATGCTGTAACAGTGGCTGAAGGCTCCAGGCTGATAGGAGTAGTATCCGCCAACAGGCTGCCATTCATAGCATACGAGGATGCAACCACAGGCTTCAGGAGCAGGCGCCTCATATGGGTGAGAAAACTTGTAAGAGGTGCTGCCCGTATGGGACGCTACGTTAAGGTTCTCCCCCTAGTGGCAATAGACGTCACCGTGCCCCTCAAAGAACACGTAAGCCCCAGAGACGATGTGGTTAAGGCAATAGAGCTTATGCAGAAGCACAACGTGGATGGAGTGCCAGTAGCGGATGAGGAAGGCCGCATAATAGGCGTGGTATGCAAGAACGACATCCTACGCGAGCTGGCCAGGACATCCAGGCTAAGAGCAGAGGAGAAGCCGAGAATCACAGCCGAGGCAAAACCTTAAGCTTTTTATGCCTACACGTAAACCTCTAGGAAACGCGGCGCGGCGGTCGTCTAGCCTGGACTAGGACGCCGGCCTGCCACGCCGGAGATCCCGGGTTCAAATCCCGGCCGCCGCACCACTTAAATACCCCCTATATAAAGCTCACCCACACTCCACATCTCCGCAGCCAGGGCCACGGGGAGAGCAGAGGTTATGCTCCCCATGGTGAAGATGGATAGGAGGCTTAAAGCCAAGGCCAGGGTTAAGCCATGCATACCCCTACCAGCTAATACTCTACCAGAATATGGTTTTAGGCAAGATGTATAGGTTAGCTACTTTAAGCAGTGTTTTCTGAAACCCGAACAGGCTGCACACATGGGATGCATGTTGAATATTATTATAGGTTTATGGGCTCTTAGAGCTTGGATCGGCTTGGATGCTTTTGCCTGGATGCTCCCAGCTCTAGGCTCAGGCTAATTAGTCCAATATACGGCTGGGCGGCAGGATCCCAGCACCGTCATGATGCGGTAAATATGGTGGTAAGAAGAAAATATTGATGATATTATTGGGGCGTGCTGCTTATTGTAGTATTTGCTGGGCTGCTTCTGCCAGCTGGTTTAGGGGGAGGTATGCTTGGATGATTATGGTTAGGCCATTATACCCTAATACTATTCTTCCAGGCACGTTGTACTGTGGTAGGGGGTTCCAGCCCCACGCCTCCACACTCTTTATGCTGAGGGTCTTTAGGGGAGAGGCCCAGCAGTATACTGTCAGACTCCTAGTAGTCGTGGAGCCGTTCTCCGAGACCACTACATCTTGGGTCCGGTACCCCTTAATCATGTTTTCATCCCTATACGTCACAGTGTAGCCCTGGCACCTTGGCCCGGGCTTAACGGGGCTCCCCTCACTCACCAGTACCACCAGGCTTATGGGGGAGCCATTATAGTAGGCCGCTGGAACCACGTCCCCGCCAGTGTAGAGCAGGGCTACCCCACCGCTCCTAGCCAGGATCCCCGCCAGCCTCAGATCCCCGGGCAGCCCTGCGGGGGCCTGGAATCCCTTCTTCAGCCCACTATATGTGAGGGCCTCCCCGAGGCTGCTGAAAGCCCTGCCCCAATAAGCATAATCCATGGATGCGGGGCCAAACCCCCTCGGAGCAGGATTACTATTAGTGGACGGCTCTGCGGAGATGCTTGGCGAGGCAATCCTCCCAACACTACCGCTGCTGTGAGGCAGGGAGACATAGCCCCCCAGCATCATGAGCACCACTGCAACCCCCACCACGAATCCCAAGCCTATTCCAATCCTCATACCCCTCTCACCTCACAGTATACATGTAGTACTGATCCTCTGCAATCTTCCCTGCATAGTATGGGAGAATAGTGGAAGGAGCCTTACTGAAGCCGCTGTGCTTATCTCCTCCTCCGGACACTGGATTACACCTCTACTATGATGTATGCATTGTAGTCATATAATGCTAGGCATTCGAACACCCATCCTAGCTTGTGGACATGGAGGGGCTTTTACAGGGAGATTATGTTAAGCTTAAGGCGAAGAAGCAGGCCTAGAACCCCTTATAAATATACCCTAATATGCGAGTCCATCATGATAGATAACCTTATGGTTCCTCTGCCCCCAGCCCTTAGGAGTGATCTTTAAGTCAGACCCAACCCTGGCAGGAAGTCTCCAAGGGATTTGACCATGAAAGATTTTCCCGCAGCTCCTCCACAGCCTCCAATGCTCTCACTAATCTCCCCCAGCAACTTCTCTAAGGACTCATGCTAAGGTTAAATTTCATGGATGCTAGAAGTATTATGGGATCCTAGTTTGTGCTGGTTTTCACATGACTTGGAGCCCTATGCCTTCAAGATCTTTGCCCGTAGGATTATGCTTGCATGGCTTCTCTTCGGCAGCGTCTCCCCAGATATTTTCACCAAGTTCTTCATAGAGTCTGGATGGATACCCACGTATCAACATAGGCATGTGGGTATAGGTGTTACGCATACATTGTTCTTCGGCCTAGCTTTGGCCCTAATCATATACTTTGGCCTCAGGGGAAGGATGGGGCGGAGATATGCCAGGACGGCTGCCCTCAGCTTCCTCCTAGGCCAGTGGAGCCACGTCTTCCTAGACACCTTTGACAGTGTCGGCCTAATGATGTTCTTCCCCCTATCAACGAGGCTTTTCTCCCTGGGCCTGTGGAGCTACGCTGCCCAGCTGGGACACTGGGGGGACCTATACGTCTTCTACCACTCACTGGCACTCCTCATAGAGACAACGGCATTCATCCTCGTCTGGCATGAGGCCTGGAGGCTCCTAACACCAAGAGCATTCGACGAGATCCTGGAGGAGGAGAGGCTGGACAGGCTTCCAGGCCTCAGGCGCAGAGACCTTCTCTACACTCTCTACTTCTACTACCTGGTAGCCTCCCTCAGGCTGCCAGCATGGATATATAAGGTTTGGTTCAGCTACAATCCTCCTGCAGAAGCCCTGAGACTAGCATCCAGAAACCTCCTATACCAGGAGCTGTTCTCAAACCCCTGGGTTGTCCTCATAGCCCTAGTACTAATAGCCTACACGTTCACCCACACCCTCATAAAGCTCCACCAAGCCTTAGGCTGGAGGCCGCCCACAATACTTGCAGCGGAGGAGGCCCTCCTACTAATAATAGCCCTCTACACTCCAAGCGAGCCCCTAATGGCATCCCTATCAACCCTAACAGCCATAATAACAGCCTACACACTATACACACAACTCCAACAATAACAGCACTAAAAATAAAAATATTTTATGATTTATGGATGTATGCATACGAAGGTTCCAAGAGCCTCGTAGTTCGGAAAAGTCCTTGTAGTCGTAGTTCACTGCATACTGGCTTTTCCATCATTAAGCCATACATGAATCGTACCATCGCTTAATGCCTTATCCCTTATTATGAGCAATATCGGAAAAATCCTTCTCGGCATATTTACTGTAACCACTCCATATCTCCCCTGGATACTGGTCATAATGTGTTGTTCCTAGAACATAGTAGCCCCAGCCAAGATTATAGTTATAATCTGTGGAAGAATTAGCATAAAGCCTCATATGAATGTATACCCACAAATATATGTCGAATAAAATGACCCTCCTTGGTTCCTTGATCCGAGTCCCAGAACTATGTGTAGCCGTCATCACTCATGCGAGCATACATTGTATGCGCATTTGCCCAGCCAAAATAAATCATCTTCACCCTATCGACTTCTGCATGCCCGTAGAACACCATAGTTACAGGCCAGTCAACATTACTTGAGGAGGCAATCTCTGAATAAAAATCATAAGTTATAGAACTTGTCCTCATTCATGCTTAGAATAGTTAGATTAGATGTTGTAGCAGAAAACAAGGGTTTCACTGCGGCAGCTAGCAGGAATAATATATAGACATTCGGCAGCAACCTGAGGTAACAGGTGTGGATAGGCTTCGTTGCCGTCATCCCCATAATGGTGTATTTGGAAGCATTATCACTTCGCCTGATGCTTTCTCATCTATGCTATTTTTACATAGGTCTACTGCCACTAAGTAGTATTTGGTCTGATTATTCATGGTTATCTCCGCCCTTGTTAGAACCAGGCCCTTATCGCAGTGATCATAGTATACTCCCAGCAGCACTACATCTCTGATCTCATCCGCTCCTACATGCTTTAGGTATTGTTTGATCAGGGGCATGGCCTCATCCAGCTCAGGCTCGTAGTGGTGGCCTCCAGGCAGCCCCACATCCGCATCTATATAGGCCTTACTGGAATTCAGGTTGACCACTATGTCTAGGCTGCTCACCCATAGCTTCCTATGCACGTATCTCCTCACAACTGTGCCGTTATCCAGGCGGACACCCGTGTAGAACATCCCGTCGAGCCAAGCACTCCTATTAAAGTTGAGGTGAATCCAGACAAGCCTGTAGTTGGGATGAGGCGCTGGAGTCATGAATAATACCTTGTAGTTTCCATGAGAAGCCTTCAGGACCTTCTGAACCATGGGCTGGCTTAAAGCTATGTCTAATGCCTTCTTTTTCTCCTCCTTGGTTAGGGGTGGAGGAGTCTCCGTGTTGCCTGGAACATGTTTTATTGGTGTTGGTCCAGGCACCTCAGAACTAGTATAAACCCTGTACACCATGAAGCCTGAAGCCGCAACACCCAGAGCCAGCAAAATAGCAGCCAGGCGGAGCGAAAACAAACCACCAAGCCTCAAGGCAGAGCACCCTTAACCAATATATATACAGCAAGCCCACATATATTTCTAACCATTCACTTCTAGATGAGAAACTAATAATACCATAAGCCATACTTAATTTAACCATTTTTATCAGAGCTTCCAAAGCACAACGTATTAGCGCTGCTTATCAGGGAACTCCGCTGGAATTCGACACTCTGAGATACCATAGTGCTGGGTTTCCTACCATGCTCAATGATTGTGTGCTGCTTGGATGCTATGGAGACAGGCTTTGATAAGCATGTTGTTTTCGTTAAGGCTGATCCTTCTGGGAGCTCAGACCCTGGGATCCTATGCTCGCCTTATAGGCATCAGGGGCTCTGGGTGTCTAGAGAACCCGGAGAATCAGCTATGCTTTCTCTGGGATTCCTGGGGGATTGCTTCCTGAGCGCCTGGGGAGGAGAGTGAATTGGGTTGAGGGTTCCGGTGAATTCATTTATCCAGCTATGTTTCCACAGGGTTTACTGGGCACCTATCCCCTAATGCTAAAATATCCCCTTACATGTGTCTTCAAGAATCTTAGGGTTCTGACGCTTAACTCTCCTTACTCGCTCATTACTGGTTTAGGGATAGAGAATGGTTTGGGGGAGAGACGCATCATCCGGTGGATGTAGAAGAATTGTCCTATCTTTGGCCTAGGATGACTTCAACTCTGCCTTTTTCCGCGCTTAGTATTATTTTGTAGGGGTGTGGTTTGCCTTTGCCCTCTATTCTGCCTGACACCTGGAAGGCTGGTTTCAGGTACTCTGCATTTTCAATGGGGCTTTGTGAGAAGTATGTGAGGCTTATGTTCTCAATGATTATTCTATCCGCCTGTCTGGCGAAGTATTTCTTCAGGGCTTCCTTCACCTCGTCTAGGCCTGCGATCCTTATCTTCTTCCAAGGCTCTATGTTCTTCATGTAGATCGTTATCTTTGAGGACTTCCCGCGGTCGCCTATGATGATCATGGCTCCATCCTTATATGTTGCTGGGAGGCCCTCCAGCCCTACCTTGAATTCAACCATATAGTTCTCAATGTATGTTTCACTCCCATTAACTTTCTCCTCGATCCATGTGCCATTAACCTTTATCAGCCTCAATCCAACCACTACGTGCCCTGTTCTGCCGGGCTTGACGGCAATTCCTGTAACATTATAGTGGGATAGGGGGGGCATATACTTTGAGAGCACATGCATTATCCTGTCAAATATTTTCTCAGCTATCTTCCTAGCCTCCTCCTGGCTTGGAAGGTTCTCGGGTGGGTTGGAGCCTCCAGACATCTTCCTGTAAAGGTTTATGGAGCCGTGCTCATAAACCTCGAGGAACCAGGAGCCATTAGTATAGACATACATGTGCTTCGTCCCCATGTATCCGGTGAAACTATAATTCTCACCCAGCAGCTCTCCGGCCAGTCCGTCAACAATGCTTTGGGGGAGGGGCTCAGCCTTGAAGGCTGTGAGGACTCCAGGCAGCTCTACAGGCTCAGACTTAGAGATTATGATGGGAGAGGAGTTAAGATTGGCCAGTCTCACTATTAAAACCACGAGTACAGCTGCGAACAATATGGTTGAGAGCACTTTCCCTCTACTTTTCAGGCCCTGGTAATGCTCCTCAAGACCCCACCACCCTTATCGTCCCCTTAACTAGGAGTATTCCTTGAGAGGATTCTATGGTGAAGCTATAGGTTCCGGGCCTGACTTCTGCCTCGCTGACCACGCTTTTAGCGGCCCTCCATGCTATGGAGACATGTATCTCCTTGGCTCCAGTCTGGCTTGGAGGGGGAATCAAGGGTATGGTGGCTCTATAAACCATGCGGCCCTCAGGATCGGTGACAGTGAATACTAAGCCTGCAAGCCTTGAGGCATTCTCACCCTTAATGGAAACACTTATCCAGATCTTCTCCCCGACACTTACATTCGGAGCCGACAGCTCCGCAACGGCGGTTAGCCCCAGGCCACCCCCGCTAAACACTGTGCCGCTATAGTTGCTTGGAGGGGATTCATGAATAATGATGGTGTCCTTGATGGTGGTGCTGGTACTCCTCCCAGTGGGAGGCGTGGAGGCCTCTTCAACCCTACTGGTGGGGGCTGAAGCCCCAGGAACAGTGGATGCTGGAATGCGGGTAAAGCCGCCGAGGAATGCTAAGCCATACATGGTGACAGCCAGGCCTGCTAAAACCACGATAACCAATCCAAGCCTAAACCCCACAGCTAAGCAACCCTCCACCAAACAATGTACCATAAAACCATATAATGTTAAATATTCGAACACCCACCTCTACATGGCAAGCAGAAGAAACACCAGGCAAGAAAAGCGGAGCATTGGGGAAGGTCTAGGCGGTGGATGCTGAGCAGCTGGGCTGTGGGAAGCTGTTCAGAGCGGATGATTCCTTCTCTGCCTGTCTCCAGCTTTTCCCTCAGTGAAGAGGCCTCTGGAAGCCCGCGCCTAAGATGCTCAGCATCCTCAGGTCCACAATTCTCCTCATCCATACTCTCCTTCTCTCTATCCTGCATGGCTGCGCAGCCTCCCAGCCGGCATTTCCAGCCTATCCGCTAGGGGGAGGCTAGGCCTGGGTCTAGGAGGATGCTCTTCAAGATAAGCTATGAGGGTGTCAAGGTATCCCAACGCCCTCCGCCTCAATCAGGTCCCTGAGAGTCAAGCCCTCCCTAGCATGGAGCCTAGAGACATACCCATAGCTGTCCTCAGGTAGGAGAAGGGCTCCGAATAGCACTCCTTGAAATCCTATACTCTGGATTTTAGACTAGGTTGCCTTGACAGGATGTATTATGCCTTCAAACACTTATCATTGAAAATTAAATAGACTAAAACAATACATATTGAATAGGGGGCTAGGGTGGGATTATCTAGTTTGGGGTTAGGGGCTGTTGCAGTGGCCCTGGCTTTAATCATGATGATGTCCCCCTTACCCCTCGTGCATGCTGGGGTGTATGGAGCCAGGTATAAGGAGTTCCAATACAAGGATCTCAGGGTCATTGTCTATGAAAACATTGTGAACCCGGATTACGTTATCTACTATAAGGGGATAAACTACATAAGCCTAAACGATGTTGGGGAGTTCATGGCCACTGATCTTGAGGCGATCCCCAACATAAAGCCCGTTAAGAATGCTGGCAACCTAACCCTAAGAGAAGTATACAGTGCATTGAAACCAGTCAAGAATTACCTAGCATTCTATAACACCAGTATGTCTGGGTCGATGCCCTTCATCTCAGTATCGAGGCGTTATGGAGGTGTTGAGGTCGTTGTAGGGCCGAACGTCGATCTAGCCGGGGCTTCAATGATGATCGCGGAAGCCCTGCAACCCCTGTTATCCAGCAGAGGCTATCATATCCTAATGGTAGTCCGCCTAATCTCAAACGTAAGTCCTAAGGAGCTTGAAAACGCTGGCAAAGCATATGGAGACCTCCTAAACTCCGTAGTATTCAACACTGAGAAATACGGGAACCTACCATCCTATTTAGCCCAGATAATGAAGCTCGAAAAGAAGGGCCTAAAGAAGTTCCAGAAGACAGGTATAGGCACAGAATACCATATGGTAGGGATAGGGACATATGGATACCTGGATATAGACTTCTGGGGTCCTCAGCCAAGCAGAGACCAGGTCTACGAGCTTGTGAAGTGGCTTAGGGATAATGCCGGGTACCCTGAAGTACCCCTGACGATCGCGTTCCACAAGGATAAACCCCCTAAAATATCCCTCTTACCCGAGATCGAGCATACAGGCAAAGCTTCGCAGACAAGCATCACAACGGGCAGGGCGGCGGATACTGTGAGAAGCTGGGCAAAGCCGCTAAGCCCTGCAGCAATCCTAGTCCTAGCCTCAACCCTGTTCCTAGCCGCCGTAGCCTATGCATGGCTCCGAAAACACTAACTCCTATTTTCCCAGTCTCCTCCGTGACGCAGTCTCCACGCCCCACAATTCCCGCAACTCCAGAGTATAGGATCTAGACTGGACAAACCCCAGCATCCCTCCAATACAGGTTAGTGCATATCCGTCACAACCCAACCTCCTCCAGAGCAGATTCCCCCAGGCTAAACTATTCCGATTCCAGAAACTCCTCAGGATCTATAACATCGTCTTCAAGAATCTCGCGGATACTCTCCCCAAGAGCCCTAACATGAGTCTGCCTCCTACTTGTATTTCTATGTTTTTGTGAGTGCTTCTAGCATCTGTTTGAGTGCTTCTGCTACTAGGTGGCGGGGTGTGGTTTCGTTGAGCGTGATGTACCGGTTTACTCCGCGGGCCTTGCCTCTGCCCCGCGCATAGACGCGTATGAAGCCCATTAGTTCGAGCTCTGAGATGAGGTCTGATAGCCTGCGGGCGCTTAGGGTGGGGAGGAGAAAGCGGGGTGCAAGCTGATTGTACTGCTCGGTTAGCTCGCTGTGCCTTATTGAGCCTTTTGACGCTACCAGGTAAAGGAGTCGGGTAGGAGGGTTGTCATCATCGTATTCCTCCCCCGCCCAGTCAACTATGTCGACAAGATCCCCATACTGGGGAGAAAGATAGCAAGGGAGAATGAGGCGAGATTCAAGATAAACCTACCAGCCCAATACAACGACATATGGGGAACCTGGAAGCCAGCGGCCTGGTTTCAGGACTGCTTTGACCAGTACACTGGAGTCTAGTACCACCTTTTCCAACGCTCATGAGCCTCTCTCAACGCCTTGTCTACATTGCCCCGAGCCTCAATACCCACCTTGTCTACTAGCTCCGGAAACTCGTCTGGGTGAAGCTGGATCCTAGCCTCCTCTCCCTCCTTCAAATCTAAGGACTCCAACGGCTTTAGCACGCCTCTCTCATACCTAGCTCTTATAATCCTAGACAACCCAATTGCCTTCATGTTCAGTTCGTAGTCGCCGCTCATAAGGCTTTACAGCATAAAGAAATATCCAAGTTTCAGTGAGTGTAGGTGAAACCGGTGAAGACTATGTCATAATGGAGGCAAAGCATCCTGGAGCAATACGGTTTGAGGAAGCGGAAAGCATAGCGCATCTACAGAGTATTCCTCTAAACCTCTCTAGTTTTCCTCCAGGCCGCTTTCCGAGACTAAGGGCATTAATGCTAGGCATTCTTAGAGAAGCATCAAGGGTAAGCGAGTAGAACACTAGTTCCACACCATGCTTCTCCATAACACCCTTAAAGCCCAGGGAGACGGCATTATTAGGGGATCGGCCAAATATTAGGTTAGGAATACATTAGATTTTTACATGACTTCAACTAGGATAAATAAGGCTTAGCTTAGAAGTATAGGCTTCTACTGTACTTGTGTTTGCCTGGCTTCTCGTTTATTTCAGGCTTCCTTAATATGTAGAGTTTTTCATGGTATATGAGTAGGAAGTCTTTTTCTCTGTGTTTGATCCATTTCTCCCTGGTGGTCTTCATTTTGTGTTGTATTTTTACTACCTCCTCCTTCAGTATGAAGCCTGTTTTCAGGAATATGTCGAGGATGTGGTGGGTTATCGGAACATAGTGCTTATGGATCCTGGTGTCCCCAACCAGTATTGCGCAGTGTTTCCCAGGCTTGAGAACCCTGTATGATTCCTCTGCGATCCTCCTCATCCACTCCAAGTATTCCTCTAGGCTCCTTGCCCTCGATAAGTCTCCTTCTACGGCTTCTCCCCCATATTTTATTATGTTGAAGTAGGGTGGATGGGTGGCGATGAGGTCGACGCTATTATCTGAGAGCTGGCTGAGGCATCGTGCATCCCCCTGATATATTTCGGCCTTGGCTCTCAGCACATCATCTAAGCTGGTATCCCCCATGGTATCCGCGGTGCTGAGGGTTTTCCTGGAGCCTGCCTTTCCTCTCAGTTTTTCCAGGTGTTTTTCAAGCCAGTATAATCTATGGAGGGTTAGGATCACAGCGTTGTAATTTATGTCTACGCCTATGCAGTTCCTTCCAAGCAGCCTAGCCTCTATGCAGGTTGTTCCACTGCCTATCATTTGATCCAGTACTAGGTCGCCTGGCCTAGTATACATTAGTATTAGGGCTCTGGGTATCTGGGGAGGCCAGTTGCCCCTGTAATCCCCCCTATGTGTAGCCCATGAACCCCTCCTGGGAAAACTCCAAACAGTAGTGCTCACATCTGTCAGCTCCTCTGGAAGAGGCTTCAGCCTCGCGACTCTAAGGGGCTTTAATCTAATCCTAGTGTCTTCAACCACTATCTCACTATTCCTCCCAGCAAACTCTAAGTACTCCTCATAGCCCACCCTCCTCATCCCAACGATGCATTCATCAGGTGTTCCCCCCAATACTACCAATCACGTCCACCCTCCTTAACCATGTATTCGTGGAGAAGGGTCATACCTGCCTCCTCCCCGGCACGAGGATATTTGTCATCCCGCTATACTGCACTCTAATAGCATATATAGTTGAAATCTGTGGGAAGAGGTTCATGAACCCCTGTTAGGGGAGAATCAAGGATGATGCTGAGTATGAAGGGGGTGGGGGAGGGATGGTCCGCCGGGGGGGAATTGAACCCCCGACCACCCGGTGCCTGCAGGTCCAGCCACGCCGCATCTGGCATGCTCATCCCCCTGCCTGGAGGTTGCATGCATGGAGGACCTCTCTCCCCACTACAGCCGGGCGCTCTGCCGCTGAGCTACCGGCGGTGCTCCGGGATGCTTCTACACAGTAGCCTCTTATTAAGATATTCTGCCCTCAGCAGTCTCTACGTGGTGTGGGGGGATCAGTGATGCGGGGCGTCCGCACCGCACTTGGCCTCAGCCTCATGGATTCGGGGTTCCTCTTCATCTCCCGGACTAATGGATGCTTTGAAGGGAGATAACGGTTATTTCAGTCTCTCCAGGAGTCTTGCCATGTTCTCCTCCAGCTCTCTTTGCCTGGAGACTGCTAGGAGGAGGGCTTTAGTATCATCTACGAGTCTCCTGGCAACATCCGCCTTGTGGCGGACGCCTGGCATCAGGGCATCCGGGTAGTCCAGCCTTCTGAGCCCAAGGTATATTGCCTCCATGTGTTCTAGGAGGCTCCAGGCTTCTTCAAGCCTGCCTCTCCTGATTTTCTCGAGGCAGAGTCTCCTCAGCTCGCCTACAACATCTCCTAAGCCTTGTAGATAGGGGGGTATAGGCACCTCCAGCTCAGCTGGGCCTGGAAGCCTGTCCTCCAATACTATGCTGTGTAGAAGCTCGGCCTCAACATACTCTGACACAGCATTATAGGTGGAGCCGCTGTAATAGAGATCAGGGTATGGTTTCAGCAGCTCTAAGAGGCTTCTCGTAAGCCTTCTAGTCTCCCCGAGCTCTGCGCGTGACTCCTCGAAGCGTCCTGAGAGGAAGTAGGTTATGCTTCTACCAGACCTCCTCACAACCTCCCTGCCCAGCTGAAGGGCCTGCTCCCTCACAGCATCCCGCTCCGAGAGGTGCTTCTCAGCCTCCGCCAACGCAGCCTCCACATCCCCCAATATCCCCTTAGCCATCCACCCATCACCGCTGATGTAAGAAGCAGAAAGCATAATTATTTGTACAGTTCCATGCTCGCTGCAAGGAGCTTGTCGACATGAAGGGGGCTGAGCCCCGTGATCCCCGGCTTCCCAGAAGCTTTAACCATATTATCCATAAGTGCCCCTAGCTCGGCTAGTACGGACTTCTTAACCGCCAGCCTTGCAGCCAGTTGTCCTGGGGGATCATTCGACAGGTCTAGGGTAAAGTCAGCTATATTGCTGAAGGCTGTGTGGAGCTTAGCCATGGTTTCAGGAGAACCCCTGCCGTATCCGCGTAGATACCATGAGGCCTCAGCCAGCAGCTCGGCCTCGCTGAAAGCCGAGCGCAGCACAGCTACCGCCTCAGCCCAGCTACAATTCGATGCTGCAAGGAACTCCAGGTCATCGGCAAGCATAATCAAATGCTCCCATGCAGCATAGTCAAGCTCGCCTGCAAGCCTCCGCCCCTTAGCATCAGCAACACGCCACTCATAGGCAAGCATAAGTGTGGATGCTGCGAGCACCACTATGAGGAGGGCCGCAAGCTTCTCCCACCGCAATCCAGCACACCACGATTCCGAGAACAGCCTACATATAATATATTGCGTCGAGGATTGGTGGGCCCGCGGGGATTTGAACCCCGGACCACGGGGATTCTCGCCCCTTAGGTCCCGAGTCGAGCGCAGGGCTTTATGCCCGGCGTACCCCGCATCCTAGTCCAGGCTAGACTACGGGCCCTGCACCCTAACTTATGGAAGCATGCTTTATAGAGTTATCTCATGGTGATTCGTCTATTGTCGTTAAATTTATAGTGATCGCTCCATAATTATTGTTGCAGGGTTAACGGGTTGTCGATGAGATTCCTCAAGGATCTTGTGGCTAGGCGTATAGCAGGGGATATTGTGTGGAGCGAGGATCCTGGGGCTGTGATGAGGAAGTGGAGGGAGGTTTTCAGGGTTTCGCAGATAAGTGTGGCCCGACGCATGGGGGTTGCTCCAAGCGTTGTAAGCGACTATGAGAAGGGGAGGAGGCTTCCTGGAAGCAGGTTTGTGAGGAAATTTGTGGAGAGCCTCCTAGCAATAGATGAGAGGAGGGGGTGGAGCACGGTTAAGGAGCTTGCCAAGACCATGAACCTCAACGTGGAGGCCATAATAGATATGGCTGAGTTCGATGAAGGTGTAAGCCTAGATGATCTTATAACTGTTCTTAAGGGCCTGGTGCTGACGTCAGAGGTGCCTGAAAAGAAGATCTACGGGTATACAGTGCTCGACAGCATTGCTGCCATTGAAAGCATGAAGGGCACGGAGTTCCACTACTTGATGGGCATGACTACTGAGCGGGCACTGATATTCACCAAGGTTACAACAGGTAGATCCCCCATGGTTGCTGTAAGAGTGTCGAGCCTGAAGCCCGCAGTCATAGTCATACATGGGCCTCGTAAAAGAATAGATGTTCTCGCCATAAGGCTGGCTGAGAAGGAGCGCATACCATTCGTAGTATCGCTTCATAGAAGCGTTGAGGAAATAGTTTCCAGTCTGAGAAGCCTCGCCGCTAGGAGGAGCTACGGCGGCTTCAGCTCTTCTTCCTAGCCTCAAGCAGCATTATGGCCTGCGCCAAGTCGCCTCCAGTAGCCTGTAGAGCAGCCCTAGCCTCATCCATGCTGACACCAGCCTGGCTTGCAACAAGCTGCACATCCTCCTCTGAAACCTCGACTCCTCCTCCAGTCTCCGCTTCCCTAGGCTCCTCCCTTATAGAGCCTGTCACATAGATCATTGTCTGCCCCTGAATCCTCATTAAAACAGCCTGGGGATCATCCACGACGATATTCTTGTCAGGCATCTCTATAACCACGCGTTCAGCCTCCTCAAGCTCCTCTACATCCACGTTTATGCCGAGCCTCTTCATCTGCCTCTTAAGCTCTCTGGGAGAGAGACCAAACATTCTCAGCACCGCGGCATTATTGGAGAAGCAGGCTTTATAATCCCTGCTACTCGTCACCCACATTGGTTCAACGCATGGGTTAACGCGGAGATGAGTCTACGAGTTGAAAGTAAAGATACTTGGCGCTGGCCGGGAGGTTGGAAGGGCAGCCATAGCAGTCGAGTATAGGAGTAGAGCCGTCATACTAGACTACGGCGTCAACTTCGATGAAAAGGATCTACCCCAACTGCCCCTACACTACCCTCCGGCGAAGCTCCTGGGAATAGTGGTAACACACGGCCACCTCGACCATATTGGAGGAGCCCCCATATTCTACATATCTAGGAATCCCAAGGCCTATGCTACCCCCTTCACAAGGGATGTGGCTAGAATAATGCTCTCAGACTTCCTCAAGCTCTCAGGCTACTACCTTCCCTTCGAGGAGGAGGAGGTCAGCCTCTTCCTAGAATCTACGAGGACCCTGGGATACGGGGAGCCAGTGGAGCTGGGATCCTTCAGGGTGAGGCTGAGGGATGCGGGCCACATACCTGGAAGCGCCATGATAGAGGTTGAGGCGGGAAGCCATAAGCTCCTATATACGGGGGATGTCAACCTCTACGACACCAATCTTGTAGGCCCAGCTGATCTAAGCGGGCTTGAAGCAGACACGCTTATAATAGAATCCACCTATGGGGCAAGCAGCCATCCGGATAGAAGAGGCGTGGAGGAAGCATTCTACAATGATGTGAGAGAAGTCGTGGAGAATGGTGGCACAGTTCTAGTCCCATCCTTCAGCCTGGGCAGAGGGCAGGAGATAATGTGCGTCCTAGTGTCAAGGGGCTTCGAGCACCCAATATATGTTGACGGAATGGTTAGAAGGATAACAGAGCTTATGCTGGAGCATGGAAGCTTCATTCGCAGGCTAGACGTCCTGGAGAAAGCATGGTCAACGGTCAATGTTGTTAGAGACTGGCAGGATAGGAGGAACGCGTGGAAAGAGCCTGGAGTCATAATAGCCTCTGCAGGCATGCTTAAAGGAGGGCCTGCCCGCTACTATCTTAAGAAGCTGGCTAAAGATAAGAGGAACGCGGTATTCCTGGTGAGCTTCCAGGCTCCTGGAACACCTGGCAGAATGATCCTTGAGTCTGGGAGGTATGCTGAGAACGGCCCGCTCGTCCAGGCTAGGGTGGAGTGGTTCGACTTCTCAAGTCATGCGGGCAGAGAGCAGCTTCTAAGCATTGTTAAAAGCGTTAAAGGATTGGAGCGGGTGATAGTGGTGCACGGGGAGCCTGAGATAGCTGAGGCTTTCGCCTCAACGGTGAAAGAAGAGCTTGGAGTGGAGGCTATAGCCCCCTCCAATGGGGAGGAGATAGAGGTTTCCTAAGACCGTTCACGTGAACTGTGTCTTCATGTATTGAATTTATGTTATGGTGTGTCTGGCATGGCTGGGTTTATTATGGCTCCTTATCCCCTTCTCCCCGCCTATGGGAGCAATGCTCCCCTCAGCGGAGAGCGGTTCACCTAGGATCCCCCACACCTAGATCACAGGGTTCACCCCTACTTCACCAATATGTTTGAAACACCTAAGCATTAAGCACCTCTAAAATATAGAAAAACATGTTCCAACACAGAAAACCATAGCCTAAAGTTTCAGCCCGTTTCAACGCATCTAGCCGCTGCAGTCAGCATCTCCTCGGCAAACTTGTCTGCAAGTCTCTCAGTACCCCTATGCTTACTCATCTTAAACCTGACAGCATGGTAGAACTCGTGGAGAACTATGAATGGATTCCTATAAGCCTCGCCATCCCTGAAGAATATAGTCCACTTGCCTGGAACAAAGCAGGCATAAGCCTTGTAGCATCTCTTAGGCAGCCCGATCTTCACGGCAGGCCTCCTAACATTGAAGGCCTCGGATAGTATTCTTAAGGCCTCCTCAACATCACCCCGGCTAATGAGGCCCACTACGAGCAGCAGCTCATGGCACTTCATACCTCCAGGGATCCTCGCATCATCCTGCAACTCTACTCTAACTCAACTATGTTGCTGCATCGATCCCTCAGCTTTGCGAGGAACTCCTCGATCCTGTTCTCAGCCACCTTAATAGTGTAGAGGTACCTCTTAGTCCTAGCCTTAACTTTAACAACGCTGCCACCCCTCTTAACCCTGCACTCACTTGCATGCGAGGCCTTCTCCAGGAACTCCTCCTCATCGAAGAGCTCTACAGGCAGTATGGATCACCAAGGCGTGTGAAACCATTAGGTGGATTATATGCTTATTCATCCTCACAGGCATAAAGATAAAGCCCAGCATTATTGAAGCTCCGGAGAGGTATAAGCCATGATCACCAGGGATGAGGGAAGCCTCCATGTAAACGGTGTCAGCGTGTGGAGGCTCGCCGAAGAGTATGGCACTCCCCTCTACATATATGATGAGGAGGCTTTAAGAAGAAGGGCTAAAAGCCTAGTTGAATCCATGCCTAAGCCCCGCTTCAAAATATATTATTCGGTGAAGGCTAACTCGAACCCACATCTACTCGAGATCATTAGGAGTGAGGGGCTTGGAGCAGAGGCTGTATCACCCGGCGAGGTCATAGTGGCTCTCTCAGCTGGATGGAGGCCAGGCAACATACTTTTCACGGGTAATAGTCTTAGATTAGAGGAGGTTCTATGGGCTCTCAGAATAGGCGTGGAGGTGAACATAGACTCCACATTAATGCTGGAGAAAATATGCGGTGTAAATCGTGATATAGGAATACGTGTAAACCCCATGCTGGGCGGAGGCTACCACAAGTATACTGTTACAGGAGGCATGCACGCCAAGTTTGGAATAGGGATCCATGAAGTGGAGAAGGCTGCAGAGCTGGCAAAGCAGTGCAGCTTCAGGGTTGTAAGGCTGCACGCCCATGTAGGCTCTGGAATAAGGGATCCAGACCTATATGGAGAGATCCTAGAAATACTGATGAGCCTCGCCTCCCAGTATTTCCCCGAGGCTGAGGAATTCGACGTTGGCGGCGGATTCTACGTGCCCTACAAGCCAGGCGAGGAGAAACTTGATCCAAAAACGCTGGCCGAAACACTGGTAAGAGTAGCTGAGAACAATATTCCCGATGCACGCATCATAGTGGAGCCTGGAAGATACATTGTAGCGGAGTCTGGAATACTGTTAGCAAGGATAACGGATGTCAAGATAACCCCCGATGGAATCCACATTATAGGCACCGATACAGGTATGAATCACCTGATAAGACCCGCGCTTTACGGCGCTTACCATGAAGCCATGACTGTGACCAGGAGGTGCAAGAGGAAGGTTGAAGCCAACATAGTGGGCAATATATGCGAGTCCAGCGACGTGCTGGCATCCAACAGAAAGGTATGTGAGCCTAGAATAGGTGA
>JALWQH010000014.1:1175-1605 GCA_027083135.1 Desulfurococcales archaeon | reverse complement strand
GCAGTATCCCCCACTAAAACCTACGAACCCATCGAAGTAGTGGGAGAGATCCAAGGTGCTGCTGGGGGGAGCATATATGAGAACCGCCCCTGCAATAGCACCTGCAGAACTGCCCACATATATGCCTAGATTAACCCTCACACCCTTCTCCCCAAAATACCTGTACACAGCCTTCACACCACTTACAATATCCCCCAGCAGCTGAGTCCAATTAACCTGGGGGCAGAGCCTATACTCTATGCTCGCCACGGCGAACCCGTTCTCCGCGAAGAACCTCATGACCTTGGAGGAGGATCCCCCCAGCGCGCTTCCAGCCACGAATCCGCCTCCATGAACCCATACGACAAGATCTACGGATCTAGCGCCTATAGGGTATACCAGGTAGGCGAACTGTCTTTCATCCTCCCCGTACCTCAGCGTCACGTTGGCC
>JALWQH010000014.1:0-1165 GCA_027083135.1 Desulfurococcales archaeon | reverse complement strand
AACACTGGTAGTGCTGGAGGTAGAGGTTCTCCGCGGCTCCTCCAGGTATGCGAGGGAGACAGCCCCTACAACCACCATGACCAGCACAGCGGCGGCTATAAGTATATGTTTGTCCACGGCCTGCCTCCACGTATGGGCATGGGGATATAAGCGTAGATAAGCCTTGCTCACCTATTGTTAGCATCCCATGTTCATGTATTAATTTTAAGCCTGGTAGGATTAAGCATTTAGCCTGAGGTTCCAGCAATGATGAATGCGTCTCTGAAGCCTCCTGCTAGGCAAAGCATTTCCCGGCTCTAATAATAGGTATTGAAACTTAAGATCAGAATACATTGATAAATAGTAATGCAACTAGAAATACCCTCTTGGAGCGCCTCGTGCCCCCCGCATACTGTAAAACTCCTCCTAGACTTTGTATTATGGGGATAATGCGTGTGGATTAATGATGCTAGGATGAATAAAGGGCAATGAACCATCATATAACATGTGTGGGGAATATTTGTGCAGGGTGCTCGTAGAGTAGGAGGCAATGCCTGGGAAAGGGCGCCTAGGGCTAGACTATGGTTCCCCCTCAGAGACCATAAGGGGTTTACACGATGCCTTGTCTGCGAGAGGCGGTGTCCCATAGCCCCCGGCTCTCGGGGGGCGTGTGGAAACTACTATAATGATAATGGTGTCCTCAGGCATATAGGTTATGGGAGGCTTAGCGCTGTTGAGAGTAGGCCTATAGAGATTAAGCCTCTCTTCCACTACTGGCCTAATAGCACAGCCCTAACCTTCTCTGGATGGGGATGCAATTTCTACTGCCCCTGGTGTCAGAACCATGAGCTCAGCTTCCATCACCTCAGGCCTGAGGGCAGAGTTGTGGAGCCAGAGGAGCTTGTGGAGATGGCTGTTAGGAGGGGGGATGAGGGATTATGCGCCAGCTTCAATGAGCCTGCAACGCTCTTCGACTATCTGCTCGATGTCTTCGAGCTTAGCGGGAAGCATGGGCTTTATGGAAGCCTGGTGACCAACACGTATTTCACGCCGAGAGCCATAGACATGTTGGTTGAAGCTGGAGCCACGGGGTGGAGTGCCGATATTAAGGGGTGTCCGAGGCTCAGGGAGAAGAAGATACTTCCAGCCATAAGCCACGAGATAGTGTTCAGGAATGCCCGTAGAG
>JALWQH010000013.1 GCA_027083135.1 Desulfurococcales archaeon | reverse complement strand
CTCCAGCCTGTTGACCCTCCCCCTCCTTCTACCTGCAAGCATGTAGGCAGCCTTTAATGCCAGCATGGATTCACCTAGGGCTCCTGGAATACCCTCCTCCAGCTCCACGTGGATGTGGGGTTCAAGCAGTCTTTCAAGCTGTTCTGGAGGCCTCGGGGATACTGCTAGCAGCCTGTGGCCTACGAGCCTGGCGGTCTCCATGAGCCTGTAGACGGAGTTGTCCCTCGAACTAGTTGTCAGTAGGATTATTTTCAGGTTCTCCCCGTATGGTAGGAGGTGATAGGTTGCTGCGTCTGCTGATAGTATGAGGGGAGTGTGGTTGAGGAGTATTATTTCAGCCCAGTATAGGGTGAGGGCTGCTGGCAGCCCCCCAGCCCCGTAAGCTATGATCGGCTTCTCCTCCCCCCTGAGGAATTCTACGGGGATCCGGGTGTTCTTGGAGGCCCACTCCTCAGCTCTCCTCACCCTTAATGCTAGAGGACCGCTGTCTTCAGGGACTCGCAGCAACTGCACTTCTCCCTCACAGGCTTCTCCGGCAGCCTCGGCACAAGCTCGTATAGGAGGCGCTTAGCCTTATCAACGTTTTCAGCCATGGTTCTTGCAACCTCCTCCGCTGTCACAGGGTGCTCAGCCCATACATCATAGTCTGTCACCATGGCTATGGTTGCGTAGCATAGCTGGGCCTCGCATGCAAGGCTGACCTCCGGGACAAGCGTCATGCCTATGATGTCAGCCTTGAAGATGTCCCTCCAAACCCTGCTCTCAGCCCTGGTGGAGAACCTGGGTCCCTCTATGCATATATACGTGCCTCTCCCATGAATCCTTATGCCCAGCCTCCCCGCAGCCCCGATTATCCTCTCCCTGAGATCATTGCAGAAGGGGTCAGCCATGCTTATATGGGCCACCCTAGGCCCATCGAAGAAGCTGTACTCCCTCCTCTTAGTCATATCTATGAACTGGTCAGGCACAACGAAGTCCCCAGGCCTGTAATCCTCCCTCAGGCTGCCTACAGCCGACACTGATACAACCCATCTCGCCCCAAGGCTCCTGAGAGCCCAGATATTAGCCCTATAGTTTATCCTGTGGGGAGGGATCCTATGCCCCCTCCCATGCCTCGGGAGGAAGGCGACCTTCCTATCACCCATACGGCCCACAACAATATAGTCGCTCGGCTCCCCGTAAGGCGTATACACCTTAACCTCTCTAGCCTCCTCCACAACCCCTGGATCATAGAGCCCTGAACCGCCAATTATCCCAACCTCAACCCTAACCTCAGGCTCAACCAGCACAACCAGCACCCCACAATAATACGCATCAAACCTTCAAAAACAATACCCATAAAACCCAGAAACACTTAAAGCCACACCCAGAACCACCACAAACCGGATCCCCAGGCATGCGGGGGTGCCCGAGCTAGGTCAAAGGGGTCGGGCTCAGGACCCGATGGCGCAGGCCTGCGTGGGTTCAAATCCCACCCCCCGCACCATGTTTTAGCTATGCGTTTAACTACGTCCTCTACGATCATCTTGGCTAGCTTGCAGTACGTGCCTCGCCTAGGCTTGTAGTTAACGGTTAACCCCGCCTTATAGGCACGGTATATGAGGGTCATTTCCTCTAGGGGGCTGTAACATTTTTAATGGTTTTTGGAGGCGTTTATGTGAGTTCATGGCTGAGGCCTTTTAGGACGATTAGGTGGGCCGATGTAGTATGTCTATCCAGTCTATACTTACTCATAATCTCATCGTGTTCTTTGGAGTGTGTTGTTCCTTTTGGGTTCACGTACCCTATTTTGATGGCGTAGAGTGGTGCCTTCATTGCTATCATTTCTATTACTGTGCTCCTGAAGGTTGCCACCTTCCAGTTGTAGTTCTTACTTAGCCTCCTACCATTCCTTACCCATAGGAGCCTGAGCCTCCCCAGCATCTCTGGGTTCTCTAGGAATACTGTTTTGACTCCGTGGTGGTAGGCGTACTTCAGCATTTCATGTACCTTCATGCCGATGATGGTTCTGGCTTTCCTCCTCGGGAAGCCTCTAGCTGTAACTTCTCTGAACCAGAAGGTATAGGTGTCCCTCAGTTCACCTTTTCCATCAACTATTGCTAGGTTGATTCTGTCTGTGTTAACATCTACTCCGGCGTATAGTCTTCCATGGTTTCTCTTATATTTTGTCGTATGTTTGTAGTAGAAGTCTAGTGGTATTGCTATCTGTAGTTCTCCTTTAACGTGGAGTTTCCCCTCCCTAATATTCCATGATTTGATGTGTATTCTTGGATTGTATGCTTGTTTCTCCTTCAATATTGCTTCTAGCAATCTCCTGTAAGTCCCTGACGTGGTTACCCTTAGCTTTATCCTCTTGCTATCTCCATTGTAGCTGAACACTGTTACCCATACCTCATCCACGCTCTTCAGCGTTATGTTTCTTGGCGGGTATTCTTTCTCACTTTGCTGGAACATGAGCCAGTTTCCTAGCTCTACTTCCTTGAAGTCTACTCCTAATTGTCTACAGGACTCGTATATGCCCATAACCAGTACTACTGCTGAGTCTGCATAGCGTCTGCTGGGGATAGCCTCGTATGCTATTTTCCTGAAGGTGTTCTTCCAGGCGATTTTGGAGGCTGGTAGAATAGGCATGGATTTAGCATAGTTGAGGACCCTATGGGTTGCAAGCTTAAACAACCATGCTGTGGAGAGCAATAGCTTAGCATTCTCATCAGATGTGTTAAAGCCAGCAGTAATGGTGGTGTAGTTCATTTTCTTCTCTTATATGGGGATATACCCTGATAAAGCTTATAAACTTTACCTACGATGGAATAAAATTGGTGGGCTTGGGGTTCCGAGAACCGCTCCCGGAGGGCAGTGAGGGGCCCCGAGCCGTGCCGTAATGAGCCCGAGGGTGATAACAAATAAACATTAAAGACAATAAAGTATCACTCTCGGGTGAACGGCCAATATAGATGGTTTTAACCCTGCCTTCGAGCCTTTACTGCTCGTATACGTAGAGCCTTCCCTTCACTTTTTGACTATCAGGGTCAAAGACTTGTCCCTGAGCCTCAGTATGGGTTGGCTGCTCATTTAACTCCTAGTAGTTGTTTGAAAGGCCTTGATTCTTGCCGAGAACTCTAGTCCTCGTATTCCTGGCTGGAGATGGGAGGCTTGCCTTCACGTTCACTCATGCAGATAGGCATGGGTCTAAGGCATGGTGGTAGTGTTAAGCCTGCCTCGCAATATGCTGTGTGGAGCCGGTTCGGCGACTTCTGGGAGGCTGTCTTCGGCTTGCATACGCTTTTTATCCTGGCTCTTCTTCACCTCCTCGTGGTGCTGGGTTTTGGCTGGATGGGATGAGAGGACTTTCTCCAGGTTCGTGTATCTGAGTGATGTGAGGATCTCTGGGGATGGGCTGCTCGTAGCCTACGTTATGAGCAGGGCTGACATGGAGGCTGACAAGTATAGGAGCACTGTTGTAGTCGAGTCTCTCAGGGATGGTTCTAGGAGGTTCATCGAGGATGCATCTATGCCTCGCTTCTCCCCCAGCGGCTCCAAGATAAGTGTGGCTAGGCCTGTTGAGGGGAAGGATAAGGGTGGTGTAGAGCTATGGGTTTATGATCTTAGGAGTATGAGTGGTAGGAGGCTGGCTGGATTCAGGGAGATGGCTGATGCTGAGTGGGGGCCTGATGATAGGAGGCTGCTAGTAGTGACTGGTGAGAGGCTCGAGGATGACCACCTCTACTTCGACTCCGAGGCCCCGGTATGGTTCGACTCTAGGGGGATTCTAAGCGGGGAGAAGACCCTGATCAAGATCCTGGATGCTGAGAGCGGGGAATCCCTCGACACCATAACGATCAACCACTACCTCCTACCATACTTCAAGGTGGCTGTATGGCATGGGGACGCTGTGGCCTATAATGCTCCCCGGAGGGAGAATCCCTACAAGCTCCTAGACATCCATCTGTGGAGAGATGGCGGGGACGAGGTGTTATTCGAGAACGTGTCCTTCAGAGCCGTGGACTCTGATGGAGGCTCCCTGCTCCTCTTAGGAAAGCCTCGGAAGGATAAGATAAGCGAGCACAACTACCTCTACCTGTGGAGGGGTGGAGGCGAGGCTGAGCCCCTCACCGAGAAGTACGGGTATAATAATCATGGCGGAAGGCTTGACTCTAAGGGCAGAGTCTACTTCACCATGGCTAGGGAGGGGAGGGTGAGCCTCTACAAGCTCAGCGACGAAGGGCTTGAGGAACTCGTGACTGATGACAGTTGGGTTACAGGCTTCGATGTAAGCATGGAGGGAAAAGTAGCCCTCCTAAAAGGCAGTGACACGAGGCTTGAAGAGCTCTACATCTGGGACAATGGGCTGAGGCAGCTGACAGACTATAATGGCCCCATCCTCAAGAAGCTGGGTGTAAGGCCTGCCAAACACTTCCAGTATACTAGCGGTGATCTACGGATCGATGGATGGTATATTGAACCCAGCCTGAGGGAGGGTGAGAAGGCCCCAGTGGTGGTATTCGTGCATGGGGGGCCTAAGGGTATGTACGGCTACTACTTCAAGTATGAGGCCCAGCTCCTAGCGGATAGGGGGTATTATGCCGTGTACTTTAATCCTAGGGGAAGCGATGGTTATAGTGAGGACTTCGCCCTACGAGTAGTTGGGAGAACAGGACTGGAGGACTTCCAGGATATTGTGAGGGGTGTGGAGGAGTTCCTCCGAAGAGAGCCTAAGGCTGATGGGGGAAGGGTGGGTATAACTGGGATAAGCTACGGGGGCTTCATGACCAACTGGGCCCTCACCCAGACAGACCTCTTCAAGGCAGGTGTGAGTGAGAATGGGATAAGCTACTGGCTCACCAGCTACGCCTTCTCGGACATAGGCCTATGGTTCGACAAGGAGATGATAGGTGAAAAACCGTTGGAGAATGAGAACTACCGTAAGCTCAGCCCGCTCACCCATGCCCACAGGGTCAAGGCACCCCTACTACTAATACACAGCATGGAGGACTACAGGTGCCCCCCAGACCAGAGCATAATGCTCCACCACGCTCTCAGAAGCATGGGGAAGGAGTCATACATAGCAGTATTCAGGAAGGGCCCTCACGCCCACAGCATAAAGGGAACACCCAAACACAGGGCCAAGAGATACAGGCTGATAGCAGAGTTCTTCGACAGGAAGCTGAAAGCATACCAGCCAGGATTCAACGTGAAAGAAATACTGGAGCAGGTGAAATAGTCTCGGAGGAAAACATCACCTCACCCATATTTCCCAGCTGTTTTACCTAGCATCATCCTAGAGAAACCCGCGTGTTGCTGCTCTTAGGGACAGTCTTACACATGGTCTTGGAACCGAGTGTGCCTGCACCTCTCTCAAGGCAGTTTCTAGGCACTCCCACTGCTCCTAGAAGCCCCCCGCAGATCCTGGTGTGCTCTAAGAGGAGGTTCTGGGAGCTGGGCTTCATGGACGCTAGGCATAGCTTAGCCTTAAGAACAGCAGCTACATGTCCCGCCAGGGCTGCGGAGTACTCGTCCACCTCTGATAACACTACCTTAGCTCCTGCAAACTCCTCGGAGGCCTTCAGGGCTGCAAGCTCCATGACCCCTGGGTTGCCCAGATAGGCCCACGGCTCCTCCACAACCCCTGCTGAAGCCTCCTCCAAGCAGGTATCCTCGGAGAATTTAGGGCAACTTACCAATAAAAACAGTATTCTAGAATAAGCTTATACTAAGATACCATGTAGATCCTCTACACGCGTATTCTTGAACTCAGCATTCAGCAAGCTTCTACAGGGTTAGGCCGTATAGAAGGTTTATGTACCTTAAGCCCACATAAACGCTTTGTTGCAGGCATCGTGCCCTCTTATTCTGCTAATAAACGTATAAATGAGAGTTGAAAGTTCTGTCATACATCTAAGTTGGGTTGCAATTTTTGTTTAAAGTGATTATAGTTAGGTGTAAATAGTATTTGCTGCTACACTGTACGCAGGGTGCCTCTAATGCACCTTAGAAGCATATTATTAGTGGCTTTGATCTCTATTATCCTATTATCTCCTACCCTAATGGGAGTATATCCTCAAGCCCAGAGTACTAGTAGAAGCATAGCCTCTTCAGGCAATTCTAATGGTGATGTGAGCGTCTATGTTATGCCTAGGGAGCCTAGGGATCTGAGGCCTATATGGATACTGGTTCACGCTGAGGGATACGGGGAGAGCAGCCTCTCACTCAACTTCTCCTCCCAGATACGTGTGGAGATAGGGTTCAGGGTGAAGACCTCTACTATTAGTGGTTCAGGACCCTTTAAGCTAACCATAAGCACGCATCTCGGCGGCCATAAGGTAAGCGGCGCCTATGTTGAAGTGCTTGACATGACTGGAACAATAGTGGCCTCAGGGTTTACGGGCAGCGATGGAACCATATCCTTCCAGCTGCAGAGCGGAGGCTATGTTGTGAGAAGCTATTATGATGCTGATGGGGACGGGCTCTACGAGTACTATGCTACAGGAGAAGTTACAATAACCTTGAGTAATGCTAGCCTAGACCTATACCTTAAGAACCTAGCCGGGATTCTAGGCGTGGAGGATCTACTGCCTAAACCCTATATAGATGAGGAACCCTTCAAATCCCTGGGAGACTACTGGTTTATAGCAGGCATGCCAGGCCTCCCCTCAAGAATGATCAATATTACTGCCCCTCCCCCTCTACCCCCCCTCCCCCTAACCATCGGCACCGGGGCCGTCGGGCCCCA
>JALWQH010000012.1 GCA_027083135.1 Desulfurococcales archaeon | reverse complement strand
GACGAAGCCCAGGGTCTACACGATGGATCTTGGAGGAGCAGGTAGGGGGAGCCCTGCTCTCTATGATGTGGACGGCGATGGCGTGCAGGATATAATTGTTGTCGGTGGGGAAATGTTATATGCGTTGAGCTTCGTGAAGGAGGAGAAGCTGTGGTCCGTGAAGCTTCAGGGAGATGTGGGCTCAGGGCCCAGCATAGGCGATGTTAATGGTGATGGGAGGCCCGACATAGTTGTTTCAACCTATTCCTCCATACTTGTATATAGTATGGAGGGCAGGCTTGAAGGAGTGCTGGAGGGTATGGATGCGTATAAGGCTTCCCCCATCATAGCCGATGTTGATGGGGATGGTGTAAACGAGGTGATCCTAGCAGAGTATGGCGGGGACTTGGAGATAGCCAGGTTTACACGTAGTGGGGGAGACGTGGAGTGGCTTTTCGAGACGGGCGGGCCTCTAATGGCTCCTCCAGCCATAGGAGACGTTGATGGGGACGGCCTCCCTGAAATCATTCTCGGGAGCAGGGACTTCCACCTCTACTGCATAGACGGCATAGCGTCTAGGCCTGCCAGCTCTACGGTAACCTCTGCTCCCAGGCCTTCACAGACATCCTCCACCATGCTTACAACCACTGCTACGAGCAGAACCTCTGCTCCAAGTGTTTCTCCAACCTCTCCTTCAACAAGGATGAAATCTAATGAGAGCAGCGTGGGGTTCACTGCAGGTCCAGGCAGGGAGAAATTCAGGGTTAATTATCCTGTGATAATAGGATTGCTGGTGGGGGCAATAGTGGTTGTTCTATTGACATATAAGTATACGTGAGGCGGAAGCCATGAATTATGCGGTGGTTGTTGAGCAGCTGGTTAAATATTATGGTTCTCTGCAAGCTTTACGCGGCATATCGTTCAGGGTGCCGATGAGGGGTATAACCGTTATCCTAGGCCCTAATGGTGCAGGTAAAACCACTACTCTCAGAGCTATAAGTGGGGCGCTGAAAATAAGCGGAGGCAGGGTAGAGGTGCTTGGACATGATGTAGCCAGGGATCCTGTTAGAGTTAAGAGCCTTATAGGGGTTGTTCCGGAGCTGCCCTACCTGTTCCCCGGCCTAAGCGTTGAGGATAATCTGAGGCTGGCTGGCAGGCTGCATGGGCTTAGAGGAGAGGAGCTGCATGAGAGGATCATGGAGATAGCTGAGGAGCTGGGGCTTAGAAGCATGCTTGGAAGAAAATATAGGGGGCTTTCAAAGGGGTTTAAGAGGAGGGTCGACATAGCTGCAGCATTGATCCATAAGCCCAGGCTGCTTATCCTCGATGAGCCTACAGGTGGGCTTGATCTCCTGGCAGCAGTTAGGCTTAGAGAGATCGTTAGGAGGCTTGCATCCCAGGATACCGCGATAATCCTGTCAACCCATAATGTCTCCGAGGCTGCAAGCCTTGCAGACTATGTGATAGTGCTTGTAGATGGCAGGATAGGCTTCACGGGAAGCCCTGATAGGCTTAAAGACATGCTTGGAGGCGAGGCAGAGCTAGTAATCATGGTTGACGGGGAAGCATCTAAACTCGCAGCAGGGATTAAGCAGGGTGGGATAAGGGTTGAGGGAAGCATCCTTAGGGTAAGGGCTAGGAACAAGCTTGAGGCTTTAAAGGATGTTATAAGGGCATCAGAGCAGCTCGGAATACCGATTCAAGGTATATCCATGCATGAGCCGTCATGGGAGGAGATCTTTCTAAGACTGTTTAAGGAGGGGGTAGCTTCGAGCAGACAGTATAAGGGGGAGGAGGGATGCATCTGTGAAGGGGCTTAGAGACACAGCCCTAATATTCATGAAAGATATACGCGAATACTATGGCAAGGCACCCACTCTCAGCTGGGGGCTCCTATTCCCCGTCACGCTTGTAGTCCTCATGGGATACTATGCCGCAGGCATGGGGACATGGCGCCTCGTGCCAGGCCTCCTATCCATAACCCTCCTATTCTCGGCGACAACCCTGCCCCAAGTAGCCGTAAGCTTTGATAAGATGAGCGGGGGCATAAACCTCTTCATATATGCTCCCGTGAGAGGCTGGTCCCTAGTTATCGGTAAGGCTATGGGGGGAATATTCCTAGGCCTCCTGGGTTCAGGTGTAGCCGTCATTATACTTAGAGGCCTCAGCGGCCCTATCCCACTCATTCACCCAGTCTTCTTAGCTCTAGGCCTGATACTAGGCTCGGTCACGTTCTCCATGCTGGGAGTATTGCTGGCAGCCCTCCTCGAGCCGACGGAGGCTGTAGCTACGCTTAACTTCCTCAGATTCACAATGATTTTCCTTGGAAGCGGAATGATACCTAAGGCCGTTATACCTGGCTTCCTCCAGCCTGTGGCATACTCTCTCCCCATGGTCTACGCGGCTGATGCGATAAGATATGGCATGTACAACGTCTACGAATACCTGGATCCCTACACGGCTCTCATAGGTGTAACCATATATCTAGCCGCTCTCAGCGCGGTTTCCTTCAGGGCTCTGCTAAAAATACTTATGCCCTAAATTAAACTATACGAGCTTCCTGGCAAGCCTGCGGAACATTTTCCTAAACACGTATAGGAATATTAGGCTTCTCACACCTATGTCAAGATCCATGGACAGCCAGGCTCCCAGGGGGCAGAGGCTTTCAGGCATGTAGCGGGGTAGAATGTATGCTGGCGTAACCCTGAATAAGTATAGGCTCAGCGCGTTTATGATGGTTGGTACAACGGTGTTTCCAGCACCTCTAATCGTTGCAGCGAGGCTTTCCGAGAGGCCTGATGGAGCTTCGCTCACACCGGCTAATACTAGGTAGAGGCCTGCCAGCCTCCTTACACCTGGAGTCGAGGTGAACACTGCTGGCGTTAGAGGCGCTGTTGTTATGAGAAGTATGCCTACAATGGACATGAGGATTCCCGCAGCCTTGGCTACCTCCCATCCAGCCCTCCTGGAGGCCTCTAGGTCTCCCCGCCCCACCTCCTGGCCGCTTAGAACAGAGGCGGCTGTGCTTATAGCTGAGGCTGGGAGGAAGGCCAGGGATTCGAGTCTAACCCCTATGGTATGCGCTGCCAGAGCCATGTCGCTGCATCTGGCCACAGAGCCTATGTAGAACATGTTGCCTGAAGCAAAGATCCCCCTCTCAGCCATGGCTGGGATCCCTACCTTCGCCGCCTCAACAGCCTCTCTTCCAGGGATCCTGGGATGTGTTGGAAACGGTATTGCGCTGGAAGCCATTAATGCTAGGAGCCCTAGGTTCACAATCATTGCAGCCACGCTGGCCCAGGCTGCGCCTGCTATGCCTAGCTTAGGAGCCCCCCAGAGCCCGAATATGAGTATGGGGTCCAGTATGACGTTTGAAGCGGAGCCTATGATTGCTGCAGCCATAACGGGCTTAGTTTTCTCCACGGCCCTGTAGGCGGCGCTGAGCGTCATGAATGGGGCTGATGCCAGGAGACCTAGCAGCCTCACGTCAAGGTATATTATGCCTAGGCTTAGGACAGCTCCCCTGCCTCCCAGCAGCCTTATCAGAGGCTCATCTATGATTTCCCCGAATAATACTAGGGGTATTGCTAGGAGGAAGGAGGCTGTAAGCGACTCACCCAGTATTCTCGAGGCTCTTTCATAGTTGCCTGCACCGTAGGCTTGTGAGGCCAGTACTAGGACACCCATATAGTATATGGAGTTGAATACGAAGAGAACCCATGACACGTATCCGCCTAAACCCACGGCTGCAATGGCCTTGTCGCCTAGCCTTGAAACAAAGAAGGTGTCGGTCAGCCATAATATGCTGTTAACGGCTTCGGATATTATTAGGGGCCAGGCAATGCTCCACGCCTTCCTCACTATACTCATGTCTAGCAGTCTAGGCATGCGGTTCTCCTCGAATAATGCAGGCTGATCCCCCCCATGGAGAAGAGGAATAAAAATACTGATCCCGAAGTATAGAGCCTCAGCCTATCTGTAAGCATCCATATTTTAACCGTGAAGCCTCTTCAACTAGGTGGGCAGGCTCATGGGGATACTCGTAAACAAGCTGCTCATACCCGTCGACATAGTTGTTGATAGTAGGGAGGCTTCCAAGAATAAGGATATGGTGGATTATCTTAGGGGTAGGGGATTAGAAGTAGCTGTGGCCGCCATGAATGCCGGGGACTATTATCTCCTAGCCCCTGAGAATAGGAGGCCTCTCCTAGTGGAGAGAAAGACGGTTAGTGACTTTCTAGCCAGCATTAGGGATAATAGGCTCTGGGAGCAGCTAACCCTTCTCAAAGAGGCTGCCAGAAAGGAAGATGTTAAGCTCCTAGTAGTGCTGGAGGGTGATCTAAGCTATGTTGAACGCTACAGGTCGTGGAGCATTCAGGCTGTGCTGAGAATAATTGACAGCATTGTTACCGAGTGGAGTGTTCCTCTCCTACCTACTCCTAGCAAGGAGGCCACGGCTAAGTGGCTTGCAGCTAAGGCTAAGAGCCTTGGAGCACCTAGGTCTAAGCGTCCTCCAAGGCTAAGGGTTGAGAGGAAGCCTCTAACACCTGGTGAACGAGCCCTATATGTTGCTGAGGGCTTAGCAGGCCCCCTGCTTGCCCGCAGGCTTCTAAGACATTTCGGCAGCCTCAGAAACCTGGCGAACGCGGAGGTGAAGGATCTACTGGAGGTTGAGGGTATAGGTGAGAAGAGGGCCCGTGAGATATATAGTGTCCTAAACGCCGAGTTCAAGTAGCGTTTAAGCCTTCCTGCCGAGGGGGAAGAGGTATATGGGTACTAGTCCTTTAGGAAGCTTCAACGCCCTGCTAACGCCTCCCTCATCAAGCAATCCTATAGCCACTGTCGCCAGACCTAAGGCCTCTGCCTCTAGATATATGTTCTGCCCGACATGGCCTGCCTCAATATACATGAATGTGAGTCCTCTCTCACCATACTTCCTTGTAAGCTTCTTAGGCCATCCTGCAATAACTATGACTACGGGGGCCCTTATAACCCACTCCTGATCGAAGCATGCATGGTAAAGATCCTCTATTACATCGCCGCTCAGATGGAGTTCAAGCGAATGGCCTATAGGCATATATCTATATACTCCTGGAGAAGCATCCTCTAATCCTCCATTCCCCACAGCTATATACAGCTCTAAGGGGTAGGTTGAATCAACACTGGGGGCTGTTCGTAGCCCGAGTTCAGGGTCGCTTACACCCTGAGCAGCCCATAAGATCTGTCCAAGCTCCTCTAATTTTAGGGGAGATGGGCCGTACTCACGCCTAGATCTACGGCTCCATAATGCTTCCTCGATGCTTACCCTGCCCTTGCGCATAGGCCTCGGGAGGAATATTATCAATGCCTATCACTTTTCTTCAACATGTATTATTGGTTGAATTATGGTAATAAAATGTTGGCGCTAGTGAGGTATTAATCCTTAATACTCAGCCGCTCCCACAAGAGGTTTGGGGATGCAGGCAGTTGCGCGCTGAGAATAAGGCTAGGCTTGTAGGCGTAGTGTTGCTCCTAGTATTCATATTCTACGAGTATCCCTCACTCCTCGGCAACGCGCTGTACAGCATGGCTGCTCACATCTGGCTTTCCATCTCCATACTCATCCCGCTCCTAGCAGTAGCTGTACTCGCACCACTGCATAGGTTGGGCTCGCATTGGAGGATCATTACTGTATTATTCTTAGTCCTGCTTGCAGTAAGCTTGTTCTCCGAGGCTACTAGGAGCCTGGAGATCGGTGAAAGCCTTAGAGTAGGGGAGCTGGGCAGCCTTCCTCCTGTAGATCCGGCTAGCGTGCGTGTAGTCCCCCTAGCGGTAGCTTACACTAGGGCTGAGGCATCATTCAGCAGCTCCACCTATAAGCCTAGCAGCATGGTGTTCCTAGTGTATAGGGATGGGAAGCCCTACTGGCAGATACCAATAGTGCCTGAGAAGAGCTGGAATTATATGACGAAGCATATGAAAGGTTTCATAGAGATCCCTGCATACAGCTTCAATATTACTCCGCGGCTAATTGAGAAGGAGTTCAAATATGGCTTCGGGCATTTCCATGATCTCGTATGGGCGGCCTATATTAAGGCTGGGATATGGGGCTCCAAGCCCGAGCTAGCGGACTCATATATTGTTGAAGCAAAGGATGGTTCATACTGGATAGTTGTGCCTCTAACCTCCTGGAGGCTTGAGAAACTATTCTACAGTGTCCCCAGGGTCACCGGAGTTCTACTGGTATGCAGCAATGGAACCATACATAAGCTGAGCATTAAGGAGGCCCTCTCCAACCCGTTGACGAGAGGAGGGCCTCTAATCCCAGAGTGGATGGCGCGCTGGTATGTGGAGAAGCTTAACTATAGGCACGGCCTTCTAAACACCTTCACAGTTCATAGAGACATGTTTAAGCTGAGGGATCCGAGCAGGACGAATAAGCAGCCCTGGCTTATAAGAGACTCTTCAGGCAGGTTATGGTGGCTTTTCGCAGCTGAGCCTTATGGGAAGGGGGGAGGCGTCAGCAAGATAATAATGGTGGATGCGAGGGATCCTTCCATCAAGGTTTACGAGTACAGTGTTTCAGGAGGCCTGCTGATAGGCCCTGTTAAGGCCTCTGACCTGGCTAAGGCCTCCCTGCCACGCTACGATTGGGAAAGATATAGTGTCGAGGAGCCTATACCCATAATGCTTAACGGCACGCTTTACTGGAGGGTTGCAGTGATACCTAGGGATGCAAGCATGCTTGACAGCCTAGTGCTGGTGAACTCTAGGAGTGGAAGCGTACTCCATGTTAAAAGTGATGCGGAGCTTGAGGGGTTCCTCGCCCAGGGCTCTTCGCCTAAGGCTCCCCTAAGCATACAGGACCTCATCAAAAAGCTGAAGCAAATGATAGCGGAGGAGCAGGAGAAGCTTAACGAGATGTCTAAGCTTCTCCAAGAAATAGAAGGAATGGTAGAGAACAGGACTTCTACCTCATCTACAAAGTAACGTGTCGTGTTCCTCGGCAAACTAGTCTTCATTGCTTTCCAGAGGCAGTGCTTCCAGCTGCGAGTATGCTAGCTCATCTACCTCCTCTCCCCTGGCTTCCCTGAAGCCTGACTTAGTGTATTTTTCCAGTAGGCTGGCGGCTCTAAGAACCTCTGAGCCCCTCACCCATATTAGCTCTCCTTCTGAGTCCTCCAGGAATACCGCGTACTTCTTACCCGAATAGTCCACTACTACATGGAGGCAGGGAGGCTTATCACACGTGTATCTCGTCATTTTTGAGGCACCTTGCCTATATGCCTCCCTTCACCTCTTCTATCCAGCTAGCCGTGGCTTTCCTTGCGAATGCAACTACTAGTCTAGCCGAGTTAACTGCGTCGCGAAGGCTGAGCACCTCTACCGGCGAGTGTATATATCTTGTCGGAATAGATACTACTCCTGCTGGAACTCCTTCCCTTGTGAGAGCGATGATTGAGGCATCAGTGGTGCCTCCGGGCAGTACTTCGAGCTGGTAGGGTATTCCTTCACTCCTAGCAGCCTCGATGAGCATCTTCTTGACTGCGGGGTGAGCTATCAGTCCACCGCCGCTCCTACCATCCATAACCTTGATAGCCGGTCCGCCGCCAACCTTAGCCACATAATCCTTCTCATCCACTCCAGGCACATCGTTGGCTGCGGTTACGTCTAGTGCAAGCGCTATGTCGGGGCCTATGCTGTAGGCCGATGTCCTTGCCCCCTTAAGCCCCACTTCCTCCTGAACAGTGGCGACAGCGTAGAGGTTCGGCTCGAACCTATCGGCATCTTTAAAAGCCCTTATCATAACCGCTACTCCCACCCTGTCGTCAAACGCCTTCCCTGTCACTATGTCTGAGCTTCCACCCAGCCTCTCCACTGTTCTCTCTATCACTATGGTTGACCCTACCTCAACGCCCATCTCCTCAGCCTTCTCCCTGCTCTCAGCGCCTATGTCTATGAAGAGATCCCTTATCTGCGGGATGTTCTTTGATTCATCAGGCTTCATGAGGTGGGGAGGCTTGGATCCAACAACCCCTCTTATCAGGCTCCCACTAGACGTCTGGATTAATACCCGCTGGCCTGGAAGTATTATTGGGTTCCAGCCGCCCATAGGGGTGAATCTTATGAAGCCTCTTTTATCTATGTGGCTTACCATTAGGGCTATTTCATCCATATGTGCTGCAAGCATTATTTTGCCTGAACCCCTAGACCCTTTCTTCAACGCGATCACGTTTCCAAGGGGATCGACACGTACCTCGTCTGCAGCCTCGCCCAGCAGGTCCCTCACTACTCCTCTAACCCTCTGCTCATGGCCTGGAGGCCCAAACTCCTCTGAGAGTTTTTTAAGAAGGCTGAAGAACTCCTCCACTCCTCTCCACAGGGAACCAATACGATATTGAAGGATAAATACATGGCTCCAGCTTTACAGATAAACAGGGAGGAAAATGGGGAAAAGAATGAGTTAGAGGAGGGGCCTGCTACTCTGGCAGGGGTTTTATGAAGCCAAGCTCCATTAGCTTCTTAGTCATGTCCTGTGAGCGCTTTATGATCTCTGTGGCATGCTGGTAGAGCTCGTCTCTACTAGCCTTTCTCCTAGCAACACCCATCTCTATGGCTTTAAGGGCTGTTGCAACAGCTACTCTCGGGAAGACCTCCCATTCATCCATTCTGGGAATAATGTAGTCCTCGCTCAGCCCCTTCTCCTTAGCGAACCTATACATCTCCTCTGCTGCAGCATAGGCCATATCATCTGTAACAGTGCGTGCCCTAACGTCAAGCACTCCTCTGAATATGGCTGGGAATGCTAGGCTGTTGTTAACCTGGTTGGGGAAGTCGCTGCGACCTGTTGCCACGATCTTGGCTCCAGCCTCCTTGGCCTCCCATGGCCATATCTCAGGCACGGGGTTAGCCTCTGCGAACACTATAGCATTATCCGCCATTGATGCTACCCACTCCTTCTTGATTGTCCCTGGCCCAGGCTTCGACGCAGCTATGACTACGTCTGCCCCTTTGAATGCTTCTTCAGGGCCTCCTACTACTCCTCCACCCTCCGTCTCCACAGCTATATTGTACTTCCAGGGATTCGTTTCCTTAAGCTTCTCTATGTCGGGGCGTCCTGGGTGAAGCACGCCCTTACTGTCTAGAACTGATACTTTCTTCAAGTCTGCTCCACCTATCTTTAGGAGCCTGTAGAACGCTATGTTAGCGGCGCCCGCGCCGAACAATACTATTCTGATCTCGCTCAGCTTCTTCCCAACCACGTCTAATGCTCCTAGAAGCCCAGCCATTGTTACAGTTGCTGTGCCCTGCTGGTCATCATGCCACACTGGGATTTGAAGCCTCTTCCTAGCCTCTTCGAGCACATAGAAGCATTTGGGGCTTTCAATGTCCTCCAAGTTTATGCCGCCGAAGGCGGGTTCTATGAGCTCGAGGAGCTCCAGCATCTTCTCCGGATCCCTGGCCCTCACGGTTAGGGGCACAGCGTCTACTCCCCCAAGATACCTGAATATGAGTGCCTTGCCCTCCATTACAGGGTAGGCTCCCTCAGGCCCGATGTTTCCTAAGCCTAGAACCCTGGTTCCGTCGCTTACAACCGCTATGGTGTTCCACCTGCCACTCATCTCGAAGCTTAGCTCAGGATCCTTAGCTATGATGCGGCTAGGCTCAGCTACTCCAGGAGTATACCATATGGCGAAGTCTAGGAGCTTCCTTATAGGGACCTTGGGTACAACTTCAACCTTACCCTTATAGAACTCGGCATACTTTGCAGCCAGCTTATAAAATATATCTGTCTTTTTCTTTTCGCTCACGGCTCATACACCTAGCTTTTTCCTTCGTGAATGCATGTAAAATAATCATTCTAATAAGTCATTCTCTAATAAATTTCTAAGGAATCTTATTTAATTGCCCTGATATCCGCGAAGCCTTGGGAAGGGTTAAAAATAGCGTTGTGATTTGACGCTTTATTCACTCCTTTACTATTCTCTTCATGGCTTCCTCAGGCTTTACTGTGCGTGGCGGAGGAGCCTTTACTCCGGGCTTAGGCTTGGTTTCAGGAGGCATTGGCGGCATTACTGGCGAGCCCTTCTTCTCCTTGACTCCGCTAAGCCTCATGGATATCAGCATTCTGCGTAGCAGCTGTATGCCTTGAGCAGGATCTATGCCTTTAGGACATACCGCTGAGCATGCATCGGCGAAGTGGCATCTCCAACAACCATGCTCGGAGTCTACTACTAGGACTCTCTCCTTAAGCCCCTCATCCCTCACGTCAATCATGTAGCGGAAGGCTTGGGCTAAGGCCTGAGGTCCCAGGAATTTTGAGTCTATTGCTGGTACAGGGCATGCAGCATAGCAGAGCCCGCATTTTATACAGTAGCTGAACTGAACCATGTAGTCGTATTCTTCTGGGAGCATCCGGTACTCGCGTGTCGGGTTCTCCTGTTCCTCCACATCTCTTCTTATCAGGTATGGTTTAACCATGCGGTGCTTCTCGAAGAAGCCTGTGAAGTCTACCACTAGGTCTCTGACGACAGGATAGTTGGGCAGGGGTTCAACGGTGACGACATCGGTGCCCAGCTCAAGTATCTGGGTCTCGCATGCTAGGCTGGGCTTACCGTTAATGACTACTCCGCAGCTCCCGCATATACCCATTCTACACGAATATCTGACAGCTAGGCTTGGATCAAGGTTCTCCTTGATGTATAGGTAGACGTCTACGAGGGTCATCCCCCTACGTACAGGCACCTTGTACTCCTGCCACCATGTCTTCCCCTTCTCAGGGTCGTAGCGCTTTATTCTGAACGTGATGTTCTTGACCTCCCCCTTGCTCATGGTTACACCACCTCTATGAGGGTCCAGGTACCATAGATTGCCGCTACTATTCCTATGATGAGCAGAGTCCATGAGACTGCTTTCTCCCATACTGGTCCTTGGTGAAGCTCTATCAGAATTACCCGCAGGCCGTTCAGCCCGTGGAACAGGGCGGCGTATAGTAGTATTGCTAGGTCAAGCCAGGCTACATTATAGTGTTCGAGCACCCTCTCATACTCTAGGCTTACCTCATATCCCTTCTCCAGCACTGGTGTATGCATTAATACGTGGATTGTTAGTACTACCACCATTATTGCCGCTGCTATGTAGTGCAGGGTCATGAGTGTGGATTCTCTCACCATGATATCAGCCCCACATCCTGGTATAGGATTACTCCCCCAACGATCCATGCTATCAGGGTTAAGGCTACTACGAGCCATAGTAGGGGTCTCTGGGCACTCCTATTACTGTAGGGTAGGTATGGTGGTATTGGTCTATGTGGTCTCCCTATACCCCATCCAAGGGCTTCCACTAGTATCAGTCTTATGCCGTTTAAGCCGTGGAACACTATGGCTCCCCATAACAGCCACTCGCCTGTTGTTTCAAGCCACTTGTATGTGTGGAGGGTTGACATTATGCTTGACCATGATTCGGGGCTCGTCGCGTGGCCTGTGACCCATATGTGTGCTAGGAGGTAGAATATTATGAATAGCCCTGTCAGCCTGTGCAGTATGAAGGCCCATTTCTCAGCCGTCCACTCTGTCTTGGGGTACTCTGGGTTCAGGTGTCTTGAGAGCCCACCCTTGTTAGGTAGTTTTTTAACCTTATCTCTCCTACTCATGGCTCCCACCTAGTATTTCCTCTCAACGGGCTTCCAGGCTGTTATGATCACAGGCCTGTAGGTGAACTGAGGGTGCCCGTCAGGCCCGAGGAAAGCTACTGTGTGTTTAAGCCAGTTTTCATCGTCTCTCTTAGGATAATCCCATCTGTAGTGGGCCCCCCTGCTCTCGGTTCTCCTTAGAGCGCCGCTTGCAGCTATTTCAGCCACGTCTAGCAGGAACTGGGTTTCAAGTATGTGGACTAACTCCTGGTTGTATGCCCTATGCTTGTCTGATGGACTGATATCTTTGAACTTCTCCTTCAGCTCCAGGATCTTTGAGAGGGCCTTCTTCAAGCCTTCCTCCTCTCTAAACACATAGACGTATTTGTCCATGGTTGCTCCTAGCTCACGCCTGATCTCATAGGCTGTTATGCTTCCACTCTCCCTCTTAAGCAGGCTGTCGAAGATCCTCTTCTCCTCCATCTCTGCCTTCTCAGCGGGTTTTGGCGGGAGATCCTTCTTGTTTAATGCGTACTGGCCTGCCTGGTAGCCTGTGACTCCTCCCCATGCAAGGCACTCTGCAGTGCTGTTTGTGCCGAGCCTGTTTGCGCCGTGGACGCTCACAGCTGCGGCTTCTCCCGCAGCCCATAGTCCCCTTATAGGCTTGTCATCGACATCCAATACCCTTCCATCCAGGTCTACGCGTATGCCTCCCATAGTGTAGTGTGCTACAGGTCTTACAGGTATGGGTTCCTCTACAGGGTCTACTCCGGCGAACTTCATGGCGAGGTTCCTTATGAACGGCAGCCTCTCGTTGATGTGTTCTTCTCCGAGATGTGTTAGGTCGAGGTGCAGGTAGTCTAGGCCGTTGGGGCCCTTGAAGCCTCTTCCCTCAATGATCTCGGTCATCATGGCCCTGGATACAACGTCCCTCGGGGCAAGCTCCATTCTCTCAGGAGCGTATTTCTTCATGAAGCGTTCTCCATTCTTGTTCCTCAGGTATCCTCCCTCGCCGCGGGCGGCCTCGGATATCAGTATGCCTGAAGGTATGAGGCCTGTGGGATGGAATTGTATGAACTCCATATCCTCTACTGGTAGGCCTGCCCTATATGCTAGGCCTATGGCATCTCCCGTCACTGTTAGGCTATATGTGGAGAAGCCAAAGACCCTTCCACCGCCGCCAAGCGCTATTATGGCGGCCTTCCCTCTAACCAGGTACATGTCGCCGTTAGTTATGTCTATTACTGTGATCCCCCTGAACTCGCCGTCCTCGACTATGATCGATGTTATGAACCACTCATCGTATCTCTCCCAGTTATCATATTGCTGGAGCTTATCGTAGAGTGTCTGCATCTCGAAGAACCCTGTCTTATCTGCTGCGAATGTTGCTCTAGGGTAGCTGTGCCCTCCGAAGGGTCTCTGAGCTATCCTGCCGTCAGGCCTCCTGCTCCAAGGCATGCCCCAATGTTCTAGGAGGTAGATCTCCTTAGGCATAAGCTGGACGAACTTGAATACAGCGTCCTGGTCGGCTAAGAAGTCGGCGCCCTTAACGGTATCCCAGGCGTGTAGCTCAAAGCTATCTCCCTCTTCAGGGTAGAGTACTGCTGCTGTTCCGCCTTCAGCGCAGACTGAGTGGCTTCTCATTATGTGGAGCTTGGAGAACAGGGCTACGTCGACTTTGTCTCCGAACCTCCTCTTAACCTCCACTGCGGCCCTCAGGCCTGCGATCCCTGTGCCAAGCACTAATACGTCGTGGCTGAACTCCTCCATACCGCTTCCACCCTGCTGTTTATCGGAGCCCTATCCTAGGGTATATTTCTTCCTCCAACCTCTTCTTGGCTTCCGCCATCAGCTCCGCGTAGAGGTTTCTCCCAGTGGAGTCTATGGTTACTACTAGTGGGCCGAAATCCTCTACCTCCAGCACCCACATGGCTTCAGGTATGCCTAGGTCGAGCCAGTGAACCTCCTTCACCCTCTTGATAGCATTGGCTGCAAGCACTGCTGCTCCACCCGTGAATACAGCGTATACTGCCCCATGCTTCCTGCAGGCCTCTGCTGTTCTGGAGCCCATTCCACCCTTACCTATAATTATCCTTACTCCAGTCGCCTCTATGAACTCGGCTTCCAGGACCTCCATCCTCGTGCTGGTTGTGGGGCCTGCCGCCACTATCTCCCATTCCCCGCTCGGCTTTTTGCGGACTACTGGTCCACAATGATATAATGCTAGTCCCCTGAGGTCTACTGGAGGCTTCTCACCCTTCTTCACTAGTTCGAGGACCCTGCGGTGAGCTTGATCCCTGGCTGTCACCATTGTGCCTGTCACATATACTATGTCTCCGACGCGTAGCCTTCTTACATCCTCCTCTGATACGGGGAGTTTGAACTTATACTCAGCCATGTATGCCCACCTCCTTGTTTAGGAACTTATGTGTAAGATATTGTGTTGAGCCGTCTCTCTCCACTATGACTCCTGAACGCCTGGTTGCCCAGCAGTTGAATGCTACTGCTACTGCGAAGCTTGCTGGATGCCTGTACCCGTACTCCACTTTAACATCCAGGGCTGTTGTAAGGCCTCCGAAGCCATGTACACCTATGCCGAGCTTGTTGATGAGGCCTAGCAGCTCCTCCTCAAGTGCAGCTACCTCTGGATCAGGGTGCCTCTCACCTATAGGTCTTAGAAGGGAGCGTTTAGCCAGCTTCATAGCTATGTCTGAGCCTCCTGCCAGGCCCACGCTCACTATTACGGGGGGGCAAGGCTTAGGCCCAGCATTATACACAGCGTCGACTACAACCTTCTTGACGGCCTTTAAGCCTAGTGCAGGTGATATCATGGCTAGCGTGGAGGGATACTCGCTTCCCCCTCCCTTGAGAACAACCCAGAGCTCCAGCCTGTCTCCTTCAACTATCTCCCAGTCTATCCAAGGCATATATCTACCAGTATTGTCCCCGCTGTTCTTATTGCGTATGGGGTCCACTGCATTGGGTCTAAGGGGAACCTCCACTGTGGCCTGCCTGGTAGCCTTAACCAGGATTTCGGGAAGCTTCGACAATATGGGGAAATGTTCTCCAACCTTGGCGTAGAAGTAGACCATGCCTGTATCCTGGCATATAGGCTTCTTAAGCTCTGCTGCAAGCCTAACGTTCTCCAATATTGCTTCGAACTGCTTCCTAGCCAGCGGGTTTTCCTCCTTCTCCAAGGCTTTCTGCAACGCGTTTTTAACATCGTCGGGGAGATAGACGGCTGCGGCTGACACTATATTCTTAGCAGCCTCTAAAACCACGTCCTCCAGCTTGGAGGCAGATATGTCTAATCACCTGGTACGAGTTATGGCACTATTATATTTAAGTGTGTCATGATAATTGTAGACTACCTGCTACTTAGGATAAACCAAGGATACATGCATAGATTAGGAGTATTTTATATAATATTTACCCCCGCAGAGGGGCCTATCAGGATCATCCACCTGTTGTTTAAGCATGTAACAGTAATTGTTGAGAGATCCGTAAAGGAGGCATGTCCTACAGGAAATCCCCGCTTCTCCGCCTTCAGTCTTCTTCCCTGCTAGTGTTTCCAGCATGCTTCCTATACCCTTGTCAACTAGGTCCTCGATGAACGCCGCATAGTCTTTTCTCCCTAGGAGGTCTGCCAGGAAGCCTGCCTTCATGGAGGCCTCTACGGTTATCCTCGTTCTACCCTCCTTTAGAGCCTTGAGCTTGAATCTCATGTTGAACTGATAGTCGGAGTCAGGGGTGCTCTCGTAGCCTACGGTATCCTCGCCTTCTATAAGCCTGAATATTACGCGATAGTAGCGTGTGATGCCTAGCTTCCTCCACCTGAAGATGACTTCATAAGTATTATTTCTCCTCCTCGCAAAGTATGTATACTTGCTTTTGGACAGAAACCTCTCAGGACTGAGCAGACACCTCCTACAATCCTCAGCATTTACATTAAGCTTTCTCTCCACCATATGATGAAACATTCGTCTCCCCTCTAAGAATTGGTTTTAATGCGTAATAAACGATGATTTTACAGCATCTTGTAGGGGCATATTCTGCTGAAGGGGCAGTAGCGGCACTCCCAGCTCCATCTAGGATGCTTGAGGTCCAGTATTGTTTCCTCCACTAGGTCCTTTATGTTGAGGGGCTCCCTCTCAACAAGGTATTCTGCTATTCTGTCAGGCGTGATGTATATTAGGATGCCCTTGTCGAGGCCTAGCATGTTAAGATAGATTTGAAGCTGCATCACGTGGTGCTCGTGGGGTAATCCTTGATCGCTTCTAGCACTCTTTATCTCCACGACTGCATCCTTGCTTACAGCGTCTACCCTCCCCTTCAGCAGTATCCTGGATCCCATTACCTCGTATTCAGCCTCCACCTCCACTTCAACCTTATACTCGTTCTCCTCCAGTATGTCTTCAAGCCCCTTGTGCACGAGGTTTCCAAGCACGAGCTGAGGCTCGAATTTAAAGGTGATTTCAGGGTAGCTTAGCCTGAGAGCCCTCTTATGGCTGCATGAGACTAGGTCTGTGACGTATAGGATGGAGGGGTTACGCAGCTCCTCCTCCCTCTTCCTATACTCTTCTAGTACGCTTCTATACACTAGTCTTGTAATAGTATCAGAGGCCTTCACCCCTGCCTGCTCTACCTCCACCATGGCGGCACGCCTCTCACGAGTAATGCTACTATGTATAGGGCTATGATAAAGGCTAGTATGAGTATCGCCAGGTATAGGAGCAGCATTAGAAGCCTGGCTACAATATAGGTAGCCACGGTTATGATGACTGCTAGGAAGCACCCCATGAGGGCTGAGTGGAGCACCCCTCCGTAAGGTCTGCCCGGAGTCCAGGGGGATCGGGAGGAGGGGAAGGCCAGGCCTACTAGTAGGCCTGCAATACACTCGAAGATCAGCACGTCATGCAGTGGGACGCCTCCTATAAGGGATGCCGCGGCTCCTAGGAAGCCTAGCAGCAGTATTAGCAGTAAGCCTCCGCCCTGAGGCTTCCCAGCATAGGGTCCCATGGTCCTGTGGGGGCCGGGCAGCAGTGCTCACCCATGTATCATGGAGGATCATCATTATTGAATTCATTGCCTTAGCCTAGTAATCTTTGAATACCACGCACACCATAGAATAGCTATGGTGCTAGCTGTGGCTAAATATGCTCCAGGAGTCTTTGAGAAGACGCCTGCACCACCCGAGGATTATGTGAGGGTGAGGGCGGATGATCTCCGAAACCTTGTTAAAAACGTGTTCGTGAAGCTTGGTGTCCCCGAGGAGGATGCATGGGTAACAGCTGACAACCTGGTTGAGGCTGATCTCAGAGGCATTGAGAGCCACGGTGTCCAGAGGCTTAAGAGATACGTTAACGGGTTGAAGGCGGGGAGCGTTAAGGCGAAGCCCAATATAAGAATCGTGCGTGAGGGGGCATCCTATGCTGTGATCGATGGTGACATGGGGTTAGGGCAGGCTGTATCAGCGCGGGCCATCAAGCTGGCAGTGGAGAAGGCGCGTAAAGCGGATATAGCCATGGTTGTCGTCAGGAACAGTAATCATTACGGCATAGCTGGATACTGGTCCTCCAAGATAATGGAGCAGGATATGATAGGGGTCAGCATGACTAACTCCAGGCCCCTCGTAGCATACACGGGCACGCTTAAACGGATCGTTGGAACCAACCCAATATCAATAGCCGCTCCAACCCTAGAGCCCCCGCCATTCATACTAGACATGGCTACAAGCGTGGTCCCCTCAGGCAAGATAGAGGTGTATAGGAGGAAGGGTAAGAAGATCCCCAGGGGCTGGGCAATAGGCCCTGATGGAAGGATAACCGAGGATCCTGAGGTGGCTTTAAAGGAGGGAGCAATACTGCCGCTGGGAGGCCTAGGCGAAGTGCTTGGAGGCCATAAGGGCTCAGGCCTCTCATTCATGGTCGACCTACTATCAGGAGTGCTGAGCGGGGCTGCATGGGGCCCCCACGTAGCATATACTGTTGCAAACCAGCCTCCCAACGTAGGGCACTTCTTCATGGCGATAAACATAGAGGCCTTCATGCCTCTAAACGAGTTTAAGAAGAGGCTAACAGACTATGTGAAGACCATTAAGAGCATCGAAAAACACCCAGACTTCGACTATATATGGATACCGGGAGAGAAGAGCTGGATGACCAAGGAGACCAGGCTCAGGAAAGGAGTACCAGTATACAAGAAAGTCTACCAGGAGATCAAAGACATATGCGGAGAAGTAGGCGTAGAATTCAACCTAAAACCCCTCTAATACATATACATGAAGCATCTGTCAAATACTTATTTATTTATTTATCTAAGTTTGTTTTCACTATACTCAGTGTTGTTCTAGGTATTACAGCTTCTAGGCCTTTGCTTAACGAGTAAAATTCATGGCAGTATGAGTAGTATTGTTCTATCAGCTTTTCGAAAATAAAAGCAAATCCTAGGTTCGCTGAACGACTATGCATGGCCATAATAAACTACTATGGTAACACTTAAGCTAGATATGTATAAATGATGCCCCGATATTGCGGGATGGTTGGTCATGAGTACTAAAGGTTTGGCCAGCTTTCCCGGGATATCATTGCTTGCATCGACTATAATATTGTTCGTGTTTTCTCCATGTGTAGCATTAAGTAGTAAGATATTTAAAATGCATGTTAGACCACACGATCTCACTTATCTCCGTATGAAATATGCTCCTAGTTCTCCTTTGTATCTATACTACTAAGGTACATTTTTCAACGCCCTAATTCACGGGGAATGTTAGTAGCTTGTGGTGTATATTAATTGAGGAAAACGGGGATTTACAAATTACTTTATTTCTTCTTGTTCTCTCTTCATATGCTTATGTCAAGGAAGTATCACTTAGTAAAGGTCTTTATATTGTCAGCTATAATAATGACTATAGCTTCATCAAATTATATTGTTAGGCCTATAGAGTGGCATGAGTTAGTCGGACCTTATGCTTCTGCACGCTTCGATGTGGAGATTCCTTCTGACTTCATGGCCTTGGTGAATGAATCCACAAGCAGGAATCTAACTGTTAGTGATATTGTCCATGATCTAGTCAATATCGCCTCTAGCAGAGGGGCTAGGATCCAAGACTATGTGATCGCATATGAGCTGGATATAGGCAAGTATAATGTTATGGCGCTCTCCAATATATCTAAGTGCAGCTTAACTTTGTATTGCCATTTAGTTGCTGGTAGAAGACCTAGAGCATTAGATGAGGCATTAGTCCCTGATTCTCAGTCTCCAAACGAGTAGATTGGGAGGCCTGGAGCAACCATAAGGCTTCTCGGCAGGCCTGTTAAACTAGTAGGCGCATATTCTGGTGGGCATTACCTTGTCATGGATTACAGGTTCTTAAAAGAAAGCGCCGGATATACGCCAGCTCATGCGTCCTGGGCTAAGTATACTTGGTTCATATATCTTAGGACAAATAACTCTGATGCGAGTTTTTGGGCTGGGGTACTTAAGGATCTACTGCTACGGTATAATGCAACGGGTAGGGCTAGGTTGAAGAGTTATTATAGGGATCTAGGCATGCTGACTAGTCATCCCTCGGACTACGTTTTACTCCGCTTAAAATATCTGAGATCGCAGGAGAAATTCTTCGAGAAGCAGTATGGGGATCCAAGATCGCAGTTCGCATTGTTCGCTATCGGAGGCATAGTAATATTTGTGGCCTATATGGTTAAGGCTGCACTTGACCTCCTTTCTGATAATATGGATATGGTTGGACTGTTCTATGCTATTGGTGCCAGGGACTATGAGGCCTTGGCCCCCCTCATAATCCTGTACCTATACTACCTTATCCCGCCAGTAATAGTAGGCTTCATTGGATGCGGTCTAATAGCGAGGGAGATGTGGTGGTATATGGTATCCTTATGGATTATTTTTAAGTGGCTTTCACCATTACTGCTAGGATCACTCCTGCTATCCATCGCGTTGATGGCTCTTTTCTGCCTAATCTATGTTAGAAGAGCTCATCTAGCTAGAATATTGGCGGAGGAGTTCTAGTATGCGGGGCATAGAGGTCGTTGTAAGAGGAGTATCTAAGGACTATCAGCTTAAAACCACTCTAGTCCACGCTGTAAGACACGCAGATCTATATGCATCCCCATTCAAAATCACGGTGATTTACGGGCCCAGTGGGTCGGGGAAAAGCGTGTTACTGAACATTATTGCAGGCTTTGAGAAGCCTGATAGGGGTGTGGTGAGGGTTTCAGGGATTAATATAGCTGGGATGAGTTGGAGAAGGCTTATAGAATACTAGGAGAAAATACCTAGGCTACGCTATGCAGAGAAACATAGTAATTCCACGGCTGAGTGTTCAGGCTAATATAGCTCTTCCTCTAATTCTCAGAAACACTGATCCCGGTGAGGCTTATAGGAGGGCAGAGGAGCTAGCCACTATGCTTGAAATAGAGTATGCTTTGAAGAGACCTGCCTATACGCTTAGTGGTGGGGAGCAGAGAAGACTGGTAGTGGCGAGGGCGCTTATCACCCGCCCCCCTCTTCTCCTGCTAGACGAGCCTACAGCTAGCCTGGACGAGGAGAGGGTAAAACTAGTATGGAAGGTGATTAAAGGCGAGGCTGAAAGAGGAGCCACAGTCATAGTGGTCTCGCATGAAGCCTTCTTGATGAGTAACGCTGACTCACTGTACCAGATGGATGGAGGGGTAGCTAAATGTATAAAGGGATGCAACAATCATACAGGCCTCTCTAGTACAGGCTAGGGGGACGCTATGCTCCTTTTCAGCACTAGTATTAGGTCCTTATTGGTTTCAGCTAGGTATCTCTCTGCTGGTAATGTTTTCTTCAGCAGCTGGGCTTTTTTAAGCAGGGAGAAGACTGCTTCCCCCCTTGTAACTCTACTCAGCTCGCGTATTCCTCTCCAGGGATCGTTGAGGAGATCTATGACTGTGAAGGAGTATGATGTGTCGAAGGCATTATCCCTGAAGGGAAGGTATTCTAGATCGGCCTCCACCGCCTCGTAGATGGTGCTTCTCAGTCTTCCCAGCCTCCTGGCAGCCTGTTCCAGCATGCGGGGGGAGAGTTCCAGGCATACGTAGAGGTTTAGGTTGGATGATAGGCCTGCAGCCTCGATGTATTCTGCTAGGAGGCCTGTGCCGCAGCCTGCATCCAGTACTCTGCCCTTAGGCTTGATCCTGGATAATGCTGCCATGTATTTTTCAGCCTGCTCCTCGGCGTATAGTTCATCGTATCCCTCTGCAGTAGCATTGTATCTCAGCCTCATTATATGCTGCCTGCGCTTCATCTCATGCATCCTGTAATGCTATACTACTAACTAGTATGTCACCCTGGTTATCCTAATCTTGTCTGAGGCTTCTTTGAGTGCAAGCCAGTCCTCGAAGCTCAGCCTCCACCCAGCTGCGCCTGCGTTCTGGGAGGCTTGCTGGGGAGTCTTGGCTCCAGGTATGGGTATCACTGCACTGCTATTGGTTATAAGCCAGTTTAAGGCTATTTGAGCAGGCGTCTTAGAATACTTTTCAGCGATTTTTATGAGCAGCTTGTTTAGCTCGACTATGGCTGGGAAGTTAGCCTCATGGAAGAGCGGGTCAGAGGCCCTTACATCATCGAAGCGGGGAGGCTTTTCAATGTATTTTCCTGTGAGGGCTCCCTTGGCTAGGGGGCTCCATGCGAGGAGGCTCATCCCCCTACCCTCAACGTATGGTAGGAGCTCCTTCTCCACCTCTCTTTCAAGCAGATTGTATCTCAGCTGCATTGAGGCTATCTCCTCCCTGGCCAGGCAGCTCTGGGCAGCCTCTGCTAGTTCTCGGGGAAAGTCGCTGAGCCCTATGAACCTGACCTTACCCATGAATACTAGTCTCTCCAAGGCCCTCATATACTCGCAGGTAGGTATGTTATGCCATAGTGGGGGCCAGTGAACCTGCATCAAGTCCACAGTATCTACCCGCAGTCTTCTAAGACTCCTCTCAGTAGCCTTGAATACATCGTGCTCGGCTAGCATCTGCCCCGGGATCTTGGTGGCTATGATAACCTCATCCCTTATTCCAAGCTCTTCTAAGGCTCTGCCCAGATACTCCTCGCTCATACCGTTGCCATAGACTATTGCAGTATCATAGAGGTTGACACCGCTCTCATACGCCGCTCTAACAATCTTCACTGCATCCTCGTATCTCGTCACACCCCATGACTCGCTGAACTGCCAGACTCCTAGGCCTATGGCTGACACCCTGACACCTGTTCTACCCAGAACCCTATACTCCAATACTCGGCACCTCTTATTATTGAAAGCCTACCCCGCCCTAAAATGTCTTCAAGGTAAATCCTTATATGTCTGGGAGGCCTGGGGGAGACCCTGTGATGGCTGTGGGAACATATACTCTACTCTACGAGGCCATGCTAGTGTATATTCAGCTCGTGGCAATCATGGATCCATTCGGAGCAACTGTGACCTTCATGGGGCTTACAGGCCATCTAGGAGTAGAGGAGAGGAGAACTGTCGCTAGACACGTGTTCTGGGCTGTCCTCATATTATTATCCATACTAGTGGTTGCTGGTAAAGGCATCCTCCTATTCTTCAATATAAGTATACCTGGCCTCAGGCTGGGCGGAGGCATACTGCTCCTAGCCATAGCGGTGGACATGCTTGGAGGTATGCCGAGGAGCAAGAGCCTTGAGCCTGCTGAGATAGCGATGGTCCCTCTTGCAACACCCCTGCTCGTAGGTCCTGGAGCAATGACAACCGTGATCCTGCAGACCACGCAGTATAACTATGCATCCATACTTCTAGGAGTGGCTGCAGCCTCCCTGACAACATATCTTCTCCTAAGATATTCTGAGAAGGCTTTCAGCCTGATGGGTGTGAACGCTATGAAGGCTCTCGGCAGATTCATGGCGATAATAATTGCAGCCATAGCTGCCGACATGATGTTGGCCGCCATTAAGAGCGAGTACCAGGCCCTAGCTGGAAAATAGGATTATATTTCATGCCACCTAACCCTATACCCCGTGGATGAGAGCATTGCTCCCCATTAACAGGATCCTGGACATGATAGCTGAGAACACATTGCAGAACGGCTGCCCCGTCCCGGCTCCCAGGGACGTAGCGTATTCCTGGGCCAGGGATCTAAAGCTTCCCCGGGACGGCGAGTACATGTTGTATACAGGGTGCCTCTACCAGCTTGCACCATACATAAAGAAGCTCTCCGCCAGGCTTGAGGAGCTTGAGGGACACAAGCTTGCCGGAAGCCTTCTCAGCGCCGCTAAGATGCTTGGAAGAGTAGCGTCTCTTTCAAGCTTGATCGGCAAGCCTCCTAGAGAGGAGGTTGAACGTAGCTCGAGGATCCTTAGAAGCATTGTAGGCCTCCTGGAAAAATCTGGCGTCAACTTAGGATACCTTTACGAGGATGATCTATACAGCGGCATCCTACTCTATGATCTAGGGCTGGATGAGGCGTTCGCCAAGCATGCCTCGAAGGTCTACAAGGCTCTCTCATCCAAGCATAGGAAAATAGTCACCGTGGATCCCCACACTCATGTAGCCTTAACGAGAATCTACCCTAAATTCATAGACTCCTATAGCCTAGAAGTATACAATTACATTGAACTATTAGATAAGAGTATTATTGGTAAGATTGAGGCCAAGGACTCTCCAGTGATTCATGACTCCTGCCTCTACGCCAGGGTGGCTGAGATGCATGGGAGGATAAGGGATCTTCTAAGAGAGGCTGGAGTCAGCTATAAGGAGCCTAAGCATAGCGGCAAGAATACGATGTGCTGTGGAGGGCCGGTTGAATCCATAGCTCCCCGCCTAGCCCACAGTATAGCTAGGAAAAGGCTTGCAGAGCTGCTTGACGAGTCGAGGGAGGTGTTAGTCATGTGTCCCCTATGCTACGTTAACCTCTCCATAGTGGCTGGCGGCAGGGCTTCATTCAAGGATCTAGCAGAGCTGCTCTGGGAGGCGGTTAGCCGTGGGAAGCCTTGAACAACTGCTCTCAGACATATACAGGGCATCGGGGGACAAGGAGTTCCAGGAGGGTGTTGAAAGAGCAGTAGGCGCTGCGACCACTGCTCTCCAAAGGATCCTTGAGGAGCATCCTGAAGTAGCCTCCATGGCTGAGAGGGTGAGGGAGACTAGGAGAAAGGTTCTGGAAAACCTTGAATACTATGTTGACAGGGCCATGAAGAGCGTTGAGAAGGTTGGGGGACACGCATATCTCGCTGGAAGCGCGGAGGATGCTAGGAGGATAATAGGCGGGATAATAGGCAGTGGGAAAATAGTAGTGTTCTCAAAGTCGCTCACAGCCTTCGAGATTGGTTTGAGGGAGTATTTGGAGGGGCTTGGAAACGAGGTCTGGGAGACTGATCTAGGAGAACTAATAATACAGCTGGCAGGGGAGAGGCCGATGC
>JALWQH010000011.1 GCA_027083135.1 Desulfurococcales archaeon | reverse complement strand
GGCTCGTCATGATATGCAGCTACGGGGATACGAGGGATGTACAGCTGTTCAGAGAGCTGGGATTGAAGCCGAGAATACTGATAGACAGGGATGGAAGGATGACTAGAGAGGCAGGGCCCATAGCAGGCCTCCCCGTAAGAGAGGCTAGGAGGAGGATAGCACAGCTCCTAGAGGAGAAGGGATACCTGGTTAAAACAGAGCCCCTAGTCCACCAGGTCCCGGTATGCTGGAGATGCAAGACGCCGATAGAAATACTGCATGAGAAGGAATTCTTCCTCAAGCAGCTTGCCTTCAAGGAGGATATGCTGAGAATAGCTGGAAGCATACCGTTCTACCCGGAAGAGCATAGGCAGAGGCTCATAGACTGGATAAAAAGCGTTTCAACAGACTGGCCTATATCGAGGAGCAGGTACTATGCAACAGAGATCCCTGTTTGGAGGTGTAGGAGATGCGGCTCGATCCTCGTACCAGAGCCTGGAAAATACTATAGGCCTTGGAGAGACGATCCTCCATTCGATAAATGCCCGGTGTGCGGAGCCCCTAGAAGCGAGCTTGAAGGAGAGAAGAAAGTATTCGACACATGGTTCGACTCATCAATCTCCCCCCTCTACACCTCATTCTACATGAGGGATAAGAGGCTCCACGAGAAGCTGTTCGGAAACATAATGAGGCCTCAGGGAGAGGACATAATACGCACCTGGCTCTACTACACACTCCTCAGAGTATATCAGCTTAAAGGGAAGCCTGCCTTCAAATGGGTCAGAGTAACAGGGATGGGGCTTGACGAGAAGGGCGAAGCAATGCATAAGAGCAAGGGAAACGTGATCGACCCTGAACCAGTCATAGACAAGTATGGTGCAGATGCCTTCAGGTACTGGGCTGCAGCTTCAGGCAAGCTTGGAAGCGACTACAGGTTCCAGGAACAACTCGTGAAAACCGGAGCCCTGTTCGCAACCAAGATATGGAACATAGCCCGCTTCATCTCGGCCTTCCCCAAACCCACGGACTATAGGCTCAGACCCCTAGACGAGATGATGCTAGCATACTATAACAAGGCTGTTGAGAGAATATTGAGGGCATATGATGAGCTGGACGTCTATAGGCCTGCAGTAGAACTCTACAACCTGACGTGGAACGTGTTTGCAAGCCACTACATAGAGGCTGCTAAGCCGAGAGCCTATAATAGGGAACACGTGTTCAGGGAGGATGAGCAGAGGGGAGCATGGTTCACGCTGCACGAGGTGCTCAGCGGGATCCTAAGGCTACTAGCACCCATAATGCCCTTCGTCACAGATGCTGTGTGGAGAAGACTATATGAGGATGGAAGCATACATGTCCAGCTCATGCCTGAGCCTAGAAGAGAGTATGAGAGCCCCTATGCGCAGCTCATGGAGAAGTTCATGGATGCGAACAGGAGGATATGGAATTATAAGAAGAGCCTGGGATTAACCCTGGGCAAGCCTCTCAACGGCATCCTAATCCTACCTCAAAGCCTAGAGCCTATAGCCAGAGACCTATCAGTAATGCATAGGGCCGCAGGCTTCACCATAGGGGGGCCTACCGGCGGAGACATCGACCTAGGCGGCGGGATAGGTGTCAGGCCTCCTAGAGGCTCCTAGCCCAGCCATGCATTTCTCCCCCATGTCTACTATCAGCTTGTTTATCTTCTCCCTCACATCTATGAGGAATGAAAGCAGGTTATCCACATCGCTGCGCGGGCATCCAAGCAGCTCCAACGCCCTGATCTGGCTTCTAAGATACCTTAGAATAGTGGAGGCAGACCTAGACCTTATCTCACGGGTCCTCTCAACAAGGTATAGGAGCCCCCTCCTAGTAATACTATAGGTCCTCCTCCTACGCCTCCCAGAAGCCTCCACCCTGGACTCCACGAGCCCCTCCTCCTCCAACCCTCTCAGAGTAGGGTATAATGCGCCGGGTGCAGGCCTCCACACACCGCTGCTCAACTCCTCAATGCTCTTAATAATATCATAGCCGTGCCTAGGCTTCTCAACCAGCAGGGAGAGTATGGCCAGCCTAAGCATACCGGATGAACGCCTACGCATCCCCCATCACTGGGTTAAGCTTTTATACCTATATTAGATGTATCTATATCGGATATAAATATTTAGGTGATCGGCCGTGCTACGTGGGCTCGGACGCTTCATAGCTAAGAGGCGTAAAGCCCTGCTTGCAGTCTGGATAGTAGTACTGGTGGTGAGCATACCGCTAGCCATCCATCTCAACGACGTGCTGGTCTACAATGAGGAGGCATTCATGCCTAAGAACGTGGAAAGCCTGAAAGCTGAGAAAATAATGAGCAGGGAGTTCCCCAAGCTGGAGGAGACAAGCCTCGTCGTAGTAGTAGTGCATAATGTCAGCGACACTAGGCTTGAGAAGGCTGTTAGAAGCTTCGAGCAGGAAGCCCCGGGAAAAATACCCCAGCTTAAGAATATTGAATCCATATACGATGTATACAGCATCATGCTGGCCAAATACTGGCAGGTAATGAACACCACCTACAAGAAGATATACGGGGAAGTGCTTGAAGGAGCAAAGCAGCTCCACGACAACATGTATGGCTTAAAGGAGAATCTCACCAAGATACATGCAGCCATAATTCAGACCAAGGAGCAGATAGTTGAGCTACATAAAAACATACAGGAGACGAAGAGCAGTATAGGGGAACTCCTCACACTAGTATATGGTGTTCCAGGCCTCTACCTTCAAGCCTGGGGAGCAGTGCTCAATAAGACGGCCCGCCAAGCCCCAGCCACCCCTATAAGCATGGTTGACGAGGAGACCCTCACAGTAGCTGAGAAGAACCTGCCGGCAAACGCCTCCCAGGCTGCACGCCAATACATGGAGAAGTTCTCCAAGCAGTGGACAGCCATGCTGCAGGAGAAGCTCGGAGGAAATGCTACTGCCCTCCAAGCAGGCATAGCTGTAGCCAGAGGCATGATAAATGTCACAGCACTAGCGCAGCAGATAATATCGAAGGAAGCACCACCCATGCTCCACCAGTACTTCAACATGGATGAAGCCCTGGCTGAGAAGATAGTGTCCTTCTTCAACCTCAAGAACTTCAGGGACAAGGATGCCCTGCGAAAATTCGTGGTCTCATTGTTCGAGGAGAAGACGGGAGGCATGGTTCCCACAGGAGCCATAGAGATGCTCTACGATGAGGGGCCTACTCTAAGCGACAAGACTCTTAGAAGCCTCACAGAACTCCTAGTCTCAGCAAGGCTTGCATCAATGGGCGTCAAGCTTCCGCCCCAGCTCCTGGAAACACTGTACAATCTAGGTGAGCATCCCTCAGAAGACCAGTGGCGCAGCCTAGTAGTAGAACTCACAGTCAGCAATGCTGGGAGAATGGGGATGAACGTGTCTAGAAGCATGGCTGAAGCAGTCTACAGCCTAGGCCCCAACCCCAGCAGCCAGGCCTACGGGAAGCTTGCTGAAAGCATAGCCAAGGAGCAGTTAGACAAGATCATAAGCCAGCATCCCCCGCCCAGATTCCCCCAGGACATACCCCAGGACATTAGGAGCAGGATGATCAATAAGAATGGGACAGTAATGCTGCTGAGCATAGCCTTCAAACCAGGATACACCAGCAGGGAGCTCACCAACGCCACCAGGCTCCTCATGAAGCTATTCAAGAGTGAATTAGAGAAGCAGGGAATAGCAGACAGCACTAAAAGCTACTTCACAGGGACGCCAGCCTTCAACGCCGACATGGAGGATTCAACTAAGGGAGACGTGGAGAGAATAGACAGGGTGACAGTCGTCCTCGTAATAGTACTGTTAGCAGCGCTGCTGGCCTCCATCGTCGCGCCACTTATACCCCTGTTCACAGTGGGTGTGGCCATAGTGCTAGCCCTAGCCATACTTTACCTCCAGGGAAAATACGTCATGGACCTACCATACCTGATTAGAAACATGATAACACCTGTGCTTATGGGTGTAGGCGTAGACTACTCCATCTACATGCTCTACAGGTTTAAGGAGGAGCTGGATAAGGGTAAGGGTAAGGATGAGGCCACGGAGGAGGCAGTCACATTTGCAGGTGAAGCTATAATCAGCGCAGCCTTCACAGTCATGGTTGGATTCGGAGCGCTCGCAGCATCAGGGTTCAGCATGCTTAGAAGCATGGGTATAGGGCTGGCAGTATCAGTCCTCATGGCCCTCATAGCAGCCCTACTGTTAACTTCAACCATACTGTCACTACTAGGCGTTAAGGGGTTCTGGCCCTACAAGCCCTCAGGGAGAAAGAAGGGTGGTCTTAGAGCAGGATACCTGAGGAGAGCGGCGGAAGCTGCTACTAGGAGGCCTGCAGCCATAATCACCGTATTCCTAGTATTAACAGCGATCTCTGGAGCAGTGCTGCTGAACATGCATCGCACATACGATTATACGGAGCTCATGCCTAAGACGCAGTCCATCAAGGGGTTCAAAATACTTCAGAATGAGTTCGGGCTCGGAGGACTCAGCATGGCATACCTGGTGGTAAGCTTCAACCAGCCTGTAGTTGAGAACGGGGTGCTGACCCAGAAGGCCTACAATACCTTGAAGACCATTGTAGAGAAACTATCATCAATAAAAGGCGTAGATAAGAACACTATTGTAAGCCTGGTTTCACCTAGAGGCAGGCTGCTAAGCTACCAGCAGGCAGCAAACATATCAGCCAACCCAATGGTAGAGCAGACCCTAGGCGTAGATAACCGCACAGTCCTTGTTATGGCCAGCCTGAAATACCCGTCCATGACCATGAAGGCGTTCAACACTATACAGGATATAAGGAAGGCTGTTAGAGGAGTGGTGGAGAATAATGGTGGGAAATTATACGTTGGGGGAGAATCAGCAGTCATGGATGATATGAACAACCTAGTCAACTACGAGTTCACCTACAAGATACTGCCAATAGCCATCATAGGCATATTCATAGTTCTCTTCGCACTGCTACGCTCAGCCACCATAGCTCTAAGCCTCCTAGCAGCCATAGGGACCAGCATAGCATGGGCCCTAGCACTACTAGTAGCAACGTTCCAATGGATACTTGGAATCAAGATATACTGGCTCACCCCAATAATGATAACAACAGCTCTCCTAGGCCTAGGAATGGATTACGGCATATTCCTCGTCACAAGGGTTAAGGAGGAGATGATCAAGGGCAAGGAGAAGGTAGAGGCAATAATAACAGCCGTCGAGACAACGGGGATGGTTATAACAGCCTGCGGAATAATAATGGCCGCAGCCTTCGGCTCCCTGGGAGTATCAAGCTTCAAGATGCTGCAGGAAATGGGATTCGCATTCGCGGCAGCAGTGCTGCTCGACACATTCCTCGTCAGACCACTATTCCTGCCAAGCATACTGAGGCTCTCAAAGTGGAGAGAGAAGAAAACATAAGAGAATATTCTTTTACCATGCTGTGCCTCTACCTCATGGTTCACAGGCATGATCATGTGGACACCAATAATACTTTTCTCAACAGTTGCCATAGGAGTAGTACTAGCCCTAGTCCTCATAGTACTAATACTTGTAGGCGAGATTAAGAGGCTCGGCTACAGGGAGATACCGCTAGACACCGATATCCCGGATGATGAGCTGCTAGGCAGGCTTGAAAAAGAACTTCTAGCCAGAGGCAAGTACCCGTTACGGGAGCCTGGAGGCCTACTATTAGACGATATGGTTAGGCTGAGGGTAAGGCTGATCAGAGGAGCATCCAGCAGGAGCATAGCCTTCTGGGCCGAGCCTAAGGACTGGCTCCTAGCAGTGGAGGTCATACTGCTAATAATAGCATTCTACATAGCCATTATTCTGGGACTAGTAGCCTACATAAAATACGATGACAATGTGAAGGTACTTAAATCATCTCTAACAGCCCTCCTACCAAGCGACAAATGGTATTATCTTTCACTCTAACCGTCAAAGACTTAGGGCATCCCACCCCATATTAGGCTTGGAGGATGATCTCGTTGGAGATAGATGAGAGGTTTAAACAGCTGCCCGAACCCCTGGCCCTAGCCCTAACATACACCTTCATGCATAACAGGTGGCGTAGATATGAGTGCATAAACCTCATTGCAAGCGAGAATGCGATGAGCCCCCTGGCAGAGGCAGCCTACATGAGCGACATGATGCACCGCTACGCTGAGGGGAAGCCGCGTAAAAGATACTATCAGGGGACAAAGTATGTTGATGAAGTTGAACTACTGGTTATGGATCTCATGGGGAAGCTGTTCAACGTAGAGTACGTTGAGCCCAGGCCTATAAGCGGGACAATAGCAAATGCAACTGTCTTCAGAGCCCTCGGCGGGCCTGGAGATAAGGCTGTCATAGCCCCAGTTCAGGCTGGAGCCCATGTAAGCCACACCAAGTTCGGAACCCTGGGAGCCCTGGGAATAGAGCATGTAGAGATGCCCTATGATCCAGAGGAGATGAACGTGGATGTTGATAAGGCTGTGAGGCTCATAGAGGATGTTAAGCCACGCTTCGTAGTGCTGGGAGGCAGCGTCTACCTGTTCCCCCATCCCGTCAGGGAGATAGCAGACGCGGCTCACAGCGTGGGCGCGGCAGTAGTCTACGATGCCGCACATGTCCTAGGACTAATAGCTGGGAGGAGGTGGAGGCATCCGATAGAGCATGGAGCAGACGTTATAACAGCCTCAACCCATAAAACCTTCCCAGGCCCTCAGGGAGGAGTAATCCTCACGAGGAGCAGGGATCTCTACAAGGCCTTCTCAAGAACAGTGTTTCCACGGTTCGTCAGCAACCATCATCTACACAGGCTGCCAGCACTAGCAGTGACGGCTTCAGAGATGATGGAGTATGGGGAGGCCTATGCCGACCAGGTGGTTAGGAATGCCCGCAGGCTCGCCGAGTCCCTCGCCTCAGAGGGCTTCAAGGTCCTCGGAGAACACCTAGGATACACTAGGAGCCACCAAGTAGTCCTAGATGTGAGAAGCCTTGGAGGAGGAGCCAAGATAGCCAAGCTCTGGGAGGAGGCCAACATAATAACAAACAAGAACCTCCTCCCCTACGATCCACCAGACGCGATAAAGGATCCAAGCGGCATAAGGCTCGGAGTACAGGAGATGACTAGATACGGGATGAGGGAGGAGGAGATGGATGAAATAGCGAGGCTTATGAGGCTAGTAGCCATAGACCACAGAGATCCAGCAGACATACGTAGAAAAGTAGTAGGACTCAGATCAAAGTTCCTGGAAGTAAAATACACGTTCCCAGTAAAGCCTGAGAACATGGGGTTCGGCGAGAAGCTCACACTACTATTCTAGCATAGTAGGCAAGCATCCCTACAATAATCTGCTGAAAAACTCTAGGAGAGGCTGATGAGAGGAAAATATAATGCTCCTCAATCTCCCTAAACTATTTTGAGGCTTGTAGCTTGACTGTCCGTAGAGTGGTTGTATTATGGCTTAGGGCTGCTGAGGAGGCTTTTCAGAAGGAAGCGCTGGTTCCGCACGGCTTTCTATGCTCAGCAGGCTGTGGAGAAGGCGCTTAAAGCCCTTTTCTTCATAGTTAGGAGGGAGGAGCCTTCCCACCTATACGTGGTTACAGAACTCTACTCCATGCTGAGGGAGGCAGGATTCACGCTGCCCAGAGAGCTGGAGGAACAGATATACATACTCAACAAATACTATACTGTGACCAGGTATCCAGACGCGGCTAACGGGCTTCCCAGCGAATCGGTGGATAGAGTGGAGGCTGAGAGGGCTCTAAGCCTTGCCAGAGAGGTTGTAAGCCATGCGGAAAAATACGCCGGAGAAGGCTCTCAGAGCGGTTAAACGCTTCCTAGACCTTGTGTCAAGAACACTGAGGGTGGAAGAAGCATACTTGTTTGGAAGCTATGCGAGGGGGACATGGCTTAAAACAAGCGACATAGACCTAGTAATAGTATCCTCAGACTTCAAAAGACTCCCCTACCTTAAAAGACTTGACACGCTCTACGAGATCCAGTGGAAGGCTGGGATAAGGCCCTTCATAGAAGTGATACCGTTAACACCTGAAGAGCTGGAGAGGAAGCTTAGGGAGAGCGCGGCCATAAGAGATGCAGCTAAATACTGGGTGAAAATAGTGTAGACGCTTAACAGCCATCGCTCCAACCCGAATTATAAGAACATGGTTAACATGCCTGGAGAGCAGTGCCTCACCTATCCCTCCACCCAGAGAAGATCCAGGTGAAAAGCATTGTCACAGCTAGGGATAGGATTAGGGGGGTGAGGAATGCTGCACGGTAGCCTGAGGCATCCGCCATGTATCCCACTATTATGGGGGAAAGCATGACGCCTAAGCTCAGCATAGCGTTGTAAACCCCGGTATAAGCGCCCTCCCTGCCTCTAGGAGCAATTATCCCTACCAGGGCATTTGACGCTGGAAACGCTAGGGAGCCTGAGACGCCGAAAAGCAGCATTGAGGCGTAGATAACAGTAGTCGTGGAGGCTGAGCCCGCCAGAGCCACAGCTAGCCCTGCCAGGGGGAGGCCAGTAGCCACCAGCAGCCTCTTATCAACCATATCCGCCACGCGTCCTGTTAGAGGCTGTAGGAAGGTGTAGGTGAGCCCTGCTAAAGCCATGGCCACTGCAACCTCACCCATGCCTAGCCCCAGAGTATCAGTCATGTATTTAGGATATATCACTACGAGGGCGCCCATACAGTATAGGAGGGAGAAGGCTGTTAGGGAGAGGACTATGAGCAGGGGATCCCGCATTTTCCCGGCCCTCCGCTTAGGCCTAGCCCCTCTAGACTCAGGTATAAGCATGGATGCCAGGGCTGCCAGCAATGCAAGGATGAATGAGAGTTGGAAGGGAGAATGTATTCCTGCAATGGATGCGAGAGCAGGGCCCAGCACGGGGCCAAGAGACATTCCAAGGCCGAAGGAGGCTCCGAAAACGCCCATAGCAGTACCCATCCTCTCAGGGGGAATCAGGGCGGCAAGCACCGCCATTAGTACAGGCCAAGTAGCAGCAGCCGCTGCTCCCTGAAGTGATCGGAACAGGGCTAATAGCAGTGTAGAGGCATCCCATCCAAGAGCCTTGATCTCGAATGATAATCCAAGACTATCAGATATGAGCCTAGAGTAGCCAAGCATGAGTATGAATACACCCACACCTATGCTTCCAGCAGTGATGAACCTCCTCCTACCCATACGGTCAGCCATTCTAGCGAAGGGAACCTGGAATAAGGCCAGCGTCAATCCCCCTAGAGCAAATATAACGCCTATAGATGTATTGGGATGCCCTCCCAGAGGAATATTATCAGTCTCAGCCAGCTTTGAGAGCAGGGGGCCAACCACAGATATAGCGAACATAACTGAAAACGACACTATACCTACAGATAGGAGGAGCCTCCGCAAACCACGCCCTCCACAAATAATATTGAGACAATCTATATATTAATATTAGCTTAACTCCGCAACAAATGAACCAATATGCCTGGAATGTTTGCCGGGGCTGCTACACGTCTCTCCTCGAATATTTCAGGGCCTCCTCTCCCAGCAGATCGTTGAGGGATAGCTCCATGATCTTGGCTGCGGTGGGTGTTCCATCAGGCCCCCAACCCCTCGCAGCATAGTATTCCCTCAGCATTGCCTGGAGTTCCTCCCTGCTCACCAGTGAGCCTTTGCTTGGCCCCCTCCTTATAGGCTCCTCAGTGATCCTTCTGGGAAGCGTGTCGTCTCTAAGGGGCTCTAAACCCTCCCTGAGGTTATATATTCTCTCGATATTCACGGTTCTCTCCCCCACCAGCATTAATTCCCCACCGCTCATCCTAACACCTGTTACAGCTTCAACGGCATCCTCCATGGTTTCAGGCGTCATTATGTAGCGGCTGAATTTACATATCCCTGTTACATCGAAGTATGCCATGAGATCCTCCATGTGTTTGACCAGAACTCCCTTACCCTTACTGCTCCTGGGATCCACTCCCTCATACACCCATAGGGTGCCTGGAAGCTCCACTGCATAAGCCCCTGAGGTTAGATGATCTGCTCCCCGGCTAGCTACAGCGTAGCTGAGGGCCATGCCCTTCAAGCCCCTAGCATCATATGCGGGCGGGGATAAACCTTTAACATGCACTGCGAACTCCTCTCCTCCTCCAAGCCTCCTAGCAGCCTCAGCCACACCGTCTGCCAGGAGTTCTCCAAGCCTCCCCTCCCTATACGCGATCCTCCTAGCAGCCTCGACAAGGCTGTCGAGATCACCCCATCTAAGCTCTAATCCACCTGTATCCTCCTTTGTTAGGAGGCCTTTCTCGAAGGCTTCTATAGCCCATCCCAGGACTCCTCCAAGGCTTATTGAGTCAAGCCCATATTCGTCTGCATAGTAGTTGAGCACTGCTATAGGCTCAACCCTGCAGAACCCTAGATTTGATCCAAGAGAATATACAGTCTCGTATTCAGGGCCATCGGTCCTAAGCCTCCTACCCTTATACTCGACATCTACAACCTGGCTGCAAACCCTGTTACAGTAGGGGCATGGGTTGCGCCCCACTCTTAGGCTGGGAGCCCAGTAGCCTAGGCTTCTATGAGCCTCCTCGGGATCAGGGCACCAGTCAAGGGTGCTCTCCCTCCAGTTGAGGGATGGGAAGACCCCGTGAACCTTATTGGTGTAATGTATTATTGCAGGAGTGCCGTACTCCATTAGACTCTTGGTTGAGGGGTGGGATAGTAGCCTTCTCCCCCACTCGGCTGCAAGTCTTTTAAGACCCTCTGGATCAGCGTACTCGGGGCTCTTAGATCCCCTTACAAGCATTGCTTTAAGCTTCTTGGAGCCCATGACTGCTCCCAGGCCCGTCCGCCCAGCCTGCCTCCCATTACAGTCTATCATAGCCATCCTGCTCAGATTCTCCCCTGCAGGGCCTATCACTGCATCCATGAATCCCCTGCCATACTTGCCCCTAAGCCTCCTCCTAGCCTCATTCACCATCAAGCCCCATAGATTCCCGGCCTTCTCAACCCATACCTCCCCATCATCTATCAATAGGACTCCAGGCTCGTCTAAAGCCCCTCTCACCACGAGGGCGTCGAACCCGCTTCTACGTAGAGCATAGCCCAGCCAGGCGCCCGAGGCTGCTCTTCCAAGCAGCCCTGTAAGAGGGCTTTTAGCCGCGAAAGCTGTTTTAGACGCAGTAGGTATGCCTGAGCCTAGGAGGAGGCCTGGAGAAATGATCAACGGGTTGTCAGGGGAGAGAGGATCAACTCCGCGGCCAGCATACCTGTATAGAAGATAGACTGCCAGCCCCCTCCCACCCAGCAGAAGCCTATACGTATCCTCGCCCAGCACCTCGGATTTTACATGGGCTTCGGAGCCCCGGAGATCCACTAGGAGTATCTTTCCCCAAACACCCTTCATGGCTCAGCCCACCCATATTATCATGAACCACATACATATCTATTACCATACCTCTGAAATACTTCCAACCAGAAGCATGAATTATTGGACTATGTGCCACGCAACAAATAGATTCCCCGGAGCCTCATACTCATCATGCGTGCAGGGCCTTGGAGACAGGTGTAAGTAAGGCTAGATACATATGGCTGGCCGTCAGGATACTGGCGGGCTGGAGGCCTCTGCCCAGGGAGCCTACTGTAACCGTGAGGGAGATCAGGGCTGAGACAAGATGGAAGGCTAGGACAGCCCATATCAAAGCTCATCAAACACTAATGGTTGAAAGGGATACCAGCGAAATATGCCTATGGCTTAACAGGGGCTTCACGGCAGACCTCATCAAAGCCCCAGGCGAGGTGAGGGTTAGGGAGAGCCTAGACCCCGAATTCAAGGTTATGAAGATGAGGCGCATAGAGGTTAAAGGATCCTTCAGGGAGGGGGAGGAGGTCGAGGTGGAGTTCGAGTATAAGGGTAGGGCAAGCCCCCTAGTAGACGCTAAGCTAGGCTACACTGGGTATGGCCACATCTATAAGCAGGAGGTCCTATGGATGCCAATGCCGTCCTGCAGATCACTCATACCCCTCCTAATATCAAGGTATCCGAGGCTAGTGGAACTCTCAGCGAAGGCCAGCATGAGCCTAGAGGCAGCCTCAAGCATATGGCTGCAGCGAGGTGATAAGGGCGTTCTAGAGGGGCATAGGGAAGGGTGGGCTGAACCCCCCTCAATAATAGTGGCCCCAATGGAGCAGAGAATGCTGGGAGACAAGTATAGGGTGTGGCTACATAGAGGCCTGCCAGCACACCCCCCTCTAAGCGACATCCATGAAATCCTAAGAGAAGTCGACGAATATTATGAGGATGAGTGGGGGTTGAAGAGCCCTTACAGCTCCATAGACGTAGTCATGCTTCCAGGAGGGGGAGGCTGGACGAGCGGCAGCATGCATGCCTTAAATGCGAGTAGGATCAAGGGGAAAGCCGAGCTCGCCGCGCAGATCCTGCATGAGGCTGCCAGAAGATGGTGGGGTATGAGGCTTGTGCCAGGAGACTCAGGCTCCTACTGGCTGCTGGAAGCTATTCCAGACTATGCTGTGCTACACGGCCTAGGAAGGCTAGGATACAATAAGCTTGCAGAGAAGTATTTGAGGGAGGCGAAACTGGAGGCCAGGCGCATGCTCGGTTCATGGAGATACAGGCCGCCAACCCTCATACCACTACCCATAACGTCGAGGGAGCAGATGATAGCTAGAATAATAGGCTCACTCATCCTATACGAGGCTGGGGAGAAATGCGGCCACAACATGGTGACAGAAGCCTTGAGCCCTACTGAAAGCCCTGGAGATGCCCATATATTTACATGGCCATCCATTAGGATGCATCTACTGGAGCAATGCAGAGGAGCAGAGGAAATAGTGAAAAAATATAGGGTTTAATCTAGGGCTCTGCTGCTCTACATGTCTTCCCTGTAGGGGGGATTAAGGCTAGGATGCTGAGGGATCAGGAGTATCTAGGTCTGTAAGCAGCTCAATCATGGCTTCAATGCTCGGCTCAGCCATCTCGACAAGCCTAAGCTTAATGCTGTTTATGCTTATGCTCCTCACCCTTCCATGCCCCCGCACAAATATCACTCCCTTATGGTAGCCTAGGTCAAGCATGGCTAGAAGAAGCCAGGGCAACACGTTTTCAACACTGCTCACATCCTCCGCCAGCATTACCGGAGTTGGATCCCCATCAGGGTTAAGCAGCATGTCTATCCGGTGGCTTCCAAGCACCCCTCTACGTGTTGCATGCGTGTGAAGCCCTATTCCGAGAGAATCTGCAGCCTCCCTTAAGCTATCCATGATCCTTGAACCCCAGCCATCATCCTCCCTCTCAAGCTCACTGATAATAGTGTTGAGCAGCCTTAGAACCCTTACACCCTTACTCGTAATCTTAAACGTCGAGTCATCATCAAGGCTTATCAGCCTGCTAGCCTGAAGCCTACGTACGTAGAGGTTCCCCATAGTAGTGTTAAGATTGGCCGCATAGAGAAGCCTGGTTTTCCGCAACCCTCTGAGTGTAGGCTTATTGAGAGATGAAAGTATATCCCTTATGATTATTATCTCAGATCTATAGCTTCTACTTTTGCCATCATCACCCATAATCCAACAACCCTATTTATTAGGATATATCGGTAAGGGTACTAATAAACCTTCCTCAAGTATGATATCTGCTACTATAGCTAGCCTTAACGGCTATAAAAATTGCGTAGGATTCCTACATAGCTCAATTACATAGCTATTATACGTATCTTTAAACCATTTCTTTTATACGTCAGGCTTCTTAAGGATAAAAATGATTTATGCATAAAGGTGTAATACTGTATGAATAGAAAAATAGGTATGACGGCTCTAAGCCTCGTATTCGTTGCAACGATAATGCTAGGCGCCTTCGCAATGTGGAGTGAGACTCTGAAGATAAACACGACAGTCAATACTGGCAGTGTTGCAGTGGAGTTCAGCAAGTGGGCATGCAATGACCGGGGAGCCGATCCCCAGTCAGGAACCCCCTTCCACAACGAGGAGGGCAAGGATGTAGCCCAATGCTACGTGAGCGCTGAGAAATACGACGAGCAGGGCAACGTGATAAAGCTTAACGTGACAATAGTCAACGCGTATCCAGGCTACCATGCAGTAATAACCATGGCTATAGACAACATAGGCACAATACCAGTCAAGCTATACAACTCATCGATAGACTATACTGGATCAGACCTAGCGGTCTCGCTGACCCATGAGGGTAACAGCACGCAGATCCATCCAGGCAAGTATGGAACATACTATCTAACAATAGACGTGCTTCAGAGCGCAAGTGAGAACACATCATACACGTTCGAAGTGACTATGACCTTCGCCCAGTGGAACGAGGTATCCACACCGTAACAAGAGGCGTTAAGAGATGAATAAGGGTATAGCAGTATCGGCCACCATCTTTTTACTGCTGGCCGCAGCGCTCCTAACATCATATGCCATGTGGAGCGACAGCCTCAAGATCAATAATACTGTGGAGACAGGTGAAGTTGACTTCTACTTCTCGCCAGGCTCAGTGATACATCTCGATCAAGGCTTAGACTGGAATGCATCCTACTATCCTAGTGACGGCTATGTACAGCTGGATAAGGATGTAGGCAGTACGAATGTAACTTTGCTCGACACTGATGGGGACGGCGATTATGATACAATGAACATAACGATGAGCAATGTGTATCCATGGTATGTGGAGCACGTAGCATTCAAGGTTTGCAATGGAGGAACAATACCGATAAAGATATGGAAGGTAATCATAGGCGGCAACTCCTATTATGAGGTTAATGAGAACCAGGCCATGCAGGGCGTGGAACTCGACCTGAACCATGATGGCGTGAACGACACTACCATCTGGTGGGGAGATAACTTCGGCCTGCAGCTACACCACGGTGACTGTGCCGATATAAGCATGACCATAACAGTGCTCCAGCCAGCACCCCAGAACACGACTCTATCAACAACCATATCAATGGTAGCAGTAGCATGGAACGAGTATAGTCCAAGCGGCTAATAATATAGGGGAGAGGCAATATGCATAATAGAAGGGTTTTTAAACATGAGGGTAGGGGCAGAAGCCTCTACTCATTCATCATGCTTTTATCGGTGCTTATACTTGCATCATCACTGCTGGCAGCCTCGCATAGCATGTGGAGCAGCCAGCTCAGAATAAACTCGTCTGTAAAGACAGGTTTCTTCAAGGCAAACATATGCAGCTACCATGTATCCGCTCATCATCACTGCGGATGCTCAAACATAACGGCAAGTCTCTCCGATGATAGGGAGACGCTCCGCATAGTATTTGAGCCTACGGGATCCTCGGGTAACTCATCCCTGCATGCACGCCTAGTAGTGGTGAACAACGCTACTATACCTCTAGTGCTTACGGGGATAAGCGTGGAGTCAACCATGCCTCACGGAGAAGTATCAGCCGACTATGAAGGAGTGTATAATGCTTCAATGATATGCGGGGCGTGTTGTACGGGATGCATGCATCCTTTGAGGCCTGCTTCAGGAACGCCTATGCATCTAGACCCAGGGGAGGCTGCAATAATACATGTCGATATACATGGCATAGAGGCTGGGAGCGGTGGAGAGATCAGGATCCATGTTGTCAGTCAGCCTTCAGGCTAGCCGGGTTCTCCTAGCATTCATGCTGGGAGCAGCAGGATATATGCTTCAATCAGTATATTATGTGAGGTCCCCTCCATCCTTCCTAATATATCCTCTCCTATGGATGCTTGCAGCAATGCTTCTCTACCCAGTACTCTATAAGGGGTTGGAGAGAAACAGGATTATAGGCTCATTTGCAGCGTCCATAGTTGTCCTAATATTATTGGTGGGGGCAGGCATGGCTCTTGGCATGGCTCTAAGCCCCTACACTCATACACCGCTGGCAGTAGCATTAAACCTGTATAGGGTTATACCAGTAGTACTCGGAGTAGAAGCCCTGAGAACATATCTGGCTAGAAGAACAGCTGTCAACAAGGATAAGGGGAGGCTCACCCTTAATACTTGGAGGCTTATAGCATTATCACTGGTCTTCATGCTTCCCCAGTTCACCTTAAGCCAGCTTCAACTAGGATTAATGGGGCAGGATAAGCTTCCAGGATTCCTATCCATGCGCCTCATACCAGGGTTTGCTGAGAGCCTCACACTCACAGTTATGGCTGCATATACAGGCTTCGCAGCACCAGCTGTCATGGCCCTTACGCTTCACTCCTTTGAGGTTCTATCACCCCTACTGCCAGACATCCCGTGGAGCCTTGCAGGGATGGTAGGGGCCCTGGCATATATGGCAGGCCTCTTCACATTCCTATCCCTCACAGAGCCCTTCCCAAACCCTTTTAAGAGGGGGGAGCTGAGCCTTAGAAGCCTAGCCTTACCAGCAGTACTCTCACTCATCATCCTAGCACCAACAGGAGTATTCGGATACAGGGCTTCAGTAATCATGAGTAGCAGCATGAAGCCTACGCTCAACGTAGGCGACATAGTTGTCGTTAGGCTTGGGGCAAAACCTGCCAATGGAAGCATAGCTGAGTTCTACCATGATGGAGAATACCTTGTTCACAGAGTTATTGGAATAGAGGATGGGGGAAAACTATATCAGACTAAAGGCGATGCTGTACGTGAGCCTGACCCCTTTAAGACGCCTAGCAGCATGATTGTTGGAGTAGTGGTGATGAAGATACCTATGCTGGGATGGGCTACCATATATCTAAGGGAGGCTGCAAGCTTCCTGCTCAAACATGTAGGAATGCTTAATACTCCCACATCCCTCTTAACACTAAGCTAAAGGAGAGAGAAGCAATGAGTAGAAGTAAAAATGGAAATAACGGGTTCTCTAAGCTGGGAGCCGCCCTGCTGGTAGGCTTCCTGGGAGTAGCCGTCTTCTCCCTGATAGTTATAGGGGTAGACTCATCTAATCATTCTCCAAGCCCCTCCGCTCTGGAGGACTCACTATACACCCTGACGGCAGGGTATACCCACACAGCTTATCTGAAGCCAAACATAGTCTATGATAATAAGACCAAGCTGACCGGCGGATCCTATGCATTCCTAAGCCTTGTGAAGGCCCTCAGCATAGGATATCAGGCCGAGATTCATGGAGCCTCGCTGAACGGAACATATGTTCTAAAGGCCAGCATAGGGGACGGGGAGACATGGGAGAAAACCGTGATGATTAAGGGGCCTGAGAGATTTGAGGACAGCTTTAACAATACTCTCAACATAAATGTAACCAGGCTGGAGAACATTATAAGCATGGTTCTAAAGGAAACCAAGACTTATTCCCCCTCATACCAGCTCATAATAACGGCTAGAATACAAGGGACACTGAGATCAGGGAACCATTCCAGGCCTCTGCTCCTAGAGGTCAAGCATCCCATAACCCTCGACTACTCCTCCAACAAGCTGGTGTTCTCAGCAACCAGCAGGAAGATAAGCGGCATGATTGGATCCCTAGGCCCCCAGAACAACAGGGATAAGGGATACGTGCTAGGCTCAAGGATAACGCCATACCTCCTCCTAGTATCCTCCGCTGGAGGTATGGGGGCAGCATACTATGCCCTCATAGCTAGGAGGAAACCAGTAGGAGACGCTGAAGCCGAGGAGGAGTATAAGGATATAATAGTGAGCGGCGGGGAGCCTCCTGAAACCCCTAGGAGAGTAGAGGTGGCAGGGCTTAGGGAACTTGCAAGAATAGGAGTGATGCTTGAGAAACCAGTAGTCAAGGGGCCTAAAACATACTACGTGCTCGACGGCGAAACCCTATACACCTATACTAGGATCAGAAGCGAGGAGAAGAAACAATAACCACCCAACCCTTTTCTCCAATACTAGGGTTAGTTATAATTTCTAGTTTGTAGGTCTTTCAGGGTGTCTGTAGGGATATATTGTAAACTTATAAGCTTGACTACTTATAAATACAATGGTGACCCCTGGTTTCCAAGACCCACAGAAGGCTGTGGGGAGGAGGCTGGGAAACCGTGATGAACCGACCTACGGAAACCTAAAAAGACCATAGGCGGAGAACGGTAGAAGAGCCTAGATGCTGGTCTTCAGGACACGTAGGCTCGGCGGAGAGGAGTGGGAAAGAGTTACAAGCATAGCCGACTACATGGGGACAGATAAGGCTACAGGCCTAAGATTATTCAGGCTTAATCCAGCCAAGGCTGCTAGGCTCGGCGTCGAGGAGACATGCATCATCCTAGCCGGGCTGGGAGTCGCGGCCCCCCAAAGCATCCTGGATAAGATAGGAGAGCTGGAGGAGCTGCGTGTAGACCTATACATAGACTGGGCGGAGGAGGATCTAGCCCTATACACGTGGAGCAGGGGGCTGGCTGAAGAGCTTAGGAGGATGGGGCTTGCACGCTGGTATAGGGGGGTGCTTAGGGCGAGGCCCTCAGACCTAGCATCCATAATGAGGCTCGCAGCCAGGCGTGGCTACAGGGTTAACACGGGGTTCAGGCTCAACTATAAGCTAGGCTTCGATCCGGGAAGACCTAAGACGCCTCTAAGATCATACCAGGAGGAAGCCCTTGAAAAATGGGTTGAGAACGGGTTCCGCGGAGTAATAGGCCTGCCCACGGGTTCAGGCAAGACGCTTATAGCAGTCTACGCCTTATCCAGGCTCAAGGTGAAGGCACTCATCCTCGTGCCAACCATAGATCTCCTAGCACAGTGGGCTGACACTATTAGAAGCCAGCTCAACATACCTCCAGGAGGTCTGGGAACCTATGGCGGAGGCTCCAGGACCCTGGCCCCAATAACAGTAATGACGTATGACTCAGCAGTCAACGCGGCTACAGGGATCAGGGAGACTTATGGACTCATAGTGGCTGACGAGTGCCACCACGCTGTCAGCCAGTCCTATAGGAGGGTGTTGGAGAAGCTTACAGCCCCCTACAGGATGGGTTTATCCGCAACGCCTTGGAGGCAGGATGGATTACACCAGCATTACCCCGGGATCCTGGGTGAAATAATATACTGGAGGAGGCCCTCGGAGCTCCAGGAGGAGGGGTACCTGGCCAGGCATAGGGAGAAGAGGATCTACGTGTCCCTAAGCCCTGAAGAGAGGGAGGAGTATGAGAGGCTTATGGGGAAGTATAGGGAGTACTGTGAGAGAAGGGTGCCGTGGATAAAGGATCCCCTTAAACAGTTTGAAGCAGTGTTAAGATTGGCGGCGAGGGATGGTGAGGCTAGGGAGGCTCTCCGGGCTAGGAGCAGGGCTAGGAGAATAGCGCTCAGCACGCCTGCGAAGCTCAGGGTAATCCTAGAGCTGCTGGAGAAGCATAGGGGTGACAAGGTAATCATATTTTCACGCTACAGTGATATTGTAAGGGAGGTTGCTAGGAAGCTCCTAGTACCCCTAATCCTCCACGATACTGGGAGGGATGAGAGGAGGAGAATTCTAAGATACTTCAGGGAGGGTAAGGTGAGGATCATAGCCACGGCAATGGCCCTGGACGAAGGTGTAGACGTGCCTGACGCCTCAGTAGCCATAATTATAAGTGGGACGGGAAGCTCCAGAGAGTATGTTCAGAGGCTTGGAAGAATACTTAGGCCTAAGGAGAAGGAGGCCGTGCTCTACGAGATCCTGACCAAGGAGACCCTCGACGTCTCACTGGCTCGTAGGAGGAGGAGGCTGGGTGACGTACGGTAGGAGCAACCTACGCCTAGTGTTCAGGAGGGGGGCAGCATACCCCGTATACCTTGATCCAGGGAGAGACGGGCCGCTGGTTGAAGCCGTGATAGGGTTCTACGAGGAGGCGGCAGGCCTTAGAATGGGGGATGTGGAGTGGGAGGAGCTTCGAATAATATTGGGGAATGATAGATTATTCAACGCTTTCCGAGCAGTCATGGGGAGATTCTACAAGGCCTCCAAGAAGTGCCCCTCCTGGGCTAGGCCAGAATACCTTAGGAGCAGGGTCTACTTATACGTGAATGAGAAGTATGGAGGCTACGCCCACCCCTCCCATAGAAACCACATACTAGGGGGGATCGGGGAGACCCTAGGCGTGGAGGGATTAGAGGATGCCTTATGGTGCGACCTCCCGGAGGAACTAGTGGTGGAGAGGGATAGGAAGCCTACCCCCGGAGAAGTGGTTGCAGCATATAATTATGAGACCATGGACACCGTGCTCTCATCATCCGACACCCTTGAAGTATGGATGAGGGAGGCTAGGAGCCCAGGGGCTGCCGCCCTAGCCAGGCTTACGGGTAGGATATGCAGGCTTAAAGGACTAATATACGATGCAAGCATGGATCAAGGAGGCCTTAGAATAAGGGTCGCCGGGCCTGGAAGCATATTCGGCCGCTCAGCAAGGTATGGTTCAAGGCTCACCTACCTTGGCTTCAAGCTTCTGAAAACACTCATAGGCATTCGTGGAGCATGGAGGCTGGCAGCAGATATGAGGACATCGACGGGGAAGCAGATACACGTGCTCCTAGCCACTCATACCAGAACCCCTTATCTAGGGAGAGTAGAGCCCCCTGAGCCTAAGAGCATCTATGACAGCAGCGTGGAGGAGAATATAGCTAGGATACTTGAAGCCACGGGGATAAGGGTTGAGAGAGAGGCCGAGCCACTCGTCCTCCCAGCAGGGCTGCTCTACATCCCCGACCTGGTGGCGAGGGGGCCTAGGGGTAAGGCGTACATAGAGATCATGGGGTACTGGAGGCGAGAGTATGCTGAGAAGAAGCTCTACAAGCTTGCAGAGCTTGTCAGGGCTGGCACACCCATCATAGTGGTAGCTGACGCTAGGCACGGGGAGGCTGTAGGGAAGGCTGGCTTGAAGACACCAGTATACTACTACACGGTTAGGCAGGGAAAACCCATACTACCATACGGATCCCTGGTAAGAGAGATCAAGAGGCTGACAGGCCTAAAATAACATTGGAAACTATTTAAAGACAGCCATACATGCATCTGGTTCATAGAATAACCTGCCCTGTACAAACGATTATTTGCAGGGCTATGCTGGAAGTCCGGGTAACCCCGCCCGGCCTGCAATTCCTCTCATCTAGGTGAATAGTATGCCTATCTAGAAGCCTCGCGGTGGTTTGCATCAGCTTATTCTTATAAGCCTCGCTCTCCTCCTAGCCTCTCTCACCAACAGCTCTTCTGACAATGCTTATCACCTCTTCCACCGCGGCTCTAAGCCGCTCAGCCTCAAGGCATGTATAGCTTCTAGCCACGTACCTCGAAGTTATGTAGGCATCCTCCAATGCTCCCAGCTCCACGCTTAGCCTTGAGAGAAGCTCCTCCACCTCCTTATGGCCGCTGACCTCATATACTAGTTCTAGGAGTCTTCTAACACTATTGGTCCTAGGATAATCGACACTCGGTCTGAGGAGAATGGCTTTTAGGAAGAGCTGGAGGCCCTGTTCAAAGCTGAAGACAGCTAGATCATGAATCTCCTGGATCTCTCTAGAAGCATCTCATATTCTCCGCGTCGAGTCAACTCTCCACACCCTTACCTCACTCATAACCAATACTCACATAGAACGATAATAAGATAAAATCTAGGCCTCTGAAATGCCCCGTTGCATGTTGTCTCAGGCAAAGTAGTGCTAATATTTCGGTTTAGACGTGTATCTCCTCTTCACGCCTGATCTCTCTTAGCCTTTCATCAATGATCTCCCTGGCCACTTCCCTCATAGTCTCCCCGTCAGCTCCGAATAATTCTTCCAAGGGTATTAGTGGCATGATCCTTATTTCATTCTCCTCAACTTTCATTACAACCCTGTCTCTAATCCCTAATCTCCTCTTAATCTCGACTGGAATAGTTATCTGGCCCTTCCTGCCCACCTTCACAACAAACCTCTCATCATCCATGACACGCATCATGGATGCATGGTAGAATAATGGTGTATTAAAACCTGCTTTCAACTTGAAATTTAAGGTGTTTCATGGCTGCTGTTTTCCTAGGAGTTGCTGTACTGTTCTCCGTACTGCTTGCCTGGAGTTCCAGCGTGGCTTCCACCCTGTTGATTCGAGCCTGCCCGTGTCCAGCAGCATTTGCTTAACGTCTCCAGGCCATCCTCTCCCATCAGGTGTTGCAGGCTTGTAGACGTATTCCACCCTGCTCAGCCCCATCTCCTCCACCACTATGTCTGCTATCTCCCTCACTGTTACCCAGTCCCTGCTGCCCACGTTGAAGACCTTACGCCTCCACCCCTCCTCTACGAGGTGGTTGTAGAGGTGTAGGGTTGCGTCGACAGCATCGTATACGTGGAGGTAGCTTTTCCTCTGAGACCCGTCTCCAAGTATCTCCAGCCTCCCAGGATTCTCCCTCAGCTTCCCTATGAAGTCCACTACGACTCCATGATTGCTTCTAGGCCCAATGATGTTGGCGTATCTTAGTATGAGTGCCTTCAGCCCGTATAGCTTGGAGTAGGCTGTGATCATGTTCTCCGATGCAAGCTTGCTTGCACCGTAGACTGAGATCGGCTCCAGTGGATGATAATCCTCGGGTGTTGGGATGACCTGTGCATCACCATACACGGTGCTGGTGCTGGCGAAAACCAGTGTGGGGATGCCTAGCAGCCTGCAGGCCTCAAGCACGTTGAATGTGGCTACAACGTTCTCCTCGAAGTGGAGTCTAGGCTCAGTTACAGAGACCCTCACCTCAGGGTTAGCAGCATAGTGGAAGACAGCCTCAGCACCTCTGAAAACATCAATCCAATTCCTGTCAAGCCTCCTTAAATCACCCCTGACAAAAGTGAAGTATTCCCGCCCAGCATGCTGGGCAAGGTTGCCTAGGCTTCCACTACTAAGATCATCGACGACGCCTACACGGTAACCCTGCGCGGCTAAAGCGTCGACAAGGTGGCTGCCAATAAACCCGGCGCCACCCGTCACAACAACGTAGCCTCCCCTACCCAAGCCAAGCACCTCTCATACAGCTAGGGCCAACCCAGCTTAAAGATATTCGCCGTCAGCCTCGAAGGGTTTACCCTTAGTTTTGCCCGCTAAAGCCGTAAGGGTTCTCTAATGCTGGGAGCCGAGGCTTCAATAACACTCTCCTAAAACCTCTGATGCAAGCATTATTGAACACCGGTTATTTAGGGGATGGGCTTCTTTAAGCCTTGGGTACCTCTCCTCTTCTTAATCTTCATGAGCAATCCCCTCTGCCTGAAGAACTCTGATAGCTGCTCCTGAAGCTCCTCCCATCCAGGCACCCTGCCCTCATCCTCCACCGTCAACTCTATTGTCACTGTGAACCTATACTTCTTTTCAAACAGGTCTACCAGCTCCTTGTATCTTTCAGCTAGGTAGTGGTCCTTGAACTCATAGCCCTTATTTAGGAAGAATCTCACAGCATCATATATCTCCCTAGCCTCTGAGAGCTTCTCCGGCCTCTTCTCCCCGATCCTAAGACCCCACAGCACATCGCTGATATAGGTTATAGTCCTGCTTACAGGGTTGATCGTAATGCAGTTCGAGGCATGCTTGGCTGATATGCTTATTTCGAAGCTCTTCACCTCCTCCACATCCAGCATTGCCGGAGGTTTATCTCCCACCTCAGCCCTTATTTCATACTGCCCCTTATCCTCAAGATCCCTTATGCTTGGAGGATAGTATTCGAGCTTGAAGGTAACTCTGCTGGGATCAAGGATTACCTTAGCCCTCCCCTCAACATTGATGAAGCTGTAGCTCCATCCCCTCCCCCTGATCTCCTCTAGAAGCCCAGCTATCTTCGGGAAGAACCTTAGAACCACGTCTTCTCCAACGCTCAGCCCACCCTCAACCCTAATAGCAATCAAGGCTTACAACCACCCTACGTATAACAGAATGTTCTAAGGTATTATTAATACCTAAAGCCACGGCCATGTGATCCTATAGGCCATGCCCCTAAGCCCAACCAACCTTACCTGCCTCAATAGGGATGCACCAGCTGCCTCCAGATTTCTGAGATTTTACCAGGATCATGTTAGATGGCTGCGTATATTAATATGGGGGTATTTTATTCTGTGGAGGCTTATGGATAATCTGGTGGTATTGTGGCTGTTGTGGTTAAGATGGATGGGCAGGGCAGGGTGCTCATACCTGCTAGGATTAGGAGGAGGCTTGGAACCAGGTTGTTCGTAGTGGAGGTTGAGGATGATAGGATAGTGCTGAAGCCTTTGAAGACCATTAGGCTGACGGAGCTCTTCGACTCCATACCCCTGGATAGCGTCGAGGATTTCACGGATACTCATGGGCTGCGGAGAGCGTTGGCTGGGGGGAGGCCTGGTGCCAGGGTTCCTTGACTCAAGTGTCTTCCTGCACACATAGCTTGCTCTGAGGAGGTTGCCACAACCATAATTCATGTAGCCGAGGTGGCGAATATCGTTGAGTCGAGAATGGGGCTTGAAACTAGCCTTGGAGTGGTGGCCAGGCTGCTCTCCCTGGAGAACGTTGAAATACTGGGAGTCTCGGAGGAGGATTACGGGGAAGCAGTAGCCCTGGCTGGCAGGCACAGGGTCAGCATAAATGATGCCGTAGCATACGTCAAGATGAAGCAGCAGGGCATTAGAGAGGCATACAGCTTCGACAAACACTTCAACAGCCTGCCAGGAATAAGAGTACTGCAGGAATAACCACATATCCCTATAATCACCAAGCATTATCCTAAACCCTCAGCCAGCCTCTAAGCAGTGTTTAAGAAGGCGCAGCAAACTGTTCCTCAGGGCCTAGCCGTTATTCCCCTTATCCTGATTCCCCGCGGATGCTTGTTGACCTAAGGCTAGGATTATAGGATTCATGCTTGTCCTAGTGTTCAGGGCTATGCAGTATTATGGCCTGTGGCTTTGAGCCGTGGGTTTTGAACGGCATGTCCTGGAGGGTGTGCACCATGATTCCCCCCGGCTTCTCCCCCCTCATACTCCTGGCTACTATGTGTGTTTTAACCGTGTAGTCGTGGAGGGGTATGTTAAGGGCTTTTGCCTCCAGGGCTCTGCTAATCCTAGCCGCCTCCCCTGGGGTTAGGTCACTCCACTTGGCCTCGAATAGATGCATGATTCTGCGGCGGTGGTCTATTGCCACCAGGTCTATTTCCACGCCCTTATGCTGGAATCTACCTATCTCAGTGTAGCTTATCTTCCCCTGGGAGGCCAGCCACTCCACGTATCTGCGGGCAACCTCCTCGAAAACCCTTGAAGTCCTTGCTTCAAGCCTCCTGAGCGCCTCCTCCACCATGATCTCCCTGGGCCCTGTGATGCTTAGCAGGGGTTCAGCAACCTCGAACCAGGCTGCGAGGAACTTGTCGCTTATCACGTACTGCCCCTTCTTGGAGAATAATGGTATTTCCCTTGAAACTATTCCCAGGTTCTCCATCACGCTGAGATATTTTGATACATGCTGCCTATGAATACCTGTGGCATCGGAGATCCTTGAGGGCGTGGAGGCTCCTGAGGCGATGGCCCTCAGAATACTATAGTAGGTTGAAGGCTCCCTGAACTCCTCCCTCAAGGTGAAGAGCGGCTCATCCCTCAGCCTAGCTGTGGGTGAGAGTAGCAGCTCCCATAAGGCCTCCCTAGGCCCCCACCCCTCCTCCACCACTGCATGATAGTAGGGGATGCCTCCGAACAAAGCGTACATCCTGACCAAGTCCTCGCGGCTAAGCCATGGATAGAATTCTGGGAGATGCCAGGGCTCAAGCTCCCCCAATCTAAGCCTGAAGCGCGCCCTCCTATAGAGCGGCGAGCCTCCTCCGAGAACCTCCCTGAACATCACTCCCAGCAGGCTGCCCACAACCACTAGGAGCAGCCTGGTCTCAGGCAACACGTGGTCCACAAACCTCTGCAGCTCCCCAGCAGCCCTGGGCTCCGCCCTAACCCAGTAGGTGAACTCATCGATAAT
>JALWQH010000010.1 GCA_027083135.1 Desulfurococcales archaeon | reverse complement strand
TTCCAGGCACAGGTATATGGACTGGAAGCCTCGCAGCATATGTTCTAGGCATGGAGAGGGAGAAAACAATACCTGCACTACTTGTTGGAGGGATCCTGTCGAACCTAATTACATTTCTACCCCTATATGCAGCCTTCAGCCTGGGCGGTATGCTGTGAAAAAGCTTCCCCTATCACTGCTAATCATAGCTGCAGCCATCCTCAGCATGGCCTACATAGGCCTGCTCCCCCACCACGCCGGGGGATGGAGGCCCCCTGCGAAATATCTGGGCAGAACCCCAGTTAAAATAATATTCCAGGATGGAGGGAGAGCTGGAGCAGCATGCAGGGTTATTCTAAGGGATCAAAGGATCACTAGGATATGCAGTGGGAAGCAGGAGTGGAGGACAATAGTATTTGCCGATGGCTCCAGGCTTAATGCGGAGAGAGGCGCTCCCAGCCTAAATTACACATTAGTTGAGGAGGCTGATCTCAATACTAGGCAGGCATGGATCATAGAGGAGGCCGATACGGAGAAAATAGGGTTAAAGCATTATTTAAGGATACTTACAAACACCTCCTTCCACTACGAGTGGGTAAACCTGTCAGGATACATGGAGTCGCCCTACGGGTTTAAGGCTAATATAAGTGCTGAGGAAGGCATAGTTCTCCCACTAGCCTTCTACACATATGAAGAAGGGATGATGGGAGTACACTACTATCCAGCACCTGGAGAATACTTCAAGCTCTACGGAGCAGCATCTCATGCATGGTGCTGGGCTGAGGAAACAATACTTGGAGTCAAATGCACAGTAATCCCAGTCAACCCTGGAACACACTGTATAGTGGCAGGAATCTACGTGAAGCCTGAAGAATTCCCAGAGATATCCTGTGGATGCTACAAGGGATTCACCGTGATAGCGGTCGTAGAGATGCCTGGAGTGCCGGGTCTTAAGACGGATCATGGGGGATTCTTCATGGGGGATAAGATACTCATAGTCGGCAGGGAGAAGCCCAGAGTGTTCCTCCACCATCTGGGACATGTTTTCGGGCTTCCCGATGTTAATCCAAGTATAACAGGAGTCATGCAGCTATTGTTCAATAATTCGGCTATGAGCGGCGGGGATGCAATCTCGCTTGGAGACACTGTCCTCCTAGCAGCAAGCACCTACGCCGAGTATAAATCCACGAGCCTAGCCTCAACGATCCTCAAAGATGCAGCCAGGTATGGGATAGATGCTAGGCATGCGTCGATCCTCCTCCCACTAACGCCTGAGGGAAGACTGCCTCCCCCCATTAACAGGATAGTAGGGATAGGAGTGGTCAGCATGGATGAGGAAGGCTGGAAGCCTAACACCACGCTGCTAAACCTCATGAAGCTCGTCTCTCAGGCTGCAGGAACCCCCCAGTCCTAGTCTTTCAATGATCCCTGGATCCCTCGGCATGCATGATGATCCTTAGAGCCTTCCCAGCAACCTCCGTTGCGCTGCGTCCCAGTATTCTTATCATGGGCTCCCTCGCATAATCTCCATGATCATATATTATGTCAGGTGTCCCCTCAGCCTTGCTGAAGGCTTCCTCCACAACCCATTCCATGGATTTTCCCTCAACGTTCTTCACGTTGTCAGGCTCTAGGGCCCTGTCCACAAATACAGCCTTATAGCCTAGGCTTCTAGCAGCCTCCACTAGATCCATGCTCATAGCTAGATTCATGGCTGCTCTCACTGAGGGGTCACGCCTCATAGCGGCTAATACTAGCCTAGCCATGTGGCTGGAGGCCCCGAACTCCACGGGCCCTGCAGGCCTAATAGTCCCGCCGTAACGTGTAATCCTACCCTTGACTCCAGCCACATCGCTGATCCCCCTAGCATATCTTGGATCAATAGCCATAGCTATGTTGACCTGGACCTCAGGCATGTATCTTGACACTGCTTCACCATGCTTCACCAGCATGGCGATAGCCCTTCTAACATCCTCTAAAACCATGTATCTCTGCGCAGGGATTTCAAGCCATGCAGAGGGGTTAACTGGGCAGAAGCCTCTCCCAACCCTAACCCCATAGTCTATTGCCATTGATATAAGCCTCTTAGCAGTGCCGACGGCATTCCATAGATCCATGCCTCTCGCAAGTCCTGCCGCAATGGCTGCTGAGAACGAGCAGCCTGTGCCATGGGTGCATCCCCCACGTATCCTCGGCGCCCTATACTCCTTATACCTCCCCTCATAGTAGAGCACGTCTACAGCCTCGCCTCCTTCTAGATGCCCTCCCTTAACCATTGCTGCAGAGGCTCCTAGATCCTCCACTATTATTCTGGCAGCCTTCCTAGCATCATCTAGGCTGCTTATACTAATGCCGGCTAGCCTCTCAGCCTCAGGCTTATTAGGGGTTACCAGGATGGCTTCAGGGATAAGCAGCTTGACGAGCGCTTCAACAGCATCAGGCTTAAGGAGAGGTGCACCGCTCTTAGCAATCATGACGGGATCCACTACTAGGGGGAAGCCAAGCCTGCCAACACTTCTAGCCACAGCTTCTATTATCCCCTTATTGCTCAGCATCCCAGTCTTACCCGCATCTATACCCATATCCTCGGCTACAGCTTCTATCTGCCTGACAACCATCTCGGGGGGAAGATCATGTATAGCTGAGACACTATAGGTGTTTTGAGCCGTAACACTGGTTATGGCTGCGGCTCCATGTACACCCAGGGCTGCAAAAGTCTTTAAATCAGCCTCAATACCCGCACCCCCGCCTGAATCGCTTCCAGCTATAGTTATGGCTACTGGAAACACCCGCCCACACATATAACATGCACCATGATTCATGGCTTGCAAACCCCCCTTATCTTTTTACCCACAGGGATTTCCTAGTAGGTGAGGATGGGGAGCTTAGGGCCATGAAGGCGAGACCTAGGGTAGTCTACAGTATTAATGGTGCAGGATACAGTGCTGGGATAAGGGTGCTAGGTGATTTAAGGGGCAGTATAGGTGAGGGGGAAGTACTGGTGGTGACAGGGCCCTCAGGCTCGGGTAAAACCACTCTCATTCTAGCTGTTACTGGAGCATTAACCAGTCTCCTTGGAGGATGGGTGGAAGGGACAGTGATGCTTGACAATGCTAATCCCCTCAGCCTCGAGGGCTTCAGGCTTGTACCCAGGCTTGCAGGAGTAGTGCTCCAGGACCCTGAAAAACAGCTGATAATGCCGACGCCCCTCGACGAGGTGGCATTCACCCTCGAAAACCTCGGCTACAGTGAGAGGGAAGCCGAGGAAAGGGCTATGAGCATGCTTTCACGCTTCGGCCTGAAGAATAAGGCCCACATGCATGTAGAGGAGCTTTCAGGAGGGGAGAAGAGGAGGCTGACATTCGCCTCATCCATAGTCCATGAGCCAAGCCTACTGATCCTGGATGAACCCACCTCCTCAGTAGATCCCTGGGGTATAAGGGAGATAAGGAGATTCATGGATCAGATGAGAAGCACGGGTTCCTCCATACTGATAGTTGAACACAAGCTCAAGTATTTTCTAGATAAGGCTGATGAGATCATCGTGCTTCAAGAGGGAGGAGAGGCGGCTAGAATTAAGGGTACACCGGGATCAGGGGAGATAGAGGCTCTTAGAAAAATAGGCGTGGATGCTGGGAGAGCTAGAATAACCAGCAGGAATGTAACGGGAGGCAGACCAGTACTAACCGCTAGGAGCCTGGCAGTAGGATACGGGGATAAACCACTGCTAAGCAACGTGGATTTAGAGGTGAGGGAAGGCGAGATCCTCGCCATAGTTGGGAGAAACGGATGCGGCAAGACAACCCTGCTCAAAACACTGGCCGGCGCCCTTAAGCCTCTGGAAGGAGAGATCATGGTTGAAGGGGAGGAGATGAGGGAAATCAAGCCTGGAAAAATATTCTATGTTCCCCAGCAGCCGGACTATTTGTTCCTGGGGCGGAGCCTTAGAGACGAGCTGCTTAAAGCCTCAAGGAAGTCAGGGACAAGCATCAGCCAGCTCTCATCCATGATCCCATGGTACGAGGAGAGCATAAATATCAGTCCCTATAGGCTGAGCCACGGGCAGAGAAGATGGCTCTCAATAATCATAGCATGGGGATATAAGCCTAGAGTAATACTTCTAGACGAGCCTACAACAGGCCTCGATTATAAGCTGTTCAGAAGGCTTAGGGACCTAGTCTTAAAGCTAGCGGCAGGAGGCACATCATTCATAATCTCAACACATGATCCCAGAGTAGTGGGCGAGATAGCTGACCGAGCGCTCCTAGCAGATGGGGGGAAGCTGAGGGAGGAGGATAGGGCCCGCATAGTAGGCATGCTTGAAGAAGAGGCTGGTGTTACGAGTTGAGGAGGCCTTCAATAAGCATTGTCTTCATATACTCGCTGACAATAACTCTCCTAGCATTCGCATATAGAAGTACATGGAGGCTTGCTGTCATAGGGCTTCTCAACGGGGCTGCAGGCATATATTATGGGAAAAGGTATAGGAAGCTGATATTACTGCTACTAGCATTATCCGTGTGGGGCACCTTCCTAGACGCGCTTGCAGTATCCAACACAGGCCCCGTAGCATTTGTCCTAGGCCCTCTTACCGTGAGGAGAGGAGCCCTCACGGCTACGGCTAATATAGGGTTAAGGCTTACAGCCATAGCTGGAGCAGCACTATTATTCGCAGCTCCAAGCGATCCTAGAAGCATTGTTAGGGGACTTGAAGAGGAGCTGCATATGCCCAGTGGACTAGCCTTCTCCCTAGCATATGCTTTAAGGCTCATCCCCCTCATGAGGAGGGATCTCGGGGAAATACAGCTTGCAAGGCTTGAAAGAGGCTATAGGAAAACCCCCCTAACACCCAGGGATATGGGCTCACTCATCATGCCCCTGCTAAGCGTAGCCTATGAAAGAGCCTCCTGGGCAGGCATATCAGCCGAGCTGAGGGGATTCGGCCTCAGGAAGCCTAGGCGGAGAAAGATCAGGGTAGGGATGCCTGAAATAATTGTGCTCTCAGCCCTGGCTGCACAGATCATTATCCCCCTGCTGCTCCCATAACCCTCATCTCCCCCTCATATCCTCGGCAATAATCTCCGCGGCCTTCTTGCCTGAAACCAGCATCCCGCCTATGAGGGGCCCCATCCTGTGAGTATTATGAATCTCCGCTACACTCATGCCAGCCGCATATAGGCCTGGGACAATCATACCTGTCTTCTCAACAACCTCTCTCTCACCCAGCCATGCGTTCTGCGAGGCCATTCCAGGCACCTTTAACCCCAGCTCAGGATGCCTCTTAGCAAGAATCCTGGCGACATATGCGTCATGCCCTGTAGCATCGATCACAGCCTTAGCCTCCATGTACATTGGATCAACATGCATGCCTGAGACGATTATGGGTGTTAGATTTATGAGAACCCCTTTAACCCTAAGCGAGGATCCCCTGCCCTCGGTTACCAGGTCCTCCACATGTATGCCCGGCCATATGGCAGCACCACTGTCAACAGCCTTAACGGCGAGCTTAAGCGTCAGCTCCACAGGATCAACGGAATACAGGTTTTCCGAAGCCTCCCTAAGCCTCACTCCAAGCCTCCTGGCGATATCAGCCGCCTCGCCTTCCTCTAGAAGTGCTGCCGGGAGAAGCATTGAGCCTCCACGTATACCTCCCCCTACACCAAGAGTCCTCTCAAGCACCACCACGCTGAAACCCTTCTCAGCCAGGATCCATGAGGCAGTGAGGCCTGCAGGCCCAGCCCCAACCACAGCTACATCAACCCTGCTGAAGGAACGCATTCTCTGAAAAGCAGCATCATATATCAGCGATGCTAGAAATCCTTCCCCCCTCCTTTCAAGCTCCCCGGGGTAAAACACACCTTACACCAGGATGTCTCCTTGAAAACATCAGTTATTAAACCTTTTATTATTCTTGATAACATTGGTTATTGGGTGTCTATCTTGAAGGCCAGGTACACTGCAGTGGATTATACTATGCTTGGAGTAGTAGCAGTAGTGTCAGGCTTGATCTTCTGGGCAACATGGTTCATCTATGATCTCGGAAGCGCTGTGGGAGGCCCCGTGGTAGCAAGGCTTGTATCCTATGGATTATGGTTTATCGGAGCCCCCCTAGCGGCATCGCTTATAAGGAAACCCCTCTCAGCCTTCCTCGGGGAAACCCTGGGAGCGCTTATAGAGACAATAATACCCACCGCCGGGGGCTTCACTAACCTTATCTACGGCCTCGCACAGGGAGCTGCATCAGAGCTGGCCTACGCGCTCCTAGGCTATAGAAGGTGGGGGTGGAAGGCTGGAGCCCTGGCAGGAGTGTTCGCAGCATTCCCATGCGTAGCGCTTGACGCCGTGCTCTTCAATGAGATAGCTACGGCTGGAGTCATGGCTCTCTGGCTTGCCGCCGCGATTATTAGTGGCGCCATCTACGGGGCAGTGGCATCAACAGCATCCCTGGCTGTAAGGGGGGAGGAGAGGTGAAGCTGGCGGAGAGGCTTAGAAGGGATGCTGAGGAAATATGGGGAAGGATTAAGCAGCATCCATTCGTACTGGAACTCTATAGAGGCACGCTTCCCCTGGAGAAGTTCAAGTACTATGTAATCCAGGATTACAACTACCTGGTAGGCATGGCGAAAGCATTCTCACTGCTTGCAGCCAAGGCTGAGAGACACAACGTTATGGAGGAGGCGCTTCAAATAGCGTTTCAGGATGCCTCAATAGAGATGAGGAACTATGAGGAAATACTAGGCGAGCTGGGCCTAAGCCTCAGCAAGGTCCTGGAGATAGAGCCAGCCCCCACCAACACTGCATACACTAACCACATGATAGCTACATGCTGCCTTAAGCCGCCAATAGACTGCATGGTAGCCATGATTCCATGCTTCTGGACCTACCTGGAGCTAGCTGAAACGCATAGAAGCCTGGCCGAGGAGAACAGGAATAAACTCTACCTCAAATGGATCAAAGCCTATGAGTCGGAGGAGTATAGAAGCCTAACTGAGCGCCTCATAAGGCTGGTAAACGAGGAGTGGAATGGAGAGAGATATAGTGAGCTTAGAAGAATTTTCCTGAGGAGTTCGAGATACGAGCTAATGTTCTGGGACATGGCGTACAGGCTTGAAGCATGGCCCTAACGCTCCTTAAGCCTGCATTCACAGCCCATGTTTCCCAAGTCCTGGCTTCACTTGAGGGTTACCAAGGGTAGCCGAAGGTTGCCTTACTGCTGATTTCGTGGAGATGCTTGAGCTCATCCTCGCTGAGCTTTATGTCTACGGCCTCTACAGCTTCCTCCAGATGCTGAAGCTTGGAGACACTTATTATGGGTATTATGGGTATGCCCCATATCTTCTCCATATTCATAACCCATGCTAGGGCCAGCTGGGCCGGGGTTACATCCTTGCTCCTAGCTATCTCCATGAACTCCAAGAGTATCTCCAGGTTCTCCTTAGTGAAGTAGCGTTTGGTTATCCACTCCATGTAGGTTGCCCTGGACAGTGGCGGTACAATCCACTTCTTCTCCTTAGGATCAACGTATTTGCCTGTGAGGATCCCTTGGGCTAGGGGAGAGTAAGCTGCAATGCCTGCACCGAAGCGCTGGGCCACGGGAATCACATCCTTCTCAATATCCTTTTCTAAGAGGCTGTACCGATATTGAAGCACGACTATAGGCTCGTATCCCCTCTCCTCAGCTATCTTCATGTACTCCATTAGATGCACGCCCGGCACATTGCTCATCCCCAGATAGTGGACTAGGCCCTGGTGGACGAGATCATTGAATGCGCTGAGGGTCTCCTCCTTAGGCGTATCTTTGTCGAAGGCGTGAGCATAATATATGTCAACATAGTCCATCTGCAGCCTGGATAGGCTCTCCCTTATCTGCCACATGATATGCTTCCTGCTCAGCCCCATGCCGTTAGGGCCGGGCGACATCCTAGCATAAACCTTGGTGGCTATGACGAGCTCCTCCCTGTCAAGCCCCAGTTCCCTTATCAGGCGTCCTAGAAGCCTCTCCGCATAGCCTGCATGACTTAGTGGGACGGGGGATATTCCGCCATGATACTTGTTGGCCGTGTCTATGAAGATTACACCTTCATCGTAGGCGTAGCGTAGAACCCGGCGGAACTCATCCACATCTATTTTATGAGCACCAGCGGAATCCTTCTCCGGAAGCCTGGGCATATGCCATGTGCCCAAAGATATAGGCGACACCTTCAAGCCCGAGTTCAGGGATAATCTCTTATAGCCTACAGCCAAGAATCAACCACCGTTCCGAACTCTCATGTAAGAAAAATAAGTCTTCGCATCAGGGTTCCGCCAACCCTAGGACAAGACTCTTTACGATGCGCCACTATACCTTAAACAGGTGTTAATGTATAGCTGAGAAAAGAGCTGTTCGACAGGATGAGCGGGCTGGAGAAAGAGTATGCTGAAAAGCTTGCTGCAAGTGCTTCAGGCATACGTAACCCTGCAATAAAGGCCGTGATGAAAGCAGTGTCAACAGACTCGCTTAAACACTCTACTCTCTACACCACTCTTCTAGAGTTCATGGAGCCTGGGAGAACAATGCTGGCAGATGAGGAGGCCGACCGTATACGTGGAGAGATTGAGCGTCACATAGGGATGGAGGACAAGATGATCTCGGAGGTCAGAGAGATCCTTGAAAAGGAGAAGCTAATCAAGGCGGAGAAATTCATCTTGGAAATGATCCTTAGAGACGAGGTGCTCCACCATGCTCTTCTAAAGAGAGTTCACGGGATCCTAGTGGAGGGCGAAACCCTCAGCGAGTCAGACCTATGAGGCATGGTGTGGAAAGATACAACATATCATGAAGGGCCAGGAGGCTAGCCTGCATAGGAGGCCTGCTTAAACATACCGCTAGTAAAACCTTTTCCCAAAGTAGTAGAGGGTATTCATTGCCATGCAGAGGCGGCATGTTTTAATCCGTGGAGTGAGATGATGCTGCAGGTGCCATGATTGGCTGAGAAAACCTCACGTATACCAGGCTTCTATAAGAGGCCTATGGAGGAGAGGCTTAAACTCGTTGCAGAGTGGGCTGAGCTAAGCGAGGATGAAGTGAACATTCTGAGGAATTTGGGAGGGCTTGACCCGCAGATAGCTGACGCCATGATAGAGAACGTTGTAGGGGGGATGACACTCCCCTTCGCAGTAGCCACTAACTTCAGGATCAACGGCAAGGATTACCTGATACCCATGGTAATAGAGGAGAGCAGCGTAGTTGCCGCGGCAAGCAATGCTGCGAAGATGCTTAGAGAGGGGGGAGGAATAACGGCTAAGGCGGGCCACCAGTTGATGATAAGCCAGGTACACCTAGTTAAGGTGGATGCACCCCAATACAAGGCGTTCAAGATCCTTGAACATAAGGAGGAGCTGCTCGACCACGCTAACCAGCAGGACCCCGTGCTCATCAAGCTTGGAGGAGGCGCAAGAGACCTTGAGGTAAGAGTAGTGAATACTAGGAGAGGGCCAGCCATAATAGTACACCTAATAGTAGACGTGCTTGACGCTATGGGTGCAAATGCTGTGAACACCATGGCAGAGGCGATAGCACCAGTACTTGAGAAGATAACAGGCGGGGAAGCCAGGCTGAGAATAATCTCAAACAACGCTGTCTACAGGATTGTTAGAGCGTGGACTCGCACCCCCCCTGAAGCAGTAGGCGGCAGAGATGTGGCTGAGAAGATAGCTGATGCCAGCGCGTTAGCGGAAGCTGATCCCTATAGAGCTGTAACCCATAATAAGGGGATAATGAATGGAATAATAGCGGTAGCACTAGCCACAGCACAGGATCATAGAGCCATAGAGGCAGGCGCACATGCATACGCCGCTAGGAGCGGCACATACAAGCCTCTAGCGGTCTGGGATGTGGATAAGGAGGGCTACCTTGTAGGAGCCCTAGAGATGCCTCTCCAGGTAGGCATAATAGGCGGAGCCGTGAAAGTCCATCCAACAGCCCGAATAGCCCTTAAAATACTAGGCGTGAAGAAGGCCAGAGAACTTATGGAGATAATGGCTGCCGTAGGCTTGGCTCAGAACCTTGCAGCTATAAGAGCTCTGGTCACTGAGGGTATTCAGAAAGGCCACATGAAGCTACATGCGAAAAACCTGGCCATAATGGCTGGAGCCACAGGTGAGCTCATAGACAAGGTGGCGGAAGAAATGGTGAAGGAGGGGAGAGTGAGGTTCGACCGCGCCAAGGAACTCGTGGAGAAGCTCGGCGGGAAGACGGGGAGATCAGGGTGAAGGCTCCTCCCCTACACCTGCTATTTCTCTGGCTATCTCCTCTAAAAGACCTCTATCCACGCATATCTCCTTAATCCTCGTCCTATAGTATTTTTTAACAATCATCCTCCTCTCATCAAAATCAACCCTGTATTCCAGGAGGCCTAATGCAACCAGCCTGCGTAGATGGGCTATTAGCAGAGGCTTAGATATCCCTAGGATCTCCCTTAGCTCCCTACTGCTCCTCTCATGCTTCAAGCATAGTGCAAGTATGCTAAGCCTCACGGGGTTAGCCAGAGCCTTCAGAACCTCCACTGTCCTCCCAATAATCTCCTCCAAGACGCAGCACCGCTGTAAGCCTACTCGCGTAGCTCCTCGCGAAGCTCCTCAATATCCCTTCTCAGCAGCCTTATCTCCTTCAAGAGATCCCTCATAACATCATCAACACTGCTCTGAGAAGCCTCAGGCTTCAAAGGCATAAGCAGGTATCTAAGCACCCAGAAGAATCCCCCAACTATCAGGACAGCCACGATTAGCAGGAGAGCCCAGTATACGAGATCCCCCGGACCTGGAGGAGGAAGAGGCATCATCCCTCACCTCCAATACAAGGCAAACATGCCTTCCACCCAGACACCGCATGTCTCACATCAGGTTCATACATTTTTATCCAGGTAAATATTATCTTACCCTATATTTAAGCCTTACTGTCAACCATGCTTCATGATACCTCATATATCATTATGTACTGCTAGGTTTCAGGGGTGGCTGGAGAATGATGCTGGTCGCCATAGACCTGGATGGTACCCTCTGGGATCATTTAAATGTCTCTGAACTTCGGCCTCCTCTGCGTAGAGTGGGGAGAGACTCGCTGGTGGATTCTGAGGGAGTAGTTGTTACTGTTAGGAGAGGCATAAGGGAGTTTCTAGGAGAACTGAGAAGCATGGAAGGCATAGTATTATCAACGCTCAGCTGGAATAATCCTCGTATAGCCGTTGAGGCTCTTAGAACACTCAGCCTAGACGGGTATTTCGATTACCTTGTAGTGGAGGATCATCCTCATAAGGATAAAATGCTTCTAAAACTCCTTAAAAAGCTCTCAGAGAACGGCATACGGATTCCTCCTGAATGCATAGTATATTTGGACGATAGAGACATACATGTCGAGGATATATGGAGAAGCATAGGCAGAAAAGTAGCATTTGTAAGAATGCCTTCAAGGGATGACGACGTACCCAGCATCCTCAGGGAAACTCTAAACATAATAAGGGAGAAGAGAAAAACCTGTGAAGCTTAGGATCCCTACCTATAGCACCTAATACGATAGCGTGGGCTTGCCTCAATGTTTAAACAGATGTGTAAAATTTATTGGAATGTATAAATAAATATTTAATAGTGGGTAGCGATATCCCACAGTATAATTGGGAAATGATTGGCTCTGACTCTCGTATGCGGCGGTGGCTTCGGCGATGAGGGCAAGGGCAAGGTCTCAGCTTACCTTGCCCTCAAAGATGAGCCTCTTATAGCTGCCCGAACAGGCAGCGTGAATGCAGGGCATACCGTGGTCTTGCAGGGTAGGAGGTATAAGCTACGCCTAATCCCGGCAGCCTTTGTTAATAGGAGCACAATACTAGTCATACCGCCTGGAGGATTAGTGAGGCTCGATGTCTTTGAGAGGGAGGTCTCGGAACTAGGCGTAGAGAGCCGTGTGCATGTCGACCCTATGGCGGGAATAATCGAGGATAAGCATAGGGAGGCCGAGATGAAGGACGACGTGCTGAGAAGCATAGGCTCAACAGCCCAGGGTGTAGGTGCAGCAATGGCTGACCGTGTTATGCGTAGGCTCAGACTAGCTAGAGATGAACCATCCCTCTCAAAATACATTGCAGACACTGTGGAAATGATGAACAATGCCCTCGACAACGAGGAAAAGGTGCTTATAGAAGGAAGCCAGGGCTTATATCTAAGCCTATATCATGGAACATACCCGTACGTGACTAGTAGGGATACAAGTGCCGCAGCCATGCTTAGCGAGGCAGGGCTGGGTCCACGGAGAGCCGATGACATAATAGTTGTATTCAAAGCATATCTTACAAGAGTGGGTGAAGGCCCCCTCCCAGGAGAGATCAGCATCGAGGAGTCTATGAGAAGAGGATTCTACGAGGAGGCAACGGTTACAGGGCGTGCTAGAAGGACTGCACCCTTCAACATGGAGCTTGCCCGGAGAGCCGTGCAAATAAACACTGCTACACAGGTTGCCGTCACAAAGCTAGACGCATTGTTCCCAGAAGCCAGAGGCAAAACGGAGTGGAATATGCTGCCCTGGGATGCTAGAAGATGGGTTAACAGGCTTGAAGAGGAGCTTAACACGCCCATAACACTGCTAGGTACAGGGGAGGAGGCAGACCTAATGGTAGATATGAGGAGAGACAAGCTTGGACCATGATCTCAGGGTGCAGGATATGAGTAGCCTCTGCCCCCTTGAATACCGCTACGGCTCAGCTGAGATGAGGAGACTATTCACTAGGGAGGAAATGCTGAGGAGAATGATCCTAGTGGAAGCCGCGCTTATGAAGGGGCTGGAGAAGGCGGGCCTAGCGCCCAGAGATTGTTGGAGAAGCATAATGATCTGTGGGAGAAGCATAAGGCCTGAGGACATCGACCGAGCTGAAGAGAAGACGGGGCATGATGTAGGGGCTTTAACCATGCTTCTAGCCGAGAGATGCGGGAAATGCGGAGGATACGTGCATCTAGGTGCAACAAGTAACGACATCATTGATACTGCTTGGAGCCTCGTGTTAAGAGATGCTCTGAGAATAATTGAGGAGAAGCTAGTTGACCTTATGCGAACCCTGATAGGAATGTCGGAGAAATACATGGACCTAATAATGGTGGGTAGAACCCACGGCCAGCATGCCCTTCCAATAACCCTCGGCTTCAAGCTAGCAGTATATGTGTACGAGTATGCTAGGAGCCTTGAGAGGCTAATGAGCCTTGAAGACAGGCTTATCAGGGGAAAAATATCTGGAGCCGTCGGCACTATGGCTGCCTGGGGTAATAAGGGCTTCGAGGTGGAGGCAGAGGCCATGAGGATGCTCGGCTTAAAGCCCCATGCAATCTCCACCCAGATAGCCCCTAGAGACAGCTTCGCGGAACTGGTAGCCGCTGCAGCCATACTTGCATCCCAGCTTGAGAGAATGGCCATCGAGGTGAGGGAGCTTTCACGCCCGGAGATAGGGGAGCTTTCAGAGAAGCCTAGAGGTACAATGGGTAGCAGCACAATGCCCCACAAATCAAACCCAGTGCTAAGCGAACGGGTAACAAGTCTTGCAAGGCTTATTAGAAGCTTCCTCACAGCATCATTGGAGAACATAGCCTTATGGCATGAGAGGGACCTAAGCAACAGCGCTAATGAAAGGATCATAATTCCCCACACACTAGTAGTGTTAGATGAGATGCTGGAATCCTCGCGCAGAATACTCGGGGGACTTAGAGTATACCCCGAAGCAATGCAACGTAACCTCAATTTAACCAAGGGCCTCATACTCTCAGAGGCCCTAATGATAAAATTAGTAGGAAAAGGGGTTCCAAGGCATCAGGCCTACAAGCATATACAGGCAATTGCAGGAAAGGCCAGTGAAAGAAAAATAGACTTCCTTGAAGCATGTCTAAACGACCCGCTAATCTCAAGCATGCTTACACGCAGCGAAATAGAAGGCATCCTTAGACCCGAGAACTATCTAGGCATGTATGAGAAGCTGGCTAAACGAGCTATATCCTACGCTAACCTCACGCTTAAACAATATGAGGGAGAGCATAGCCTGGACTCATGAAACATTTCCTTCAGCAGCGGAACAGGAATTAACATTCAACCTAAGTGACACTACGGTGTCATCCATGAGGAGAGGTAAGGCAGTAGAAGAGGCTTGGAAAAAGCTTGCCGTGAAGCTTGGAATAAATCCAGGGGAACTCGAAGCAGAGATAGCCGAGAACCTTGAGGCACTTGATCCCGGAGCCCTGGCAGCAGCTATTAGGGCAGGGGTTAGGAGGACCCTGATCCTTGGGTTGCAGGCGGAATACATGGCCAGAACGATTCTACATGAGCTTGGAGGAAAGAATTACTCTCTGCAGGAGATTTCATGGGTTGAGGGATTCGAAGGAATAGCCTTATCCCTGTGTAGAGCAGAAGGAGATAGGAGGCTGGAAATATACCTGCAGAAGGATGGATTATACCTTGTTCACATCACCCGGGTTTCCGAGGAGGCTGATGAAAAACTTGCAAACATTTTGGAGCAGGCCATAATTAACGCTGATAAAGGTTCAGGCAAGGTTAGAAGGCTTGTTGAGGAGGTGAGTACCGTGAAGGGGGCTGAGCTAAGCATAGAGCCCGAAGCCGAGGATGATGTAAGCCTAGCCATAACGGTTCACGTGGACTCTTTGAGCAACGCTCCTAAACTAAGCCTAGTTGAGGAGGCTGCAGAAGAAATACTGAGAAACGCTGAAAGCCTTCTAGAGGGATGAGAGGATTGATCCCGCTGTACTGGGTCTAAGCCTACTTCTCACCATACCAGTCCTCCTCGCTTATCTGGACACCCCTCGACACTAAGGCGGCTGCTACATCCCTATCCCTTATCTCACTGCTACGCATAACAGCTTTCCTGATCTTCTCGGATCTAAGTACAGGCACCCTTATGCCGAAGTCTTCCCACAGCCACTCGGCTATCTCCTTTAACGATAGGTTCTCCAGCATGATGTTTACAAGCCTCTCCTTACGTCTACGCTCCTCCGCCGACATCCTGAGCCTCAAGATACTATTCAACCACTCTTCTACTAGGCCTCACGATTATTATATCCCTGACGCCAATTAGTAGAACCAGGTGCTACGACATGGTGTTCTACGGGCTTAAGGGGAGGGACTTTCTATGGCTAGCAGACTTCAAGCGTAAGGAGCTTTCAGCCATCCTTGAAACCGCTAAGATGCTTAAGGAAAGATACTACTCTGGAGAGGTATATATACCTGTGCTGAGGGGCAGGCAGCTGGCAATGATATTCCAGAAGCCTAGCACTAGGACTAGGATAAGCTTCGAAGTGGCTATGGAGCAGCTGGGAGGACATGCCATATATCTAAGCTGGAGGGACATGCAGCTGGGCCGTGGGGAGACGGTGGCAGATACAGCGCGCGTGCTAAGCAGATACGTGCACGGCATAATGGCCAGAGTTTACGAGCAGAGCGATCTGGAGGAGCTGGCCAAATACGCTGATGTACCAGTTATCAATGGGCTAAGCAATCTCGTCCACCCAACACAGGCTATAAGCGACATGTATACCATATGGGAGCATATGGGAAGGCTTGAAGGATTAAAACTGGTCTTCATAGGTGATGGCGCGGATAACATGGCTCACAGCCTGCTCTTAGCGGGAGCGAAGTTCGGCATGCATGTGGTGGTATCAACGCCTAAGGGATATGATCCAAGGAGAGAGATCATGAGCAGGGCTGAAGAGGATGCAGCGGAGAATGGAGCTATAATAGAGGTCGTCAGGGATCCTAGAGAGGCTGTTAAGGGTGCTGACATAGTATACACAGATGTATGGGTCAGCATGGGACAGGAGGAGGAGAGGGAGAAGAGGATGAAGGATCTATCACCCTACAGGGTTGATGCCGAGCTCATGAAGCTCGCTAAACCTTCAGCAGTGTTCATGCACTGCCTCCCAGCCCACAGGGGATTAGAGGTTACAGACGACGTTATAGACGGGCCATGGAGCATAGTATGGAGCCAGGCCGAGAACAGAATGCATGTGCAGAAGGCGATACTAGCCCTCCTATTAAAATAGGTTGAATCATGGATTTTTTGAATCACACAGTTTAGTTTATCCTATACTAGACTAGTAGTTTTTACATGAATATTTGAATAATGAGTGAGGATTCATGTAAATACATGTGTAGATAGTCCTTAAGGGACTATATAATGAGATCCTTAAAATGTAAGGGCTAACAATATAATTGCCAGGTGTAATACTTATTCATGGTGAATAGACTATGCCTAAGGTTAAGGTGAGGGATCCTACTACAGGCCAGGAAGTAGAGCTTGAGCCAATAAAGGTGTGGTCCCTAGCCCCTAAGGGGAGGAAGGGAGTGAAGATAGGGCTATTCAAGAGCCCCACTACAGGTAAGTACTTCAGAGCAAAAGTGCCTGAGAACTATCCAGCCTAACAAAGAACACAATACTACTCCTTTTTCCAAAGACTCTAGATGCTAGATGGCATGCTTGCCTGCTAGGCCGCTCTCACTCTCTTTAAATGAACTCCTAGCTTCTCGGCTTGCTCTCTAATCTCTCCGGTGATCTTGAAGCCTCTTCCATAGAGCACTATTATAGGCTTGGCTCTTAGAAGCCGGGCTTTCTCTGCAGTCTCTTCGACCAGCCGGGATGTTATTCTAGCAGGGCTTTTAACAACACTTATAGCGAGTATCGTTCCCTCCTTCCTTGCAAGTATGTCTATAGGCCCTTTAGATGTGCGGTGTCCCAGCTCAACACTATAACCTGCTTCAAGATACCTGCCTGCGACAATTCCTACAACACCGTATTTCCTCCGCAGCCTTCTCCCCACATATATTACCCGAGCAAGCGTCATCCTATCACACCCCATGGAACGTCTTAAGAACAGTGTTTTATACCTAGCGGATCACCCGGATAAGCGGATAGCGGAGCCAGCCCGTATCCTGTGGAAGTTGTTGGTCTTGCTCACCGATTATACTTCTTCTCTGCCTCATGAACCAGTTTGAAGTAGTCCTTGATTATGCCTAAGGCCTCATCTATGCATTTCTCGTCGCCTAGTTGTCTGCATGCTTTAAGTGTTCCCTCCAATATGTAGAGGAGAGCCTTATTCATCCCTCTAATTGCCCTCAGACTCCTATCCGCCAGCTCCTCCAAGCCCTTACGTGTCAGAGCATACCTTATCCTAGACCCGCTTCTAACACCATGCTCCACCGAAACTGTCCTTATCAATCCCTCCTTTTCAAGAGAATTTAAGAGAGGGTAGAGCGTGCTTGGCGCAGGCTTCCAGGTATTATTTGAAAGCTCTTTTAAACGCTTCATCATCTCATATCCATGCATATCCTTCTCTAATAAGAGGCGTAGCACCAGCAGTCTCAGCATGCTCCTGTGAGGCGGCTTACCCATAACTATCACTGCCGATACAATGAGGCACTGGGAAATATTAATTAATCGTAGGATTTATACCGCTTCCCGATACTTTAGGTGAGAGCATGGATGCGATAGTGGCTGAGAATCTGACTAAGAGGTTCGGGGAACTGGTAGCAGTGGATCACGTTAGCTTCAAGGTTAAGCAGGGAGAAATATTCGGCTTCCTGGGCCCCAATGGGGCTGGGAAGACTACTACTATAAGCATGCTGATAACGCTTAGGAAGCCCGATGAGGGTGAAGCATGGGTTGCAGGTCTAAGTGTTGCCAAGAAGCCTGCGGAGATTAGGAGGAGGATAGGCGTGGTGTTCCAGGATCCCAGCGTGGACAGGGAGCTTACAGGCTGGGAGAACCTATGGATACATGGCGTTATTTATGGTGTCCCTAAAAACAGCCTTAGAAGACGTATACGCAGCCTCATGGAGTTCGTGGATCTATGGGAGAAGAAGGATACCCCGGTTAAGCATTATAGTGGAGGGATGGTTAGACGGCTGGAGATAGCTAGGGCCCTTATACATGAGCCTGAAATCCTATTCCTCGATGAGCCTACCCTAGGCTTAGACCCGCAGACCAGGGCTAAGATATGGGACTATATAGAAGATATACGTAGAAGGGAGGGGACAACGATTTTCCTCACAACACACTACATGGATGAGGCTGAAAGACTATGCGACAGGGTAGCGATAATTGATCATGGCCGCATAGTAGCCCTGGATACTCCTGAAAACCTTATACGGAGGCTGGGAGGAGACGTCGTCTACCTTCACAGCAGCAGCGATAGGCTTGAAGAACTAGCCTCCATGCTCAGCGAGACAGGATTGGCATCGGACTATAAGATCATTGACGGCAAGCTAATGCTGAGCGTGAGGGATGCATCGAAAGCCATGCCTGAAATATTTGAAGCTGCACGGAAGCTCGGAGTGAAGATAAGTGAGATCAGCTATAAGAGGCCGAGCCTGGGAGACGTGTTCCTCCACTATACTGGGAGAAGCCTCAGGGACTCGGAGGGAAGCTGGAAGGAGACTGCTAGAATAGTTGTTAGGAGGAGGCGGTGATCCTTGAGCGAAGCAGTAGATGCCTTCAATATAATGGTGTATAGGCAGCTTAAGAGATTTGTAAGGGCGAAGTCCAGGCTCTTTGGAAGCATAGTGAACCCGCTGATCTGGATGGTCTTCTTCGGCCTCGGGTGGAGCAGCCTGTTCAAGGGATCGATGGCTAAAGCCCTCTTCGGAGGCTATAGCTACCTAGATTTCCTAGCACCTGGAGTAGTAATGATGACTGTCTTCATGGGAGGCTTCATCTCAGGCGTCACCGTGCTCTGGGACAAGGAGTTTGGTTTTCTCAAGGAGCTATTAGTGGCTCCGGCAAGCAGGACGGCGGGAATGGCTGGAAGAGCCTTCGGAGACGCATTAGTAGCTACTATTCAGGGAGCATTAATATTGGCCGCCATAATCCCCTTAGCCAGAGACATAAATCCCGGGGGAATCCCGGTAACATTGGCTGCAGCTCTTCTAACAGGATTCGCCTTCACAAGTCTTGGAATAACAATAGCGCTTAAAATAAGCAGTATGGAGGGATTCCACATAATTGTGAACTTCATAATGATGCCGCTCCTATTCCTGAGCGGAGCATTCTTCCCAATAGATCCCCTGCCTGAATGGATGAAGGTGCTAGCATACCTGAACCCACTCACATACTCCGTGGATCTAGCTAGAATCAGCATGCTGGGCTCAGGCTCAATGAACCCACTCATAGACACCGTAGTGCTCGCAGCATCATCGCTAATCCTCATAGGCTCGGCAGCACTACTGTTCAGAGAGGCGACAATAGACTAGCTATGAGGAGGAGAAGAACATTTCAATAGCCGCTCAAGGATAACTACACCGGGGAGAATGTAATGAGGGCGGTTAAACTAGGCTCTCTAAAAGCATACTACGTTAAGGTTGAGGAGGGAGAGAATCCTCTTACAGCCATAGTGGAGGCTGTAGAGAAGCTGGAGGTAGGGTTCGCTATGATTCAAGGCATAGGTGGATTCGAGAACGCTAGAATAGGAGTATTCCATGGAACAGGATACACGGCCTACGATGTCAAGCCCGAGCCTGGACACATATTAGAGGTAGCATCGCTTTCAGGCAACGTTATCATAGGCCCTGACGGCAAACACTATCCTCATCTGCACGTGGTGCTGGCTGCACGTGGAGATAAGGTCTATGCAGGCCATCTCCTCGAGGCCCGTGTAAAGCCCTTCCTCGAGGTATTCCTGCTTCAAGCAGGAGAGGCTCCTCTAAGCATAATACAACTGTTCAGGCATAGGTGGGAGTAGTAGGGGAGAGCCATGATGAGTCCCCCGAGCCGAGCCCTATGGAGGGGCTATGACGTGTTCAGCCTTGCCTGACAGCAGCATCTTTCTTAATATCTAGCCTGCACCTCTCCTAGCCGAGGAGTAAGAGTTGAACATAAGCTTAGAAGAAGCTGAGACAATACTACGTAGGCTTGATGGGAGAGGATACAAGGCCTACAATGATCTACGAGGCGTCAGAATCAGGTGCGGGATCCTCGAAGCAGGGTTCACTAGGATTCAAGGAGATCCCTTCGCAACACCCTCCATACTGGAGGCCAGGATAAGGCTGAGCAGCATGAAGCTGCCCCCACGCCTCTATCAAGGAGAATCAGAGACCCCGTTCACAGATTATGTTTCAAGAAGACTTTACGAGGAATCTAGGAGGAAGCGTAGGAAATGCGGCTCTGGGGGAAGCTGTTTCCTAGGATATCCTTCCCCAGGCCCCTGGATAATGAAGCGTAGCAGCGTTGAAGTCCTAGGAGAACACCTTGTCCTAAGGCTTAGTCTAGGCCTCCCTGCCAGTGGGCGGAGAATCCTCGGCAGGGAGGCTGCATCCCTTCTAAGAGACGCTTGCACATCCATGCTGAGATCAGTTGACCTGAAGCCTTGTTTAAGCGAACTGGAGGATCATGTTAAATTATACATTGATGAGGAATACTTGAAGCGATGGGTTGAAGATAACGGCTACATGCTGTTCATAGGGGATAATAGTATTCTTCCAAGGGAGACAAGCCTTAGCACAAGGCCTCTGGTCAACGCTGTTCCCTTCTCTTCCCCGCCCAGCCTTAGAAGAAAAGTGAGGCTTCCAAGCGGCAGAGTGGTTAGCGGAATGGCTGTGCCCCTAGGCATACTCGTAGTTACAGGCGGGGGGTATCATGGCAAGACCACTCTCCTAGAAGCAGTTCAGGACGGTATATACGACCATGTGAAGGGGGATGGAAGGGAATACGTTGCTTCCCCTCCTGGAACAATGCTGGTTAAAGCTGAGGATGGCAGGCTTGTACATAGCGTTGACATATCAGGCCTTATCTCGGAGCTTCCAGGCGGAACCAATACGCGCAGCTTCTCATCAATGGATGCCAGCGGCTCGACAAGCATGGCAGCCTCTATAAGCGAGGCCTTAGAGATGGGGGTTAAAGTGCTCTTAGTAGACGAGGATACAAGTGCTTCAAACCTCCTATACAAGGATAGTGTCATGGAGAAGCTCGTGGAGAATGACCCGATAAAACAGTTGTCCCAGCTTGCTGGAAGCATGGCTAAGCAGCTTAGAGTAGGGTTAGTAGTGGTTTCAGGGGCATCATCAGCATTCCTGGATCCAGCAAGCCATATCATATTGATGCAGAAATATATTCCCCAAGACCTGACCAGCAGGGCTAAGAGCATTGCCCCACGTATAGCCGCTAAGGAATACTCGCCGCCTAGGAGCAGGGTTTTCAGGGGGATCAGAGGCTTGCTGAAAATAAGGGCAAGGGGATTAAAGCTTGTAGCTAAATACAGTGATAACACTGTGTTTGAACTCGACCTCTCCGATAATCCGAGAATAGTTGAGGAGGGCCAGGCAAGGCTCATGGCACGCATAGTGGAGAAACTGTCCAGGCCTCCCCGCCCCCTACGTGTCACGGAGATCACTAGGCTTGTGGAAAAGGAGCTGGAGACTCATGGATTCGGAGCCTATGCTAGGCCTATTCCACCTGGATTAACATGGGTTTCAGGCCTGGATGTGGCATGGGTGCTTAACAGAATGTATAATGCTGTGTTCTCCGTGGAAGAGAAATAATTATGCCTCTCATCAGCGTTTCCCCTACATTTTTTCCGGAGCCTCTATACCCAGTAGGTGCAGGCCTTTAGCAAGCACATGTCTTGTTAGATCAACTAGAGCCAACTTGTACAGCCTAGCCCCCCTGTTTTTCTCCTGGATTACAGGGTCTAGAGGGTACCAGGAGTTAAATATGTCTGCAATTCTGCCTAGATGAGATACTATTAGTTCAGGCCTAAGCTCATCGGCAGCCTTAGCTATAATGTATGGTGTCCTAGAAGCCTGCAGCAGTAATCTTCGCCTAATAGGCGGGGCTGAAGCCTCCTCCCACTCCACGCCGCCCTCCCCCCAATCCTCCTTGGCCTTCGCTAGAATATTAGCGGCCCTTGCATGAGCATACTGTATGTAGGGAGCAGAGTTCCTCTCGAAGTCGAGGGCCTCTTCGAGGGAGAACGTCATAGGCTTCTGCGCAGCTATGCTCAGCAACGCGTATTTAACCGCGCCTACCCCTACAATCCTTGCAGCCCTATCAGCCTCGCTGGGAGCCATGCTTCTAGCCCTTTTCTCAACCTCTATCCTAGCCCTTTCCACTGCTGCATCCAATAGTTGATCCAGGGATACGTATCTCCCTCTCCTACCACTCATCCTGACTCCAGGCAGGCTAACCATTTCATGAGCATAATGGATGAGGTTGAAGGCCTCTCTCCTATACCCTAGAGCTATGAGGGCGAGTCTTATCTGGATCTGCGGCAGCCTCTGCTCCGCAGCTATCACGTTTATGACTTTATCAGCATTGAAGTCCCTGAACTTGTAGAGCGAGTATGCTATATCCCTGGTGGTATACAGTGTTGTCCCATCACTACGCCTTAGAATTAAGGGCGGTATATCGTATGAGCTTGGAATCCTCAGCTTCTCCCTGATCTCAGGATCCCGCTGTATCTCGGAGAAGTCCAGGGCTTCTGAGCCCTTATACGTCGTGTAGTAGGGGGACCGCCTGGCCTCCTCGATTATTCTGCCTACCATGCCGCTCCAGGAGAGATCGCTCTCCCAGTCCCACTTGTCGAAACGTATCCCCATTCTATCCTCTAATGTCTCCCTAAACCCTTCAATACACTTCTCAACAGCCTCTCTGAAAAGCTTCTTCACCTCTGGATCTCCCTGCTCGTAGAGCACCATGAGCCTCGAAATATTTCTCTCAGGGCTAGGGTCTTTAGCCATGGCATCAGCTATTCTGTCGAACAAGCCTGGCTCTTTCTCCCTAAGCTCGGATGCATCAGCTACCAGCTCGTCGAGCTCCCTTATCTTCCCCCTAGTCTCTTCATCCCTGCCATTCCTTCTAAGCTCATCGACAATGTCCTTAAGCTTCCTTATATCGAGTAGTGTATGCGTTATAGCGTAGACCAGTCCGATCCAGTGGTCGGGCTTCCCCTCAGGCTTCATGAAGCCCAGTAGTCTGAGGCCATATGCTAGGACTGCAACCTGACGCCCCATATCATCCACGTAGAACCTGCGCTGCACCACATGTCCCCTAGCCTCCAATAGCCTTGCCAGGGAGTCCCCCAGCACGGCGTTCCTAGCATGCCCTATATGAAGAGGGTGAATTGGATTAGCACTGGTATGCTCTACAACTATCCTCAGGGAACGCTCCGCTGGAACCTCGCCAAACCTTTCTCCCAGCCTTCTATATGCCTCCATAGTCATCGAGGCTAATCGGGGGGCCTCAAGCCTCACATTAACATATCCCCCCATAACTGATGCTAAACCTAAGGATAACCTCTTCAACGCATCATTAATTCTTTCAGCCAGGAGTGAGGCAGCCTCCATGGACTTCATTCCGAGAGGCCGTGCAATCCTGAACGCTGGGAACGATAGGTCGCCATACTCGGGCCTAGGAGGCTCTGAGACAAGGTATTCTGGGTTCTCCTCAAGCTTCACTCCCTTCTCCTCGGCCAGGGAGGAGGCTGAAGAAGCCATGATCCTGACTATAGATCCATAGGGATCTCTCCAGTCAAAGCTCATGTATCCTCCCCGCCTAGGACTTCAGCAAGTTTTTCGGCAAGAATCTCGGCATCCATGTTCATGAGTCTAACTCTCTTAGACCTACTTCTAATACCCCCAACTATGCGTATATGCGATGAGGGTATTCCAAGCATCTTTGATAATGCTTTAACCAGGGCTGCGTTAGCTCTTCCCTTAACCGGAGGCTCCTCAGTATAGAATACTAGTTCTTCTCCTTCAACGGTAAGCCTAGTTTCCCTTGACTCAGGCTTCACGTAGACCTGGAGATCAACGAATCCGCTTCCAGCTGACAGTAGCTTCCTTGCATCAGCCTTGCTCACAGCTCGTCTTCCCCAAAAAGTCTTAGCATCTAATAGTAAAATAATTGTAGCTCGCCCTGCAATAGGGATACAGGTGTATGCATGGTGTTGGCAGTAAGCCGCGCTGATCCAAAGCCCGTAATTCTTTGGTCGTCGACAAGCCTTCTCAAAGCCGTGGCAAGACTAGTATCCGAGAACAGGTATCATGCAGTAGTGCTGGATCCCGAGGCAAGGCCTATAGGCGTGTTCAGCTCAAAGGATGCTGCCAGAGCCATAGCAGTTGAGGCTGAGGAGGGCATAGGACTGCTCGAATATCCTGATCTAAGGGAGGCCCTAGACTCTCCCGTGAAGCTGTTCATGAATACAAAACCCCTTACAATGCCTGTTCATGCAAGCCTATGGGAGGTAGTAGCCTTAATGATAGAGAAGAACACTGGATGTGTGCCCCTCGTCTCGGAGGAGGGGAAGCTTGAAGCAGTAGTAACAGAGCACAGCATAGCCCCGCTGGCAGGAGAGGTAGGATCAGAGATACTCGTAGATGACATAATGTCCTCGCCCCTAATATCGATAGAACCATCAGCATGGATCATAGAGGCCCTAGGACTAATGCTTGCAAGAAAGATTAGGAGGCTAGGAGTACTTGAAGGAAGAGCTATTAGAGGCATAGTGACAGTAAACCATGCCCTCAGCATACTTCTAGACAAGAACTCCCTCTCAGCGCTAAGCAAGGGGTCCTCGGAACCCCTAGAGAGGCCCGTAGCAGATGTTGTGGAAGAACCCCTAATAGTTAAGTCAGGGTCAAGTATTTCAGACATAGCGGAGTACGTGGCATTAGATCCCACAGGATCAGCACTAATAGTCAGTGAAGGAGAGGCCATCGGAATAGTTACCTTAAGAGACCTTGTCAACGCTGTATACACGTATGGTGAAAAAATTGAATAACAGCGAGTATTACGCCCTGGCAGCAATGGTTTTAGCGATAGCGGCCTTCATAGCAGCCTTCATCGATTATGCCCGGCGTAAAAACAGCGTCCTCCATGCCTCCTCAAAGCATGGCAGGCATAGATGGCTCAAGCAGATTTATACCTGCTGGGAGGAAAACGCATCTCTCCTCATACCACGTATTATGCCTTCACCATACATGCCATGAATAGCGGAGCAACATATTCCGCGTTATTAAAATATAGGCCTACATTACTTCTAGAGAATAGTTAAATTACTAGCTTCAAGTAATGTATTATTGGTGGCTCAGGTTATGGCCAAGCCTTACGTGTTTGTGACCAGAGAGATACCGTCCAAAGGGCTTGAAATGATCAGAGAGTACTATGAGGTTAAACTATGGACCGAATATACTCCCCCACCGTATGATGTCCTCCTAGAGGAGGCTAGGAAGGCCGATGCCCTAGTAACACTTCTAACAGATAAGGTGGACTGCAACCTGCTTCAAAACTCCCCTAGGCTACGCATAGTGGCCCAGTATGCCGTAGGCTATGATAACATAGACGTGGACTGCGCCACTAAGCTTGGAATATATGTTACCAATACTCCAGGCGTCCTCACAGAAGCTGTGGCTGACCACACATGGGGCTTAATAATAGCCCTCATGAGGAGAATAGTTGAAGCAGACCACTATGTGAGAAGCGGCGAGTGGTATAAGACGGGTACAGGATGGCATCCCATGATGATGCTTGGAACAGAGGTGAATGGTAAAACCCTTGGAATACTGGGTTTAGGCAGGATAGGGAGAGCTGTTGCACGGAGAGCAAAGGGCTTCAACATGAGGGTGATATACTATGATAAGTACAGGCTCTCCCCAGAGGCTGAAAAGGAGCTTGGAGTAGAGTTCGTAGACCTGGACACGTTGTTCAGGGAGAGCGACATTCTAACAATCCACACCCCTCTCACTCCTGGTACTAGGCATTTGGTTGATGAGGGTAGGTTGAGGTTGATGAAGAGGACCGCCTTCCTCATAAACACTGCCAGAGGGCCAGTAGTGGATACAGACGCACTAGTCAAAGCACTAAGAGAAGGATGGATAGCCGGAGCAGCCCTAGACGTATACGAGCAAGAACCACTACCACCCAACCACCCACTAACCAAAACCAAAAACACCAT
>JALWQH010000009.1 GCA_027083135.1 Desulfurococcales archaeon | reverse complement strand
ACCATGAAGCCATGACTGTGACCAGGAGGTGCAAGAGGAAGGTTGAAGCCAACATAGTGGGCAATATATGCGAGTCCAGCGACGTGCTGGCATCCAACAGAAAGGTATGTGAGCCTAGAATAGGTGAACTCGTAGCAATATTCAATGCCGGCGCCTATGGATACTCCATGGCATCGAACTATAATCTCAGGCTTCTCCCAGCAGAAATTCTCGTCAGTGCTGAGGGACAATACACCTTGATCCGCAGCAGACAGGAGCCCAACCAACTTGCAGAAAACGTACCCCTCTTCGCCGAGAGGATCGAACACGTGCTTAACAAGTATGGCTGGCCTCTAGCATAGCAGGGGATCACCATTATTTTATGCTTTTAATCCTCCAGGCATAAGGGGTACAAGTATGCTGAGGCTGGCCGCGATCAGCTCTGAGGGAGTTCTTGAACTAGCATTGGTTAGGGGTGATGCCCTCTACCCTGTGAGGAGAGCAGTGCCCCTTGAAGCCAGAGCTCTATGGGATCCAAGACTATTCTATGCTGATCCCCTTAGATCAGCCTCTGTAGTCGAGAAGCTGGCAGACGATATAGCTTCAGGTGAGCCTGAGTTCAGCCTCAACGGGGTGCTTGCACCTCCTGTACCCTACCCCAGCAAGATCATAGGATTAGGGCGGAACTACGCTATGCATGCCGTTGAGATGGGGGGCAGACCTCTCAGAGAGCCCGACGTATTCTTGAAGGCTCCAAGCGCACTGATCGGACATGGAGACACCATAATTATTCCGAGATTCGTGGAGAAACCCGACTATGAGGGCGAGATTGTGCTGATTGTTGGAAGAAGGCTTAAGGAGGCTTCGAGAAGCGAGGCTAGAGAGGCTATACTAGGATTCACCGCGGGGATCGATGTAACAGCCAGGGACATACAGTATGGTGAGAGGAGGAGGCCTTGGAGCATGGCTAAAAGCCTAGATACCTTTGCTCCTCTAGGACCATATGTAAGCATCGTGGACAGCTATAGTGAGCTTGAGGAAATATGCTTGGAGACAAGGCTTAATGCAAGGCTAATGCAGCATGGATGCGTCGGAGACATGTTGTTCAAACCCGACGAGATAGTCTCATACTTGTCGAGTCTCATGACACTGCATCCTGGAGACCTAATATATACTGGGACCCCACCGGGAGTAGGACATGCCCGTACACCGCCTGTCTACTTGCTGGACGGCGACATCTTGGAGGTCAAGCTGAGCGGCGAGCATCCGCTGAGGCTCAGTGTTAGGAGGAGGCATGTCTCGACGTGAGTAGCAGAAGCATAATAGCGGCCTCCGCTACGGGTCCTAGAGGCGCAGGCGATGAGACAGGGTAGACGGGTTCTCCCATCAATGCTTCCTTCCTTGTAAGCCCAGGATCAGTTGCACCTATGATCACCATGATTCTTCCCCTAGTCTTAAGGGTTCCTGCAGGCTTACCGTAATCCCAGCTAACAGTATATATCTTGTCGGGCCTAAGCAGCTCCACAGCATCTCCGAGATCTGGGAGAACCATGAAGCTCTTACCGCGTTTGAAGGCCATCTTCTGTGCTTCGGGGACGCCCATCTGGGCAGCGGCTCCATAGGGCTTAGATACTACTAGGAGTTCCACATCATTGAAGGCGAATACAGCCTTCGCCGCATCAAGCAGCCTCTGAACACTCCCCACATTGTGTAGGACCACGACTATGCCCATGGTAAATTAACACCAGCCCTGGAATTGAGGCCGGGGCAGAAATTCTTGACTCCAGTCTCCAGGATGCAGCAGCGAAAGATGCCTGCTCTCAACATCCCTTTAAAGCTATATTTAGGGGGATGTAGCTACGTAAAGATTTCAGCTTCCTTTCAAATAGTCTCTAATGGAGCCTGCAATGGCTCTTGAGAGGGGTACGGGGACGGCCTCGCCAACCTGGTTATACTGCTCGTCCCGGCCTCCTAGAAATACATGGTGGTCGGGGAACCCCATAAGCCTGGCCTGCTCCCTAACAGTGAGAAACCTATCCTCAAACGGATGTATGAATCTCGATGATCCGAGGACTGTTGGTGCAAGCCTGTATGGGTGGAGGCGTATCAGGTTTGGAAGCCTCCTCCTTGCACCTCTATAGTAAATCATAGCTGACCCCCATCCAAGCTTCGAGATACGCCGCCTCTTACGTTCAGAAGGCATCCATACATCGTGGTTTGGTGGGAACCCGCTGCCAGGCTCTGGAAGACCCTTAAGAGCCTCGCTTACAGTTATTATACGCTTGGTTCTCGGAGGCTTCAATCTGAGGTTGGATGCAAAGACCCTTACACGGTGGGACGGCGTGCCATAATCCTCTGCGCGTAGAATATTGAAGTATACTTCACTATAACCAGCACGCTTGAATTCCCTCAGCAGAGCCTTCTTGAGAGGGCCTTTCACAAGTCCAGGCACATTCTCCATTACGAATACCCTGGGCTTAAGCTCGGCTAGAATACGTGTGAAGTGTAGTACCAGCTGGCCTACGGGATCCCTGTATAATCTGTCGAGGGGATCATGCATCCTTCTAGGATTAGCACCTGTGAACGGCTCGCAGGGAGGAGAACCTATGAGTACATCGACGCCGCCTACTAGGCCTGAGAGATCCGCGCCGCTCAGCTCCTTAACATCCTCTGCCAGAACAATGGCCTCGGGGAAATTAGCCTTGAAGCTCCTAGCAGCGGCAGGCATATTGTCTACTGCTAGAGCTATGGAGAAACCCTCATCCTTGAAGCCCCTGGCAAAACCCCCTGCACCTGAAAACAGGTCAACTACTAAGTATCTTTGCCTCACGCTTAAGCTCCTCCTCTATGATGGCGATGCGTTTCCTCAGCACCTCCTTGTACCTACTATTATCCTCGTAGTCCAGCATGGCTCCGCACCGCGGGCAGCGGAAGTCGTTATCAACGGCCTCATCAAAGGTGTATCGTGAGCCGTCGTTTGGGCACACGTAGAATTCATTGGACTCCTCGTAGCGAAGCCTGGCTTTAAGCTTCTCTAAAACCATTTTCTTCCTAGCATAGAGTATGGCGTTTATTTGATCAACATTGACCTGCCAGTAATAGATATACCAGCCGCTACTCCTATCCCTAACCCGGCGGTACATTACTAGGCTATGCTCTAATAGGAGGTAGAGGGCTCTCCGAACATTATTTATTCTTAGCCCTGTCTCCTCAGCTATCTCCTCATCTTTAACCTCCCTGTTTTTCTCCAGAAGGTATTCCAGAACCCTCCTAGCCTCAGGGCCGTACATCCGCTCTATCATCAGCAGCATTGGATCCTCCCCCAATCTCTACCACCTTTTTACCTCCGGGGCTGGGAACTATCTCTAAACACCTGTTCTCATGCTCTAAATATAGCTCTAGCCCCTTATAGAGTCTATCTAGAAATAATGCCAGCGCCGCTATCTCTGAGTGAGGCTGCCTGCCAATGGATACATTGTAGTCGGCAAGCTCATAGTATTGTCCGGGAACCTTCTCAGCTCCCACTATGATGAGCTTGGGGCGGGGAGACATTCTGATGGTGTCGATGACGTTATCAACAGGCAGGCCATACATGGTTAGATGAATGATCTCCCCTCCACTTCGGCGCCACTGGGTAGCATAGCTTAGAGGGTTATCCGTGCACTCAAGCAGCATTTCTCCCCCCCACTCTTCTAACACTCTTCTAAGACTTCTCACCACACTCTCATCGCATATTGGGGCGAGGATAAAGCCATTGGCGCCGAAAGCCCTGGCTACAAGGCCTACATGAGTTGACACCCGCTTATCCCTGGACGGCCTATGCCCTAGTCTCAGCACGTAGACTTTACCGTAGATCTCGGCAGCATTTCCCAAATCTTGTCACCCAGCTCATCCACCCCTATTCTACGCAGAGCTGAGATGAAGTGGAGTCTCCAAGGCCCCTCATACTCTTCGGAAACTATTTCTCCGGCAAGGGATCTAAGAATATCAATGTTGCCGTTAGTGGCATCGATCTTATTGGCTACCACTAGGAGGGGTTTGCCTGAAACACCGATCTCCGCTAATATGCGTAGCCCGCTGAACAACCTACGCTTCACTATCTCCATGCTCCTAGTGGAGTCGTATACGAGTATGACTGCATCAGCATATATTATCTCCTCTAGGGTAGCGTAGAAGGCCTCTATTATATGGGGAGGGATGTCCTCAATGAACCCTACAGTATCTATGAACACGTATTCTCTTCCACCCAGTATTCCCCGCTTAGACTTGGGTGAGAGGGTTGTGAAATAGTTAGGGCCAACAGGCTTCGACTCATGTGTGAGAACGTTGAAAAGGGTGGTTTTACCAGCATTCGTATAGCCCGTTATGGCTATGTGGGGTAGCCCTAGCCTCCTAGCCCTAGAGGCCCTGCGCAGCGCTCTACGCTTCCTTATTTCCTCTAGCTCACGCCTTATCCTCGCCTCTCTTCTCCTTATCATAAGGTAGTACGATTCTGTTGCATATCTCCCCGGCCCCAGGAAGCCTGGCAGCTCGCCCAGCTTCCTTTTATTCACTACTTCCCTTATCAGGGGTAGCTCGTGCTTCAGCCTTGCAAGCTCTATTTGAAGCTTAGCCTCCCTTGAACCAGCATGGAGGGCAAATATCTCCAGTATAAGCTGGGTTCTATCAATAACCCTTAGATCCGTTTTCCTAGCTATCCCGTAGGCCTCCCTGGGTCTGAGGTCGTCGAACACTATTATTGTCAGATCCCCGCTGTCGCCATACGTATTTTTAATCTCCTCGAGTTTCCCTCTACCCACGTAGAAGGGGTTATGCCTCCTCACAGGAATAATGTCAATAACACTGTAGCCTGCTGTGCGTGCTAGGCCCTCCGCCTCCTCCCAGTCAACCTCCCTGCGGGGAACTATTAGTATAGCCTGTCTAGACGTGCTCATAGCCCTACTTCTCCCTTATCCTAGCGATATCGCCGAGGGTGAGGCTGAAATCCTCGTTCCTTAAAGTAGAGACAGGCTCATCAACCACTGGTTCTAGGAGCTTTATTCTAAGAGTCTTTTCAAGCTTCCTGGCAAGATCTATTGAGGGGGTTAGACGCCCCGACTCTATTCTCTTAATAGTGTTCTCCTTCTCCCCTACGCGCTGCGCTAGGACTGCCTGGCTCCACCCAAGCTTCTGCCTGGCTTTACGGATCCTCTCAGCATAATCCTCTACAACCTCGTATTGATCGTAGAGGCTCAGCCTGCGTGGACTCCTCCTACGGGTTGCAGGGCCTGCTCGCCTCACGTTGCGCGTGGCTCTCTTCTTCTCCTCAAGCTCTGCTTTCCTAGCCATGATCCTGGCGTAGCATTTCTCGCATACTGTTAGGGTTACACCCTCGATGGTGACCCTGTAAGCCTTACCCCTGATCACGGCTCCACAGATCTCACAGTATCTGACCTGATATCCCACTACCCTTATCCCCCACACTTATCCTGGAGAACAGGCACCAATATTATTTTGTTATGCCTGCAGGCATTACCAGCGTATTATTACTGGAAACTATTATTTAGCCCAGCATATAGAAGCATAGGTGTAGGGATAGCCTGATGGCAGCAATAGATAACGGTAAGGGCAGGCCTGACTACGATTCCCTAATGGAGTATATAAGGTATCTTGAGCAGAGGCTCAGGGAGCTTGAAGCCGAACGCACAACTCTTAGAAGCGAGCTGCGATACTATAAGAACGAGGTTGAGAAGCTTCTCTCCCCTCCCCTCATAGAGGCAATAGTGCTCGAAGTACTGGATGATGGCAGGGCAGTGGTTAAGAGCACCACTGGTCCAAACCTAGTGGTATCCATCAGCGAGAAGCTGAGGCCAGAGGATCTTAGGCCAGGTATGAGTGTAGCTCTTAATCAGAGGGGTTCAACCATAGTGGAGGTTCTTCCAAGCAAGAATGACCCCTACGTTCACGGCATGGAGGTTATAGAGAAGCCAGGCGTGAAGTACAGCGATATTGGCGGGCTTGAGAAGCAGGTAAGAGAGCTGAGGGAGGCAGTAGAACTCCCATTAAAGAATCCTGAACTCTTCAGGAAGCTTGGAATAGAGCCCCCGAGAGGAGTACTATTATACGGCCCCCCAGGCTGCGGTAAGACCCTGCTTGCGAAAGCCGTAGCCACGGAGACTAAGGCCACATTCATAAGAATTGTTGCATCGGAGTTCGTTCAGAAGTTCATAGGTGAGGGGGCCAGGCTTGTAAGAGAAGTATTCGAGTATGCGCGTAAAAAGGCGCCTGCAATCATATTCATAGATGAGATAGACGCCATAGCTTCTAGGAGGCTTGAAATAGGCACCAGTGGTGAACGCGAGGTTCAGAGAACACTAATGCAGCTGCTGGCAGAGCTCGACGGCTTCGATCCTCTAGGCGACGTTAAGGTTATAGCTGCTACTAATAGGATAGACATACTTGACCCGGCATTGCTGAGGCCAGGCAGGTTCGACAGGCTGATATACATACCAATACCAAATGAGGCGGGGAGACTGGAGATCTTCAAGATCCACACTAGGAATATGCCTCTGGCTGAAGATGTAGACCTAGGTTTGCTTGCAAGGCTCACTGAGGGTGCTACGGGGGCCGATATAAAGGCTATATGCGTGGAGGCAGGGTATAATGCCATCAGAAGGAATGCTGAGAAGGTGGACATGAACGACTTCCTGAAAGCTGTGGACAAGGTTCTCAGGAAGAGAAGGGAGGATAGAAGCCTCTCCACAGCAGCCTCACCCATATAGCAGGGCACTATTCATTTTCACTCCTGGTGCCTTCCACAATGATAATCCGCTGGCCTCGGAGAGAAGAGCTTATACGCCTTCAGGCCCTAGCTGACTACCAGTTCGACTATAGGCTCGGCCAATGCTTCCTACCTGAAGGAAGAGTAAAGCTGGGAATAGTTGGTGGAGGGAGGGTCAGGTATATCTACCTGGACGGCGAGCTGGCTGCAGTATTGAGGCCTAATAATAGCCTCTTCTCCCTGCATATTGCTGGAGGTAGAAGGCTTCACGAGTGCCTGCCCTACCCGCTTCGACGCGTAGTAGTGTCTCCTGAAGCCTCCCCTCACGTCTGCAGAGGGTCAAACGTCTTCGCCCGCCACGTGGTTCTTGCTGATGCTTGGCTGAGAGCAGGCGACGAGGTGCTGATCGTAGATGGATATGATAAGCTCCTAGCCGTTGGGAGAGCTAGGTTATCTGCGGTAGAAATATATTGCTTCCAGAGGGGAGAGGCTATTCGGGTAAGAGAGGGTGCATGCGGTAACCAATGAGCGGGGCATAAGGATATTTCTAAGCGACGACATCGGCTCTGAGGAGCTGCGGGGCTCGGTATTTATAACGGGGTTTAAGGGATTCGGGGCGGCGGGATATATAGCGACCAAGTACCTAGTATATAAGCTCGAAATGCAGCGCATCGGGATGGTAACCGTAGGCTATATGCCTGAGTTTTCCTTCAGGGATGAGTATGGGCTGGCTTTCCCTTTCGAGATATTCCGCGACCCTGATTCAAACACCGTGGTGCTGCTTAACCACGATATACCTGACGCTAAAGAACGCTCAGCGTATGCAGAGGTTGTAACCAAGTGGCTGAGAGATATTGGTGTAAGGAAGGAAATACTGATCGGAGGCCTTGATAAGAAGTTCAGGATCGGGGAGGAGGAGCTTAGAGTATTGCCTACAAGCTGGTATAGAGAGGTTCTCAGCGATCCCATCATGGATAAGTGGCTGCTCATAATAGGGCCTTTAGCCCTATTCCTCATGTATGCGGAGCTCTACGGCATACCTGCACTCACAGTGCTCCCCTACGTGGAGGCTTTCCGCCATGATCCCCGCGCCGCCGCCATCGCTGTTAGGAAGGTGGGGGGCATGCTGGGGGTGGAGATCGATGTTTCGGAGCTTTACGAGGAGGCTAAGCGCTTCGAGGAGGAGTTGGAGAAGCTGGCAAAGGCTGTTGAGAAGGAAGAAGGCAAGGAGAGCATCTATATGTAGCTCCCAGCCAAATTATAGTTTAACGCATCTTACATTATATTTAGCTGACAGGCTTCTACACGCGTTTAGGCTCCATTTAAGCCTTGGAGAATATGCTGCATATATGCCTTTATAGGCGCTCTGAAATCTCTCCACATAGCTGCCGATATCTCTGACCATCTCCCTCACAACGCTTCTACAAGGATTCACTGGGGCCTCATACTGTGAGAGAGGGTAGGCTGAGTCGAGTTCCTGAGGCACAACCCCGTAGAACGGGGTGTAGAAAACATAATGTGCCTCTCCGTAAAGGCTTCTAGCTTCATAATATATGCTTGAAGCTGTGAAAGGCTTGTCCTCAGGATCCCCGGGCAATAGGACCAGTATCCTGTCCTTAGGAATCCTAGGCGTATAGGTGTTCTTAATGAAGAGCCTGTAGCGTGTGACCTCAGGCCTCATGATCGATAAGCAGTCGTAGAGGAATATTCCCTTAACTATGCCTTTAACCCGTGGATCCATGGCTTCAAGCCATGATCCCTTGCCTGCCATGGCCTGATATGCCTTATATAGTGCTGGATGGGATCTCGCGTAAGCTTCAACCAGCTCCCAGAGCCTGCCCTCACGTATAGCCTGTTTAACCTCTCCTAAAACCCTTCTAACAACATGGAGGTTATGTAGGGCTAGAAGCCTCGTCCTCTCATAGGCATCCATCTCCCTTAGCTCTTCAGGGCTATGCTTGGAGCACACAGGGCAGCTGCATGGAAAATATGAGAGCTCGTCGAGCCTGTGGGTCCCATGCTCCGTCAAGTATCTGCCGCTCCTAGCATATAATATGTAGGAGGCCGAGTCGAAGAGATCTACGCCCATGGCCACTGCTATGGGTATGAGCATAGGGTGCCCTGCGCCGAATAAGTGTAGAGGGCGGGATGGATCAAGGTGTATCCTAGCCCTATGGATCATTTCTACCACGAGGCTGAACACGTATCTCTCCATGAGCGGTGTGGGACTGCCTAGGGCGAATATAGAGTATCCTGGTATCCGTGAAGCCTCTGCCGCGCTGCGTTCCACGAGGTCGAGGAACCTGCCACCCTGTATCGGTAGCACCCATAGTGTTTCCCCCTGCACAGCTATTCGTGAAGCATCCCTGGCTCTTCTCAAAGTCTCCTTAACGGTGTGCTCAGCATACTTTTTATCCTTGGAGGCTCCTGTAGGTAGGTCGAGTATTACTCCTATATCCACGCCTATACTGCTCTGAAACTCAACTATTTCCCTTGGGGAAACATCTATGGAGCCATACTGTAACACCTGGTATGCGCCTGAATCCGTCATCACGATCCCGTCGAATCCTAAGAGGCTGTGGATGCCTCTGTTCAAGGCCTCTTCACGCCTATTCTTCCAGAGGAAGTATGCGTTGGTTATGATGGCATTATATCCTAGACTTCTAAGCTCATCTAACGATACCTCCTGCCTCCTCGGATCAACTACTGGAAAAAGATAGGGTGTCTCTATGACTCCATGCCTCGTCTTTAGGCGTCCAATACGTCCAGCCAGATCCTTATCCCTAACCTCGAACAAAGTTTAGGCTAGCCTCCTCCCCTCTCCTTCTTCTTCTCCTCTAAGTATTCTTCTAGAAGGCTGTTGAGCTTCGTGGCTAAGGGGCCGCTACCCTCCACGCCTTTTTCCGACACCTTAATGTTGTTCAGCACAACCACTATGCCTGCATCAGGATAAGGCCTAGCATCCCCTACGTGTAGGTTAAGCCTACGTACAACATAGTCTGCGAACTCCTTTGGATCGAAGAGAGGCATCTCCAATGCTATTATCTCCGACAAGGCGTTGCCTCTGACAAAGATCTTGGGGTAGCTGTTGCCCTTCGTGTCGCTGGCGTTTAGAAGCATTATATTCATGTCAGGATGGTCGAACCCCGCTAGAACCCCCTGGTAAGCCCTGCCGTCTGAAAGCCTAACCATGACCTTTTTCCCTAGAAGGGAGGAAAGCTCGCCTATCAGCTTTTTCATGGCTGTGGTTACACTCATTGCTCGCCCCATTCCTCCTTTAACGACAGGGATATATTGCGGTTGCGGTAACGGCTTGCCGGTGGATGATTTGTCCAGGAAGGCGGTGCTGGTGCTTTCCGGGAGGGTTGCATCAATAAAGCCCTCCAAGATCCCTAGAATAAGCATAGCTGTGATCGAGGGGGATAATTTCAACATAACTATGGATGTGTACGATGAGCTTAGAACATTCAATGCTGGGGACAAGGTTACTATCACGGTCTCTAAGAACATGCCTGAATATGAGGAGGGCAGGGATTTCTGCGCTAAAGGCTTCCTCATGGCTAGGAAAAAAGCAGGGGACGATAAATCGAAGCTGCTCATATCTCTCTGGGGGCTCCTAGTATCCATGGAGATCCCTAAAAATATGGATTCATTCAGCATCATGGATGAGCTATACTACTGTGTTAGAACAGCAGGATCTTCAGAGTAGTTTCACGCTCCTCTCCCAGGTATTTTAAGCCTCCCTATATTTATAGGAGGATAGGCTTGGTGAGGGCTCCTGCCCTAGCCTTAACCCTAACAGCAGCCGCGGTTATTGTAGACCTCCTTGCAGAATCCTATCTGAATGCATGGATGCTGGCAGCCCTACCTGTAGGTGCAGGTATACTAGGATTACTGACTGCAGGTGCTGAGGGCAGGGGGGAGAAGACAAGCATAGCTTACAGCATTACAGCTCCGGTGAATGCAAGATTAGAGGAGATCCAGGAGGATCTAGACAGACTCAATAAATTCTCAGTCGAGCGTAGCAAGAAGGGCTTGCTATACACTATGGTGTCACTATCAGCCTATGGGAGGCGTGGAACATACCTTGTTGTCACAGGTAGTGGGGGTATGGTTGAAGGGGAGGAGGAGATGCTGGAAGCCTTTGCCAGGAGCCTTAAGGCGCTGCGGCTTAGACGCGTGGTTAATGCTCCCTGGGGGAGGCGGATAGTATTAAGGCTTCCCGGAGACAACGGCCATGCTTTACATCAGATTCATCCTCAGCGCTCCTTGGAACTAGTATATCCTAGAACCTCCTTAAGCAATGTGGAGAATCCGAGCATACTGCTCGGATACGCTGTGGGCTCCGATGAACCCATACCTGTAGGACTGGAGCCTGAAGACCTCTTCAGACATGTCGGGGTGTTTGGATCCACAGGTTCAGGGAAGACGACCACTGCTGCGAGAATAGCATTAGAGGCTGCTAAGGCGGGGTTAAATGTGGTGGTCGTAGATTGGCATGAAGAATACAAGGAGATTCTTCCAGGAGCCAATTTCCTCAGGCCTTGTGACGCTGGTTCGGGCCCAGCCCTCGACCCCTTTGGAGAGGAGGCAAGCATAGAGGAGGCCGTAGACATTGTGGAGCAGGTTCTAAACCTAACGCCGCCCCAAGCCTACATGCTGCACAGGGTGTTGGAGGAGCATGGAGGCAGGCTCAGCGTCGAGGAGCTGGCCTCCTATCTTGAGGCAAGCACACCTGATCAGGGATACTGGGAGCGCGAGGTGAGGCAAGCCCTGCTTAGAAGGCTCCACGTATTGCTGAGGGGATCCAAGATAGGGCTCTTCAAGCGTAATGCTAGGGGGGTTGAAGCCATACTTGCAGGCAAGCTGAGCGTCATTCAGGTGGGATGCATAGATAATACTAGCCTGAGAACCCTGTATGTCCTCTTCCTCCTTAAACTCCTCTTCGAGGAGGCTAGGAGGAAGGGGGGGCTAAGAGCAATAGTAGTGGTGGATGAGGCTCACAATGTCTTTAAGGAGACCCACACTAAAACCTCGTTTGCAGAGAAGCTTATAGCAGAGTCACGTAAATATCTGCTGGGCTTCGTCATTGTAACCCAGTCTCCTTCATCCATAGCCAGCAGCGTGCTTAAGAATACTGGAACTAAGGTGGTGCACTCTATACGCTCAGGCATAGATAAGAAGATCATAGGCTCTTCCCTTTCACTTAGTCGTGAGCACCTTGACCTACTAGGCTATCTAAGGCCTGGCGAAGCAGTAGTGCAGACACCACTTATACCTGAACACCTTGTAGTCAGGATTATTCCTCCAGGCTTGAGAGAAGGTCCAGCACCCGCTCGCCGTAAAGCTTAAGCCAATCTACATGGATGTGGCACTCCTCTTCCCCTCTCATGATTCTCAGAGCCTTGTCTAAGAGCCTCTCAGCCGTGAGGCCTGTAGCATCTATTTCGCATACTCTTCTAGCCTCGGAGCTAAGAGCATTAGCGGTGCATACTCCAAGTATCTCTGCCTCCACGTTCTCCCTGATTTTTCTTTTAGGCCATCCCCTCCTCCTCAGCCGCTCGGCAAGTATGAATGGATCTAGGCGTAATATTAAGACCACTGCCTCCTCATCCCTTATACCTGAGGCAAACTCTTCTCCAAAATGACTATCTATGATCAGCACCCTGCTGTTCTCAGCCCTTATCCTACGTTTAACAGCATCTATATCTGCTACCAGGGCATTGCTCCTCTCCTCATCTACGCTGACCCATAATCCCTCCTCCTCGATGAGCCTTGAGACATCTATATGTCTGCCCCCCAGCTTTGAGGCCAGCATGGATGATAGCGTTGTCTTACCTGTCCCCGGAGTCCCTGTGACAATTATGATCATTCTTCAGCCTCTGAGAGAATCATTATTATAATAAGGGTTAGTTATGTTTTCCGAGAATAGGCTAAAGAAAAGATTGGGCTTGGCTACTCCTCTTCCTCCTTCTTCTCGGACTTGCCTTTCTCCTCCTCTTTAGCGGCCCTTGAGGCAGCTATAAGGTCGTCTATCCTTAGGATGAGCGTCGCTGCCTCCGTGCCTGCCTTAAGGGCGTTGGCCTTTATGCTTGCAGGCTCTATGACGCCTAGCTTCATCATGTCCTCAACATCGCCTGAGAGGACGTTGATACCGTGCCACTTGCCCTCAGGCTTGGCGTGTGCTGCTCTGAGCTTCATTATTATGTCGACTGGATCAAGGCCAGCATTCTCTGCTAGGGCCATTGGAAGGCCCTCCACAGCCCTCGCGAACCCCTCCACAGCCAGCTGCTCCTTGCCGCCGAACTTAGGCGCAATATCTCTCAGATAGTTGGCTACCTCGACATCTATGGCTCCTCCGCCGGCTACAATCTTGCCCTCCCTTATGGCATCTGCAACCGCGCTGAGAGCGTCGTGCAGTGATCTCTCAGCCTCGTCTACGAGTCTTTCAAGGCCTGCCCTGATCACCAGTGTGACGCTTCTGGGGTTCTTGCATCCCTCTATGAACACCATCTTATCCTCGCCGACCTTCCTCTCCTCGACGAGCTCAGCATAGCCTAGATCATTCTCATTCAGGTCGTCTATGTTGGTCACTATTCTTGCCCCAGTGGCGCGTGCAAGTTTCTCCATGTCGCTTCTCTTCACTCTTCTGACTGCTAGTATTCCCTTCTTGGCTAGGAAGTGCTGGGCCACATCGTCTATGCCCTTCTGACATATAACGACATTAGCCCCAACACTAGCAATCTTCTCAACCATCTTTCTAAGTATGTCCTCCTCCTCCTCGAGGAACTTCTTCATCTGTGTTGGATCGTTTATCCTTATCTCAGCGTCTATTTCAGGCTTCTCTACTTCTAGTGGTGTGTCTAGTAGTGCTATCCTAGCCTTCTCTATCCTCTTAGGCATGCCTGGATGAACAACCTCCTTGTCTATTACGATGCCGTAGACAAGCTTGGTGTCCATGAGGCTTCCGCCATGCTTCTTAATTATCTGTATGGTGTCGAGGTCTATGTACCACTTGTCGCCTCTCTTCTCAGCAACCTGTCTGACAGCCTTCACAGCCAGGTCTGCAAGGTACTCCCTCGCCCCGTGCACGGCTTTGCTTGTCAGGGCGGTTGAAGCTATTTTTCTAAGTATCTCCTCATTGTTGACATCTATGTTCTCAGCAACCTCGTATATTTTCTTAACAGCCTCCTCCACAGCCTTCTTATATCCGCTTACAATTACTGTTGGATGGATGTTCTTGTCGAGCAGCTCCTCAGCCCTCTTCAACAGCTCTCCCGCAAATATGACTGCAGTCTTCGTGCCGTCGCCTACCTCTTCGTCCTGCCCCTTAGCTATCTGGACAAGCATCTTAGCTGCAGGATGCTGTACATCCATCTTGTCCAGTATAGTTGCACCATCATTAGTTATAGTCACATCGCCTAGGCTGTCTACAAGCATCTTATCCATACCCTTAGGGCCGTAAGTCGTCCTAAGAGTCTCAGCTATAGCCCTCACAGCCATGATGTTCGTCCTAAGAGCATCTCTGCCCGCGGTTCTCTGAGTACCCTCCTTAAGTATCAGCACAGGTATACCCATAGGCTCAACCACCATTTCTACTCACCTCTAATACCATGCTCCCGAGTCAAGAGCCGAGATGCATTTGAAAAACACTTCTATAAATACTTTATCCCAGGGATCAGGATACAAATATATATTTAGGGGGCTTGTCAGCCTGATACTCGGCGGGGATTCATGGGCAAGGTTAGGACAAGCATAGTTAAACGCACGGCTAGGAAGCTCCTGGCACTATACCCTGATGCATTTTCAACGGACTTTGAGCATAATAAGAGGAAGACCAGCGAGCTGCTCGACGTGCAGTCGAAGAGAATACGCAACCAGGTTGCAGGCTATATCACTAGGCTTATGAGAATAGAGCTTAGAAAACAGCAGGCTTCAGAGCAGGCCTAGCACCATCTAATTCTCCCTCTAGACCCCTAGAGCCTATATGGCAATTCTCTTAAGCGTTAAGCGATTTTACCCCTAACGCAGAAAATTCTAGCATAGCCGGGTGGTGTAGCGGTCAAGCATGCGGGGCCTTGGACCACCTGCTGGGAGGAGCCCCCGTGACCGGGGTTCGAATCCCCGCCCGGCTACCATGATCCAGAGCAGCATCCATTATTAGGGAGCCAGGCTCACCTATAATTATGGGTGTGCGGGTAGGGCTGAGGGGCCCGCCCCCCCTCATAACCCGAATAGGGCGTAATGCGGGGGCCAGTAACCCGCCGCCGGGCCTCAGGGCCGCTGGCCAGGGCCCATGCACCGCCAATGACCCCCGCCCCGTGGGGCCGTGGGTGACGGAGCCCCCGTTGGAGAACGGGCGGCTACCGCCTCAGCCGGGGGAAAGCGGCCAGGCCCGGAAGGGAGCAACCTAACCCCGGACCACGGCGTTCACGGGTCAACGGGGCGACCGGTAAGGGCATGGGGTACCCGCAGCGGCCCTGGAGGCCTAGGCGGCGGGGGCCGCACACCCTTCAAGCATTCCTAGTTCTTTCAGGATTCATAACAGCCAGCAATGCTTATCTTACTACCAAGCAGTCAGCAACATGCAGCATAGCAGGCACCTTCATACTAACCCTAGGACTCTGGAAGACTATAATGTAGTTAAAGGCTAAGATACTTGTTTATCCTTCAAGTAAGGTTAAGCGGGAAGCCAGGAGTAAAACAAAAAAGCAGCCCGCCCCTTAATCATAGCGGTCCCCTGGTGCCGCGGTCGCCTAGCCTGGTAGGGCGCCGGCCTGCTAAGCCGGTGGGGAGATCCCCGCGCGGGTTCAAATCCCGCCCGCGGCGCCAGCCACATATTCTAATTAATATCGAGTCCAGGTATTCGATCGAGGATTACGATGAGCCAGGAGAAACTATTGTTCGACGAGATACATGGTTTTATTAGGCTTGGAGGCGTTGTTTTGGGGGTTGTTGATACTCCTGTTTTCCAGAGGCTCCGCAGGGTTAGGCAGCTCTCAGCCGCATACCTCGTATACCCCGGAGCAACCCACACGAGATTCAGCCACAGCCTAGGCACCATGCACCTAATGAACAAGGCCCTACTAGTGTTGAGAAGTAGAGGATGCTCCAGCAGGCTTCCAGGAGAACTGCTGAGGCTTGCCGCGCTTCTACACGATGTGGGGCATCCCCCTATGAGCCATACGCTTGAACTCTACTATAGGAGGATGGGGTTCCAGCATAGCCATGAAGAACTCGGCGCACTTGTAGTTGAAAACGACCCTGTTCTAAGAGATGTTTTAAGAAGCCGTGGATACAGGCCCAGCGAGATCGCCGATATCATTAGAGGGACGCATCCCTCAAAACTCTACACATCACTGCTAAGCAGTGATGTCGATGTAGATAGAATGGACTATCTCCTCAGGGATTCAAGGCATACAGGCGTGGTTTACGGGCTCATAGACGCTGAGCGCATATTATCCATGATGCTTGAAGACGATGAAGGCAGAGTGGGCTTCAAGCATAAAGCAGTTCAGGCGCTTGAAAACTTCTATCTGGCAAGGCTGCACATGTACCAGGCAGTATATTATCATAAGACAATTACAGGCTACGAGCTGCTCATAACGGAATTCTATGCGAGGCTGCTGGAGGATCAGGGCCTCAAAGACAAGCTTAGCCCCCGGGGGCTGCTAAACATGATTAGGAGGGGGGAGTATGCATACTGGGATGACTGCTGGCTCCTAGACCATGCTAGAAGAATCCTGCTAGGGGAGGAGGAGGCCTCCCATGAAGCCTTAGTGCTCTCCTCAGCGCTCCTCAATAGGAGGGGCTTAGAACTCATAGCTGATCTATCAAGGCCTCTCTGGAAGCCTGTGGATTACAGGGAAATGGAGAACAGGATCCTGGGCATAGTTGAAGAGGAGGAGGGGAAGGGCAACATAGTGTTGCACCTAGTAGACACCATACCAGTGATCAGGGAGGAGGATGCGCCGAGAATAAGCATGCCTGACGGTTCTTGGAGAAGCATAGTAGAGGTTTCAGGCATAGTGAGAGGGATGCCGCGGTTCTTCATGGTGGCCAGAGTCTACAGGGTTAATGAGGATGAAGCTACCCGCCCCCTATGAAAGGCATAACTGAAACCACATCGCCATCCTTAACCTTGTAGTCGGGGCTGACAGGCCTCCCATTCACAAGCACTATGGTTTGATCCCAGTCTAAAGCATCCCCCAGCCTCTCTTCAAGCAGCTTCCTAATAGTTGTAGGGGCATCTAGGCTTATCTCCTCGACCCTCATACCCCTAACCATCGAGTAGTGGCCCAGGTACTTCACCCTCAGCATAGCGGCTCTCCAACCCTATGGTTCAGAACAAAGCCTGGAAAAACGTTACTCGGAGAGCCCCACTATCCTGTCAAGCTCCTCTGCAACATCCTCGAGGCCAAGTCTGCGCAGCGTGCCTCTCCTAGGAATACCGCGTGTATCCCAGCCTCTCAGATCATAGTAGTGGTCTAGGAGGCCCTGATACCTAGTGTAATCCAGCTTCGCTCCTTTTAACGGGCCCTTGGTGAGAGGCTTTTCAAACCATTTGGCTGGAGGCTGATCATAGCGTCTATCCCAGGACCCATACTCCCTTATCCAGAAGGCCCTTATCTGAGCATATATCCTGTCGCCGAGAGCCATGAAGTCATCCAGGCTCATGGAGATGCCTGTAGCCGCCTTAAACAGCCTTGGATAATAGTCTAGGTCAAGGCCCACCTCTATCCATGGAAGTCTACATGTCACCAGGCTCTCAAACATTCCTCCCCTTATCCGCTGATGCTCTATCACCTTAGCTGCCTTCTCCCTACCATAGGATAGCCTATCAGTGCTCACCTCCCATGAAATAACCCAGGCGTCCTTATGATGCGCTCCTATGGGAGACGTGGCGAAAGCCAGCGCCATGCCTGGCGTAGCGTGGCAGTCGTAGGCCGATGTCTCAAGCCCCTTCACATTCATGGCGAACTTGTATGCCTCTCCACCAAGCCTCTCAGCCATGCGGCGTGTACCCTCCGCTAAGAGGCCTCCAAGCCCCTCGCGACGCGCTATCTCCCCTATAAGCTCCCTCACCCTCTCATAGTCCCCCCACTCCAGCTTCTCCTCCAACAAGCCCTTCTCGCTGGCCTCCATTGCGAACCCTATGGTGTTTCCAAGGCTTATGGTGTCAAGGCCATACATGTCTGCCAGCCTATTCAAAACAGCGATCTTCCTAATATCGCCTAACCCTATGTTGCTTCCAAGCATAGCCACATTCTCGTAGTCTAGCTCGCTCTCCTTACCCTCCTCATCCAACACAACGTTGCCGCAAGTCATATTGCAGTTAGGGCATCCCCTCTGAGTAACCTTTACTCTCTCCATAGCGTATCCATCCATGCTCTCAGAGGCCTCGAACACTCCTTCAGAGTAATTATAGGCTGGGAGAACGCTGTTCTCCTGGCCCCACTGAACAGTCATCATTGTCCCCTGCCTCATCCAGAACTCGTAGTTAGGCTTGTGCTTAATATCCCTGAAAGCCTGCGTAGCAGTCTTCACAAGCTCCTTCTTATCAGCCACAGGTACTTCTCCTGAACCCTTAATGACTACGGCTTTCAGGTTCTTAGACCCCATAACCGCTCCTATGCCAGGTCTCCCGCCACTACGCCCCTCCTGTGATATTATGGTAGCGTATCTCACGAGGTTCTCGCCTGCAGGCCCTATTACAAGTATGCCTGCAAACCTGCCGTATGTTTTCCTAAGCCTCCTCTCAGCCTCGAATGTATCCAGCCCCCATATATCTTCTGCAGGCTCCACGCTTACCTTATTATCCTCCACTACAAGCATGGAGTGCCTGGGAGCCCTGCCCCTTATGATGATCGCGTCGTAGCCCGCCTTACCTAGCTCTACTGATGCTGTTGTCCCTATGTTTCCATCCCCGTAGCCTCCTGTCAGCGGGCTCTTAGCAGCAACTACGAGTTTGCCTGAGCTGGGGGCTAGGAGGCCTGTTAGAGGCCCCCTAGCTATGATCAGCTCATTATCAGGCCCCAGGGGATCAGTTCCAGGCTCAAGCTCCTCCCAGAGGATCCTTGAGGCGAATCCTCTCCCCCCAACCCATTTCCTAGCGAAGTCTCCGTCCAGCTTCTGGAAGCTGTGCTCCAGCCTGTTGAGATCTACTCTCAGGATCCTGCCTGTCCAGCCATGCAAAAGTATGCACCAACACTATTATGACGGTGCTTAAGGATAAATATTCTTCGAGGGTATGAGCCTATGCTAGTGGAGGCTGCTGGGGCTTCCAAGAAGTATGGTGATACATGGGCTCTGCGGAGAGTCTCGCTTAGCCTAGATAAGGGCTTCCATATACTGGCAGGCCCGAATGGCTCGGGGAAAACCACTCTGCTCAAAATATTTGCAGGGCTTATGAAGCCCACTGAGGGCAAGGTATCCATTGACGGCGGGGATCCCTGTAGGGATCCAGGCCTCAGGGAGAAGATAAGCTACGTGCCTGAAAGACTATATCTTCCGCCAAGCCTAAGGGTGGGTGACTCCATAGAGCTGTGGAGAAGGTTTCCAGGATGGTGCGACGAGTGCTTTGAAAGGCTTAGATCAATGCTAGGATTATCCTTCATGGATAAGAGGGTTGGAGAGCTATCCGAGGGTATGAGGCAGAAGCTCAGCCTAGCATTATTTTTGAGTAGGAGGCCCAGCGTCATACTGGCAGACGAGCCTACGGTTAACCTTGACCCTCCAAGCAGATTCAAGATCATATTAGAGCTACGTAGGCTTGCTGAGAAGGGAGCATCGGTCATCATGGCCACTCATTCCCTCTACACTGCAGCGCTAGCGGCAGACACGCTCATCATGCTTGTAGATGGGAGGATTAGGGGCTCATTAAGCATGGGGGAACTGCGAGGTTCAGGCAGCATTAAGGCTAGGCTGAGGGCACGTATACCCAGCCCTCCGAAGGAGCCGTGGCTGGAGAGGCTTGGGGGAGAGTTATTCGTTGTTAAAGCCTCATCCATAGAGGAGATGCTTGCAAGACTGGTGGAACTATCGTCTAGGGGGGTGATCATGGCTATAGATCCCATTCTCCCAGGACTGGAGGAAGCATATGAGGCTGGTGGGGAGGCGTGAACGCTGCTCTAGGTGTATCAAGGATAGACTCGGCTGACTCTCTTAGAAGCCCCTGGCTTGAAGCACTCATAGTTGTACTGCTAGTAGTGTCAACACTAACAGTGCTTGGAAGACCTGGCGTCTCAAGCTACACGCTTGTCACACATTATCTAGGCGTCCTAGAGTTAGTGGCGGTGCTCTACATGGCCATGCTTGCAGGCAACCTTGCATCAGCCCTTGAAAACAACTACGCTTCAACCCTGCTCCAAGTACCCTCACCTAGGCCTATGATAGCAGTCGGCTTAATGATCAGCAGAATACTCGCACCCATCCTAATATTGGAGGGAGCCTCCCTCACAGGCTTCATACTGCTATTATGGGGATCCCTAGGCATGATGGCAGGCCCCCTGACCGTAGGCTACGCCTCAATAGCTGTAGAGCTGCTGGGATACGGCTCAGCATTCCTACTAATAGCCCTGGTCACCAGGTCGTCCTCTAAGACCATTCTATTATCTCTCCTCATCTACCTTCTAATAGGCATGGGGGGCTCTGCGCTAATGTTCCTGGGATTAGCCCTCTTATCAAGGATCCTCGTGCTACTGGGGCTGGCATGGAGCCCTCCAGAGGCTGCAGGAGTCTATGCAGGGTACGTTGACCTAGGAATAATAAGCAGGATGGATGCCTTCCCACCGCTCCTCATAAGCATAGGCTGCATAGCCCTGATTGCAGTCATGGTGCCAATATATTTCTGGAGGTGGTTTGAGGGTTGAGGCTTTCAGGACTGCTTATAGCCCTATCCCTAGGCATCCTACTATCAGGGATAATAGTAGCGGTGATTAAGCCTAGAGCCTCTGTGAGCAGTAGTAGGGGAGTATACAGTATTCCTGAGGGAGAAGTCCTAGTATACCTGTTGTCCCCCAGCGCCTCTCTCTCCAGGATCACGGTAGACGTGGAGGCTGATCCAGCCGCAAGAGTGATCATAGCCTCAGTAAACGTCGCGATGCTTGCCAAGGGAGCGGCAGCAGTCTTCACAGGCATGCTTCAATCCATAGGTACCAGTGCAGTCATGTTGGACTCCAGCATGGCTGGAAAAGTGCTGGGCATGAGGGGCGTGGAGATAATGGCTTCAGGAGGGCCGGGAAGATACGTTGTTGGAGGCATTGACAAGCCTATTCTCCTATTCATCTATAGGGGTGGGAGCAGCAGGGTGTCCCTACACGTAGTGAGATACAATATGCTTGTATCAATGATAGATGAGAAAAGATTAGGTGTTGCAGCGGCGGTTATCGCTGCCACGGCGATCCTGCTTCTATCCAGGGAGCTGTTGGCTAGCCGTTGATGGGGAGGTTGGAGACCAGTACTCTTCCACTGGGCAGTGTTATCTTATAGCCTACAAGGATATAGGGTGGCAGACCCTTATAGCCTATTTTAACAGCATCCACGCGTAGATTCATGTTCTTAGCCAGTATCCCCTCAGCGAAGAGCCCTACTAGATCGTATTCCGCTGCACCCCATCTCCACTCCTTAGGCACAAGTATTCTAAGAACACCGCTATCAGTGCTGACTACAAGCGTGTCTCCATAGGCTGTTTTAAGCGTCCCATTTATAACTACATGCTGCGCCACCAGGCCTGTGGAAGTATTAGCCTCGCCATGCATCTTAAGGTTCTTCAACAGGCTTGCAGGAACTATTATCTTCTTATATGAAACTATGCCGAAACTATTGTCGGAGACCTCGCAGCACACATTGCTCTGCGCCGCCTGATCCGTTGCTTCAGGTATGGAGGTTATGGTGGGAGCATCGGCTGAAGCCTTGCCTCCAGCCTGCCCCTGCGACAATGCTGCTAGAGCTACACCCCCCACCACCAGCACTACAGCTATGGATGCAAGCAGTAGCGTTGAGGCCCTCACTCCACTCACCATATGATCAAGTATCAGGGCAGGGAAAATTAATGTATTCCCGTTGAAACCTCCATGGAAACATGTAACCCACATATCCGCTCTTACACACCCTAGTAGAGCAGCATGTCCTCCGTATCTCTTAGAAAGCCCTCTGCCTCCTCCCTCCAGGAGGCGAGGAGTTCATTCACATCACCCATAATCCTCGACCTTAGATCAGCTCCTGGGAGCAGCGTGTCTATAATGTATTCTCCGTTTTCCCTGCGGATCCACTTGAATTCCCTATGCTTCCTAATAATAGCGGCTAATATGCGGATGGCTGCTTCAACAGGCTTGAAGGCTGATTTATCATGGACATGTATGTATATTCCCCTACATCTCCTACTCGCATGCTTGGAGAAAGCAGGCCTAAACTCAACGGGCCTAAGCTTAACGCCATCCATGCTGTTTGAAAGCTCTTCAACCAGCCTTACATTGTTAAGCCAGGGGGCACCTATTTGGAGGAAGGGGCTGTAAGTACCTCTCCCCTCGCTTAGATTAGTAGCTTCAAATAAAACAGTGCCTGCATAGACTAGAGCAGTGATAGGGGATGGTATGGCTGGGGACGGCGGAGCCCAGGGCAACCCTGTGTCCTCGAACATCATGGTGCCCCTCCACCCCTCCATGGGGACTACTCTAACTCTGCCTCCAATTCTAGACGCGTAGAATAATGCCAGCTCCCCTGGAGTCAAACCATATCTCAGAGGTATCCATGGCGCAGCGACTGCTGAGAAGCCATGCCGCGCTACAGGCCCCTCAACCCGCCTACCCAGAGGGTTAGGCCTGTCTAAGACGTAGAGAGGAGTTCCAGTGGAGGCGGAGTATTTCACAGCCCTGTAAAGTATGTGGAGATAGGTGTATGTGCGTACACCTACATCCTGGAGATCATATATCAGCGCATCCACGCTGCTCCACGCATCCTCAGGGTCTTTCCCCCCATAAAGGCTTGTAACCCTTAGTCCTAACACCTCATCCCACATGCTTGGAACAGGGCTTCCTGCAGGCAGGGAGGCCCAGAACCCGTGTTCGGGCGCATATATTTCAGCCACATCTAAGCATCTCTTCAATATGAATGCCCCTATAACCGCCTCGTTGTTCACGGCTGACGAGTTGGTTATAAGGCCTACTCTAAGGCCCTTCAACTCGTCTCCAAGCATACTGCACGCCCTGTCTAAACCCAGCCTCAACGCCCAGCACCCTGCAGAAGCAATTATTATTCCCCTGTAACTTAACCCTTAAGGGTATGATCTTGAAGCCCGTTAAACCTGAGTTCCTAGACGTATTGAACTATGCTATATGCTCGGTTGCCAACGACATGCTGGGATCTGAGGGGGCGAAGAACTTCTTCAGGAAAGTCGGGGAATATCATTTGGAGGAGGCTGTTAGAAGAGGCTTCATAAGCCTTGAGGGGGAGAACCCTCTCGATGTACTCCTAGGCATAGCCAGATACCTTGAAGACATGGGCTACATGGGGAAAATAGAGATAGAGAGGCTCAGCGATACTGAAGCCATAGTCACTATGAGAGAGGTAACAGTTACAGAGTCGTCTATACGCCTCTTATCGAGGGGGAGAGAGCCCTCCCACTTCATGACCAACCTCATGTTCGCAGCTCTAAGGAAGCTGGGAATAGAAGCCGAGCTCAGGGAGCTTGAAGCAAAGCCTGAGGAGAACATGTTCAGGGAGCACTGGATCATTAAGAAAAGCATAGGCCAGTAAGACTTCTATAAGGCAAGCCGTAAGCACGGGGAGGACTAGTCCTCCCCGCCAACATATTTATCGAGGAATAATACTGCTGGGAACAGTATTCTCACAACATCGCTCATGGTTGCTATTCTATGCCCTGCATCAGGCAGAACGTGGACCTCAAACGTCTTACCCTGCTCGAGAAGCCTCGACACATATTTCAACACTGGTTTCAGAGGGGTCCTCGTATCGTTCTGGGGGTGAATTATGCAGAGCGGGGCCTTCACATTATCCACGTATTTCACAGGCGACCTATCTCTCAGCAGGTCGGGGTTATATCCGTCGAACAACACTTCTATGAACTTCCTGAAGATCGCGTCGCTGAGCCCGTACATCTCCTCCCAGTCAACTATGCCTGCACCCGCCACGCCTGCATCCCATGCTTCAGGCTTCCTCCCTAGGGCGAGGTAGGTCATGTAGCCTCCATAGCTATAGCCCATGATGATTGTCTTACTGGCCAGCCCCTCCTTGACTGCCAGGTTCCTCGCAGCAATAACGTCTTCAAGATCACCTCCCCCAGGATCACCTATATCCATCAACCTGAATTTCTCCCCATAGCCTGTGGAGCCCCTGAAGTTGGGTGCAACTATATGGTAGCCTGAGATCACTAGGCCTGCTATGAGGATGGACCAGGAGTCCGTCACAGCACCCCACGGTCCTCCGTGAACATATATTATGGTTGGCCCGGGCTTAGGTGCTCCACGGCTCTCCACTATGAATCCCGGGATCCGTAGCCCGTCGCTCGACCTGTACCATATGTGCCTAGCCTCACCTATCCTGCCTGAAATTTCTTCTGGAAGCTTGTTGTCGACAAGTATTCTAGCCTCACCATCCCTAGCAGCATATATTTTCGGAGGCTCTGTGAGCCGGGAGAAGGAGTAATATGCTTCTCCCCTGGGGGATACATCCATGCTTCCCACGAAGCCTTCAGGAGATGGGACAGCGTAGCCGTCTATGAATGCCTTGCTCCTACCCTCCCTGATCCCAATAGCCCATATTCTCCCATCAATGGTCCACCCGTAATCCACGTGCTCCGTAGGAGAGTATTCCCTATAGTCTGAGCCCTTCATACTGGGTGCTTCCAGGTTCTCCTCTTCTAAGTCGTAGACATACAGCTTGCTTGAACCCTCATAGTCTGATTCGAAGAGAATCTTAGAGCCGAATAGCCTGGGAGCCTTGTTGACAGAGCCTTCCCGCGGAGTATAGGTTTCAACCATATTGCTGTCTAGGTCGTATACGAATATCTCCATGCTTCTCGGATCCTTCCTCATCATGCCTGAACCAACAACATATTTCTCGGACACGTCTGTGGGGAAGAGCATGGTCTCCAACTTCATGAGCTCCTCGTACCCGCCGTCCTTGCGGGCCAGGTAGAGCCCCATACCCTTCATGGTCGCCCCGGAGAAGGCCAGCCTCACACCATCATATGCTAGTCCAAACACCCTCATTGGAGGAGCATCAGCAAACACTCTTTCCTCCCCACCATGTAGATCAACGGCGAACACCTTGTGGAGCTCCCTGCCCCTAGCAACATCCCTCAGGTAAACTATGATTGTGCTGGGATGCCTGGGCTTAGCATAGCCATGTACAGGGCCCTGCGCCACCAGCTTCTCCTCGCCTGTCTCAGGATTCACGGCCCACAGGCTCTCCACGCCTCCCCTGGTGCTAGAGTATACCAGCCAGCCTGAAGTATACCCTACTACACGGTATACAGGTATACTTACAAGTTTTTCAAGTAGTTCCAGCTTCTCAGATGCCCTCATAACACATGCCCGCAGCATACGTTGCCGGTAGAATACTTGAATGTTCCGCAAAGGTGGAAGGCATAGGCATCCTTGAGTTAAGGATTATTCCGGGTTCTGCGGGCAAGGATGTATGCAGCTGCTGTTGCTAGGAGTAGGATTCCCGCCACTATGAACGGTGCCCCAGCATGCTCAGCCGAGCTTCCGTAAAGCAGGCCTGCTATTATGGGGCCGGTCATCATGCCGAGGCTGGAGGAGGTGTTGGATGCTCCAACCATGAATGAACCCCCTGTACCGCCAGTTATGGCTGCATTCCTCGTGAGGGGGAGGCTTGCCCTAACCCCACTGCTAGCGGCAATGTATGCTAGGGCTATCCCCCATAACCCTATGTACGGCAAGCCTAAGGCTATGGAGGAGGATGCCGCTACGAGGACTACTATTATCAGCACCCTGTGCACGCCGTGCCTGTCGGAAAGAACTCCTGCCGCTATGCCTGCTAGGACCGAGGCAAGGCCTGCTGTGAGCAGCAGGTCCCCTAGCCCTCTGCGCGTCAGGCCGTATACCTCGTGGACATAGAGGTAAAAGTATTCACGCAGCATGCCGCTCAGGAAGCCTAGGGAAAAGGCTGCGAGGATCACCCATAGTATTGCTGGGTCAAGCACTCTGAAAACAGCCTTCCTAATACTGCTGCTCCTCTCAGCCCTTAAGCCACGTGTTGAGAGTGATAGGAGGATGCCTGCCACCACTATTAGGAGGCCTGAAAGCCTGACCAGGCTTATTGGAGGATAGCTTAAAGCGCCGAAAAGCCAGTTACCTATGCTTGAACCAACGCTTCCCAGTGCAAAGTATATTGAGAGCACTGTTCCGCTTCTCAGGCCCCCCAGCTCTGAGGCTGCAACCTGCATTGACGGCCATACAAGGCCTGAGATTATGCCCCAGAAACCCATGAGCAATATGACCTCTGAAGCCTCATCGGAGCCCGGTATACCATAGTAAAGTATGGATGCCGCTGAGGATAAGCCTAGAGCCACGATCAGCCACCTATACCGCGGCAGCAGTTCTCCTAGGAGGCCTGACGCAAAGCTCGCAGCAGCCCTGCCAAACATGAAGCCGCTTGTCAGGCTTGCAGCAGCAATCATGGATGAGCCTAACCCGTATCTCACGTAGAAGGCTATGGAAGGCCTAGCCACCCCTGCCGCCACGCTTGCCGTGAAGACACCCGTGTAGAGAAGCATTATTCTGCGAACCCTATCCACAGCACAGCCCTCGATGCGGTGGAGGCTTAAAGCCCTCTCCTGCTTCTAATATGACGGTATAATATGTTATGCCTTCTGCCCCTCTCCGCCTGGAGGTATGAATCTATAGTAGGTTGACTTGCCTGTGCTGGTGGGTGTTGCCCTCGGCTCCACTATGATGAGGAGGGGTTCTGCCTGTTTCAGAAGTAGCGGATGACCAGGATTATTGGTGGCTTGAGTGATCCCGGTGTGGGACATATTTATATGTAGGTCGTCCCATATTATTTGCTGTGGGATCATGGAGATCCTTGTCAGGGTTGATAGGAGGGGGCGTATAGTGATCCCCTCAGAGGTTAGGCGGAGCCTTGGCATAGGGAGAGTTGTGAGGCTGAGGGTGAGGGAGGGCCGGATAATCCTGGAGGCGGTGAAGGATCCCGTCGAGAGGCTCATGGAACTCGTCTCCAAGGCACCGAGCAGCGGGGATGTTGTGGAGGACCAGTTCGAGGAGGCGCTGGAGGAGCAGTTGGAGAGGCTGGTGCGGGAGGCTGGCTAGGCATGCCGGTAATCGAGACCGATACCCTAGTGGCCCTCATAAATAAGTACGATCCTAACCATGAGGCCGCGCTACGATGCCTAGAACGGGCTTACCGCCTGAAACTCTCCCCCTATGCCCTCCTAGAACTCGACCTCCTCATAAGGAGCGGGAGGCTCCAAGTAGCAGACTACGCCAAGTTCTACGAATACCTCGGCGAAGCACTGGCATTCCATAACGTGGCTTCCACAACAGTTAGGCCTGCACACTTCTCCAAGGCCAGGTATCTAAGGAAGAAATATAGGCTAACCTACTTCGACAGCCTCCATGCCTCGGTGGCAATCCTGGAGGACGAGCTCCTTGTAAGCATTGACAAGACCTATACAGCCGTAAAGGAGCTGAAACACATCGACCCCCGAGAAGCATCATGGAAAACATAGCCACGATGAAACAAAACACAGAGCGATACGGTCAGAGGAAGCGGCTCCCTTATCTTGGATGCCAGGGCTTTGACCAGGGCCCAGCCTCTTGGAAGAAACCTGGCTTTCCGAGCCATGGGGCCCATTATCTTCTCCATCCTCTCCAGATCAGTGTCCTCCACACGGTGTGCCACTATGTTCTGCCCCATCTGGGTGGTAATGGTCTTGGATAGGAGGCTGGGCCTCTGAGTTGCTATGAAGGGCGTTATGCCGTTGCGGGGGCCTGTTATGGCTATTAGGTGTAGCGTCTCCTTCAGCTTCTTAACATGGTCTTCGCTGGCCAGGATTATGCCCCTCGCCTCAGGAGCAAAGAGGTGGGCCTCATTAATCACCACTATGCATCCGAAGCCCTCGTCCTCCAGGGCCTTGGCGTAGACTGCTCTGAGCAGGGCGTCCAGCTTGACGAAGGCGTCGTCCCAGTCCCTTATCCTTGAGAGCACTAGTCTGACCACTGCCCTCCGCTCCAATTCCTCCAGTACGCTGCTTAGGGGTGTTGACGCTCTGCCCGGCCTGTATCTACGCCTCCATTCAGCCAGCCTCCTAATGACCTCCATCTTGACACCCGCGTCGCTTATTCTGGGCAGGATCACCTTCTCCACATACTCGGATGTGGGCTGGGGGTGTGGTTAAGGGATCCAGCATCTCGGCCGCGGCTGCGAGGTGCTTGGCCGCCTTGCTTCTCCTATCATGGTATTCCAGTGCTCCTAGAAGCCTCTTGATGTACAGCGCGGGGTCCAGCTGCTCAGCTTCTCCCAGCTCATCTATGTAGAACTCCGCGTACCTCCCGCTCCGCTCAGCCTCCTCTATGAGCCGGGGCGCACCGTACTCGTCATCCTTATCCACTATCAGGATGTGGGGGGCTGCCGCCCATCATCCTGATCTCCTCTAGCACCCCTATAAGCACTGTCAGCATGGCTGTAGTCTTGCCTGTCCCAACCCCGCCTACGACTAGGAGGCCCTGCCTGAGGAGCCGGGGAGCTCGAGCTTCAGGCTGTAGGCTCTGCTTGGATATATTCTCCCCAGCCTCACGCTCGGCTCCCCGGGCTCCAGCAGCTTCTCCACCACCCCGGGCTTGGAGGAGTAAACCTCGCTCAGGGGCTTGATGTGCTCCACCGACTCATACAAACCAAGCTCGCTGGGCGAAGGAGGGACAAACTCAGACTCCTCCACCACCCTCTTAACAACCCTGTTATCCTCCACCAGGATGCCGAGGGAAGCCACGATCCCCACATAACCCGCATTAAGAGGGAGAATACTGCTCCCACCATCCACCACAGCCACCCTCCCAGGCTCCAAGCC
>JALWQH010000008.1 GCA_027083135.1 Desulfurococcales archaeon | reverse complement strand
CTATAGCCCCTGTCACGTAGAGTATTACCAGGGTGAAGAATATGCCTAAGGGGATGCTGTATGCCAGGGCCTTGTAGGGCTCAGGCATGGGTAACACGGTTTTAGGCTGAATAGCATTTATCACTGCTAACACTATGACGGAGAATAATGGTAGGAACACGTAGGCGAATAGGAGGAAGTTCATGATCGAAGCCTGCGCGCCTCCCGCGCCGGGAATAATGTTGGCTATGGAGAAGAAAATGTAGAAGCCAAGCCCCATGACCACGGCTATGATGACGTATAGCTCCGTCATCATAGCCACCTTATCCGCTATACCCCTGATCACCGCTGCCCTAGCTTCAAACAACCCCTCAGTCTTCGATTGAAGGTAGTGTATTATGTCTCCCCCAGTCCTGACAGTTGAAGTGTATCCTAGGATGAAGTCCCTGTAATGCCTGTTAGGATGAGATAACGCGTTATCCTCCAATGCTGTGAGAGGATCCTTGCCGAACAGCCTTACATCCCGTAACACGCGTCTAGCCTCCTCGGCTGATGCAGGTAGGACAGTCATCTCTGCTAGGCGTTCAAACACCTTTATGATGCTTGAGCTACCCCTAGCAATAGTTGTAACGTAGGCCGCCATGAACGGCATCTCATGCTCTATTGCCGCATCTCTGGCTGAAGCCTTGGTGGAAGGGTAGAGGAGGAAGGATGTCAGGGTTATCATGGGCGCCATTATAGCTACGCTGATTATGAGAACCCTTGCAAGGATATTCTCGGTGAAGAACATGCCTGCTATTCCAATAGAGTATGAGAGATATGTTGCGATGAGTGTTACAAATATCATTCTGGAGGCGTAGAGGATGGGGTAGGTGTGCATTCCAGCCTCAGCTAAGGCTTTCTTCAACCCGAAGGCTGATACAACCTTGGCTGCAAGATCCCCGAAGAGAGAGTATGCAAACATGTCGAGCTTGTCGACAAGCGTGAACTTAACCTTCTCCTCCTCTAGGAGGGGTACTATTATTGCAGGCGCCTTCTCCCTGCGGGGCCAGAGCCCCTTAAGCCTTCTCCCCAGGCCTCTCAGAGAGCTCCTTATTCGCATGCCTGAACACCCTTTCAGGGCTGGCATAGTAGGCCTGTATTACTTTAGCCACCTCCCTGTACTCCCTTATGTTGCGCCAAGCCATCCATCTTAGAACAACTGTTCTCTTAGCTATCTCCTCTATGAGCTGCTCGTAGGTTAGGCCAACTGTCTCAGAGATCTCCTGGAGAACCATGCTGTCCTCAAGCTTCTTATTGAACTTATCCTTGAATGGATCCCAGAGCACCACTGGAGTATACCTGCCATAATCTCTTATCTCGTAGACCCCTGTTATCCTCCTAGCTATCCTTCCAGCAGGATATTCCTTTGAGAACAGCCTGATTCTCTTGATGATTAATCCTATCTTCATTAACGGTATGTAGCCTTCGGGAATATTCATGGGGGGTGATGTAAGCCTCTTAACAGCCGCGTCGACGCTCTCAGCGTGGATTGTTGTTACTCCTCCATGACCTGTGGCTAGGCTTTGGAAGAGAACGTATGCCTCCTCTCCCCTAACCTCGCCGACTATTATTATGTCAGGCCTGTATCTAAGGCTGACTTTAACCAGGTCGAAGAGGGTTATCTCGCCTACCTTCTCCGAGCCGAGGCTGTAGCTGGGCCTTGAGACAAGCTGAACCCAGTTGTCTAGGGGTAGCCTGAGCTCAGGCGTGTCCTCTATGCTCACGATCTTCAATGTGGGTCTGAAGAGGCATGCCAGTGCATTCAGGGTCGTGGTCTTACCGCTGCCTGTGACACCCATTATTAGTGCAGGCATCTTATACTCCATGGCCATCCACAGGTAGGCTGCCGTGCCTGCATCGATCGTTCCAAACTTGATCATGTCTATGATGGTTATTGGATCCTCCCTGAAACGCCTGATGGTGAAGGTGCTTCCACTAGTTGTAACCTCCTTGCTGAATGTTGCTGCAAGCCTATGCATTCCGGGAAGCATTGCGTCTAGTATGGGCCAGGCTGTGGATAGGTGTTTGCCAGCCTTATGTGCGAGTCTGAGGACAAACTCGTCGAGCTCCTCAGCCTTATCGAACACCACGTTCGTCGGAATGCTCTCATACTTCCTATGCCACACGAATATAGGTTTACCCACACCGTCGCAGCTTATATCCTCTACATTGGGATCCCTCATCATGGGGTCTATGGGCCCGTAGCCCAGTAGATCCCTCTCCACATAGTATATTATCTTGCTCCAAGATATTCCTGGAAGCTTGCCTAGCCTAAGCCTATATTTTAACACAACTCTGCGCGCCATCCTTGTGAAATAAGCGTAGGGATCCTTCACCTCGCCGAAGGGTTTAAGCTCCCATTGAAGCGTCTCTACAACCCTCCCATACACTATTCTCTCCCTTCTCGTAAGCTTGAGTTCGTCTACAAGGTATCTGGTCTCACCCGTGTCTGGGTTCTGGGCTATGACTATATGCACGTACGGCTCATACACGCTGTACCTCTCCACAGGCTTAAAGCCCTTTGGAATCAGGCTTGACTCCTCAGGAGGCTTAGGGACTACTTGTGTCTGCCTTCCCCTCGGCTTGCTCTTCTTGAACCTGAACTTGAACATAATTCTTACACCAATACTGCGGCCTCTGCTCACCCAGCTATATTCATAGAAGTGGTAGCCACATTTAAAACCTTAGCTGCATACAAGAATTGTCAAGGAATCCTCTACATGAAGCCAGGTGGAAGGTATGGTGGGTAGGAAGAATCTAGCCTTATCAGCCCTTATATTGGTATTCATTATAGCTGCGGCGCCATACTTGGCTGAGGCTCACTTCAACCCGCCCCTCATAACTCCAAGCCACACCAGCCTCACGGTGGAAGGCAAGGTTACAGCCCTAGTCCCCTCGGCTGATGGCTCGCTCATAGCTGTGGGGACGGATTCAGGCCTACTATACCTTATTAACACTAGTAGCGGCGAGCAGTTATGGGCCACGGCGCTTCAAGGAGGAGTCACGAATATAGAGTCGGACAGCGATTTAAGCAGAATAATAGTCACGAGCAATGCTAACGAGCTGGCCATATATGATAGGAATGGAAGCCTTGAGACCATGTGGGAGAGGTGTACCAGGTACGGTGTAAACAGCCTCTTCCAGACAAGCCAGGGATACATAGTTGTCACAGATAAGGGGGGATGGCTCTACGCCTATAATCCCACGCATGTTGAGGGGCGTGGGGAGGCCTATCCAGCCAACTATACTTATGAAAGCCCCTCCGGAAGCCTACGCATCAATATTACTAGGGTCATAGGCTCATCACTCCTCCTAACCTCCAATGGCCCTGGAGACGAGGTCGCAGTGCTGGTGGAGGCGTCAGTATATGATAATACTACTGGCAACGCGACAACCTACTCCATACCCGGAGTCATGCTCTACGTCGTGGGTGATAGGAGCCTCACACTCAAGTACATATATCTCCTCGACGGCCTACGCGGCTATGCTCCAAGCATGATAGTATACTATATGGCTGGAGATCAGAGAGCAGTGCTGGTTGCTGCAGGCAACTACCTCTACACATATAGTCTGCCTGTAGGCGGGCAGAGCCCCGTCTTTCTAGAGCCCTCCTGGAGCTACATGTTTGGAGGAGAGGTTCGCAGGATACTTGTAGAACCCGGGGGGAACAGGATCCTAGCCTACGCTGCAGATGGAAACGTCTACTGCTTCGACAAGGCCACTGCCCTACGCTACACGTATAGGTGGAGCATAGCCCTAGGCTCGAAGGGAGACACCCTAGTTGCGAGTAGGGATTTCAGCCTCATGGCTGCTGGTAGTAGTGCTGGATGGGTATACATGTTCAACGTTGATCTAGGTGAGAGGTTGTGGAGGGCATGGTTCTCCGAGAGCCCTGTTACAGCGCTAGCCCTGTCCAGCACAGGCTACCTAGCCGCAGCAGGGTATCCGGGGCAGGTGCACATGCTCCTAAACGCTGATCAACACATGAATCTCCTAGAGGTATCAGTCTATAATTATGAGGAGCAGAAGGAGGTTGCAGGCACAAATGTCACGCTAAGCTCGGAGTCATCCGAGATGCGTGGAGCCACGCCTGCAACCTTCCTCCTACCCTCAGGCACCTATCACCTCCACCTCGACAACCTCTACATAGGCGTCTATGACACGGAGATAGAATTATCAAGTGACACCATACTAGTCGTACCCTCCGACAGGCTTAGCCAGCCGATCTACAGGCTGATAATAAAGACAGCTGATAATGAAACACTGGATCCAGTGAGCGGAGTAAAGATAGAGGCATACAACACGCTTACAAACAAGACCTATGAAGCCACCACGGACCCCTATGGAACAGCCGTTCTAAGCCTCCCACGAGGCCCCTACATAGTCAACGCTACCCACCCATTATACTACCCTGTAACCATGGATCTAGGCTGGCTCACATCCAATAAAACCCTCAGCCTGAAGCTCACCCCTAAGAGAGCCATGCTAACCATAAGTGTTGAAAGCCCTGTAACAGGCCCCCTGCAGAACGCCCTCATAAGGATAAGCGGCCCTGAATCCAAGGATATCCTCACAGGGGCAGGCGGCGTGGCCTCAGCCTACCTGAGGCTAGGAGTATATAGTATTAGGGTGGAGGCCCCGCACCACTATACATACATCACCACTGTTAAGCTATATAATGATACAAGGCTGAGCATCATTATGACCCCCCTAAACTATACTTTAAGGATAAGGGCGTTCGACGCGGAGTATCTTACCCCCATACCACTATACCATGTACTAGTCTCTGGGACGATGAACATACACCTCGACCTATACTTGACGCCCAATAATGATACTTTGAGTCTCCCCTATGGGACATATAGTGTGAGGGTTGAGGCCAGGGGGTTCCAGCCTCAAAGCTACACGGTGTACCTTGACTCCAATATGGATGTCAGGCTCGACCTACAGCCCATTAGAGTATTGTTAGAGCTGAGGGTGAGCAGCAGCCTCACAGGCCCCCTGCAGGGAGCAAACATAACCCTCACAGGCCCTGAGAACATTTCATCCTACACGGATATACAGGGGTATGCTAGAATATATGTTAGGATAGGAGTATATAATCTGACTGTAAGGGCTCCGCACCACGTAGCCTACAAGACTACTCTTCCAATAATAGCCGACACTTATCTCAGCATCCAGCTGAAACCCCAGAACTATACCCTAACACTAGTGGTTAGAGACGCTGAGACCGGAGGCTTCCTCCACACAGCCCCCATAACTATTGAAGGACCCCTCAGCAAACCGATCGTGAAGATAACAGGCGTGATCACCCCTAGTAATAATACTTTGAGCCTCCCCTACGGAACCTACCACATAGCAATCACCCCGAGATTCTACAAGCCCTACACTGCAACCGTCACCATGGCTGCAAACACAACGCTAGACGTGTATGTGGCTCCCATAAGGCTGAACATAGCAGTATATGTTGTAAGCGAGACCATGGGGCCTGTCAGCAATGCCAGAGTCATGCTGATGGGCCCTGAGCAGCTCTCCAATAATACGGGTGTGAACGGTGTAGCCTACTTTAAACCTCGGATGGGCAACTATACTATAAGGGTTGAAGCAGCATTCCATGACACCTACATAGGCCAGGTATTCATAGGTGAGAGCAAGGTCATCAGAGTAGTGTTGAAGCCCCTAAAATACACTCTACGCATAATAGCAAGGGACTCTGAGACACTTGAAGCCATCCCAAAGGTCACTGTAACCATGCAGGGGCCAAGCGGGATAACCAGGTTCAACATCACTCCAGGCACACTGCTCACACTGCCCTACGGCAACTACAAGTTCACCCTCCAAGCCCCCGGATACCGTGAAGCCTCCATAACGCTTGAACCACTATACTACTCTCAAACCATAACAGTCGACATGACGCCGATAAAGCAGACGCTTAGCATAGTTGTAGTGGATCCTATTCATGGCCCGATAGGCAATGCCAATATAAGTATAAGTGGAGTCGAGGAGCTAAGCCTAGCTACAGATAAGTTTGGAAGAGCATCAGTAAAGCTGAGGCTTGGCAACTACACTATAAGAGCATCAGCTCCACACCATGAGGAATATGTTACGCATCTAAGTATCTCAAAGCCGGAAAGCCTCCGAATAATGTTGACGCCCCTCAACTATACTCTGGGGCTAAGAGCTGTGGATTCCCATACTGGTGAAACACTTAATCTCTGGAGAGCCTTCATAGAAGGCCCCGGAGTAAAACTTAATGTTACAATGACTAAAGCTAATTCCACTTTAAAACTCATCTACGGCAGCTATACTATAAGAATATACTCGGAACACTACTTATATGTGGTAAAACAAGTAGTCTTAGACTCCAATAAGATGCTTATAATTCCTCTTCACCCCACAGAATACCAGCTGCTCGTGAAAATCAGTGCTGCGCATATAGGTCCTCTCCAGGATGCTTTAGTCAAAGCTTACTGGAAAGGCAGGCTAGCAGCCTCCACTAAGACGGATAAGAACGGTGTGGCAGTGCTTAAACTTCCCTACGGTAATTACAGTATAGTAGCCTCTAAAGCATATTTTGAGGAGAATAAAACGGTTATAGAACTGTCAGCCCCACTCCAGGTAAACTTAACCCTAAAGCCCATAGCATTCACAGTGACTGTCAGGATTGTTGACTCTGAGACGGGGAAGCCTATTCCAAGAGGACTGCTAGAACTATACTCCCCCATGTATAACATGACGTATAAGGCTAATGTTACAAGCGGTGTGGGTAGCATCAAGGTGCTGCCTGGAACCTACACCCTGATAGTTAAGGCAGCAGACCATGTCACCTTTAAGGGGGAGGTTAATGTGTCTAAAATCATCAGCACTACTGTTAAGATGAAGCCAATATACTATGCAGTCATGATAAGAGTAGTTGATGATAGGGGGAGCCCAATAAAACACGCCTGGGTGGAGATCAAATCAGTCAAACCTATAACAGGGTACACGGATTCCTCAGGCACATTCGTGGTAAACCTGAAGAAAGGAGCATATCCCATCTACGTTAAGGCACATGGATACCACTCCAAGGAGGACTCAGTGCTTGTGGCAGGCCCCATATCAAAGACCATTAAACTCATGCCAACACCCCTAACACTCTTCCACAGATACCTATCCCTAATAATAGCGTTAATAGTTGTACCAGCATTCCTCCTGGGAGGAGCAGTATGGTATAGGAGGCATAGAGAACGCCTACTAGAGGAAGAAATGGAGGAGCTGGAGGAGATCTAGTCCTCCCCACCCTAAGACGACATTTTTATGAACACTCTCTCAGGAACTCCGTCCCTATAGAGCACCTCTACGTCAAGGCTGACACCGCCGAGTTCCTCGAATATGGATAGAGACTTCCTAAGCTTCTCCAGGCCACTTATCCTGTCCTGAAGGTCCCTGACAACCTCAACCAGCACGTCTAGCTCCTGCTTGGGGGTAGGGTTAACTGTAACCTTAAGGCCCCCAAGATCAATCTCCTGAGACTCAAGTCCCAGAGCCCCCTTACCACTCATCCTCCCAAGCAGCTCCCCAAGCCTAATCAGGCTCTCAGCCTTCCCCTTAACCATCTCCATCCTCCTAAGATAATCACCCAGCAGAGCCTTCATCTTCCCCAGCTCATCATCCAGGCTCTTAACAAACTCCTCAATACTACTATAGCTGCGGAGCTCTACACCCAAACCCCATACACCGCCAACCACTAATACACCTAGGGATATAAACCTTAGCAACCCTTATCCCAGCCACATCATAATTAACTATGAAAAACTTCCTAAACACATGCCTGGATGAACGGTGAGAAGCATCACAGCATCTCAGAGTATTACACAGGTAATTCTCAGGCAGGCATTACAACTGTAATATAAACCACCATACACTGGCAAGTCACATAAACATAGCTGAAGAAATGGATAACCCTTATATTAACCCTCATAGATAACTCATAGTAAGGTGAGGCTATGTGCGGCGCAGAGCGATCTCACCCGTAATAGCGACAATAATCATAGTCGCAGTCACCATAGCAATAGCAATAGCAGTGGCAGGATGGCTCATGGGGCTATGGGGAAGCTATGGCTCCGTAGAACAATTAACGATAATGCCAGACTCAACTATTACTAATAGCTCAGGAACTATAGTGCTGTCTCTGCATGTTAAAAACACTGGTAGTAAGAGCGCCACAATAACTAAAATAGAGGTAGTTGGAATAGGAACAGCAACAAGTATTAATGGAACCACTACAGCATCATTACCACAAGGATATGATAGCACCTTTCCTGTTGAAATAGCGGCTACTGGCACTTATAGTGCTGGCACACAATATTTAATAAAAGTATATACTGATTCTGGCAATGTGTATCAGGGTTTCGTGGTGGCTCAGTAAGAAGCGATGGAAGATAATGTTTAGGCTATAACTCCGGTGTCTTAGGAGAATGTCTAGGGTTCTGATATCAAGGCTTACACTTGTTTTTTCGGTATTTATCCTGGCTCTACTTATTATTGTATTTTCACATGTCCCTCATTATGCTGATGAGAGTATTTATTCTAGGGCAGGTTATCTATATGTTGTTAGAGGTTTATGCCCTTTAAATTATAATGGTGAGCATCCCCCACTGGCTAAGTATTTATTTGGTGCTGCTTTTTACCTAAATATTAATGCAAAGATTATCTCTGTATCGGCTGCCCTAATTGTTCTCTCAGTGCTAGTGGCTCTCTGGGGTAGAGATAAGGGTTATTTTGCTTCTCTTCTCTTATCTTTAGACATGATTTTTGTTAATCTTTCTAGGCATACTATGCTTGAGCCTGTTGGGTCTTTGTTTGCTTTGCTTGCATTTCTGGCTGGTTTGAAAGTTATTCGGAATGATGGTAGGGTTTGGCTTCTGCTTTTCGCCTTGTTTTCCTCTCTCAGCCTTTACTCTAAGTACCTCTTCCTCTACGCTATCCTGCCCATGCTGCTTGTAGTGTCCTGGTATGAGTATAAGGGGAGGGGGATTGGGAGAGGGTTAGGTGTTCTGGGCTTGTTTTTCCTAGTGCTTGCCGGGTTGTTTCCATTGATGTATGCTTCCTGTCTTCCACGTTATGGTTTGGCGGGTTCTTTGGCAAGGCTTTGGGGTACTCGGAGGCTGTATGAGAATATGCATGAGCCGAACCCCGTGATATCCAGTATAGGTTTCATTCATGAGTTTTTCAGGGTTGAGATTTGGCGGTTTTATAATACTACCTTCTACTATAATGTTAGTAATGGTTCTCTGAGCATGGGTAATGCTACTAGGCTTGGCTGGCTTGTGCAGTTTGATAATGGTGAGTTCTCCCCTCACAACTTATTGTGGCTGCCTGTCCTGCTTTATGCTGGCTGGCTTGTCTTTACTGGTAGGAGGAGGGATGTAGAATTCGTGTACCTGTATGTTACTATGCTTGGCTCCATGCTTGTCTTCATCCATGAACCTCTAGCATGGTATTATTATCCTGCAACCATATTCTTCTCCATGATGCTATCCGAGCTATGCTTCTCTTCCGGGAGGCCTCGTAACCTATGCCTTCTTCTACTAGTGCTGGATGCATTGTACCTGGCGTTATATCCCTTCGTATTCCATTCTCCCAGCCTGTCCTTCCATATAGGCTAGAATGCAATGCATCCTGTCTGCCTAGAGTATTATTGTGGTTCTATACATGTATCCTGTCTCAGTGTATATTCTGACTTCCACGGCTGTTCCTGAGGGTAGGGGTTTGGGTAGCTTTGCTCCGAGCCAGAACTTGGAGCCTACGGGAGCTATTATCTTACCCGTAGATTGATCAAATGTTACGGCTCCCACTTCGATACTGTCAAGCCAGTATTCTACTTCTTCTCCACTTATGGTGACCTTGTATATTACTGCCTTAGGCTTCATGTGTACGTGTAGCAGTATTTTGAGGGTGTAGTTTGATGGCGTGTATTGTGAGCCCTCAATGGTTATTGCCTCTACTACTCTGCTCTGAGTATTCCAGAGCCCCATAGCCCAGCTTGCAAAAGCTACAGCTATAGTTATGGTGACCCCTATCAGTATTATCAGTGCTATGAGAGGATCAATGCATCTACGCCTATACAAGCCGTTACCCCCTCATCTCTTTATATCTAGTGTACTTTATACTTCGAATTCATTAATTAATGCTTGCTACCTTGATCCGGCATGAAATATAAAGTAGGGTTAGGATGTGGAGCATACATTCTCAACCTGGCTGTTTATTACCCCCCATACGTAGACAGAGAAGTATGTGGCGAATGCTGCTATATTGTTTAGATCCTGTGTGGTCTGCGGCCTGTCAAAACCGTTGATAACTACGGCTCCATTGCCTAAACCTGAGGCGCCGCCTATGAAGCTTAGCGATAATGGCATGCCTGTATTATTCTGGTAGAATACGCATGTCTGATTGAAGAACGTGGTGTTATAGTTTACTGTTACCTGCCATCTCATGGTAGTGGTGTCTGGAAGAACTGCTGCTAGGAACAGGGATCTCACGTATCTTCCTACGCTGGTAATGTTAGCTGTATCATTCGGAGAGTCATATATATTCACATCTACGCTTGCTACTCCTAACAGCTCGCTTAGTCCTTGAGGGTCAGGAATAGTTTGAGTGCCGTCAGAGTAGTTTGCAGCAGGTTTATCAGCTACGGAAACCCATATCCAGCCATTCTGAGCTATTAGGTTGTGGATATCCGTGATATCCATGCCGCTGATAACGGGTATGACGCTTCCATGCAGATTTATGATTATAGCGTTTTTCGGCGGATTATCTATAAGCAGATCCTCGTATTTTTGAGGGGTATCGACGAGGACATAGCTTGAAATACCCATGGATTCCAAATACTGCTCAACGAGGTTTGCAAGCTCAGTAACGTTATCATAGGTACCTATGCTATCTGTTGGATAGCCGTTTATCGCTAATATGTAGACTGCAGGAGTCTCCGTAAAGAACGGGTTATTAACCCCATACTCCACGAGCAGGTGCTCCAAAGTATAGGTGAAATCAATGTAGCAAGAATAGCCTTCACCGTCAAAGTCCCTATAATTATCGTAGAAAAGTATGCCTACCCTATATATACCCGTCCGGTTAACTGGGAAAACAGCCTCAAAATTATACTGCCGAGGCTTCTCAGAGGTGTATTCATAGTCCTTATACTGGGAAATTATCCAAGAACCATTCACATACTCATAAATAACCACGGCAAATATCTTCAAATGGCGAAACGTGGAGGGGCATGAACCATAATAAGTAGCTGTCCAGTAATAATTTACTTTCCCGGTAACCTTAATGAAATCAGAGTTCGAGATATCTCGGCTAACCATGTATTCCCATACAAGTGCATCTGGCTGAGGACCGCCCTCAGAGTCAGCGTCAGTATCAAGTTCTGTTACTAAGGGGCCGTTTAGGTGGGAGAACATCACTAGCTCATCTACGCCATTGCCATCATAGTCTAGTCCTCCATCGTAGATGTTTATCCCGAGGGCTGTTACATTTCTCTTAGATGTGCCTTTGACAATTGGATTCCCGCATGATGGGGAGGTCCCTACATCTATTTCAAAGGCCCATCCGCTAAAGTAATCTACATCATAGGTTCCCACGAACCCTCTAATACAAACGTATTCACCGCTGCTTATAGGCACATCGTCTTCTTCCCCTGTTTCATAGTTATAGTAGTGTACATAGAAGCTAGAGCTAGCTTTAACCCTAATCATATAAAGCCCGGGATATTGGGGATCATCAAATATAAATGACTCACTGTAGCTGAACGTACTAGGTTCTAGAGTCAATCCAAACCAGGTATATTGCTCCGAGTAGACTCTTATTGGCGGCGTCCATGCTTCCACTCTGCCTGAGGCCATTAGTTCCTTATAGCCCACTAGCTTTATGCCGCTTATCGGCATGTATATGCCCTTCCATGTACCTCCTGTCCCTCCACTTGTTCCTCCGCCTGTTGCTTGGGGTACGAGTGGTTGTCCTTCGCCAATGCGTGGATGCATTACTCCTAGCCCTGATTCGACATGTATGTATATTTGGTCCAGGTCTGGTAGGGGTTTGAGTTTTACGTGCATAGAGTCTCCTGGCTGGAGTACTGGGAGTGTGCCTTGGTCTGTTGATGAGATCGTGTAAGCGTATGGTGTTCCCGGGTTAATGGTTATGGATTCTATTATTCCGCTTTGCAGGGGGTCAGCCATGTCTATTATGGCGTAGATTGTGCCGTTGCTATATGTAAGCCATATTCTTTTAATTGATACTGGGATGCTTCCAGTATTGTTAACCCAGAATCCGGGGGCTAGGCCTGAAAGCAGGGTCTCCTGGGTGATGGGGATCCCTCTCACGGTAAGTATCTCATCTATTCTTTTCTCCATGAGTTCAGCCTTCTTGGTTGATCCCTCCACGACTTTCTGCCCTGATCTCTGGTACTGGAGTATTAGGGGTAAGGCTATTGAGAAGAGTATGGCTATAATTACTATGCCTCCTATTACTCCAGCCTGCCCTCTAGATAATCTCTTCATTGCTTACCATCCTCCCAGGCTGTATGCATCTATTATATAGTACTTGTTATTTATACCTGTTAACACTAGTATGAGGGGTTTATTTGTTGAGCTGGAGGTATCCACTGAAATTTTGAGCAGTACTCCAGGCATCTCCTCTCCTGTCGCCATGGTTAGATGTACTGTGTAAACATTGATTACTCTGTCTGGAGGGTTAAAGGAATAGAGTTCTCCTGGAGGACTTTCAAACATGTCTGCGGGGATTAGCTGGGGTGATAGGAGTACGGGCTGATATACTCCATCTATAGGCGTAAGCTTCTCCACCCTCGCGTTAAGCGTTCCTTCTATTCTCACGTAGTCTGATGACACTATGGTTCCTGGGACAACTGCGAAGAGAAGCGGAGTATTATTTGCTGCTTGTTTTTTGAATGAAATGTAATACTCTGCTGTGGTGTTGGCAGTTTTAACGTAATCTAGGGAGAATATGAGGCTTGACTTCTCCCTGGATAGTATGGCTTGGAGCATCTGCTTGGAGGAAGCCGTAGCTGCAGATGATGCGAAGTAGGCGTAGGCTGCTAGGGCTATGGTGAGGGTAGCCCCTATCAGTATCATGGCTGATATCAGCTCTGCCTGCCCTCTACGCTTCTTATTCAAGGCTTCCCTGCCCTTCATACTAAGAGCTGATAGTATTAGCAGTGCTAATAAAACCTACCGCCATGATATATTTCACCATGGATAGGGGTCGTGATGCTGGATGCTGGGTCAATGCTTCTCCCTTAGACTCTCCGTGGCTGTGAGGGATCCCCGCCTTCTCCCTCAAGTTCTTGAAATTGTGGTGGAGCATGCTTCAGGGTACAGGTACTTGGAGATGGGTAATGGTGTTGTATGGGCTGGCGAGGGATTTGTAGCTAAGGCTAGGGCCATACTGTCATCCCCCATAATGCCTGGGGAGGGTGGGGGTAAGCCTCCTAGAATACTGGTAGACTACTCCTCCACCGATCCCCTGATGCTTGTCGAGCAGGCCTCCAAGCTCTGCTCAGCGCTGCTGAAGGCTGGGTATAGATGCGTGTTGGAGGAGTAGGCGTGATGAATAATCTTTTTATCACGGCATCCTAGTGTTTAGTATGATGCATAGTGTTATGAGAGGTGGATGATATGCGTGTCAAACCTCTTTACCTAGCTTCAGGGGTTTTAATAATACTGCTATTCATAGCTCCGGGATACGCTCTGGCAGGCAGTGTTTCCAATACTACTAGTAATGCGTGGAGATTCAAGGTTGACCGCTCTCTTCTAAGTCTCAAGGCTACTGGCACCAAGCTATACGTGTCTCCACTGGTGCCTGGAGGCTTGAAGCATCCGGGCAGACTGGTATATAAGCCTAGGGAAGGGATGGTGGCGGTATTCATAGTATCCCTCCCGCAGCTCGGCGCTAAGGCTCTTAGAGGAATGGTCGACGATCTCATGTGGACTATGGGACTTGGAGACTTGAGGCTGAGTTACGCCTGGATAAAGCCTTCAAGGGTGAGGAGCCTGGCTGAGAACCCAATGGTATACAGGGTAATTATGGATAAAGGCCTGTTAGACCAGCTTCAGCCTAGAGTGGCTCCAGAGCTGCTTGGAAAACATGTTGGCGGGGGGGTTGCACCAGACCTATACAAGGCTGTGGAGGTTATAGGGGCTAAGCAGGTTTGGGAGCAGTACAACATAACGGGTGAGGGAGTCAAGGTTGGAATAGTTGACACGGGCGTCGACTTCGGCTCCAGTGATCTAGGCGTAGACGCTATAGCTAGGAGCAGCACAGGCATGCCCCTCCTATTCGACGGTGATGGTGCAGGCCTAGTATTAACCCTAACCACGGTGCACGCCAACTCCACAGGCTACATCAATATTCCAAGCACAGGTGTGCTTGTATGGGATGTGTGGGGTGGAGGAGTATATAGCACCACTCAGGGCTTCACCATAGTTGTCGGGCCTAAGGGCGTGTATTACAACACGTATCCTTTGAAGTCATGGTATGTGGGCTCGCTCAGCCCTACTGGAACATATAAGTTCGGCCTTGCAGTGGAGTTCATGTATGCTGGCAGCGGCATAGTATACTTCACAGCCCCGGCCATAGTTGTGGATAGTAATGGTGACGGCAAGTATGATACAGTGTACCTAGACCTATCCACCACCTGGTACTACGTGCTGTCAGGCATGGATGCTACAGGCCTCTCAACCGTGTCTCCGGACTCCTCGTGGCTTGACTACAGCTTCACGGATGAGCCTGCAGTCCGCTATGGAAGCGAGGTTGCAGCCAGGGATTTCACAGGGGATGGTGTCAACGACTTCAGCATGGGTGCCCTTGCAGGATACTACTATGATGCATGGGGTGTGCTTAGAGGAGTAGCACAGGAGCTAGGTGGGTGGAAGAACTTCTGGGAGGCCTATGGCCTAGTATACCCGGGCCTCGATCCAAGTGGAAACTACTTCGACCTGATCTACGATTTCTACGGCCATGGGACAGAGTGCGCCCACGTCGTAGCCTCTAGGGGCAGGGTTCCAAGAATGCTGGGGTACGGTAAGGATCCGCACTACCTTAAGGGCATAGCTCCTGGAGCAAAGGTGGGTGCGGCTCCAGCCATAGTCCTCCTGGGAGACGTCCTAACATCCCAGCTCTTCCTAAGCGGCTTCGACCTTACAAGCTCCTCCTGGACATGGAACTATACTGGCAGCCACAAGGTGGACGTGATCAGTAATAGCTGGGGTGACAGCTACCTCAGCCTAACGGGATTCGCCTCAGGCCTGGATCCCGCAAGCCTTATGCAGGACTACATAGTCCACACTTCAGGCACAGTCATAGTCCACGCCATGGGTAATGGAGGCCCAGGATGGGGGACAGCCACCATTCCTGGAGCAGGCTACAATATGATAAGCGTCGGCGCCAGCACTCTGTTCGACTACAGGCCATACTATGGATACCTCCCTGGAGCGTGGGGCGAGGTTATAAGCTGGAGCGACAGGGGGCCAACGCAGCTAGGAGTAGTTAAGCCGGACGTTGTCAATATAGGGAGCTTCGCCTGGTCTGTGCTCCCAGTAATATATGGGCTTGGAGATGGAGCCAGGACAGCCGAAATATTCGGCGGGACAAGCGAGGCTACACCTATGACTAGTGGAAGCGTCGCACTACTAATAGCAGCATACAAGGCCAAGTACGGTGAGAAGCCGAGTCCAGATATGGTTAAAGTCATACTCAAGAACTATGCCAGGGATCTAGGCCACGACCCGTTCACCCAGGGTTCAGGGCAGGTCGACATATACTCCGCTGTTAAGGCAGTGTTCGATGAGTCTCCACTAGTATACACGTATGACTCCAGCGCCAACTTCCTTGAAAGCACTACTATAAGCCAGGAGGAGTTGGGCATAGTTTTAGGCAGGATGGCTGATGCCCAGCTGTACACAGGCGCCATGCTTCCAGGCGAGAGTAAGACTATGAGTCTCATCCTTAACGGCTCGGGGACAGCCAGCCTCAAGGCCACGACCTTTAAGAGGATAAGCATGGAGAGCGCTGTGCCAAGCCTAGATCTTTCGAGAGCCATGGTCCTAGACTATGCTACTAGAAGCTACTATCATGGGGCAGGATGGGTGTCAGCCTCAGGGAACACGCTGTACGTAAACCTGTCTGCAAGCCCAACGTTCAGGGTGCTGATACCCATAGATCCCTCAGTATTCAAGAATGCTGACATGGTTTCAATAAGCGTGTACTACCCGTACAGCTACTTCGACCCGATGGGGAGGAAGGGAGCGTACTCCTACTTCATCTACGGGGGAGTCGAGCTATCATTATGGGCAGACATATACGGCTACGGCGTCCCAGTATCCCCGGCTACGGCTAGGATAAGCTATGATATAAGGCTGGCCAACGTCTACCACATAGATATAGGGTACCCTGAAGCCAAGCTGAAGCTCACTGAGAAGGCCATAGAAAACTATCTTGGAACAAGCCTCAGCAACGTCACAGTGATGCCTGTCCTAGACCTCAGGTTCTTCACAAACTACTGGTACTTCTATGGTGGAGGGATGCTGCCAGTCCACGTGGTTGTGGAGAAGTATAATAAGACTGAGTGGAGCTGGGTTAAGGCTCCAAGCACAGTTGAGTTCAACGGTGCCACTAAGGTTAATGTAACAGTATCTGTGCCAAAGGATGCTGCTCCAGGAATATATGAGGGTTACCTTGAAGTCAACACAGGCTCCAGAACCATGCTCCTACCAGTATCAGTACCCGTAGCAATGGATCTGAGCAAGGGGTATGCGATAATAGGTGGCGGGAGCCAGCAGAGACTCTACGATAACTATGCGTTTAAGGGTGCATTCGACTGGAGCTGGAGGTATGAGAGCGGAGACTGGAGGACATTCCCAGTAGTAATAACTGATCCAGGAGCCCTGGGGCTAACAGTCACAGTGTCCTGGAAGGATAGTAATACGGCCGTAGACGTGGCTGTGGCTGGGCCAGGCATACCATACCTAGCCATAGAGAGGCCTGAAGAAATAGCAGTGGTTGACGGAGCTGTGACGGGAGCCAAGCTGAGCCTACCTCTCACTGGAGGATGGTTCACGCACTTCGACTACCCGACCCCGAGGACAGCAGGCATATTCGCGGAGGTTCTGCCGCCTGAGCCTGGAGGAAGAGTAGTATACTGGATATCGCTGCACCAGACACTATATGGTGGGAAGTATTATCCGGAGCCCTTCATAATGCTGGTAACCCTGGATAAGATGAAGCCATCACTACCCCTGGTGACTGTAGGAACCACAGGCATATCCTCAACCAACGTCACAGTAACTCTGCCTGGATTCGGGCCCAGCGTAGCCTACGCGCTGCCAGTAGCCCTAATACCATCAGGCAACGAGTACCAGTCAGTGCCGCTCAGCCTGCTTAACATGACTGTGACGACTACGCAGCCGGGCCTACTGCCGTCAAGCACTCTAACCATAAGCGTGATGACAAACAACACTGCTCCGGGAACATACATTGTAGCTGTAGCAGTAGCCTCCAGCAGCCTAGCGCAGTACACCATAGGCTTCATGCTCCTAGGCAACAAGTACAGTGTAACGCTGCCAGCAATGGTCATCATACCAGTAGTAGTCCAGGTAAGCGGCTAAACACCACAATACAACTCTCTTTTTCCCCATGTCTGCTAAGCCTTCTCCACAGGACTCGTTTTAGACGGAGATGAAGAATTAGTAGTGGTGGCTGCCGCTCACCTGGACTAGGATTCCACATAGCCTCGGACCCGGATTTCCCGTTCACCGCGGCGCCACCTATTTATTGGTAAGCATTAACCCACTAATAGGCGGTGCTACATGAGGCTTTCAAAGCAGGCTTGGATCACCCTGTCTCTCAGCCTCCTCGTAATACTTATTGTCACATGTAGTCTTGGATCATGGAGCAATGTCGTCATAGTCTCCCCTTCCAAAAGCGTGGTTCTCCCTCCCCCCTATAGGGGCTATCTACTCGTAGCCAGCTCTCTCACGGGTGACGGTGGCTTCAGGGTTGCAGGCAGGGTGTTTATAGGGGCTGAAGGTATACCTAAGGCGATCTACGTCTCCCCCTCCCCCCTACCCTATAGGGGTGTGAAGCTGTCATCTGAGACACCTATGCTTGTCTATGTGTCATCCACGGGGCCATACATGATAATAGTCGTCTCACTGGTCATAGCTGGCGCCGCGCTGCTCATAGACTATAAGGGTAGGAGGCAGATGGTAGGCCTCCTAGCCCTCCTAACTATGGCTCTAAGCGTGGCGGCTGTAACGTACTCCTGGTATTATTGGAGGACTCCGAGCTTCGCTGAGGCGCATACCCTTCTCTCAGCCAGCTACAAGTACCTGCTGGAGCCTGGGGACTACAAGGTAGTTGTGGCTGCCAGGGGCCTAGTGCTTCTTCAGACACCTACAGGCAATGTGACGCTTAATAATTCAACCATGGTGCTGGACCTGCACTCCCCTGGAGGCGCAGCCATAACAGCCTATAATCTCGAACCAGGTGTAACTGCTCCCCTCCTCCACCTCCTAGTATGGCGGTCCTGGAGCCCCCCAAACCCCGCGGCGCTCTCATGGAGCACGCTGATAGCATCCCTCATAACACTGGGAGTTGCTTCTAGGAGCAGCCGTGAAGAGCAGTCCTCCTTAATAGGAGAGGAGGGTGAAGAATAGTGTTGGGGGTGGGGTATGCCTATAGGCGACTACCTTGTGGAGGCTCTCACAGACTACGCTATGCGTAGAGCCTCAGGTATGAAGGCCTCCCGCAGGAAGATAGAGGCTCTGGCAGGTCTCAGCCTCGCTAGAATAGCGCTCGGAGTAGGTGAGCAGGTGGCTTCAGAGCTCGTGGAGGAGAAGGATGGCCTCATAAGATGCGGGCTCTGCGGTATGGGCTCCCTGACCCATATAGGCCTCTACCTCCATCTGCGTAGGAAGCATTTCGACGAGGTTCGCCAGATGATTGAGACCGAGCTTGAATTCAGGATAAGGGCTATGAACAAGTATACTGTGCCCTAACCATGCTCTAGGAGGGATAGAAGCATGCGTAGCTTGTCTCTGAGATCCTCCCTATCCTTCGCTGTAACCTCCCCTCTAAGCTCAAATCCAAGCCTATAGGTTCCCCCAGGCTCAGCGTGGATAATTATCCTGGAGCCGTTAACCGTTATTCTGACCCCATGATCAGCCTCTGAAACCCTGGCTCTAAGGGGTGCAACCTGCTCAGCTATCCTCCTAATTATGAGGGCCTCGTCACTCCCTTCCACCCCGCCCTCCCTTATCTGCTTAAGCCTCATCTCGGCAGCCCTAACTACTTCAGGGTACTCCTTATAGTTCTCCATGGTTTTCTCCAATATCTCCTCGGCAACCTCTATGAGTCCAGCGCCCTTCAACAGGTTAACCAGGTCTTCGAAGTCGGGGCTCAGCAGGTATTCGGCTAGCCTTGAGGGATCCCCTCCATACATGCTGAAATGATACTTGTCCTCAGCCCTCCCCACAAACTTTCTTACATCGGAGTCCACCTGGCGGGGCATATCCCTCCTCTCAGCCAGGATCCTGTTAACTATGTGTCTCAGGAAGTCAAGCCTCGCAGCCACTGCTCCTCCACCAGCACTGCAAGCTAAGCATAGTGGAGCCTAATAAAAGCCTCCTAGCCCTGGCCGCATAGGCTGTTCAAAGCGTCTAGGAATTCCCCTGGATCCTCTGTGACCCTGAGCTTTCCTCTCCCCTCAGGGATCTGCAGCCTGTAGGCGAAGCTCCCCGTGCTGCGCCAATCAGCCTCCACTCTAACCCCCCTCTCCCTAAGCTTCTCCAGCAGGCTTCTCAGCCCCATCCGCTCAGGTATGCTTACTCCAAGCTTTCCTGCAAGCAGCCTGGAGTAGTTGCCTAGCCCCACCCTCATCCTGAATAAAGCGTAATCCTTGGCCTCACATGGCTCCGAGAGGCTTACTGTCCGGCCATCAAAGTATACTGGGATGCCTAGCCTAAGAGTAGCCTCAGCCGCAGCTATTGAGGCTGGAATAGAGCAGAGCTTGGTTATCCTGCCGGCATATGGTGGGCTCTTCATCAAGTATAGGTTCAGCTCATCGCTGAACACATGTGCACCCCATAGCCCATACCTCCTCATAATCACAAGTGCTGCTTCAACCAGGGCTCTGTGAACCCTGGGGTCTCGGGGAGCCTCGAAGAACTCTGAGAGCCTTGAGAAACCCACGCCGTCAAGCCGGATTATCAGGGGGGCCTCAGCCCTGACCCCCGGCTCCCTCCCCCTAAACCTCTCCTGAAGCCTGGCCACAGGGACTGTGAGCAGGTCGTCGATCCTCACAGGGGATCCCGACGAAGCCTTTATAACGAACACTACTTTAAAGAGATGCTGGTTAGAGGTAGGATAACGTGAGCATGAAGCATTTGGTGGGCAGAGTATTCTCACCCCCAGTAATCTCAGCTGGAAACTATTGTTCTCGGGGGTTAGGTGTTGACGAGGTATAGGAAGAGGAGAGACCCATACACCAGGGATATATATAGGTATAGCATTTATCCCAGGACCCCGCGGCCAAGGGAAAACATGCCTAACAATATATCCAGGGATGAGGAGGCAGTCGTCGAGATAAGGGATCTGGATGATAAGGGTAGGGGTGTATCAGTGTATAAGGGGAAGACGATCTACGTGTATGGGGGCGCCACTGTGGGGGACAAGGTGAAGATCAGGATAGAGAAGGTTTACGGGGATCATGCTGTGGCAAGAGTTGTCGAATGGCTGAGCGGCGGCAGGGTGGAATACTAGCTGGCTGGAGGTGATAGGCCTCGCCCATAACACATGACAATGTCGTCTCCCTGAGACTCTATGAGAACAGGCTCATCATAACAACGTGGAGCGAGCATGGCGATCCATGGATGCTCAGCCCTCCAGGAACCATGCGTCCAAACACGTATGAGTTTAACGGCAAGGTGGTTCTACGCAGAGTCACCGTTACTCCGGGAAGCATGATTGGCTCCGAGGAGCTGAGGAAGAGGCTGATGTCAGGCGAAACCGTTTCACTCGCAATCGGGGATAAGAAGCCTAGAGTGGAGGTAGACTACGAGTATAGTGGAGGCGTATTCAACATAGATTTACATGTGAAGTGGATTTAGCCCTGGGGTTCAGGGTGGCCGCGAAGAATGAAGTTCAGGTTAAGTATATGTTCAGCCTCTCTCCTCTAGTTACCATGGGTGCCTCTCATGGCTGAGTATAGGATAGAGGTTGTTGATATACCTGTGCCTGAAGGCACAAACATTATTGTGGGTCAAACCCATTTCATCAAGACTGTGGAGGATCTCTACGAGGCCCTGATAACCAGTGCCCCCACCATAAGGTTCGGCATAGGGTTCTGCGAGGCCAGCCAGGATAGGCTTGTAAGGCATGACGGCAACGATGAGGAGCTTGAAAGAATGGCAGCAGAGGCTGCACTTAGAATAGGGGCTGGACACTGCTTCGTAATATATCTTAAGGATGCTTGGCCAATCAACGTGCTCAACGCTGTGAAGAACGTGCAGGAGGTTGTGGGAATATATGCTGCCACGGCTAATCCCCTCCAAGTAGTAATCATAGAGACTGATCAAGGTAGGGGAGTGCTTGGAGTGGTGGACGGCTATAAGCCTGTAGGCATAGAGAAAGAGGAGGATGCTAGGCGTAGACACGAGTTCCTCAGGAAGATAGGGTATAAGCGCTAACGCTTCTTCTCAGCCAGCATCTCCTCAACAGCTCTTTTTATCCTGGCAGCACCCTCCCTTATATCATCGAAGCTGGATGCATAGCTGAACCTCAGGAACCCTTCGCCAGCCTTGTCCGGGAAAGCCGTGCCTGGCAGCACCACTACGCCGTACTTCTCAAGCAGCGTTAATGCAAAGTCCCTTGAACTCATATTAAGCTCTTCGAGCAGCCCCTTAATCCTCGGGAAAATGTAGAATGCTCCTAGAGGCTTCCATGCCTCGAAGCCTGGGATCTCGTTTAACAGGCTGTGGATCAGGTCCCTCCTCTTCCTGAAGGTTTCAACCATCTCCCTCACAGGCTCCCACGGCCCCTTAAATGCTGCCGGTATGGCTTTCTGAGCGAAGCTTGTCGTACAGCTATAGATGTTTACAGCCAGGTTCGCCGCAACCTTTGCAGCCTCCCTTCTAAGCACCAGGTATCCCAGCCTCCACCCAGTCATGGCGAAAGTCTTGCTCAGCCCATTAACATACGCCACGGTATCCCTCCATGCAGGATCCCTTAGAACGCTTCTAAACTCACCCTCATATACGAAGTTATCGTATATTTCGTCCGCCAGGAGCACTATGCCCCTCTCCCTGGCGAAATCCAGGAGATCCTCGACTTCCCTTGGACTAAACATGGCTCCAGTAGGGTTATGCGGGTTGTTGAGGATGAGCATCCTTGTCTTCTCTGAAACCTTCTCCTTTATCCAGTCGACGTTTATCCTGAACCCCTTAGACGCTCCTTGCCACTCTATGGGGACGAATACTGGTTTAGCCCCGAGTATTTTCGCCGCCTCAGGGTATGCTGGATATGAGGGCTCAGGCACTATGACCTCGTCCCCAGGCTTCAGGTATGTGGCTAGGGCTAGGAATATCGCCCCCTTAGCTCCAGGTGTTATGAGGATCTCCGAGGGATCAACCCCTGCCTCATAGCGTTCGTTAAGGTACTCTGCTATAGCCTGCCTAGCCTCAAGTATCCCCTGAGTCTCAGTGTAGCCTGTGAAGCCCTCCTCCAAAGCCTTGGCTGCAGCCTCCTTTATGTGGATTGGAGTATCGAAGTCCGGCTGCCCTATGCCGAAGCTGACGATGCTCATACCCTGCCGCTGCAGCTCCTTGGCCCTTGCAAGATATGTGAAGGCTCCCTCACCCATAACGTTGAGGACGTGTGGGGCTAGTTTAAGGGTAGGCTTCTCCTCCACCATAATTCTCCTCCGAGAAGAGCTAGGGACTACCCGGTATTAAAATCATGGGTGCTGCCAGGGGGATCTTAGCCTCGCCTACCCTTCCCGGAGGCCTCTACATCCAGGATAACCCTCCTGCAATTCTCAGCCTCTATGATCATGTATTCCCAGGGCTCCTCCACTTCAACGAGACCCTCATAGATGTAGAACTCCTCATCCTGCGGGGCCTCATATCTTTTAATGCTTCCATCAGCATACTTGATGGCCACGGAGTGAAGCCTGCTTGGATAGGGGCATAGGAGCATCCTGGCCTCCCCTATTCTCCCCTCCCCATCACTGGCGGTGTGGCCCGGCCCCTCAACCTCGGTTTCAACTAGGAGTTCTCCTCCAAGCTCCCTGTACTCTCTACGCGTCCTGCTCGCCGCCACGCTGTAGAGCCCCTCAACTATTCCTCCATGCCTGCCGCGCCCTATCCTGGCCTCCCCCCACTCCTCACGCACAAGCTCTAATCCCAGGATCACTATTGACCCAAGCCTTAATCTAGCAGGCCTATAGATCCTTGTCTTCACGAGAGCCTTCAATCCCTGATCAGCCCTAAGCATCAGGATGGCACTGCTATGATATAATGTTTTAGCAGACTGCAGGCTGGAGTCCTAGCCCGAGGCTTAATCCATAAGGGATGCAGCTCAACGCTCCCATACAGGCAATGCTGAGAGCATCCATCCCAGGGCGGAGGGAAGGTTAGATTAGGGCTAATAGGAGGCTAGGCTTCCTGCCAGCTGTTCTGACAACATCTCCTAGGCTGAGGCCCCCCTCAACATATATTTTCTCCCATAATTCTCTTGGAAGCATTTTCAGCAGCCTTCTCCTCCCACTACTACTCAGGGATTTAAACCTGGCTAGCAGTGCTCTCTGAACCCTTATATCGGAGACGATTCTCCCCACGTTATCCCTGTACAGCTGTGCCGCGTATTCTCTGCTCCCCCTGCCTCCAGCCCTCCTCAGAGCCTGTAGGAGCGCCTGGGCTGACAGTATGGCGGGCCTTATGCCCTCGCCTGTCAGGGGGTATACGAGGCCTGCAGCCTCCCCTACAGCCAGCATTCCTTTATAGTAGGGTGAGCCGCCCATTATTGTGAGGGGGGCTGCCCTTAGATCCCTTACCCGTGCCTCTGAGAGGAGGGGGTGGGAGGCCTTGAACTCCTCTAAAAGCATGTGGGGATGATCCTCCCCTATGAAGCCTGCACCAATATTGGCTGCCCCTTCGTCGTGGGGGAAGACCCAGTAGAACCCAACCCGCTTTGAATCAAACCATAGTTCAACCGTCTCCCCGTCCACCTCAGCCTCCTCCAGGATCATGCGTGCAAGCATTATGGTTCTCCTAGGTATGGGGGAGTAGGGGCCCCTAGCATCAACCACCACGCCTCCCTCTAAGAACTCTTCTCCTCCAGGCCTTAGAGCCCTGAAAAGTATTCTAGCCCCCCTCTCCTCAGCCTCCGCTAGGAATCCATGCACCATTTCAGCCTTATCTATGATGAGCCATTTAGGCTCACTATAGCTTAGCTCCTCCACCAGCTCCCCGTCAACATAGAACCTATACCTCCTTATACCAGTCCTAACAAGCCTGCCTGGAATAATGTTTGAAAGACTCGTAGGCACAACCTCTCCACACGGCTTAAAATACCTCCCCCTAGCCTCGAATAACACTACATCCATGTCCAGCCGCGAAGCCTGGGATGCCAGGTAGGATCCAGCCACCCCTCCGCCAATGATCGTCAGCCTTAAGCCAGGCCACCGCACCCGACTATTAGGCAGGCAGAATTAAGCATTATCCATAGATGCGGCGGGGATAATCCATATTCGCTCCGCCATCATGATCCATTCACGAGTATCCTAGGAGGCTTCAGCGAAAGGCGGGGGCAGGCGTCGTGCATAGGCGTGAGGTGAGGGTGCTCCTCCACTACTCTGGGGATAGCAAGTATAGTGTCAACGCCCTCATAGCTTCCCTAGATAAGCATGGCTGGGGCGGCAAACTGGTTCTCGCCAGGAGCCCTGAGGAGCTGTTAGACCATGCTGTGAGCCTAGCGTCAAAGGGGTTCAGGGTTATAGTGGGTTTAAGCCTGATGACCGTTCAGATCCCCCGCAGGCTCAGCCTCATATCAAGGCTCAGGGAGCTGGGAGGCAGGCTTGGATTATTCCTTGTGGCGGGGGGGTCTCATCCAAGCGGTGATCCTGCTGGAACTATTCTCAGCCTAGGCTTCGACGCCGCCCTTGTAGGGGAGGCTGAAGAAGCCTTTCCAAGCCTCCTAGAAGCCTTGGAGGAGGGTTTAGACCCCTATGCTCTCAGAGGCGTTGCTCTGAGATGCGGGGATCACGTGTTCTTCAGGGGCAGGGCTAGGCCAATCAGCCTCGACGAATACTCCTCATTCCCCTATTGGAGGGGGCTTATGGGGCCCATAGAGATCACGCGTGGATGCGTGTGGGGGTGCAGGTACTGCCAGGTCACCTACATGCATGGAGCCCTCATGAGGCATCGGAGCATAGGCTCAGTGCTCAGGCTGGCCGAAGAATTCTATAGGCGGGGGTTAAGGGATCTCAGATTCATATCCCCTGACTCCTTCTCATACGGGGGTGATGGGAGAAGCATAGCCTTAGACAAGCTTTCAGAACTCCTGGAAAAACTCCACGCCCTGGCTTCAAGGCATGGGGGAAGAATATTCTTCGGGACTTTTCCAAGCGAGGTGAGGCCTGAGAAGGTTGTCGACGATACTATGAGGGTTCTTAAGGGGAGGGTGGCCAACAAGGCCATAATATTTGGAGCCCAGAGCGGCAGCCCGAGGATCCTAAGGGAGATTAGGCGTGGACACGGCGTGGAGGAAGTCTTAGAGGCTGCTGAAACAGCCCTTAAATACGGCTTCAGAAGCGACGTGGACTTCATATTCGGCCTTCCAGGTGAGAGCAGGGAGGATGTTGAGGCTTCCCTGAGGCTGGCTGAGAGACTTGTATCCATGGGTGCACGAATACATGCGCATACCTTTATCCCCCTACCAGGATCCCCATACTCTGAGGCCCCTCCAGGCAGGATCCCCCTCTGGGCGAAGAAGAGGCTCTACAAGCTTATAGGGCGTGGAGGGCTCTACGGGCAGTGGGAGGCCCAGGAAAGACTAGCCCGACAAATACATGAACTCAGGGCCAAGGGCCTCATACTAGGAGCAAAGGGCTGGAGGATGCTTAGAAGCACCTGCTAAGCCTATCTTCAAACACCATGCCGGGCATTCCAGCTGAGACGCCTCACGCTGATCTTAGACTTCTTAACAGCATAGTCCACGAGATCCTTGAAACCCCAGATCTCCCCGCCCTCTTCGACCCCCTCTACATCCACGGCGATGAGTCCAAGCCTGGCTACAGGCATGGGTAGAGCCTTAGCCTTTGCCCTAAGCCTGCCGAGCTCCCTCCCAGCATCCCTGGAATCCAGTCTCGAATACTTCACCTCGTAGACATATGCGCCTTCCTGCGTGGAGGCTACTAGGTCTATCTCGGTGGCCTTGCTCCACCATGGAGAAGCCTTAACCCCATGGATCCTGGAGACTAGTTCTCCGGCAACCCTCTCGAACCATGCGGACATATGCCTCCTAGCCAGCTCCTCGTCTAGCTCTAGGCTCCCCGTGATCTCAGCCTCATCGCGTCGGGGATAGATTGTTTTGAACCAGTAATCCCAGTATGGGTCAGCTATGAGGTATCTTGCCTTCCTAGTTCTAAGGGGATTCTCTCCTGCCGGCACTATTCTCTCAACGAGCCCCATGCTCCTCAGCAGCTCTAGATACTTGGATAGACTTGTTCTCCCCACGATCTGCGCTATCTCGCTGAAGCTCCGCCTACCTGAAGCAATAGCCGCCATTATGGCGGCATATGTCCCTAGATCCCTGGTCTCCGAGGTCAGCGCGAAGATAGGCTCCTCGTACAGTCTCCCATACACGCTGTGTATGTGTCTTAAGGCCTCTTTTCTCCAATCCCTGCTCTCAATGAGGGATAGATTGTAGGGTGAGCCTCCCATAACCGAGTATAGCCTGAAAGCCTCCACGGGGGAGGCTCCCACAGTCTCCCTCAGATACAAGTAGGCTTCGAGAAACCTGAATCCTGGCAGCTTCACCATGAGGCTTCTCCCATAGAGAGGCCCCATTACGCCTGCAAGCTTCTCAACTATGGAGACGGTGCTTCCCAGGAGGACGAGCTTCAATGGGGCTTCAGGCCTCTCATCAGCCAGGAGCTGCAGCTGAGATACAAACTCGCCGCCAAGCCTCTGAAACTCATCCACCACTACTAGAAGCCCACCCTTCTCAGCCGCGCATTCAGCCATCCTGCTGAGAACATGCTCCCATGACCTCGGCATCAGCCCCCGGCATATTTCCTCAAGCCTACCTGCAAAACGCTGAAGCAGATCCTCCTTACTGCCCTCAGGGATGAACAAATAGATTCCGCCTAGCCTGGAGAGAAGCATGCGGGATAGCCATGTTTTACCTATCCTTCTACGGCCATAAACCACAACTATCCTTAGTCCTTCTCCCCTGATTTCGGATTCCAAGGCCTCCAGCTCCCTGTCTCGATCAATAAATAATCCCTTCAATAATCATCCCTATAATAATCATCCCTTAGAGGATGTAAAATCTTTCCCCTGCCTTAGAATGCTGGGAGGCTTCTCGGAGCCTCTGCCTCCCTAGGCACGGCTTATAAGCAATACATGTATTTTCCCTAATAGGACTTGTATGGTGATGTGGAGGGGTGGAGGCACTGTCTTCATGGATGTATGTTCCAGGCCCGCGTGGTGTGACTTGGGATGCTATAAGGGATCCAATATACGATTATATAGAGTATAATAAGGAGATTGAGGCGAGGGTGCTTGACACCCGTGTTGTGCAGAGGCTTAGGAGGATTAGGCAGCTCCAGCTCTCCCATCTAGTTTACCCTGGAGCCGATCACACCAGGTTTCAGCACAGCCTGGGGGTGATGCATCTTGCAGGGATGTTTGCCTCCCACCTGGTCTCAGAGATCGTCAGGCTGCTGGGTGAGGATGGTCTCGGAGATCATGATCCAGGAAGCCTTGTTGAGGCTGCCCGCATAGCTGGGCTTCTCCACGATGTCGGCCACGGGCCGTTCAGCCATGCATTCGAGGATGCCGTATTGTCGGGGAACAGGGAGCTTGCGGCGAGGGGTGTAGGCAACCATGAGGACATAGGCTTAAGGCTCCTGGAATACACTGGCCTCAAGGATATTATCAGTGAGGCTGAGGGGCAGTATGGGCTTCCAGGGCTAGCCGAGTATGTTTCAACCATACTTGGGGAGTCTGAGCCTGGAGACCCTGTGCTGAGGGCTGTTAGGAAGACTGTGAAGGCCTGGCTGTACCCGTCCGACATAATGGATTTCCTCATGAGGGACAGCTACTATGCTGGCACCAGGGAGTATGGTGTGATAGACTATGTACGCCTAATAAGGAATACTAGGCCTTACCCCGAGAAGGGCAGGCAGGATAAACTCCTGTTGGAGAGGAAGGCTCTAGGAGCCCTTAGAAGCTATCTTTACAGTAGGACATCGATGTACGAGCACGTCTACTTCCATCCAGTCAGCATGGCTTTCACAAGGCTCCTAGTAGAAGTGCTGAGAGCCACCGACGAGCATCTAGGGCTAACCGAGGCTGTGGAGAAGCTAGGTGAGGGTGACCCTGAGGAATACTTACGCCTGGATGACTGGTGGGTTACAGTGAAGCTAGGTGAACTGGCCTCAAAGACCAGTGGAGAAGTCTCGGAGAAGATAAGGATGCTGCTTGAACGCAGAAACCCGTGGAAGAGGATAGGCAGGGACTATAAGATCCCCCTCGTCTCAAGAGGTGAGGGGTCGGAGCCCCTCATACTGGCCTTAAGATACCATTCCAAATGGGTAAGGGATCTGGAGGAGGAGCTGAGAAGCAAGGCTTCAGGCATAATAGGGGATGATGCAGGGGGCATATGGATAGCTAGCAGTACCCTCTACCCCGCCCCCCTGTCA
>JALWQH010000007.1 GCA_027083135.1 Desulfurococcales archaeon | reverse complement strand
CATGCCTAGCAGGATTCCACCCAGCAGACATGGATTTCCTGGTCGACAAGCAGGGCTTGAAGCCAAGTGAGGCAGTTAGGCTTGGCTACAGAGTCATAGATCACGTCGCCTCGCTCTGCAGGAAAGGTGTTCTTGACGGCATAGGGGAGGTGGGGAGGCAGCATTACTCATCCCGCCCCGTTTTAATAGCTGGAGCCCAGCTAGTGTTAAACCATGCCTTAGAGTGGGCCCGGGATCTCGACTGCATAGTCCACCTCCACACGGAGAATGAGGGGCTGGTAACAGTGCTTGATCTTGCTGAGAGGGCGAGGCTGATAGGAGTAAACCCTGAGCACATAGCCTTACATCACGCTGGGCCGGGCACAGTAGAGCACGCCTTGATCCACGGGTTCAACGCTACTGTCCCAGGGCTTAAACCCGTGCTCAAGGTTATTTTCAGACGTGTAGGCCCATGCTTCATGGTTGAATCCGACCACATGGATGATGCTGGAAGGCCTGGAAAAGTAATATATCCCTGGATAATGCCGCAGGTGCAGAGGGAACTCCTAGAGAGGGGCCTAGTAGACGAGGAGTATATAGCCAGGATAAACATAGATAATGTGCAGCGCTTCTACAGGGTTTCCCCACCCTAGAATACTAGTGTTTGGATGTGAAAGGAAGCAAATAATATATATTTACCGATGTAATAATTTATGAAAGAAAAGGTGATAATGGTGTCTGCCAAGCTACCCTCGGGACGCGAGCTAACCTTAATGGAACTCATGAAGTTCTGCTATGATCTATCAATGACTGATATAGAGGTGTATTTCAAGCTCCTCAAAGAGGGAAGTAAAACCATAGATGATTTATCCAAGGAGCTGGGACTGAGCAAAGCAACTATTAGCAGGTCTCTGAACAAGCTGCTAGGCCTCGGCTTCGTTCTAAGGGAGCGTATGCCTTCCAGTGCCGGCATAGGTAGGCCGAGATACCTATACAAGGCTGATCTAAACAAGTTTTACACTAAGCTTCAGAGGGATATTCAGGAATGCACGGCGACAGTGAAGCGTTTCGCGGAAGAAGTGTTCCAGAAGATGCGGTCGGAGTCTCTTGGAGGACTACCTGGCTAACCTAAGCCTAGAGGTGCATTCATCGCCCATCTTCATGCAGAGGCTTATAGCATGCCTAATGAATTCGCTCCTACTAGTGTAGCCATGCTTTTTCCAGAACTCATCCATGCGGCGGACCAGATCCTCCTCCATTTTTATGGTTATGGTTCTCGTAGACTCTATGGGTAGGATGAAGACATTATCCCCATACTGCTTAACACCCCTGATCCTCAAGGTATTACCCTAACATTCATCAGTAATACCGGAATAAAACTTATTTGTTCATTGCCCACATGCATACCACTTGAAGCACTATTACATGATTTATAACAAGTTTTACAATGCCTGGAAGCCTAGTCGAAGCATGCTATTCTCCTGAGAATATCGGTTCTTGTTATTATTCCCGTAGGCTCGCCTCTCCTATTAACTACTAGGAGTCTACCAACATTATACTTGTTCATCAGGTGCACGGCGTCGAGGAGGCTTTCATCCTCTCTTATGCTTATGACCTCCCTGCTCATGTAGTCTGCAACCAGCGCGTCTAGGTTCCCCCTGATCACCGCTCTAGCTAGATCAGTCATGGTGAATATGCCTGTAACTCTCCCCTCCTCCACGACTGGCGCTCCCTTAATATTATGGGAGTAAAGTATGCGTGCAGCCTCAGATACCCTTGCATCAGGGCTTAGCATTATTAGGCTCTGGGATGCTAGGCTGCCTACGCTCTCAGCAGGTATGCTTGCAAACCTGCTTGCAACTACGAGGATCTGGCCGCTGCTAGGGTCGACGCTGACCACCTTTCCCTCAAGCATTATCCGTGATCCCCCTGATGGATCCAGCTTAACCTTGTCTCCAGGGCTCAGCGCCGCGATCCTCCCCCTAGCCCTAAGGATCACGCGTCCGCCTTCAGGGCTCAGGGGATCCAGGATCTCTATGCTTGACACCCATACCTCTATTCTACGGTTATCTAGGAGTAGCTGGACGTCGTGTCTTTCAGCAGGCCTCTCCTCTGAGCGTAGAATCTCGTATGCCTTGAGGGTCGGCACGTATCCTCCGCTAGCACCTGTCTTCGAGGAGACTAGGCCTAGGGATTTAAGAGCTAACATGATGTTCCGCACCGTCCCCTCGTCTTTCCCTATGTGTCTGGCTATGTCCCGGCTCTTAACACGGCTTCTCCTATGCTCGTAGAGTTTTATGAGGGTTTTCAGGATTTCCCGTTGGGTCAGGGTTATCTGGTACAATGCTTCCACCATTATTTTGTAGGCCTATTAGCGGAGCCTAGCACTGCCTCCAGCTTCTTCCGGCTTACTTTAAACACGTCTCTAGCTATGGATGCTATGTAATCGTCGTCGGGTGTGATCTTCTCTAAGCCTATCTTTATTCCTAAGGCCTGTTTGAATGCCTCCTTACCCATCTTGTCTCTAACCCTGCTGCTGGCTATGGCTTCAGCAACCCTGAAAGCTATGTAGAATCTTGAATACTTGCGTATGGTTTCAGCATAGTCTGGGAGGATTTCAGATGTTCTTCTAAGAAGTTCTATGAAGTCATTCTCATCAGCGAACCCGTAGACAAGCTTGGTGAAGAATACTCTTAGCATCCTGGCTATAGTGTTCTGATCGATTCCTCCAACTCTTCCCGCAAGCCTTTCGAAGGCTTCTCTATCCCCCTCCCTGATCTTCTCAGCCATGTCCTCGTAGACTAGCTCCTTCCAAAACACTTTGTCGAAGAGGCCGGTATACTCGTCGTATAAGCCTAAGCCATACCTGCCTACAACGTATAGGCTGGCCATCTCCTTATCGTAGAGGTCCTGGGGCCTAGCCTTCCCTCTCAGAGGCTCCACTCTTGCCTGAGAGTACATTCTTCTAAGCATCTCGACGACTTCTTCTCTGCTGCTCGGCCCCGTCTTCAACACTATGTCCCAGAGATCTACTAGTAGTTTGAGCCTGCTTCTATACGGCTTCCTAGGCACGGATCACACGCCTCTCAAGGATTCTTGTAAGCGTGATGTTGGCTCCTTTGAGTGGGGAGAACACTCTTATCCTTCCATCCGACCTGCTTATAATGGCTTTAACCCTAACACCATTAATCCTGAATAAAAGTATGATCTTCCCTCTACCTATCTTAATTTTTTCGAGGGTTGAGCCAGGCCACCGTCTGGCAGCCTCGTCTAAGACGCCTTGAATAGCGTCGAGTCTTATTCTAACCACTCTCAGCACCCTTGGCAGGCATTGGTGGATTAGTTGGGCCGACCTTATATTTTTTGAGAAGCCTGGAGGCCTCTATGAGCCATCCAGCCATTATTCCCGCTATTATTCTCCTAGCCTCACCTTCATCTATGCTCTCCACCCTGTAAGCCTCCCTTACAGCCTCGACCGCCAGCTCAGCGTCTATTCTCTCAGCGAAGTATGCTTTAAGCCTGGAGAGGGCCTCGGCCACGCTTATCTTCCCCGAAGAATCCTCCACGATTCTATCCAAGTATTCGAAATCCTCTCTTCTTAGAAGGGCTTTTTCAGCCAGCCTCCTATCCTTCTCCTTAGCCTTCCTCCAATAGGCTAGTAGAGGTGAGTAATCTCCTACTATGCTTCCATCAGCGAGCAGTGGCTTCTCGCCCGTCGCAGGCACCATGCATTAGTATTTGCCGGAAGATAAAGTTTATTCACCTCAGGTTCTCCAGGTACTCTGTATAGAGGCTTCTTAGCTCTGCCTTCCAGGCTTCTAGGCCTCTAGGGCTTTCAGGGTATCTTCTATATAGCTCTCTAATCCTACGCATGTAGTCGGCTACCACCTTTAACTTTATGAGAAGTGATGGTCTTCCAAGCCCTGCTATTACTCTTGAAACCTTTTCAACCACGCTCATCTTGAGTTCGCCTGATATGCTTGTCTCATATATGTCCTTCTCCCTCATCAAACCTTTAGCCATACCGTAGTTCAGGTCATCGTCGGATAATCTCTGCAGGAAGAGGCGGAAGAGGTCGAGTGATGCCTGCCTAGCACCTACTCTATGCATGTAGGCTGTGTTAAGCATCCATAGCTTCTCCATGCTCCAGTCATCATCCTCCCATGCCTTAGCTACAGCCTCAGCGGCGTAGCGGGCAGCCCTCATCGAGTAGCTCATGCCTCCGCCGTGCACAGGGTTGACAGTATAGGCTGCGTCCCCCAACACTATGATCCCAGGGCCTACCAGGGTGTCGGCAGGCCTTCTGGTGGGAACCATTGCGCCTCCAGCCTCAACAACCCTGACAATCCTTCTAAGCTCAGGCCTTCTTCCCAGCAGCTTCTCCCTGAATATCTTCATTGGGCTTGGATAGCCTTTCCCTCCCTGCACGCCTAGGCCTGAGTTAACCTCACGTATGCCTTCAGGGAAGTACCACCAGTAGCCTCCAGGAGCGATCTCCTGGTTTATGTATATTCGTATATAGTGTGGTTCCTCCACATCCTCTCCGAGAACCAGTTTCTCCCTGTAGGCTATGTTAGTATCCTGAGGGTTTATGGGCTCTGCTACAGGCCAGCTTCTCGGAAGCCTTGTTTTAAGCGCCATTCCACCTCCAGTAGCCTCCACTGTCACCTTAGCTCTGAACTCCACTTTCGACCCGTCTTTAAGCCTCGCGGCGAAGCCCTGCACTCTTCCACCCTCTATTATGGGTGAGAGAACCCTGGCTTCAAGATACACGTCGACGCCATTATCCTCCGCCTCCCTTACAAGCCGTTGCCCGAGCTTCGTCCTATCTATAATGTATCCTGACTCAGCATCCACTCTGAACACTGTTCTCTCATCGGGACTATAGATCAATATGCCTTTCACCAGTTGTCTAACCTCTTCTCCCCGAGGAGGCTCCACCCCTGTCTCAGGGAACGTGTGATGGCTTATAGCATCCCCGCAGGGCTTCCCCCAAAGATTATCCCACCTCCTAAAATCCACTAGGGCTATGCGTATCCCCCTAGCCATCCTTGATGCAAGGTAGGCCAGCGTGGCGCCTGCCGGGCCTGCTCCAGCTATAGCTACATCGTATCTAAGGCTCCCCTCAGCCATGATCCACCAAGCCTGCATAGAATGCCAGGCGCAGCGCACTAAAACTTTTGTCTCTAGTGAAGAGTTATTATCCCTGAGTCAATCTCACTAAAAACAGGTGAGAGCTGTGAGCTTCTTCAAGAGGAGGAGAAGCATATTCGACGTGTTCGACGAGATAATGAGGGAGTTTGAAGAGGAGTTCGAGGAGGTTGAAAGAGAGTTTGAGAGGATGCTCAGGGAGAGGGGAGCCGAGATAAGGGGCCCATACGTGTATGGGTTCAGGGTGACCATAGGGCCTGACGGCAAGCCTGTGGTGGAGGAGTTCGGCAATATTAGAAGGGAGGCTGGGAAGCCCAGGATAACTGAGGAGAGGGAGCCCCTCGTCGACGTGTTTGAGGATGATAAGAGCATAGTGGTTGTAGCCGAGCTTCCAGGCGTGGAGAAGGATAAGATCAAGGTTACAGCGGTTGGCAACAAGCTGATAATAAGGGCTAGCAACGAGCACCGCAAATACTATAAGGAGATAGAGCTTCCAGCCAAGGTTAAGCCTGACAGCGCTAAAGCCACCTATAAGAACGGGGTGCTTGAAGTAAGGCTGGAAAAGATAGGCTCGTCTGAGGAGAAGGGTGTTGAAATAAGAGTGGAGTAAGCCTCTATGACATGCTAGGGGAGTAGAGTTTTTCTTTCATAACCTTGCTGCTAATAATCCTGCTCGTGCCTTCAGGATCATCAATGATCAATGTGAAGCTGCTCCTACCCTCAGAGCATTCTTTAAGCTCCCTAAGCCTCCTGGAACACTCCTCCCTATTTGTCTCCGGGTCCGCGCATAGTGTTTCAAGAACCTCCCCAACTCTCTGCAGGATCCCCTCCACCGTCGTTATGAAACCCTGGGATGCGGGGCCAGGTGTGACCTCTACTCCCAGCTCAGGTATTCTTATGGAGGCTGAGGCCGACTTAACGACAATTACGTTAAGGTCTCCGGGACCCTCAGCCCTGAAGACTAGTCTACGCGGCCCCTGGCTCTCAGCCGCCCTTATATCAGAGTACCTGTACCCGCAGCTCCTACACCTGCCTGCAGAGATGAGCAGTAAGCCTATGAGTGGAGCATCGTACAGGTAATCCTCTATGATCATGGTTCGCCTGCCGCAGGCAGGACATCTAGCAGTCATGGAGCCTATTCTCCTAAGCCTGGCTCCACCTCCATGGGGGCTCAGCTCATCTCTCTTCAAGCCATACGCCTCTCGGCTGTCTCTTCCGGCGCGGTCATCACAGCCCTGTATGCTACTCTTCCTCCCCGCTTATTCTCCTTATCTCTAATGGTACTCTATAGTCCTTTCCTCCAACACTTATGACTGCTGTGACCTTCCGAACCCTCTCAGTGGCGCCGAAGTATAGCTCATATGTCTCTCCAGGCCTAAGATCCACGCCGACCTCTATTCTCTCAGTTATCCTGCGTACAGGTGAGACAACGCTCTCCTCCTTGTATGGCAGCTCAGGCTTAACGCTGCCCGCTGATATATCATGCTCTACTTCAACAGCCTTCAACACATAGGGCTCGCTGTAAGTATTAACTATGACTATGTTGGAGCCGCTGACATACGCGTTGAAGCTTGGCTGCACCTCTATGTCCAGCCACCCATAGTAACATGGATCATGGATGCTAATATAATGGTGCCTGAGAGGGGATTAGGCTCAAGCCTTAAAAACACAGCAGCAATAGAAGGTTTTCCTCAGGGTGCAAGGCGTGCCTGGATTAAACAACTTTGAGAAAATATGGAGTGGTGGGGCGCCCAGAGGGCCTACCCTGTCAGACAAGGTTAGGGATATGTTTAAGCCTAGGGAGCCTCTGAGGAGGAGGATCGCGTATGCTACTTATAGGCTGAGAACTGTTCTAAGCAGGCTGGACATGTTTATAGCTAAGATGCAGGAGAGGGACAGGGTGCTTTTCGAGAAGGTTGTTGAGGCCCATATGAACAAGGATAAGAGCCGCGCCCTAATGTATGCGGGAGAGGTGGCGGAGATAAGGAAGCTGGCGAAACAGGTGATGGCTACTAGGATAGCATTAGAGCATGTAACAGTGAGGCTTGAAACAATAAGGGAGTTCGGAGAAGTATTCGTGGCTATAGGCCCTGTCATGGGGGTTGTAAAGGAGCTTAAGAACGTGCTGCGCGGCATAATGCCTGAGCTGAGCCTAGATATGGCTGAGATCGAGGAGGTACTGCATGGAGTAGTAATGGAGGCTGGAGAATTCACAGGTGTGTCTCCAGAATACTATGTGGCCGACGAGGAGGCTAAGAAAATACTGAGAGAGGCTGCCACAGTGGCTGAGCAGAGGATGAAGGAGAGCTTCCCGGAGCTTCCAGGATATGCTGCGGAGGGGGAGGCAGCACAGGCTTCATCCTAGACTCAACCCGCTTTCAAATTGCTCTCAGAGTTTTTAGGGGTGTCTTCAAGCCTATTTTTCCCCGCTTAGGCACTGCGGAGAGGATGCTCTGGCCAGCGCTTGGAGGCCTTCGAGAAGCTTGCCCAGCATTGAGTCAAGCCTGCCTGCATAGTACCTTATATCGCTGTAATGCTGTTTTATCATGCTTGCATCAGGCTCCACCTCTACGCATTGGTTCCCCCCTATGCAGAGCCTAGCCTTCCTGCCTGAAATCATGAATACCTCGGTTCCTCCGAAATTCGCGTAGGCTGACCATCCTTCATCTCCCTCCCTGTATGCTAGTACCTTCACATCAGTATGCCTTGACACGCTTATTTCTCCAGGAGTGATGCAGAGGAATAGCCTGAATGTAGGGCCCTTGCAGATCCATGCTTCACCCTGCTTAACACACTTACCGCTTGTCAGGCAGTATGCTAGTCTAAGGGCCATGGCCATCTTCTCAGCCATCATTGATAGTTTCTGGGCCATGCCTGCCGCCCTCACATCGAGGCCTGAGCGGCCCTGAGGTTCCAGTGATCTGAATAGATTAGCAGTGGATCTAACTCTATCCACAGCCCTGTTAACCGCCTCAACGCTCATGAAACCACCCTCCATGAATCAGGCTAGGCTGGTTAAGTATGTTTCCGCCTGATGCGTGCTGCAAGCAGCCTTATTGGGAGTAGTCGTGGCACGCCGCTTCTCCTACGCTTAAGTTCTTCTAGCACTCCTCTCCAGCCAAGCTTTGAGAAGCACTCCTTACATACTCTTACCGCAGGGGTTACCTGAATTGAGCAGTCATAACACACGTATCTACCGCATATTTCACAGTATGCTGATGCAAGCCTCTCCCCGCATATCTCGCATAGTGACTGGGAGCATATAGTGCATAGCCCTGTAGCTGGATCATAGTGCTCGTCGCACACTCTTCTACCGCAGAGCCTGCAGGTATGGGTAGCCTCCTTCTCCCCGCATATCTCGCACAGCAATGATTCCTCACTCCTCCAGGATCACGCCTAGCCTGCCTAGCGTTCTCCTAGCCTCCCCCCATGACTTCTCAGCAGCCCTCTGCGATGAGGAGCAGACCCTGACAACGTAGTCCATGCCTCTGGGCTCCAGGAACATGGGGCTAGTTATATTTGTCTTGAGGAGGGCTGCTATAGCTTTAACCGCCTTCGATGAATCTATGGGTATGTCCAAGCAGTACCTTAGCCTACGGGGCTTAGCAGGCTCCCCCACCATGCCGTAAGCCGCACGCCTACTGCCACGCCTAGCTACAGGTACGTCGAGGATCAGCATCCATGTATCCCCAGCCTTCACATATATGTGCGGCGGCATCTTAGGCTACCATGCATCCCCTTCTAGGATTAAGGCAAGATGCTTCAAACTAATCTAGGCTGCACAGCATTAATTGTTTACCCACCACGCATCACCTGTTCCTAACATCTAGCCTCAGAGTCCCCTGAGCCTGGCTCACAGCTCTCCAGGCCCAAGAATAATGCCCTGGAAAGACAGAGCGGATTAAAGGTAAAATGGGATAGGATGGCTGGAATACCAGTAGCGGGAGGTAAAAATACCTTCAGCGCTCTGAATAGCATGTGGTCCTCATAGCAGGGTGTAGAGGATTGCAGGCTATAGCTATAGGGGCAGCTGTGCTGATTGCTGTTGGCCTGGTTCTACAGGCGTCAGGTCTGCCGCCGTCCGCAGCATCGGGAGGAGTCTTCGGGCCCGGCCCTCTTCTAAGGGAGTGGAGGCTGGGAAGCATTGTGAGGGTATGTGGGTTTAGAATAGTTATGAGCGTTGTGAATGCTAGTGGCTCAGGCCTCGTGGAGGCTGCCTTGGCGTCAGGCCCCCAGAGAATAGGGTTGGCGATAGTTTACGGGGAGCGTATGGAGGCCTACGTGATGATTGGAGATCAGAATACGTGGCGTAGGCTCGGCTCCATAAGTACGGGCGAGGAGATCAGGGTGCAGGCAACATATAATGTTAATGGCACTGTATTCATTGATGTGGAGGCAGGCAGCCTGAGGTTTTCAGGGAGGCTTAAATACCATGGGGGCAGGCCTGATGAGCTTAGATTGGTATTATCCCCCATCACGGGTAGTGGAGCCGAGATCAATGTCACCCTGCTTGAATTATGGAGGGACTGGATAACCTATACCATCATACCAGCCCAGACCACTGCTACTGCTACGCATACCTCTGCAACCACTGTTCTAACAAGCGTGACGACCACTGCAGCCACGACTACTAGGACTACTATTAGCGCTACGCCTACCACGCTGAGCAGCAGTTATGCTGGCAGGACGAGTAGTAAAACAACCTGTGTTTCCCTGAGGCCTGAGGGGAGGGGGTTGAGGGGGGCAGCCATGATTATCCTAGGCGTCTCCGCCCTGATCATCGGCGTCCTAGCAGTGCTTCTACATGGGCGTAGCCTAGGTCAAGGGCCTTGAGGTTCACCTCCCTCCACCTGGCAGGCATCTCTGAGATAACTTTCTCCACGGAGCTTCTAGTAATGTATCCTTCAAGCAGGCCTGAAGCCAGCATTCCTCCCAGTAGAGCCATGTTGGCAGCTATTATGCTTCCAGCCTTCTCTGCAAGCCTGTAGGCGGGGATAAGCATTACTCTGAGCCCCGTTGACCTAAGCTGCTTTAAAGCTTCTTCAACCTCGGGGACACTTATGCCTGGAATATTTGGGCGGATGAGCCTCTCATCAGTCATTATTGTTGTTGACAGGCCGGCGAACCTGAGGTTTCTCAGGGTCTCTATGATCTCCAGGGATGCTATTATGTCGGCTCCTCCAGGCGGGACCAGCGGCGAGTTAACTTCTCCTAGACGCACGTAGACCTCGACGCTGCCTCCCCTCTGGCTTAGGCCGTGGGTCTCTGCTATCAGGACGTGTGTTCCTTCAAGCACAGCGGCTCTACCTATGGTGGCGGCAAGCGTTATGAGGCCTTGGCCGCCGACCCCTGTGAGAACCATGTTTAAAGCCTTCAACGCGATCACCCTAGAACCATAGTTTCTCCCATTCGGGGTCTCCTTTACGGGCAAGCCTGATGGCGTTGAAGGGACATATCTCAGCGCATACTCCACAGCCTGTGCATAGTGCTGGATCTATCTCTGCCTTACCGTTTTTGAGCGGTATTATTGCAGGGCAGCTGAAGGCATTGTAGCATATGCCGCATCCCGTGCATTTATCCTGATCTACAATGTATAGTGGCTCTGTTATGCCCCTCCTCCTAGCAGCAGCGTCTATGAGGAGTGTGCATGCCCTCCTAGCCACTACTACTGCAGGCTTCTTCTCCTCGGCGACATATCTGATAGCGTCCATGAGCTTCTTCTCCGAGTCTTTCAGGTTGAATGGATCTATGGTTGCCACATGCTTTACTCCCACCCCCCTAGCCACATCCTCTATTTTCACCATGGGTGCAGGCTCGCCTGTAGCGTAGAAGCCTGTGCCGGGGTGGGGCTGGTGGCCTGTCATAGCTGTGACTCTGTTGTCTAGTACGACTACGAGCATCGGGGACTTATTGTAGACTGCGTTTATGAGTCCCGGCACGCCTGCATGGAAGAATGTTGAGTCTCCTATTATGGCTACAGGCATTTTATCCTCATCTACATGGGCGAAGCCGTTGGCCATCCCTATGCTTCCACCCATCTCTATGAGGGCGTCCTGCATCTCGAAGGGGGGCATGACTCCTAGGCTGTAGCATCCTATGTCCCCGCTGTAGATTGCTTTAACCCTGCTCCTATTAACCGCTCTCTTGAGAGCGTAGAATAATGCTCTATGCGGGCATCCTGGGCAGAGCGTGGGGGGGCGTGGGGGTATTGGAAGGGTTATCTCAGCCTCTGCGGGTTTCCACGGATATTCTGCCCCCGTGAAGCCTGCTACAGCTCTTGTCACGGTTTCAAGTGTGAGTTCTCCTATCCTGTTGACAAGGTCCTTCCCCCTTATAGTGGTGTTAAGCTTCTCCTCATATGCTATTCTCTTAACCCATGTTTCAACCACGGGCTCCAGCTCCTCTACCACTAGTACTGACTCGTGGCTTGAGAGGACGTCTAACACGAGTTTCCTGGGGATCGGCACTGTGGTTGAGAGCTTGAGGACTGACACCGTGTCCCTTAGGGAAAGATAGTTTAAAGCGTCTACAACGTAGCCGTAGGCTATTCCTGAGGCTATTATGGCCTGTCCTCCAGAGTGTTTTTCAAGCCTATTGTAGGGGAGCTTCTCAACCTCCTCCTCTATTCTCCCCCACCTTTCAAGCAGTTCTACGCGGAGCCTGCGTGCATGTGCCGGTATAACTGTCCATCGTTGAACATTCTTCTTGAAGCTGCCCTTAGCTACGGGCGGCTTAGCCTCCCTTAGGGTTACAGGGCCTCTCGTATGGCTTAGCCTAGTGGTTGATCTAAGGATTACTGGGTGATGCATCCTGCTTGAAAACTCGAAGGCGTCGCGTGTCAGGTCTTTTGCCTCTGCAGGGGAGTATGGTTCGAATACTGGTATGAAGGCGTGGAGCCCGTACCACCTGTTATCCTGCTCGTTCTGACTGCTCCACATGCCTGGATCATCTGCTGAAACCACTACTAGGCTCTCCTCAACGCCTGTGTAGGCTGAGGACATCAGGGGATCTGCGGCGACGTTTACTCCAACATGCTTCATGGCTGCAAGGCTTCTCACACCGCTGATCGCCGCGGCGTATGCTGCCTCCAGGGCTACCTTCTCGTTAACGCTCCACTCCACATGTATTCCCAGGTCCTTTGAGACGCTGTGGAGTGTTTCAACGATCTCCGTGGATGGTGTGCCGGGGTAGGCTGAAGCCCAGCCCAGGCCTGCTTCAACAGCGCCCCGGGCTATGGCCTCGTTTCCTAGGAGTAGAACCTTCTCGCCAGGCCTGCCCAGTATTCTGCTAGGCATAAGTATCTTCCTAGCCTTATTTTCAGTTAGACTCCCTCTTAACATTATCTTAATACAGCGTCCTAAATGTGGGTGCCATTAACATATGTTAAGCCCATAAATATTATTCATTAAAGGTAAGCGCTACTATTATTTCTGAGCACATGGTTTTAATATAACTATGATTGCGGCGTTAGATTGGATAAGATTTATATAAGTAAGTAAATATAGTGTAGGTATAGGGTGAGATGCACGTGAAGCTGAAAGTACTATACGAGGATGACGACGTGGTGGTTATGATGGCGCCCCACGACGATGAGCTGCAGCGCCTAGTGGTGGATCTGCTTAGGGAGAAGGGCAGGCCTATGCGTTGGAGCGAGCTTAGGGAGACTTTCAGCGGTATAGCTGGCGAGGATAGGCTTAGGAGGACTCTCTACAGGCTTGTGGATAAGGGTGTAGTGGTGGAGCTTCCTGGAAACAGGTATGCTTTGCCTGAGATGCCTGGCGTGCTTAAGGAGCTTGAAGAGTATAGGGAGCGCCGTAAGAGGAGCGTGTGGTTCTACTGGAGGAGAAGGAAGTCTGCCCACAGCACTGTGAACTAGTCTTCTCCGAGCAGGCTCCGCCTGCCGTAAGCTGGGCACAGCGCCTAGGACTCCACCTTGATCGCGGCGCATTGTTTTTAGACGTGGAGGATGGGATTATTATTTGGCTGGTGTTGCTTGGAGGAGACTAGGGCTAGGGTTAGATTCATAGGTAACCTGGCTGTCGTTGAGACGGAGGATGGGGGGTTGGCGCTTGTTCCCAGGGAGAGCCTTGTAAGCCTTGCTGAGAAGCTCGGCTTATGCTATGTGAATCTGGGGGAGAAGCCTTGCAGCGGGTAGGGGAGGAGGTTGCACGGCTCATAAGGCTTCGAGGATATGCTTCGAGGACTGCTGTGTGGAGGAGTGGTGAATGTGAGGTCATAGCACTTGAGCATGGGGGGGAGGTTTACGCTGTCGTTGTGGCTGAGAAGGATGGACGCATTTATGGTAAGATTGTTCCGGGAAGCTCCTCCGTATCCCTTATGAGGTGCTTGGAGGTAATGTATTCTCCATGGGGGCTCTATGTGTTCGCGGATGATCCTGAGAGTTTTGCTGAGAGTATTGGGAGGAAGCTTGGGAGAGCCGCGGTTCAGGGGAGGATGATGCTTGAAGGAATGCGGTCCTAGGTACAGGGTGTTTATAGTTGATTTGGGGGGAGTGGTTTGGCGCAACTATGTTCCGATAGGGGAGAATGTTGAGGTTTTGAGGAGGCTGCAGGAGAGGGGAGCCGTACTGGTGGCTTTAACCAATAATTCCACTAGGACTAGGGAGTATTATCAGGGCAGGCTGGCTGAGGTCGGCCTGGATATCCCTCTTGAACATATTGTTACAAGCGGGTATGCTGCGGCGGTTTATCTTTCGGGGAGGATGCCTGGGGCGAGGGTGTATGTTGTGGGGGAGGAGGGGTTGAGGGAGGAGCTTAGGCGTCTGGGACTAGTGGTTTTAGGGAGGTGTGGGAGGGCTGACGCTGTGGTTGTGGGGCTTGATAGGAGGCTGAGCTACGGTAAGATAGCCTGTGCGTCGAGGCTTGCCAGGAGGGGTGCGTTCTTCCTGGCTACTAATACTGATCCTACGAGGCCTCTTCCCGGCGGGGGTGAGGCTCCGAGCGCGGGTTCAATGGTGGCTGCGGTGGCTGTTGCTGCTGGCAGGGGGCCTGACTTCATTGCAGGTAAGCCTAATCCATGGGTTATTAGGCTCGTGTTGGATAGGCTTGGAGTGGGGGCGGGGGAGGCGTTGATTATTGGTGACCGGGTGGAGACTGATGTGGCTTTGGGTTTGAGGGCTGGTATAGATACTCTGCTCATAGATACTGGGGTTGTTAATAGGGGTTCTCTCACCCCCACGTATCATGCTTCCAGTCTGCGTGAGGCTGAGGGTTGGCTCTACGCGTGTTGAGTATGCTAGAAGGTTTTCTCCCCTGATGCTCCATGTGTTATTGTTTTCACGTGGGTTAGCTTGGATTCATCGACCTCTACTCCGAGGCCAGGCTTGTTTGGCAGTCTTCTGAGCCCTCCTCCCAGGTGCTGTGCTCCTCCCCTAACAGGGTTTTCGGCTAGGTTTAGGTCTCCGTCAAGGTCTATGTAGACTATGTTTTGGGAGGCTCCTACTATGTGGGATGAGGCTGTTATTCCTATTAGGGTTTCCTCCATGCATCCTATCATGTTTTTAACCCCGGCTGCCTCGCTTATCGCTGCTATTCTTAGTGCTTCCTGTATGCCTCCAGCCTTCATCAGCTTGATGTTGATCACGTCTGCTGCCCCTATTCTCACTGCTCTCATAGCGTCTCTAGCGTTGTGGACGCTTTCATCTAGTGCTATGGGTATTTCTGTTAGGCGTCTGAGCTCTGCTAGTTCTCCCAGCATCCAGTGGGGTAGGGGTTGCTCTATGAGTTCCACCTCGTATTTCTCCAGTCTCCTTGCGGCTTTGAGGGCTTGCTTGGGGCTCCATCCCTGGTTAGCGTCTACGCGTATTTTCACATCGTATCCGAGCGCGTCTCTGAGGGCTTTTATCTTGGCTACATCTCTGCCTGGATCCTCCCCTACCTTCACCTTCAGTGTTTTGAAGCCTTTCTCAACGTCCTCTGAGGCTTCCCTGACTGTTTCCTCTATGCTTTTTATGCCTATGGTTATGTCTGTATAGTACTCTGACCTTGATCCTCCCAGCAGCCTGTAGAGTGGTTTTCCAAGCTCCTTCGCCCATGCATCCATGAAGGCTGTTTCAAGAGCAGCCTTAGAGTCCCCTGCCCCGAGGATAGCCGTATCAAGTATCCTCCTAACATCCCCGGGCTCCAAGTCCCTGCCCACAAGTCTCCCCGCAAGAAACTCCGCCGCCTTAAGGCTCGTGTCAAGAGTCGAACCTATAATCCTGGCCGCCCAGGCTCCCTCACCCCACCCCTCAACACCGCTACCCGAAGTCAGCTTCACAATAACACTACTCATAGCCGTAGTCGCACCAAGCGCTATCCTAAACTCCCTCCTCAACCGCGTCCCAAACACGTAGAGATCCACACGGCTAACCAGCATGAAACACACCCCCTCAAATATGAGGAAAAGCTAGTAAAATACCCCGCGCTCAACTCTCCAACAAGCAACCAGGCACAACCCACATCCAAACAACACCAAAACAACACTCAACCCCAAACCAAGAAAACAAGAGAACCCGCAAACACAGTGGCGGCGGGGCCCCCAATGGTAGCGGGGGGAGGATTTGAACCTCCGATCTCGGGGTTATGAGCTTCGCGGAGCGGCGGACTACCCTCCCTCTCAAATAGGTGCTAGGTGGGTTTGGCTTATAAGTTTTTACTAGCTGAAAGTCCTGCCTTTAAGGTGGAGGGGAAATAGGATCTATGGTATCCTGAGAGAGTGCTCTATGCTTCCACTTATAGTTGCACCTAGGATATCCTTAAAGGCTTCTTACTCTTTTATGCTGGGCCTTATTAATATCCCCTTAGTGTTTCCTGCTACATGTATCTCTGCTGCGAGCTTCATGCCTTCCCTCCATCCCAGTGCCTCAACCAGTTTCTTAGGTAATGTGACCTCGTATGTGTAGTAGTTTCCTCCACCTTTCCTCACTCTCAGCTTCATAAGTTATTCACCACTCCTCCAAGCCCATATATAGGGTTTAGCAATAATAAAAATTTATTAGGAATCTCTAAATATTTCTCTAACGTGATTTGAGTGATAGGGGAGATAATTATCGACTCCTGCATCAGGATCTTCAAGTATGCTTGTAATGAAAGTCTCAGAAAAGTGAAAATGCTTGGCGATAGAGTATACTATGTTTATAATATATCAGCCGATGATAGAATTATGATTACTAAGAATATCTATGAGGCATTGAAAAGCAGTGTTAATAGTACAATAAAGGTGGAGCTAAGCAGGTCGGGTAAAAGCATAGTTCTCAGCTCGGATAAATGTAAACCCTTATGGTATCGCATAGGCTTGGCCTTGAGTGATGGTTCAATATTGGGTGGAAGCAGAATAATATTCTCGACTACGCGTGCACCAGACATTAATACCATAGTGCATGGATTTAGGAGTACCCGTATCTACATAGCTAAATACATGGTCAGCAGCATTACTGGGAAAATAATGCCCATGGTTAATATAGTGGTAAATGATGAGTCTGTACTGCTACACGTAAAGCCAGTTAAATATGGGTATGGTTCAATAGCCAGTATAGTGGATATTTTAAGGAATAATAGTGAAGCCCTAGCAGGCTTCATTGCAGGTGTCATTGAGGGCGACGGCTCACTGGATAATGATAATATTAGGATAAGCGTCTCAAACACTGATCCACTCTACAGAATACTTACAGAGATCTTTGAGGGCAACGTGAAGTACGATGAAAACCGCTATCTCCTACGCGTAAGTACAGCCGCGGTGAGGAGGTTAAGAATACTTGAAGCAATCCACGGCCTCCTGGAACACCCCTCCAAGAAGAGGAGGCTTGCCCACATAATTCATAAAAGAAGGCGTGCAACTCTAGGCGAAATACATGCATCAATCATGGATATTGAAAGAACACTGCTAAATATGGGAGAGAGTGAAAAACAACTATTATTGAAGCTTAAACGAAGAAGACGGGGAAAATACCTATACCTCTACATGCCTGCAGGAAAACACGTGGTTGAAGAGAGGCTCACAGCAATCCGCGGGGTTCTTAGAAAGATAGGTGGGATCATCGGCGTCGACCTTACACCCTATATTAAAAGAGGGAACAGGGAGATAGTAATCTATGATCAACAGGTTGTAAGACTGTTAGAGGCTCTTAGAAAGCATTTAGAAGAGGGAGGATAGCCGCCGCGTCTCCCGCGGGCTGCCTGGCTACCCTACCCCGCTGTGTTACCCCGCCGGTTTGTTTGTGTTTGTTGGGTGGGTTATATTGTTTTCTGCTTGTTGTTGGGTGTGTTTTTATGGGTTGGTTTGTTTTGTTTTGTGGGGGATGACCTGGTGGGCGTGCTGATTGGTTTGTGATGTGTTCACGGACCGGGGGACCCTTTTTCCTCTTCTTTTGGCTTGTTGGTCGTGGTGTTTTCAATATTTTTATTTTTTGGGAGAAATAATATATATGAGTGTGTGTACTGGTATTGTGTTGGAGGAGGATGTGGGGTTGGCTGGTCTGAGTGTTGGTGAGCGTGTGCGGCTGGGTGTTTTTAATGGATTGTTGATGGGTTTGAGTTTGAGGGATTATAATAAGATTGCAGTGTTGTCTCAGCTTGGAGTACAATGTGTGGCCACTGCCTCAGCATTGATGACGGCGTTTATGAGGAGGACAGGAGGAGTTGCACGATACTTCCCCCTATCTCTGGAGAACCTGAAGGAGTCGGTGGATGGAGTACTGGCTGAGAAGCCTCAAGCCATAGTAGTTATTGTTGGAGGAGAGGATAGGCTCGAGGAATGCCAGAAGCTGCTACGCAAGCTCCTAGAAGTAATGGCGGACAAGACTGTGAGGGCAGATCTAGTAATATGTCTGAGAGGATACCTGGCCGGATGTCTCCCAGACATAGCTAGGGCAGACATAACCATACTAAGCTACATAGAACTACTCAAATACCTGAGGCAGTGGAGCATCCTAACCCACGACGTAGACCTGGAGAGAAAAGTAATGATGCTTGGAAGGCTGAGAGTAGAGGGGGAGAAAGCAGTATTCGAGGAAATAGCAGAATACCCCCTAACAGCAGAACACCTAGAACTCCTACAAAAACTCATGGAAAAATAGCACAATACACCCACTTTTTTATTTTACACGTAAAAAACTATTTTCAACCCCCCGAAACAATAGTTACGATGTTTAAAATAGTTTTATATCATTGAAGATAAAATTAAAATATGAGGGCGCTAACTGAATACTTGGTGGAACAAGATGACAGATAAGATGTGCATAACCCTTATGTCGGGAAGCATCGACAGGCTGACAGGCATGGCCGTCCTAGTCAGCGCCGCAGTATCCATGGACATGGAGGTCGAAATATTCCTCCAGCTATGGGGAGTCTACGCCTTCAAGAAGGACGTCATGAAGAAGAACATGAATCTAAGCGAATTCAAGGAGATGGGGGAGAAGGTTGCAGCAAGACTCAAGGAGCTCAACCTACCCATGTGGTACGACCTGCTGAAACAGGCAAGAGAGCTTGGAAAAGTCAAGATCCACGCCTGCTCCCTAGCCAGCAGGATATGGGGAGTCAAGCTAGAAGACCTGGAAATGGTCGACGACATCATAGGAGCAGGAGAATGGGTAGACAAGATGAGTAAAGCAAAGATCAACCTATTCATCTAAATGGAGGTGAATAGACATGAGTATGAGTGAAGAGGAGCTTAGAAAACTCAAGCCGGATAAAGTGGTGGATGCCAGGGGAACCTCGTGTCCAGGACCCCTCCTAGCAGCCAAGAGAGCGATCTCAGAAGTCCCGGTTGGAGGAATACTCGAAGTACTATCCTCCGACCCGGGCACCAAGAGAGACCTACCCCTCTGGGCAAGGAAGGTTGGACACGAGTTCCTAGGAGTAATAGAGGAGCCCGGATACTGGCGGATCTTCGTGAAGAGAGGCAAGTAGCCCCCGCCACAGGGGCTAAGAGGTGCCCAGAGATGAGCGGAGAAGCCTTCAAACCAAAAATACTTGTTTTTTCAACCAACCTGATCTCAGATGTAGGTATAGATTATACAGGCCTCTTACACATGCATTACCCAGCCACCACGGCTATAATTAGGCTGCCATGCTCCTCCATGATAAGGCCTGAATGGATAATCCTAGCATTGAAAAGCGGGTTCGACGGCGTCTTCGTAGCCGCGGATGGAACCGACTGCCCATACCTGAGGGACTGCACAGACAGGACTGCGAGAAGAGTAGACAAGGCGCTGAGAATGGCCGAGGAGGAGGGAATAGAGCCTCAGAGAATCAAGATGGCAGCCATATGCTCAGTGTGCGCCGAGCCGTTCGTGAATCACATGAGGAACTTCTACCAAACACTAGTCAAGCTAGGCCCCGTTAAGAGGCGAGGATAAGATGGGAAGCATAATGCAACGCATACTCCAGGAAGCCGAGGAGGAGCAGGAGGAGGAAGAATACGACGTGCTCGTCATAGGCGGGGGAATAGCGGGGGAGACAGCGAGCCTAGACCTAGCCGACATGGGCTTCAAGGTGCTGCTAGTCGAGAAGGAGCCGAGCATAGGGGGCAAAATGTTCCTCCTAAGCAAGGTCTTCCCCACCCTAGACTGCGCAAGCTGCATCTCAACACCACGCATGGCTGCCACAGCCCACCACCCCAACATAAAGCTCCTAACATACTCTGAGATCCAGGAGATAGAGAAGCTTGGGGAAGGAGACTTCAGGGTCAAGATACTGAAGAAGCCTAGATTCGTCGAGGAATCGCTGTGCACAGGCTGCGGGCAATGCGAGCAGGCATGCCCCGTAATAGTTCCAAAGGAATACGACTTCGGGCTTAGGGGAAGGAAGGCAGCATACATACCCTTCGACACAGCTGTCCCAAAGATAGCCGTAATAGACATAGACCACTGCGTCTTCTGCGGGCAGTGCGAGAGAGCATGCCCCGTAGGGGCAATAAACTTCCTCCAGAAGCCGAGGATAATTAAGGCGAGGGTAGGGGCAATAATCATAGCAACAGGCTACAAGCTCTTCCCCATAGAGAAGAAAGCTGAATACATGTTCAAAAAGCTTCCAAACATAATAACAGCAATGCAGATGGACAGGCTCCTAGCCCCAACAAGACCCTACAACGCTGTGCTCAGGCCAGGCGACGGGAAAGAACCCATGAACATAGCCTTCATCCTATGCTCGGGGAGCAGGGATCGCACAGTAGGCAACCCCCTATGCTCCCAGGTATGCTGCATGTACTCCATAAAGCAGGCCCAGCTGCTCATGGGGGCCCTGCCACTAGCAGACATAACCATATACTACATGGATATAAGAGCATTCGGTAAGGGCTTCGAGGAATTCTACCAGCAGGCCAAAGCCATGGGAGTAATGTTCATCAAAGGCAGGGTGGCGAAGATAGAGCCAGGGGAGAACGGAGACGTAGTAGTATGGTACGAGGACATAGAGAACGGGGGGAGGCTTAGGAAAGCCACCCACGACCTAGTAGTACTATCAGTAGGCCTCCTACCAAACCCCGAGATAGTTAAAGCTTTCAAAAACGTGAAGCTCGAGCTAGACGACTATGGATGGGTGAAGCCCAGAGACGAGAACATAAGCCCAGTTGAAACAAGCATACCAGGAGTATTCGCAGCAGGCTGCATCCTAGGCCCCAAAGACATACCCGACACAGTGCTTGAAGCAGAAGCAGCGGCAGCGCAAGCCGCAGCATACTTGAGGGAGGTGAGAAGGCATGGATGAGCCTAGGATAGGAGTATATGTATGCTGGTGCGGCGGCAACATATCCGACGTGGTCAACGTTGAGAAAGTAGTAGAGGAGATCAAGAAGGAGCCTGGAGTCATAGTGGCCAGGCACTTCATGTTCATGTGCTCCGAAGCAGGGCAGAAGATGATCGAGAACGATATCAAGACACACCAGCTAAACGCAGTAGTAGTAGCATCATGCTCACCCAAGCTGCATGAAGCAACCTTCAGGAACGTCGTGGTCAGAGCAGGGTTAAACCCATACATGTACTACCATGCAAACATACGCGAACAGGTCAGCTGGGCACATGGCGACAACCCTGAAGAAGCAACGAGGAAAGCCATAAGACATGTAAGAATGGCTGTAGCCTACCTTAGACACGCCAAACCCCTGGAGAAAATAAAGGTGGACGTCACACCCTCAGCCCTCATAATAGGGGGAGGCATAGCAGGCCTCAGAGCAGCCCTAGACCTGGCTAGAATGGGGGTAGCAGTACACCTGGTTGAGAAGGAGCCCTTCCTAGGAGGAAACACTGCAAGGCTGGGGGAAGTATATCCCTATGGGCGTAGGGGGAGCGAGATAGCAGCCGAGCTTATAAGAGAGCTGCTGAAACACGACAACGTCGCCATATACACCAACGCGGAGGTCACATCGATTAAAGGCTTCATAGGCAACTTCGAGGCTGAGATAAGGGTTAAGCCTAGATACTTCAAGGGGAAGTGTCCAAACATAATGGAGGCTATTAAAGCTTGCCCAGTCAAGGTGCCCGACGAGCATAGCTTCGGCGCAAAGATGAGGACAGCTATAAGGCTTCCACCATACCCTGGAGCCTACCCGGACATACCTGCAATAGACATGGAGGCCTGCACCAAGTGCGGCGAGTGCCTCAAGGCATGCGGCGATAAGATAGACTTCGCCCAGGAGGAACAGGTAATCAGAGTTAAAGTTGGATCAGTTATAACAGCAACAGGCTTCAAGCCCTACGAGCCCAGGGAGGGGGAATACGGCTACAAGACGTACGGCGAGGTGGTAACCCTACCCCAGCTTATAGGAATACTCGCAGAGAGCAATGGGGGAGGAGAACTCGTAGTCAATGGGAGGAAAATCAGAAGCATAGCCTTCATATACTGCGTGGGAAGCAGGCAGAAGCCCTCGGGGGACGAGAAGGCAAACACCTATTGCTCCAGATACTGCTGCAATGCAACCATGTACACATCCCTCAAAATACTTGAAAAATACCCTGGAGTCAGGCTATACCACCTTTACAGGGATATCAGGACCTATGGGAAGCATGAGCTAATGTACGAGGAGGCATGCAGGAGGGGAGTAGTATTCCTCAAGTACAGTGAGGACGACCCACCCAAGGTTAGGAAGGAGGACGGCAAACTCGTAGTCACAGTCAAGGACCTCCTCACAGAGGGGATAGAGGTGGAGATACCGGTAGACCTGGTGGTTCTCGTAACAGGCATGGAGCCAAGGCCAAACGAGCAGCTGAACGAGATACTGAAACTCCCAGTAGGGAGAGACGGGTTCTACCAGGAGGTCCACCCCAAGCTAAGGCCTGTTGAAACAACCCTCGCAGGATTCTTCATAGCAGGCACAGCCCAGGGCCCCAAGGACATAAAGGAGGCACTAGCCTCAGCATCAGCAGCCGCGGCGAAGGCTGCTGGAATAGTCTTGAAGAAGCAGCTGGAACTCGAGCCATTCGTAGCACGCGTAAACCCTGATAAATGCAACCTATCGCAGAAATGCATAGCTGAATGCCCATACGGCGCAATAAGCATCAAGGAATATGACGGTAAAGGGAGGAAGGCATGGGTGAACGCAGCCCTATGCAAGGGATGCGGCGCCTGCGTTGCAGTATGCCCCACAGGAGCCATAGAGATCCAGGGACTGACAAACGAGCAGATAGAAGACATGATAAAAGCCGCGGCGAGGGAGGTGTAGAGCCATGAGCAGGAGGCCTGTTAGGCGGAAGCTAACCGTCCACATGCTGAGAGACAAGCTGGGCTTAAAGCCATCCAAGGAGCTCACAGACATGCTTAAAAGGCAGACAGAGATAAAGGTGAAGATAACGAGAGCCCTACGCAAACAGCCTAAAACAGTTCCAGAGATAGCTGAGGAGACAGGGCTCGACACATACACCGTGTTCTGGTACCTGATGACAATGTTCAGGCACGGGCAAGTAGAGGAGGCTGGGAAGACCGATGAAGGTTTCTTCAAATACAAGCTTAGGGAGAGGTGAGAATAATGGCCAGGGTTGATCCAAGCCTCCTACAAGAGGTTAAGAAGCTGGGAGCCTTCGATGTAAACGCATGCTTCAGCTGCGGAGTATGCACAGCTATATGCCCCTTATCAGAGGAGGGCGGAGAATTCCCTAGAAGGCTGATAAGATACGCTATGCTGGGATTAAGGGACAAGCTTCTAGGATCACCCGAGCTATGGGCATGCTACTATTGCGGAGAATGCACCAAGTCCTGTCCCAGGCAGGCTGATCCAGGAGGATTCATGATGGCTGCAAGAAGATACGCTATCACCAGGTACTCGTGGGGCAGAATAGCATCCATATTCTACTCCAAGCTATGGGGATCAGTAGCATTAACCATACTCTCAGCCCTACTACTACTGGGAATATGGTTTGTCCACGGATCAATAATTACGAGCAGCGTCAAGCTGCTTGAATTCATACCTGAAAGCTACATACATGAGGTGGGCTTGATCCTAGGAGTATTCGTAGGGCTAAGTGCCCTTGCAAACCTAGTCATAATGTACAGGCATATTGGAAGGACGCATAGCATTAAGGCAGGAGCCTCGAAATGGGTTAGAAGCTTCTTCGAAATACTGCTGGGAGAAGTGCTGTGGGAGAACAGGTATCTCAAATGCACCAATAGGAACAGATTCTACGCCCACATGTCGCTACTATGGGGGTTCATACTGCTCTTCACAGCCACAGGCATAGACTACATAACCGGGGCAAGGCAGCTCTCAGCCACAGTGCTGGGATTCATAGGCGGAGCATTGATAATGTATGGCAGCGGCTACTTCATATACAAGAGGATGCAGGGAGAAGAGGAATACGCCCTGCACAACGACTTCACAGACTGGGTGTTCCTATGGCTAGTGTTCCTAGCAGGGCTGACGGGATTCCTGCTAGACGCCTTCATGGCTGCAGGGGCAGCAATACCAGCATACATCACATTCGCCGCCCACCTAGTAGTAGTATTCGACCTCATAGTAACAGCACCCTTCACCAAGTTCGCGCACGCAGGCTACAGGCCCTTCGCGCTATGGATAAGCAAGGCGATCAAAAGCGAGGTGCAATAACCACACTCTCCACCACCATTTCTTTACCTCTTGAGGCCGTGGTGCATTAAATCCGCAGAGAAATGCAATCCAACCAGCATAGCATTTCTACTTCATCCTAACAACGCCTAATCCACATTACTTTCTATATTCTCAATGAAAATAAGCCAATTCACTTTAATACGAGTTAAAGTATAGGTGAGGGTGGAACAGTTAGAGTGGGTGGAAGCTTGGGCCTCGAGTTAACGAGGAGGGATTTCCTGAAGCTCTCAGCGGTAGCTGGCGCTGGAGTACTGTTAAGCAGCCATGGCCTCAGGTTTCTGAAGCCTGTGCGGGCTCAGGGGATCGTGGGCGAGGAGAAGGAACGGTATGTGCCTGGAATATGCGCTATGTGCCCTGCAGACTGCAATATTCTTGTAAGGGTTAGGAACGGCCGCGTTGAGAGGATAATGGGGCCTGAATGGTTCCCAAGCCCTAAGAACAAGAACAAGATCTGCGCTAGAGGCAACTCAGGCATATTCAGACTATATAATCCAGACAGGCTTAAGCAGCCATTGATAAGAGATGATAAGAACCTGAGGGGCACATGGAAGGGCTTCAGAGCAGCATCGTGGAACGAGGCATATAAGAGAATAGCAGACCACTTGAAGAAACTTGTAGCTGAGGGTAGATCAAGGGAGATAGCCATCCTGGGAGGATGGCTTTCATGCGAGGTTTACAGAACCTATCTCTTCCCCTTCCTAAGGGCTGTTGGAAGCCCCAACGGGCTGGGAACACCCACCAGCCAGTGCTTCTTTCCCAAGGCCTTCGGATGGACAAGTGTAATAGGTCTAGGGATGCACTCACAGATACTGACAGACTATGATAATGTTAACTACCTCATAGTTATGAGGAGAAATATCGCTGGAAGCATACCAGTAGTCCACGGCGTCAGGTTCGGGCAGAACCTAGGCCGTTACAAGAAGGTGGTTGTAATAGACCCAAGGTTCAGCGAAACTGCAGCAAAAGCTGATGAATGGATACCCATAAAGCCTGGCACAGATCTCGCACTACTCCTAGCAATGATGAATGTCATCATAGGGGAAAAACTATACGATGAGGATTATCTGAAGAAGTATACTAATGCCCCCATGCTCCTCACAGAGGAGCTTAAACCCTATAAAACCATTAAGGGTAAGAACGGTAAGATCAAGTACTATGTGTGGGATAAGGCGGGGAACAGGGCAGTATTACACGAGGAGGCTGCAGAACCCGCGCTTGAGGGAACCTATACCACCAAGGATGGAGTCAAGGTTAAACCCGTCTTCGAGTTCCTCAAGGAGAAGGTCAAGGACTACACGCCGGAATGGGCTGAAAACATAACAGATGTGCCTGCAGCAAAGATAAGGAACCTTGCAAGAGAATTCGCTACAACGAAGCCTGCGGCAATAGATACTGGGTGGCATGGAGCCAGACATGCCAACGAGATGATGACGTGGAGGGCTGCAGGAATAGTGAACGCGCTTGTTGGGAGCCTCTTAAAGACGGGGGGAATAATATTTACAGGTGAGGGCCTAGAGCTGCCTAAAGCATCAACACCCCCGCCAGAATACGTGTCAGTAGTATGGGGCGAAAAGCACCACATACCGCTAGCAGCGGCGGGAATGTCGGCACAAGCTCTCTATGATGCCATGGCTAAGGGAGACCCCTACCCTATAAAAACACTGTTCGTCATAGCCACCAATCCCGTGCTAAACATATGCGGCCGCGTGGAGTGTGGGGAAGCCCTCAAGAAACTGGACATGCTTGTAGTCATAGACATACTGCCCATAGATACTGCAGCCTACGCTGACATAATTCTACCTGAACACACTTATCTCGAACGCGACGATCCACTCTTCAACATGCCCTACGCCCCAGCAGTAGCCGTGGAGACGAGGTTTAAGGCAGTGGACCCGCTCTACAACACCAGGCATGTCATAGACATGATGGTGGGGATACTGAAAGCCATGGGGGAGGACTATTATGAGAAGTACTGGGAGTACCTGGGGGCAGAGATAAATGTTGACGCGTCGAAGTTAAGAGAATACTATGAGAGATACGGTGTCAGAGGCATAATGCTGGCTCAGGCTGAGACGAGGAAGATACCATTAGACGAGCTTATGAAGAAGGGCTTTGTCGTCCTAGAGAGGGAGGATGAGGTTAGGAGGAAAGACTTGGAGCTGCTTGAGAAGGGGGAGTTGCCAACACCTACCGGTAAGGTGGAGCTGTTCAGCCTCAAGTTATTCGAGCTGCTTGAAGGATGCCCCAAGGAGAAGATACTATACTGCCTACCCCTAGTTGAATGGGCTCCGCCTGAAATATTGAATAAGAGGAGGAGCGACGATGAATTCTACGTTGCCTACGGCAAGGTTCCAACAATGACTCACACCAGCGCCGCCGATAATCCCATGCTTCAGAGACTCACACCAACACAGGATTATAGGGTGTGGATAAACAGGGAGAGCGCTGAAAAGCTGGGCATAAGGAACGGGGATAAGATAATTGTGAAGAGCCTGAAGTCGGGAAGAGAGGTTGAGGCAATAGCCTTTGTGACGGAGCATGTGAGACCGGACACAGTATGGCTGTCATGGGACTTCGGACAACACTCTGAGAAGCTTAGGTTTAAGCAGGACTTCCCCACAGTGACTTACTCTGATCTACTGATACCCGACTACGAGCCCCTAGCAGGGGCTGCCAAGAAGGCCGAGATCATTGTTAAGATAAGGAAGGCGTGAGGTGGTAGGCTGTGACCAGGTATGCCATGATAATAGACCTGAATAAGTGTCTTGGATGTGAGGCATGCGCAGCGGCATGCATAGCTGAGAACCGTAGGATACAGGCTTTGAAAACAATAGAGAAGGCTGCTGGCAGCAGCGACGCCTACAAAAAGGTTAGGGACTTCTGGCTTAGGACGAGGGTCATACCAGTCTACACGGGCAAGTATCCTTTCAGCAAGCTGGTGTTCATGCATAACATATGCCTACACTGCGATAATGCTCCATGCGTAGCTGCATGTCCTACAGGCGCAACCTACCAGAGGCCTGACGGCATAGTACTAGTAGACCACACCAAGTGCATTGGATGCCAGTACTGTGTCTACGCATGCCCCTACGGTGCCAGAGCATGGGATCCCGAGATAAACGCCATAGATAAGTGCACGTTCTGCGAGCACCTGTTGGCTGAGGGGCAGCCTCCAGCCTGCGTCCAGACATGCCCCGCTCATGCCAGGATATTCGGAGACCTCGAAGACCCTGAAAGCGAGGTTGCAAGAATAGTCAGGGAGAATAAGAATGTCCACCGCCTCGGATCAGATTGGAGGGCCAAGGCAGGCGTCTTCTTCGTAGTGAACCCTGAGTTCAAGGAGCTTGCAGGCAACCCGAAGTTCCCCGACAAGGAGGAAGAGCTTGAGAAGCATCAACCCCTATACAGGCTCGCCGGGTGGGGCGTCTTCGCCCTGACAGTCCTAGGCTTGGCAGGCCACATAATATACTGGACGGCTAAGAAAAGCGGGGAGGAGGGTGAGGCATGATGAGTGAGAGGGAGATACGCGTATTCTCGGAGCTCCAGATATGGATGCATAAACACCTCATACACTTCGCAGCCCTCTTCATACTGACAGGCATGCCGCTGATAAGCTTCAAGTACTTCGGCTGGATAGCATGGGCTCTAGGATACTTCGTATACAAGCTGTTCCCAGGATACACTGCGTACTCCGCTGGAGTAGTGGTGGCCAACTGGCTACACAGGCTCACAGCATTCATCCTAATATGGCTGATCGCAGCCTACGTTATAGGGGAGATCTTTAGAGCCCGCAGATGGGAGGCGTGGCCCGAGTGCTGGACCCTCGGATGCCTGAAGAAAGGCATCAAGGACCTAGTAGACTACTACATGTATAAGAGGAACCCTGGATTCGGGAAGTATAATCTAGGCCAGAAGCTGTGGATATGGGGAGTAGTGGCAGGGCTAATATACATGTATATAACAGGCACAATACTGTGGTTCAGGCTGGCAGATAAGGAGACGCTTCAACTAGTCCTAATACTACACGATATAGGATTCTACCTGGCCATAATAGGGCTGGCAGTACACGTGTATCTCGCCATAATGCTGCCTGAGCATAGGCCAATGGTCACAGCAATGTTCAGGACAGGCACGCTGCCGGAATCATTCGTGAAGCATCACCACCCCAAATACTACTTGAAGGTGAGGAGAGAGCTTAGGAGGAAGGGGAAGGAAGCAAAATAAAACCATAGTGTTCTTCTTTACACCCATTTATCAAGTATTATCCAAGCCTCTAGGCCGCAAGCCTAAATACAGTGTTCACCCATGCTTCCAGCCTGGAGAGCATGATGGATGCTCTTAGAAGAATCAGAGCGGAGATGTATGAGGCCCTTTCAGCCCTCTATGCTCCTCCCATAGATGAGTGCAGGGGGGCTAGGGAAGCATTGTCAAGGATCCCTGGAATAGCTGAGGAGCTTACAAGGCATGGATACAGGGTTGAATGGAACCCCGTGGAGATAGAGGACTGCGTTAAATTCAACCAGGAGTATACTAGGCTCTTCATCCTGGGAAACCCGTCGCCGCTATGCCCGCCCTACGAGTCAATAATGCTGGGCTATCCTCAGCTCATGGCTGATCCAGCAGTGGATGCATTGAGGCTTTACAGGAGGGCTGGATTCGATGTTAGAGGCGACTCCCCCCTCCCCCCGGAGCATATAGCCGTTGAGCTTGAATTCATGTATGTTCTAGCCATGCTGGACTCCAACAGGGAGACTGCTAGGATTGAGAAGCAGTTCCTAGAGGAGCATCTGGGCAGATGGGCTGGCAGGCTGGCCTCATGCATAGATTCTAAGACCAGCAGCAAGGTATTGAGAAGCATTGCAAGGCTTACCAGGAGCTTCGTGGATGAGGATAGGCGTATAGCCTGCTCAATTATTCTTTGAGGCTAGGCTACAGGCTTCCCTGAAGGTGATCCTAGGGGAGGCTTCTCCCCCGCTTCCAAGACGCTTCTCAGAATCTCTACTGCTGCCCTGCGTGAAAGCATCTTATTATTATTGCCGCAGTAGGGAGAGTAGACGCATCTAGGGCATCCATCCTCACATGTGCATGAGGACACTATCTCATAGGCTATTCTATGAGCCTTCTCAAGTCTCTTGTAGAGTAGTTTAGCTACACCACTCCCCCCAGGAGCCGAATCATAGATCACCACGTGGCCTGAGGGATAGCTTATCCCCCCTAGATCAGTCTGACCAGCGCCCGCAGCAATCCTTGCAGCAGATATCACCACGTGCTCGACAGCATGTATTCCAGACATGCTGCGCTCGAATCCAAGCCTGTCGGCCAAAGTAGGGTAGACTGTCAGTATGCCCTTAGTCCTATAGCTCCACGAGATCGGCTCCTCGAAGTACTGCTGGGCGGGCGGCACCCTTGAATCCATGCTACGTATAACGTAGCCCTCCACGCTTACACGTATCTTCAGGTCGCCGTAAGCTACGGGCACAGAGTCAGCAGTCCTCTCATCAACCCCCCTGAAATCCTCGAGGTCAACCGTATATATGGGCCTAGTATAGAAGGG
>JALWQH010000006.1 GCA_027083135.1 Desulfurococcales archaeon | reverse complement strand
TCAACATAGTGTTTTGCAAAAGACCAGTTTTTGAGGAGCTTGTTCCTCAACTCCCGCTTGAATTCGTTGGATTTTGGGAAATGCGGAATTAATCGGGTGGCCTCGTAATACTTGTATTCATAGTTTCCAATGAGGTAGCGGTGCTTTACCTTCTTCTCCTTCCAAGTTATGTTCTCCCATATTTCGTCAATAGCCTGCTGGAGAAGCTTTTGATACTCGCTGAGGAGGCCATCAACATTCCAGTCATGTTTCATCCTGTATGTGAGAACGACTCTAGTCACTTTCAACATCCTCGATTAGTTTTTCCACGCCCTCCTTGAGCTTCTTGTATTTGTGGGAACGCATTCCATATAGTCTGCCTGCAAAGTGGCTGATGATTGTTAGCAAGTCCTCGATGAGTTCTTCCTTTGGTGTTTTGTCCTTCTCGTTGAGGACGATTACCTCTGCACCGTGCTGCTGGAAGAAGAACACTAGTGTCTTAAAACCAAAACGTGTGAGCCTGTCGGGATAAGCGATGATGATTTTCGAGACTTCGCCTTTTGCGACGAGTTCGAGGAGTTTACGATAGTTTTTCCTATTCTCGTTTAACCCGGAGCCAATGTCCTTGAGGATTTGAACCCGCCATCCTCGTCTCTCTGCGTATTTCTCGATAGCTTCGACTTGTCTCTGGAGATCGTCTTTCTGCGTATGGCTTGATACTCGGGCATAGCCTATAATTAAGCCGTCCTCGGCTTTTATTCCGAGGAGGCGTTTGATTTCGCTCTCTGGTATTCTTCTCCGTCCACCCGGTGTTCTTATTACTTTGATTTTTCCTTCTCTGTCCCATCTCTGAATCGTTTTGCGGCAGACTCCGAGGATTTCGCTTGCCTGCTTGACTGTGTAGAGCTTCTCCTTTATCATCCTATGTCCACATTTGTCTACGAATGTTCTTTAAGTCTTTCGTTTAAAAAGAACAGTTGCACAGGGCGTTCTATCGGAGGTTCCGTGAGAAGTACCCAGAAATGCCTACGAGGCTGGTCAAGGGCGCCCTTGCGGATGCGGCTAGGCGGGCCAAGAGCTTTATGAAGCTAAAGAAGCAAAGCAAGGCGTGCACTGACAAGCCCGAGGTTAGAAGGGTGACGATAACCTACCCAGACACCCAGGACTGGGAACTCCAAGGAGATGCAATTCTCCTGAGGACGCATCGTGAATGGCTTGAGATACCGCTCATGATTCACAAGCACTACATCAGGTATCGCTACGGTGGCTGGCGTCCCAGCAAGGAGCTACGGTTCAAGATTGATGACCATAAGCTTGTCTTCTACATAACATTCAAGAGGGAGTTTAATGTAGACTACAATCTCTCTAATGTCGTGGCCGTTGATATTAACGAGGACAACGTAACGGTGGCGGTCTACAGGGATGCCAGGCTGGTCTACCTTGAGCGCATCGAGACCCGTTTAGGAAAAATCATTATTGCCTACGCTGAGAAGCGCAGGAGGATAATGAAGGGCCATCATTGGAGCGATAGGATCGTGAGGAAGAGGTTGAAGAAGCTCTCCAGGAGGGAGCGCAACAGGAAGCTCGACATCCTACGAAAGACTGCTAAGCGGATAGTAGAGCTAGCACGAAGGTACGATGCCGTGGTGATTGTTGGTGATGTGCCCAAATATAAGAAGATGATTGTGGAGAGACGAAAGTGGAGGGCTCTCCGCCACCGCCTGCACCAGTGGAGTGCCGCTACACTAGCCGGGCTTCTCCAGGACTCCCCTGTGCACGTGGAGTTCGTGGATGAGCGTGGCACATCTTCTATAGACCCGTTCTCGGATAAGCGTATACGGCGGTGGCTCCACTCAGTGACCCGCGTTGCGGCGAGAAGGGGCCACCGCCATGTAAGAGCCAAGGTCTACAAGCTGCGCCTCAGGCTCGGCCTAGCAGACGACTACATAGTTGAAAGAGACTTCATCGGAGCCATAAATATCGGGGCCAAGTGGCTGAGAGCCAATGGCCTCCACCCAGATGTGCGGCTCGTGGCGTTAGCCGCGAACGGGGCCCATGAAGCCCCCGCGATACAGGTGAGCGGGGGCCAAGGCACCAACCCCGCCCTCAAAACACCAGTAATCATTAAAAGTCACTAAAAGTTTTGATGGCGGGGAAACGCTTATAGAGGAGCATCATATCTATGAAGCTGACGCTATCCAGATAATATCCGCAGAAACTGTAGGTGCGGGGGAATTCTATACCGGGGATGAAAAGCTGCACGAAATAGCTGTTAAAGAAGGGCTTAACAGCATCTATCTAGGCTAATATTTTACTCAAGTTGCAGGTATGGTTGCCTACCTCCTAATTTAGGAGTGACCTTAAAATGACTAGTCATCTATCTTCAAAGAGGTCTTTTCGGGTTCAGGTGAGTATTGAAGGATGCTGATAAGGATTGGTAGACTTGATATAGCAGTATTGGATAACTGGGAAATCAGGCATGGTGATGCTGCAGGATCCTATGCATCAAGGAGTTCTGCAGGTAGCTCGTAGGGAAAGGCGTTCGGAGCATCATCGCTGCTATTTATAGAGCCATAGGACATCCTGGCAAACTCTGAGCACAGATATGTTTGTCACCTATTAATCATAGTTTGCCTCCCACCCCACTTTAACCCACCATAAAACTTCATAAAAATATTGCGTATTTATGGCAGAAAAGGATTTTTATCTGGATGTCTGGTAGTGTTTGATAGGTGTTGCAGACTGAGGACGTATAGGCTCCTATATCCTCTTAGAACATTCCTGATAGTTTCTGGCTGGGGAGATGAGACTGATATCATGGCTGCTGACTGGGTAACGGTTCTTTCCCATAAGCCCACGCTTATTGGAGTATCCGTATCTCCTGAAAGATACACGCATCGCCTAGTCTCCAGGCACCGTGAATTCGTGGTGAGTGTGCCTAGCATAGATATGGTTGATGATGTCTGGATCGCTGGATCAATGAGCGGGCCTGATAAGCTGAGACGTATGAGCCTCACACTCATACCCTCCCATACTATTAGGACTCCGAGCATAAGGGAGGCACTAGCTAACATTGAATGCAGGGTTGTCGATGCTAGGAGCTATGGGGATCACACATTATTCGTAGGCGAGGCCGTAGGATATAGTTACAAGGAGGAGGCTTATCCTGGAGGAGAACCCGACCCGACAGCCGGATTCCTAGCCCATATAGCATGGGACAAATTCATTGGATTTAGACCCGAGGTTAGGAGGCCTAACACCTAACATAGCTCTGGCTCCTGCTCCACGCTATCAGCCTGCTCTTCTCAGAGCATATCTCAACTAGAGGTTTCTATTCAAGTTTTGCGGAGTATTCTGAGGTGAGAGGCGTCTTAAAAAGGGAAATAATAGTAATGGTACCATGTTTTATGCTTGTTCTCCGCTTAGCATTTGTTTAAGCATTCTAAGCCTCTGTATAGGACTCATGCCTCTAAGCTTCTCACCATGTTTTTCCTCGAGGTCGGCTAGCCTGAAGTAGGTGTACAGGGCTTCCCAGATCTTCATGCCTAATTCAAGGGTCTCGTAGTCGCTGCTTGTTATGAGCCTCAGGCCGCTTAGAATAGCTTTTACTCCACGGGCTTCTGGAGCTTTTTCCAGATCTCCTTTAATATCGGCTGCGTGCACTATGCTAGCTATCCTCCTCACATATGGGTCATCTATAGAGTACTTCTCCACCATGACTTCAAACGTGCACTTATTATCCCTGTGTCCAAGCTCAACTCCCCTAATATCAAACGGAATACCATGCTCAGGCCTTACTTCCTCTTCAGGCCAATCTATGAACACGAACTCCGCGTCAGGATCTATGAACTTCTTGATAAGCCATGCAGAGGCAGTCCTATCCACATGGGGAAAGCTACGAGTAACCCATCTTATAATTCATCACCTCTACTATTATGCTTGCCCAGCCATATTAATGTTCCCAAAATGCATTCATAAACACGTGAAAACAATCCCTTGCCGGAAGTACGTGTCTAATTATGGGTTGAGAGCTGAACCTGCAGGAAGCATACACCTCCAATGCAATGCGGCCTTACCCTAGCAGGTGATGGATATTATGTTAGGCTTAGCACCTGAGACCTATTGCCTGAAATATGTAAGGAAAGCTGAATTACACGCATTCTCCTTATTACATTAATCATCTCTTCATGCTTCTCCAGCCTGCAATCCTTCTCAGAGATCTGTAGGGGATCACGGTATCAATAATATTATTGATGCATAGGCATTGAAGCATGGTGGGCATGTGTCTAGGTACAGCAGGATACTATGGATCCATGGATTGTATGCCAGCAGAATTACGAGAGGGTATGGGGGAGGGGAGAGGAGTTTCCACCTAGCATCACTCATGGCTGAAATTACTGGAGGCAGGGTGATACGTGTTGCTATAAGGGAGCCTAGAGGCATGCATCACGTGGACTTAGGCAATATTATTCTCGCCGAGCTGAGTAGGACAAGCCTGCTAGCCCGCATACTGCTTAAACCATTCGCATCTATTCTTGGCCCCCGATCCTCTGCGAGGGCTCTAGGGCTAAGAGCACTTAAACTGAGGGGAAGAGATAGGCATAAGCTTCTAAAACTGGTTGATACAGGCACGCTGGTTGTGCTGGATTCTCTGAGAGGCTACTTGGCTGCTAGAGGCGTGGTGCAGGCTATCCGTAGGAAGGCAGGATTAACAGTATATCTGGGCCACAACTTCGAGGCAGACTACTACTCGTCTCTGAGAAGCATGGTTATGCGGCTTGAAGGAGAGGCTGTTAGGAGTTCCGACCTAGTAATAGCTGCAAGCCTCCGCGACATGCTCCGCTACACTCGTGATCTAGGAGCCTCTGAAGAGAAGACAATAGTGTTTCCAAACATATTTCCACCTCGAGGAGAATATTTGCAGCGTAAGAATTCTTCTAAGACTATGGCTATCATAACTGGTCCTGAATACTGTGATGAGATTCTGAGGATAAGCAGGATGCTGGGCAAAAATAAGGATCTAGAAGTACTGGTATTCGGGGGAAGATGCAGGAAAATTGATGAGGCTGCTCCGAACGTTAAGACTATTGGCTTCATAGAGTCTAGGAGAGAGTTCCTCTCCGAGCTATCAAAGGCTCACATAGGCTTAAACTACGGTTTATGGCTTGGCGGAAGCAGCACCAAGAGATACGACTATGCTCTCGCAGGACTCGCAGTAGCCTCCAATAGTATTGGGGCTAGAGGATACCCGTTACCTGGGGAAATATGCTTTGCAGACGAATATGACCTTGCAGCAAAGGTGGAGGCGATACCCGTAGGGGAGGCCGTGGAAATGGGGGAGGCGAATCGCAGGAGGGTCTTGGAAATATATGGGGAGGCTGTGAATAGGCTTAGAAGAATGCTGGCATGATGAATGGAGCCTTACTGGACTCTTAAACCACCATATTTAAGTGCTGCTAGGAGAGCATAGCGGCGCGCCTCCCTCCATGATTCCTCCACGCTCCTACTACTAGTATCTACTACGGGGTAGCCGTAACGCCTAGCTATGCGGAGATAATCTATTCTCTCCTCCTCTAAGACCCATGGAGGGTATCTTATATGTTCCCCTCTGCGCAGAACCCTTTCATATGACACTATGCCGGGAATATCGAATATTATTGCGTAGTGGGGTCTAAGCAGAAACCACAGTTTTTCCAAGCCTTTTACAGGGTATCCCAGAGCCTTATACTTGATATATGTGCTCCATATGAATCTATGGGAGACCACCACGCTTCCACGCATGAGCTTAGGTTTTATTACGAAGAGATATAGGAGGATATTGTCTAGTAGGCTTAGCAGAGCCCTAACTATACGTAGGATTCTCCTCACACTCCCCCCGCTATGAAAGTAGTATCGCCTTACGTCAAGGGGCTTGCCTGTTCTTCCAGGCGCTGAGGCTCTAGACAGCTTATCTACAAACAAGTATACATGATAGTGGTGTTCAACAACCCTTAAGCCGAGTTTCCGGTAGAGTTCCAGGATTCTCCGCATATGAGTTGTCTTGCCTGAGCCATCTATGCCTAGCAATACCAGCATGAATCCTCTGCCTGGAAGCATACGCCTATACCAGTATCTCATATCCTCATCGTTGAGAAGCAGTGCTAGGGCAAGTAACGCCAAGCCTACGGCGATGCTGCAGGGCGAGGGTTCCCTAGCACCTATGCCTGTGAGAGTGCCGCCGAACACTGCTGCAAATAATCTGAGAGTGTTTGGAGCCTCGTTTAACGGGTGGACACCTAGCCTCAGCGACTTCCTAACACCCCATGCCAGGTAGCCTGCGACGACTATAATTGAAAGCATAAGCCATAAGGACAGCTTCTCTATGCCGGCCATATATGCTGCGGCCGCGAACACTATGAATGATACTGGTGCTATGATCTTCATCCACATGCCTCAGCACCTGTTCAGTGCACGGCAGAAACAATAGGTTATAATGCTCTAAAACCTAACTGCTCAGCGGTGCAGGCTCTGAGAATAGTCCTGGTTGCATGGCGGAGGCTTAGCAGGAGGTCACAGGGGCTTGCAGAGAAGCTGGGAGCCGAGATCAAGGTTTTCCCTCAAGGCCCACCATATATTAAGGCATACCGTGAAACATTGTTTTTCCTGGAGGAAAGCAGGCCTAGCATAGTTTTAGGCCAGCTTCCCCAAGGCCCTCTCCTATGGGCTCTTCTCAGGCTGAAGGATAGGGTAGGATACCTGCTGGTAGCAGACGTGCATACAGGCTTCCTAGTCCATGAGAACATTAAGTCATGGGTGCTTAACAGGCCTTTCAGACGCATGCTTAGGAAAGCCGACCTAACATTAATTCATAACCCCCTCATGGAGAAGCTTCTGCCGAAGGGGGCAAAGCACCTCGTACTCTATGATCCCCCGCCGCCCATACCCAAGCATGCTGGGAAGAGAATCGGCTACAAGTATCTACTCGTACCAGCGGCATGGGCTCCGGATGAGCCCCTCGAATACATAGTGAGAGAATACGACTCCTCAAGCCTGAGAGAGAAGGGGGTAAAGCTGATTATAACTGGGAATAATGCTAGGAGGCCGAGGCTATCAGCCAGGCTTGCCTCGGTGCCTGGAGTAATGCTAACAGGCTTCATCAGTGATGAGGAATACTATGGGATGATGAAGCAAGCCCTTGCAGTTATAGCGGCCACCACGAGAGAGTACACTATGCTTTCAGCAGCCTGGGAGGCCATGGCGTATGGAAAGCCTCTAATAGCCTCAGATACCAGGACGCTTAGACATATGCTCGGAGATGCTGCGCTATACTTCGACCCTAATATTAGGGGAAGCCTTAGAGAAGCATTATCCTCGCTCTCAGGGGAGAGGCTTGGGGAAATGGCTGCACGGTCGAGGAGACGTGGCCTGGAGCTGAGAAAGGAGTTTGAGAGGCAGTTAGAGAAGCTGAAGATAATGCTTGGATTAAGGCCTCCTACATGATTCTCCAGTGCTTATCCCCGTGTACCAGCAGTACTCCCGCATCAAGCTGCCTTACAAGATAGTAGTCCGGCGGAAACGTGAGTTTTTCGTTTAAGCCTGGTTCCTCACTGTATCCCAGCTTAATGTAAATGTATGCTAGGTTATAGGCTGGGTTGCCTAGAGTTTTCGCGAACGCGTATCCCCAGAGAGGTGCGGTGGTATGCCATTTTCCATCAACCTCTGTGACCATGGGTTTACCCTCAGCATTCTCCTTCATGTCAACAGAGTAGAAGCCATGAGGCCTAGTGGATAATGCTTCAACAGCCCTCCTACCGATCTCACAGGCTTCAGGATGGTTTATTGTCCTTGCAATGGTGGGTGTCCCCGTTATCCCTGAGAGCGATATGTGTTTGAAGGGATATTCAAGCCTCTCCCTACAATAATATGCTACTAGCCTCCCCTCATACCATAGTGAATCATAGGCTAAGTCTCTTCCAGGAAGATATTCCTGCAGTATGAAGTCGTTCAGCCTGGCCCTACCCTGCATGACGTTAAGCTTGATCCATAGTCTTGCCTCCTCGGCTGAACCTACCTTGAGGCCTAGGCGGCCGCCTGCCCCGCGCTTAGCCCTTATCCATAACGGTGATCCAAGCTCCCTGAACCCCTGCTCTATATCGCTCCACGAGCCTATCTCAACAGTCTTAGGCGAGGGTACGCCATGCTCTCTAAGCCTGCACGCCATGTAGCTCTTAGTAGGGGCTATTTCCTCAGGCCTTGGGAGGAAAAGCCTAATACCCCTCTCTCTAAACAGCTCCGCGTTCTCGGCAACTACTCTGGCTTCAACGCTTGGATGAGGGTGGATGAACTCTAAGCCATGTTTCTCGCATAGGCTTAGGAGAAGCTTTATGAAGCCTGGATCACTGTGGCGGGGGCTTCTAACCCTGACATCCACGGGAGCGAATAATATGTGGTATTGGTTGAAGTCTGTTCCAACAATGAAGAATCTCTCCCCAGTCTGCCTCTCAGCCAGTCTGAGAGCATTGATGAAATTGCATCCACCTATGCCTCCAACACCTGTGGCAAGTATCCTCCTCTCCCGCATCATTTCCCTCCACTCCTTGTAGCCTCATGGTATGCGTCCAGCATTCTCACAGGCTCTACCTTATCCATGGAGTATAGCTCCTCAACTATGCGTGGATAGATTCTACCCCCCTTCATGTGAATTGAGCTGTCATGCCATAGCAGGGTAGCGTATTCCGCCCCGCTCATAGCAAGCCTTCTAATACACTCGGGGACGAAGGAGGCTGCCTCCTCTTCTCCAAGCCCCATATATGTGAATAGATATGCGTCCATTATGGTTATGGGGAAGACCAGCATGCCGCCAAGCACTGTAAAGCCCGTGTTCCTGGGATCACATCCTGTCTTGGAGTACATTATTGATGAGTCGTAGAGGAAGCCTGCCTTAGCTATTCTCAGCATCCCCTCATTATCTACGCGTAGGTAATGGACTCTTGAGCCGTAAACCCTTCCTCCAATCACATCTTCAAGCAGGCTTTTCTCACGCATAATGGATTCGAGGCTTGAAGCATCGTTTATATGGAGCCCGATCTCCCATCCAGATGCCCGGAGGCTCTTCAAATCATCCTCATATTCCTCCACGCTGCTCCCATCATCATACCATGGCCTGAAGAAGAAGGTTGACCTTACTCCAATCCTCTCCTCAGCCTCCATCACGTCAGGTATACCGTAGTACGGGTTATATCCCTCCCCTATAACTCTCCTAACAATATCGTCTGTGAACCTCTTCTTCCTGGCAAGTATGTGTTCTCTGCCTGGCCCGTGGCGAGGCCAGTCGACGTCATGGGTTAATATCAACTTCAACTAGTCATCCCCGCTGCCTGCGGATTACTCGCTGATACAGTATTTTTAACCTGTTGTTCATGGTGACGTGGGGAGAGAGGCCAGGCTATGCGTGTTGCCGTTGTCAGGGATAAGGGGGTTATTGAGAGGCTTGTGTTAACGGCTGAGGATTCAACATCACCCATGATGCGTGGAAACATATTATACCTGTTCGACGGGGATGGATGTAGGCTAATACTGCCAGGCGTGGAGAGAACGTTTGATGGTATGCGCTTCTTCCTCTCCTATGGGCGTGATGTTGATGGAGGTCCAGCAAGGCTGAGAGGGGCCTGCAAGCCCAGCATATATGCAGCCCTAGTAAGGGAGCTTTCAAAACGCTATGCAGGTGCGGTGCTTACCCTTAGGCCCTGGGCGAGGACGCATAGGATGCTGCTGGAATACCTGGAGGCTGAGAGTACAGCAAGCATAGGGTCATACCTGTATCCCAGGATACTGGTTATTCCCCGCAGCTTTGAGAAGTATTTCTCCAGTATAAGTAAGAAGGCTAGGAATAGATATAGGTATTTCATGAGGCATGGGGGCAGGGTTGTGGAGACTGATCCTCTAAGACATGTCGCCGAGATTCTGGCTATCAATCATTCGAGCCCTGTCAGGCAGGGAAGACCTCTTCCCAGAGACTACCTGGATCCGAGGCTTGTAGCCAGAAGCGCTGCAGGCTGGGCTAGGCTCAGAAGCATGGGAGCATCATCGTTTTACATGGCCTTTGTGGAGGATAGAGCTGTGGGATACGCCTATATACCTCACCTCAATGGACACGCATATGCCTCTAGATTCCTGGTGCATTCAGCCTACATGAGGCTGGGGGCAGGTAATGCGCTGCTAATAGAGATTGTAAGGGATTTATTAGTGAAGGGTAAGGCACGCTTATTTCAGTACGGGTATTGGCGCAACGTTAATCCAGGGATTAATAAGTTCCTAGCTCAGCATGGATTTAAGGCTGCCTCCGAGCCCCTCGTATTCATAGGTAGGTGGAAAAGCCTGTTAAGCCTACTTTACGGTGAATGGGTCGATCTAACCAATAGGGTTCCGAGAAGCAGGCTTGTATGGTTGTGGCAGATAGCTTCAGGCAGGGCACGATGAAGAGTATAGCGCCCTGCACACATCTATTAGAGGCTTTAATGCAACATGCTCTCCGAGAATTCCTAGGAGCTCCCTATATATTGGCGCTAACCTGTTTCTCCCAAGCATAGTGTAGAAGGCTATTGACATCTTCCTCAGAATCTTGGCAACCCTGATCCGAGGGCTGAGCCTTGATTCGACTACAGGCATGGTGCCTGCTGACACTACAAAATATTCGGGATGCGACGATAGGACGGAGGCCTTGCTGCTCCTCAGATCAGATAATATTCCCCTGATAAGCCTATGCATACCCTCATGCTCGCCATACTTGCCTACATAGTAGTCTAGGGTATGATGGCCTGGGATAACAGGTGTCTTAACCCAGTCTGGCGGGCCTCCAGCATGCGCGTATGCTAGGCCTAGTCCGTCTATAACCCTCCACGTGATCTCCCCTAGCATCCCGTAGAGTCCCCCATGAATAGTGACTCCTCTGACATTGAAGCCTAGGCTTCGAAGAGCCTCAAGCTCCCTCCTAGCATCGGCTAGGCTATAGGTATTATCGAGGTGGAGCCCGATCTCCCATCCATCACGCTCCGCTCTTCTAAGAATGTTTATCAGATCCTCGTTGTGCAGGAGTCTTACTCTAACATAGAAGCTGCTCCTAACATTCATCTGTTCCTCCAGCTCCATAACGACTGGTACTCCTCGAGAGAGGCCTAGCGTCGTGTCAATGTCGTGTCTCAGCCCCACTATGAAGGCCACTGGGATCACCGCATTGATCTCACCTTCATCCTGGAGATTAATATACTGCCCCTCCATCAAGGTTAGTTGGCCTAAATCCTGACACCTAGGAGAGGGAGGAATTTGAGCAGCGGTCTCAGCAGCATAAGGCTGAGGTACTCGAGCATAGTGAACTATGCTGCAATGCTTTACAGGCTTCTCATAGCCGTGGGATTCGTCATCATTGTTGCCAGGCGTCTTCCTGTAGAGGAGTTCGGGTTATGGGGCGTCATATTATCTATTTCAGCAATGCTTGCCGTGCCTGTATCTCTCTGGGGATGGTGGTCTCAGCGCATGCATGCTAGAGGTGTTAAGGAGGCTTTTGGAACAGGATTATGGCTCACTATAGGATATGTGGTGCCAGCCTCAGCCCTATACTTGGCTTTAGCCCTGGTTGAGGAGAAGGTGGTGGGATGGGGGTTAGGCTACATGGTTGAGGCTCTTCCCCTCCTAGCATTATTGATCCTGGACACGTATCTTGGGATGATGGCCGGCGTGGTTAGGCCCGAGCTCCTAGGATATAAGGGGTTCCTCTATGAGACTACTAGGATCCTAGTGGCCTATCTACTCGTAGTGATGCTGGGCTTCAGGCTTGATGGAGCAATATATGCTGTAGAGTCTGCACTGCTCCTGGGAGTATCCTTCATGCTCGCCAGCCTGGCGAAGCTCGGCTCCCTCAACCTATCCTTCTCACGCAGCCTTGCATCATCCTGGATCAGGGGTCTAGTAGTGCCTGGTATTAGCACTCTTCAGAGGTTTCTAAAGGAGGGGGTGAGAACCGTTCTCTCCTGGACTACTGGCAGCGAGGTTCCAGTAGCTTATCTAAGCATAGGGCTTGCCTCGGAGGCACCGCTGCTTAGGGCTTCTGGAGCCATAACGCCTGCACTTTATGCGAGGAGCCTTAGAGGTGGTGGGGGATGGGATTTAGAGGAATCTTTGAAGCTATACCTGGCATTCACAGGCTATATGCTGGCTTCGTTCATCATGCTTGCTAAGCCCCTTGTCTCTCTGTATAATCCAGCCTACCTTAAGGCATACCTTGTTGTACCGCTCGTAGGAATATATGCTGCTATGACTTCTCTTGGAACACTATATGTTGCTGCACTGCAAGGAGTCGAGGAGATCGATGTGGAGGGGGTTCCCAGGCTGAAAAGCATGCTCCGCTCCTATCTCTTCAAAGCGCCTCTCATAATGCTTCTGGGAACCATTATCTCCTATGCTGTAATGGTGCCTGCCACCATGGCTGCCGGAAGCCGTCTTGCGGAGGCCGAGGCTGCCGCAGTCTCCCTAATTGTTGGAAGCACCTGCTCGGCCTTGTGGCTTATGAGGGAAGCCAGGTCTAGGATACCTCATAAGCTCCCCCTATGGGAGGCTTTCTCCACGGGTGTGGCTTCTCTCCTCGTAGCATTATACTATGCTCTAAGCGGAGCGTATGGGTTGGAGGTGAAGCGGTTTTGGGTTCAGACACCCATACTAGTCTTACATGTATCTGTTGCTGGTGTAATCTATGTTGCAGCGCTATATGCGGCTTCGCCCTGGTTTAGGAGGCTGGTTAAGGCTGGTATGGGAAAAATCAGCTTGTCTTGGAGGAGGCTCCCCTGATCATTTTTCTAAGCACGTATTGTAGTATGCCTCCATGCCTATAGTATTCCACCTCTATGGGTGTGTCGAGCCTCGCCTTAACCTTGAACTCTACTACGCGTCCATCGCTCTTCCTAGCCCTAACCAACAGTATTTTATGGGGCTCTAATCCCTCCTCTATACCTATGATATCGTACTCCTCGCTTCCATCTAATCCCAGCTTCTCAGCATTCTCTCCAGGCATGAATTCTAGTGGGAGTATACCCATGCCTACAAGGTTGCTTCTATGAATTCTCTCATAGCTCTCAGCTATTACTGCTTTGACTCCGAGTAGATACGGGCCCTTAGCTGCCCAGTCCCTGCTGCTTCCAACACCATACTGCTTTCCTCCGAGAATTATCACGGGTATTCCTGCCTCCCTATACTTGGCTGCAGCCTCGTAGACGTGCATTATCTCCCCGGTGGGCCAGTAAATAGTCCACCCACCCTCCTTATCAGGCACCAGCTTGTTCCTGAACTTAGGATTGTCGAAGGTGCATCTCATCATGACCTCATGGTTGCCTCTCCTGCTCCCACAAGTGTTAAGCTCCCCCGGCTTTACTCCTCTCTCCAACAGGTAGCGGCCTGCCAGGGAGTCAGGGCTTATTCTCCCAGCAGGGCTTATGTGGTCAGTGCTAGTCCTATCCGGAGCCCATACGAGGACTCTTGCCCCCCTTATATCTCTCAGCGCTGGTGGCTCCAAACCCATATCATCGAAGAACGGGGGCCTCCTAATATACGTGCTATTCGGATCCCAGGGATAGGTGTCCGTCTCATAGACCGGCAGCTCCTCCCACCGCTCATCACCCTTAAACACATCCTTATACTTCTCTCTGAAGACCTTGGGATCCAATGCTGTTTCAACGGCTCTCCTTATCTCCTCCTGGCTCGGCCATATGTCCTTAAGGTAGACTGGCTGCCCATTAGGATCATATCCTAGAGGCTCTTTCTCGAAATCTATGTCTATTCTCCCTGCAAGAGCATACGCTACTACGAGGGGTGGGCTTGCAAGGAAGTTGCCGCTTGCAAGTGGATGTATCCTGCCTGAGAAGTTCCTGTTACCGCTTAGAACAGTGGCAGCGTAGAGGCCGTGCTCCCTTATAGCCTTCTCCACAGGCTCTGGGAGAGGGCCGCTGTTACCTATGCAGACCGTGCAGCCGAAGCCTGTTACATGGTATCCCAGGGCCTCAAGGTATGGTAGCAGGCCTAGCCTACGCCAGTATTCCACGACTGCTCTGCTTCCAGGAGCATTGCTTCTCTTAACCCATGGCTTGACGCGGAGCCCGTGTTCGACAGCCTTTTTCGCTAGGAGGCCTGCACCTATCATGACTGTAGGGTTACTGGTGTTCGTGCAGCTCGTTATTGCTGCTAGGACTACGCTTCCATCCCTCAGCTCAACCTTCTCTCCTCCAAGCTCTATGGTGATGGATGCAGGCCTCCTCCTCTTCCTCTCAAGGTATTCTGAGAGTATGTCTTGAAGCCTCTTCTTAGCCTCCCTTAGAGGTATCCTGTCCTCAGGGTGGGCTGGGCCAGCTATACTAGGCTCCACGTCCCCCATATCTATGACCACTACATCCGTGTACCTGGGTTCAGGGGCCTCGGGATCATGCCATAAGCCAAGCATCCTAGCATACTGTTCAACCATTTTCACATGGCTGGGATCCCTGCCTGTGCCTAGCAGGAACTTTATTGTCGCCTCATCTATGGGGAAGTACCCCATGGTTGCACCGTATTCTGGAGCCATGTTGGCAACCGTGGCTCTATCAGGCACGCTGAGCTTCCTCACACCTGGGCCGAAGTACTCGACGAACTTGCCTACAACACCCTTCTTCCTGAGCTTCTCAGTCACATATAATGCTAGATCAGTCGGCGTGGATCCTTCAGGCAGCTCTCCTTCAAGCCTTACCCCCACTACTTCTGGGAGCACCATATAGTATGGCTGGCCTAGAAGCACGGCTTCAGCCTCTATTCCCCCCACACCCCATCCGAGAACTCCCAGCCCGTTAACCATGGTTGTATGACTGTCTGTTCCAAGCACGCTGTCAGGATAGGCTGTAGGCACTCCTCCAAGACTTCTAAGCCACACTACTCTAGCCAGGTACTCCAGGTTTACCTGGTGGATTATCCCCCTGCCTGGAGGCACTACCCTGAAGTTGGAGAAGGCTCTCTGAGCCCATTTAAGCATGGTGTACCTCTCCCTATTCCTCTCGTATTCTAGCTTCATGTTCATGGCTAGAGCATAGGATGTGCCGAAATAATCCACCTGGACGCTGTGATCTATTATTAGATCAACTGGTATGTGGGGGTTAACCTGGGCGGGATCTCCTCCCAGCCTCTTCATAGCATCCCTCATGGCTGCGAGATCCACTACTGCAGGCACTCCTGTGAAGTCCTGCATGATTACTCTAGCCGGGTGCAGTGGTATTTCCCTGCGGCCAGCATTGCTACGCCATCCTGCAACAGCCTCTACATCCTCGTCTCGGACAATGTATCCGTCATGATGTCTCACCATGTTTTCCAGTAGTATTCTTATAGAGTATGGCAGCTCCCAGTAGTCTCCCAGCCCTATCTCTCCTATTCTGTCAACCCTGAACACTCTAGCTTTCCCCAGAGGCGTCTCAACCTCCTCTACAAGCATGGAGAGATCAAGGCTTCCCTTCTGCAGCGCATTCACCCCTAATATTTTTCCAGGATGATAAGCAGCGCCGAGGATTTTAACACATTGCCCTGGGCTTCGGGGATCAGGGAACAAGGGGTGCGTTATAGGGAGTTCTCCGACAGGATTCTCGAGGCTTAAGCCACGGTTTTCTCCTGGAGTTCTGCTATCCCCTTCCTTGTGAGCTTCGATGCTAGGGCTGTTAGAAGCAGGGTTATGGCCATTATGATGACTGTCAAGGCTGCCCCGTCGCTGAAGTATCCGTCAGTGAAGAGGAGGAATGCCACCACTATTGCTGTCTCTACCTGTGTTGAGAGTATGGCGCTGGCACTCAGCTCCTTCATCGAGCTGTTGAACACGAATACCCAGCCGCTGAAAAGCGCTCCAAGGGTTAGGGGGAATACTATTTTCATCATGGTTTTACCGAATCCTACCCCGTGAACCCTGGACGACTCTTCCAGGCTCTCATCTATCTGCATGAGGACGGGTGCTGTTGTGCGGGTAGCGTAGGGTAGGAACCTTATGATGAATGCTATGAGGAGTATGAAGGCGGTGCCGTAGAGCGGACCGTAGAGCCTTCCAGAAGCTATTATGAGTCCCACCCCTATCACGAGGCCAGGTATGCTGAACGGGAGGAAGACAAGGTAGTCTATGAGCTTTGAAACCAGGCTCCTCGACCTAACGACAACGTACGCTACAAGTATTCCCAGGAAGCTTGCAATAGATGCGGCTCCTATGCTTAGCCCCAGAGTTAATGTTAGTGCCCTTATGCTTCTACCCATGCTTAGAACCTTAGCGTAATGGTCTAAGCCGAGGTTTGAAAGCGTTATAGGCTTCCCCCAAGTCTTAACCAGCGAGCCTAGGACAACGGATATAGCCGGAGCATATACTAGGAGCATGAAGAACACTGTGAGGATCAGTGCTCTGCGGCTCGACCTCCTATATTCAAGCCTCGTCATCTTGCCTGTTATTGTCGCATAGCTCTTCTTAGACAATATATAGTAGTTTAACGCTAGGACAGCTATACCTATAAGCGATAAGACCAGGGCCAGTACTTCTGCAGCCTCGTATTCTATGGGCGCCTCAGTCATGAAGGAGTAGATCTGTGTTGTAAGTACAGTGTATCCCACGGGCAGGCCTAGGACAGCTGGAGCACCGAACTCCGATATCGAGTAGGCGAAGGCAAGTATAAATCCCGATAGAATGCTGGGTGCTATGAGGGGAAGTATCACCCCTGTCACTACCTTATACCATGGGACACCATGTATTCTCGCCGCCTCCTCGAGGCTGGTATCCATGTTTGAGAGCATCGTGTAGGTTGTGAGCATTGCTAGAGGGTAGTTGTGGAGGCCGAGTATTATGATGAGGCTCAGCGGGCCGTATGGGTTTATGGGGCTATGCATGCCTGTCAGCAGCTCGTAGAAGCCGTGGCTCGCCCAGATCATTATCCATCCTATACCCATGAGGAATGAAGGTATAATGTAGGGGCCTGTGAGCAGGGAGAGGAGGAGGTTTCTTCTAGGCATATTGTAGCGGGCAAGCATCCATGCAAAGCCCAGTCCTATTAGGGTTGCCATCAGCGCTGAGATGCTGCAGACGATTATGGAGTTCTTCAAAGGCCTGTAAAGATAGTATGGCTTAGAGGTAATCACACTGATCTTCTGAGGACTGGTTACTGCTACTGAGGCGACATCGTAGACTATGAATAATATGGGCGGCAGGATTAGGACTAAGACTAGTAGGAGAAGCGATAACGTGAGCCATCTTGGCACCATCCTGCCCTCAGCTCCCCCAGCCTCGGTTCCCTAGGGAAGGGGATTAAAAAGAAACATGATATTTGTATTTGACACGCTGGGTTTCAGCCTAGCCTCCGAATATGGAGGTCCACTTATCCCTTATCTGGTCAACTATTGGCCTCAGATTATTTATGTTGACTTTCAGGGATTTGAGCTGCGGTAGTGGTGGGAAGCCCTTAGGCGGGGGTGCATCGCTTCTGGAGGAATACGTATACGCGTCTGTTAGGCCCTGTGATGCCAGCTTTGACAGGAGGAATCTTAGGAGGACCTTGGCGTCTTCAGGATGCTTGGCGTTCTTCACTATTCCCATGGGGCTGGGTATAACTATCGCTCCCTCCTCAGGTATAACGTATTTAAGCTCAGGGTAGGCTTTCAGATACATTGTTAGGGTTATTCCCACAGGCTTCTCGCCGCTTGCTACAACTCTCGCTACATCTGGGACGTCTTTAACTATGAGTATGTCGTTTTGCTTGAGCTTGGCGAAATAGTCCCAGCCAAACTTGGATACCAGTGCTGCTACAGTGAACTGTGTTGAGCCCGAGTACATCGGGTTAGCCATGACCAGCTTACCCTTCCATTCAGGCTTCGTTAGATCCATCCATGATTTAGGGGGATTCGAGACTAGGCTGGGATTATATACTATCACCATTACTAGCAGCCGTCCACACACATAGTATCCGTTGGGATCCTTGTATTCCTGTGGAATATACTGGAGTTCCGGGAGATTCGGGAACTTGCCTATAATTCCCTCCTTAACTAGATCATTGAATGCGAAGAGGGATGCAATATATATTACATCTGCTCTGACTTCGCCTGCCTTCTTCTCGGCTAGGACTTTGGCGACAACCTTGCCTGTACCCGACCTCCAGACCTGTAGGTTTATCATGTCTCCGAAATACTTGCTCCAATTCCCCTTCCATGGATCCACTATGACATTAGGTATAGAGGTGTAGAAAACAACGCTGCCGGAGATGTTGGCTGGCACGCTTATCTTCTCACCTGTTGAAAGCACCACTGTTTTACCGCCCTTCATCTTCTGAGGGGTCTGAGACATGTAGTAATATGCTACTCCTCCCACAACGACTATTATTATGACAATGATGCCTATCACGGCATTTCTATTCAATTATCCCACCCTAATATAATTCACATTTTATATGCTTGGAATAATATTCCGTTCCATGGTATAAAAAACTATATGTTTCTGCAATCAGATTTGAATATATGTGTTTGAGGGGTGCTGGAGGCTTGCCCGACCTGATTGTGCAGGGTGTGACGAAGAGGTATGGGAGAATAGTGGCGGTGGATCACATAAGCTTCACTGTGAGGGATGGCGAGCTGCTTAGCCTTCTAGGCCCAAGCGGATGCGGTAAGACGACAACGCTGAGAATAATTGCAGGGCTTACAAGGCAGGATGAGGGTAAGGTGCTTCTAGGAGACAAGGATATCACAGGCCTACCACCCGAGAAACGTGGCATGGGTATGGTTTTCCAGAACTATGCTTTGTGGCCGCATATGACTGTTCATGATAATGTAGCCTTCCCTCTAAGAGCCAGAGGGATGCCTGAAGAGGAGGTTAGGAGGAGGGTTACAGAGGCATTAGAGATGGTTAAGCTTTACGAGCTTAGGGACAGGTATCCCCACCAGCTGAGCGGGGGGCAGCAGCAGAGGGTTGCTTTGGCCAGGGCCCTTGCAGTTCAGCCTAAAATACTCCTACTAGACGAGCCTCTAAGCAACCTTGACGCCAAGCTGAGGGAGGAGATGCGGTTTGAGCTCAAGGAGCTTCAAAGAAAGCTAGGCATAACAGCAGTGTATGTGACGCATGATCAGGCTGAAGCCCTAGCATTATCCGACGTGATTGCAGTTATGAATGCTGGGAGAATAATGCAGCTAGGCACTCCTAAGGAGATCTATGAGGAGCCTGCCAACACGTTTGTAGCAGACTTCATAGGTAAGATAAACTTCCTTGAAGGATACCTCGAAGAAATCCTGGAGGGAGGATATGTTCTCGTAAGGATAGGCGGCTTATACTTGAAAGCCTATACCAGGAGGATTAGGGAGAAGGGGCCTGTAGTAGTGGGGGTGAGGCCTAACCACATTAGAATCGCTGTGAAGAAGCCTGAGGAGGATCAGGTTAACGTGCTGGAGGGGACAATTATACGTAGAACCTATCTGGGTGAAACATATGACTATAGGGTTAGGGTTACAGGAGATCTTGTTCTAAGGGTTGAGGGAGAAGAATCCTATGATGCTGGTTCAAGGATCTTCCTAGTGTTCCCCGCAGAGAAGGCCCTAGTAATAGAGAGGAGGAAATAGGTTTAATCTGAGAAGACGGGTTTTCGATAAGCCTGCCTTCCTCCTCCTGTGAGATCCCCTAGCTTTCTCAGCCTAAGCTTTACAGGCGTGAAGAGGGGCTCCTCCTGCACATAGCTTTTCTCGAGGGCTAAGGCTATTTCAGCCTTGGCTGCCTCGTAGGCAAGGTATGAGATATGGTCGGGATCCCTTATACCTGCCTCCCTACACAATGCCCTGGCAAGCGATAAGCCGTGCCTCCCTCTCACGCAGAGCTTAGGCCTGGTTGACCCGTACTTGTAGAGGCACGCCTCTATGAGATCCCCGGTAAGCCTGATCTTCACATATCCCCTTGGATCTAGCCTCTCAGCCTCCAAGGGTTCATGGATCTCGAGGAGTCTGGAGGGCCTCTCCCATTCTTCAGCTATGCTTCTAGGCCTCTTCTCCTTGACTACGAGTAGATCTATTCCTAGATCCTTGGGAGGCGAGCCTAATATTAGCGCTGAGGACGCCATGGCTGATGCTATCCTCGTCTCAGCGACGCTTCCCCTAGCTTTCCAGCTATCCTCCGTCACCAGTAGTACTGAGACCCCCATCTCGGCTGCAATGCTTGTGAGTACAGCGTTGACGCCTATGCTGTCAGCATCTATGAGTTCTGTCACATTGGCTATGCCCATCATGATCGGTAGATCCCTGAATTTACGGGAAGCCCTGGCATATGCCTCCAGGCTCTCGGCTAAACCCTGCATTGGCGGTAGCAGCACGGGGTCTATGATCAGCTGCCTGAAGCCATGGTTCGCAGCCTCCTCCAGCACCTCTGATAGAAGCCTTAATCGACGCTGAGGATTTTGAGGAACTCCTCTTCCAGCGCTTGGAACCACCACGAACACTGCCTTGTCTCTATAGCCCTCGAGCTTCTCAGCAAACCCTTTATGCATGCTTAGAGCCATAGATGCTCCCGCATCTATGCCTGCAGCCAGGCATTCAGGCTTCCCTGAATCAATGGCTACAGGCTTGTTTAATGCTTCAGCAGTCATCCTCACTCTCCTATACGCGTCCTCCGGGCCGTGCTCGGGTCCTAGGCCTACAACCACTATATCCGCTCCAAGCGACGACAGCCTCTCAGCTATGCTTGCAAGCCTCTCCTCAGGCAGGGATGGTGGAAGCTCCGCGGCTATTCTTAGGGGAGGGGGACGTATGGGTACGCATAAGTTGCCCACGTTAAGCCCCATGCATTTTGCCTCAGCCTCTTCGAGCCTCCTCTTCATGGATTTGAACAGCTGTTCGCTTACAACCTCGTCTGCAGGCTTATCCGGGGATAAAGTGTATCCCTCCGCAATAGCCTCTAGGACTGCCGGAAGATCTCCTATGCTTCTAGGACCCTTCCAGACCCTTACCCCTACTGCCTCTGATACTATGCTTGCATCACCTCTCATCAGGCCGGGGACAAGTATCAAATCGTATCCCCTAACCCCTCTTTCCCTAAGCTTTGAGGCTACATACTCCGCAGTCATCATGGCTGCCACAGGTAGATCAAGCACCAATACGTCTACGCGTATGTCTTTCGGGGCTCTGCGGGCCAGGCGGCGTGCCTGCGATGATGCAAGCCTCCCTGTGACAAGCAGTATTCTCAACAGGTAATCCCTAGCCTGCTGATAGTATCAGTGAGAATTATACGTATCGTCCATGCATGAGCCACGCTCACTTTATTTTACACTCTGCTAGTGGTAGGGCTTGGAGGAGTATGCAGGGATGGTTGTAGAGGCGCCGATACTGCTTGCCTACTCCCTTATAGATCCCGCTGGCAGCGGGGCCGCGGAGATCCTGGTCGACCTACTAGGCATGGAGAAGATAGGGGAGCATGCTTGGAGGAGGGGAGAAGTCTTTCTAGCAGGCTTCAAACCCGATGTGCTTTACCTTGAGGTAATAGAGGATTACTTCAAGCCCGGGGAGATAATAGTATTATCGAGGCATAGCAGTAAGGCTGGCGTTAAAAGCTTCACAGTGCATCATACGGGAAACCCTGGGTCTAAGGTTCTTGCAGGCGGGAGGCCCAGGGAGCTGGGAGTAGCTGATCCACCTAGAGCTAAGCAGCTTCTACTGGCGATGGCCCGCATAGCCGAGGAGCACGGCATGGTTGAAAGAGGCTTCGAGGTAAGCTTAGAAGTCACCCATCATGGACCTACAAGTCTTCAAGCACCCCTAGTCTTCGCCGAGATAGGGAGCAGTATAGATGAGTGGAGGGATCCTAGGGCTAGAATGGTGCTGGCAGAAGCGGTTGCAGAGGCTGTTGAGCATAGACCTCCGGAATGCATACCTGCAGCAGGGTTCGGCGGAGGCCACTATGCGAGGAAGCATACAGGAATAATGCTTGGAACACAGTACTGCTACGGCCACATATATGCGAAATACGCGTTCAGGGAGGGATTAGATCTAGAAGTAATGCTCATGGCTTTCAGGAGAAGCGTTCCTCAAGCCAGGGTGGCCATAGTGGAGAAGAAGAGCCTTAAATCAGCTGACCGCAGACTAGTCAAAGAGGCTGCAGATACTATTGGAGTAGAAGTCATAAACATATAGCATGAATGAAGCCTACATGCTTCGAAGTATTCCGCCCATAGGCGGCGTTTAAAAAGCCTAGCTTGTTTGCTTATTTCCTTGCTTATTTTACATGCTGTTAGCCTAGGGTGCTGCAAGGTATTATTGTCACATTACTGGCCTTTATGTAGGGCGGTTTAATCACATGGCCGTCAAGTGTGGTTACAGTGGCTTCTCCCGCTATGTGGCCTGACACATGTATACAGTCCCCGTAGCTGAGGGTTCCTGCAAGCGTGGCATTGTAGCCTACTAGTATTCTCCTAGTTGTGTCGAGCGGTGCCTTGACAAGCTGCTGCTTGTTTCCGAGGTAGACTTCCAGCCCTACTCTTCCCTCAGAGTTATTGTAGCTCATAGCATTAAAGAGTAAGCCGTCAAGCTCAACTCTATCGCCGCTATGCTCGTCTAGATTGTTAGCCGCCTCCGTGAAGTTCGAGTTAACCCAGATGTTCTTCGAGCCTCCGAAGCTTGCATTAAACTCTACATGGCTTCTCACATAGCCTGAGAGAGGAGTGTTAAGGACAGCGTACCCTACAAGGGCTATAAGCAGCAATCCTATAATGAGCTTCTTACCCATTCCTTATTCTCCAGACGTACTTTCAGGTCTAAGCCTCTGGGCAGCTTGATCCTAATAAGGATTGCCATGCTTGCTTAGGGTTTAATGTTTTCCAAGCAGCCTGCCGAGCAGCTTGCTGTTCTCCTTGCCTAGGGTTTCATGCATGCCTGATTGAAGTATTGTGGTGGAGGTGTCGTAGCCTTTAAGTACCTCTACGGCCCTCATCCAGGCTGTAGCTTCTTCAGGCAGTATCTCCTCCTTAACCCTGTAGTCGTTCTTCCTTATGAACTCCCTCATCCTTCTCAGTATCTCTTCTATCTTCTCCTTCTGAATGGAGCGTAGCTTCTCCCTCGCCTCAGGATTCCTCATTTTAGCTAGGATTGCCTTGAAGTGCCTGTCGCATAGTATGGTATCTGAGGCTGCGTATTCTGATAGTACCTTCTCATCCGCGTCGAAGCAGGCTGCGTAGTCCGAGGTAAATATGTTCTCGAACTCCGAGGCAAACCTGCATAGGAGGCATGTGCCCTGGCTCTTCTTCTCCATGTCTTCCAGGTAGGTTGAAAGCATGTCCTCGTAGATTATGGTTGCTCCGAGGCCGTCTAGAACCCCTGGCTTAGATGCAACCTGCACGAACATCCATGCATGGTAGGGGCATAGGCCAAGTGTTTTCCTGATCTCCCCCCTTATCTCGGGATCATTGACTCCCTCATAGAGTATGTTTTCAACTATCTTCTCCTCCGTTCTCCTCAGCATCCTGCATACAGGGCATCCGCTGAGCCCTAGTCCTTCATGCACCTTTACCAGTGTCAGGCCTGAGCATCTTCTCCTTCTCTTCAAGGTGGAACTCCTCCTTATACTTCCTGATTGTTTCTTCTATTGACTTGATGACCTCCCTGTCATCCACGTACTTCTTTTTTCCCAGTTCCTCTCTCACAACATTTATGTACCTGTCGAAATATCTGTTCAGAGTCTCTCTAAGGCTCCTAAGCTTTTCCTCCTCCTCTAATACCAGCCTGCTCCTGCCTAGGCATGTCTTATAGCATGACTCTAGATCCCCTATGAGGCCTGACATTATGAGTATCAGGTTTTTCATCTCCTCTACAACCTCGCTTAACCTGAGCCTATAGTACAGGTATCCGCTCTCAATTTTCAGGTAGTAGAACCTCCTATCCCACAGCTCCCTATTGTTTATTCCTTCGCCGTATGTCTCCTCGAGCCTGTACTGCTGGTAACCCTTTTCCACGAGTTCTGTGAGAGCCTTATTTAACTCGAGGTTCTTCCTTATAGCGTATTTCTCGACGAGTCTTGCAGCCTCCTCGGATAGGCTGCAGGAGCCGCTGCTATGTCTGCGGAGCCCCAGCTTCACCAGTATCCCCTGGCGCAAAAGTAGTGTGGCAAGTCTAAAACGGGTTTCCCGGGTGAAAGTAGGCTAGGAGGGCAGTGTTATGCCTGCCTCTCCCAGCAGTATGTGGGGTATTCTGGTGGGTGTTCTGACCTCCCACCACTCTATCTGCCATGGATCGGAGCCTACGGCCTCCACGCTGGAGAAGAGCCTCGGCATGAGGTCGGCTATCCTAACCCTCTCGACGCAGGCCTTGGGTTTCCCACCCTTCACCACGAATGCCGCGTCTCTGGATACTGTTGAGAACCTGCCTTCAAGGTAGTTCTGGAACCTCGTATACCAGTTGTTGGTGAGGTAGAGCCCGTCTCCCAGCATCTCCATCATCTCGCCGGGCTTCATATCACCCTCAGCTACCTCCAGGTTGAACGGCCTCGGCATGATCCAGCCTGCATTGCCCGTGGTCTCCGCTTTAAGCAGCTTGGCTGTCTTGGAGTTGTGGAGGAACCCCTTGAATACTCCTTCCTCAAATATAGGCTTGTTACTGGTGGCTACTCCCTCATCATCGAAGCCGCTGAAGCCGGGTAGACTGGTGTCTAGGGGCTTGTCGATCACTGTTAGTCTGGGGCTCAGCACTCTTTCCCCAGGCTTCCTCCCCTGTAGGAAGCTCATGCCGAAGATCAGCATGCCTGCGCTTGCAGCGCCTACTAGGTCGCCGATCAGGTTGCCTGCCACCATGGGTGAGATCAGCACCCTGTATCTGCCTGGCTCGACTCTTTCTCTCGGAAGCTTTGCACACTCCTCAGCCAGCTCCACAGCCTTCTCCAACGCCCTCCTAGCAAGCCCTGCATCGTATTTTGTCGATGTCCAGCTCCACTGACCGCTTCTCCCCTCCCTGAACACCCTCATATAGCCGTTGAAGCTCGTGGACCTGTAGCCCAGGTCTACGCCGCTGCTTCCAATAAGCCTTGTCTCCCTGTAGGCGAAGTCTATTTTCCCAGCAGCGTTGCCCAGCTCGTCTACGCCGAGTTCTCCGAGCCTGTCTGCCACCTCTCCAGACCTCACTATCTCAATGATTTTTTCATCGGTGCTGGATAGGGGTTTGCCTGTGGGTTCGGGTAGGGGGGCGTAGAAGGGGGAGGGTTTAAGCACTGAGAGGAGGCTTGGTATACGTTTAACAGCATCCTCCACGCCTGTGGCCTCGAAGCTGAGCATACCTATCCTGGCATCCTTGGCTACATATATGTCTACTATGCTCTTCCTCCAGGACTGTATGACTGATACCTCTCCGCCGGCTATCTTAACCATCAGCCAGTTTGTCTCCCTCACCTTGACTAGATGTTCGTCTACGAGTCCTGAAAGCGTCTCCGAGATTCTTTCAGCTAGGCTCATCCCGCTCACCTCAGGTTCACCTCCCTCATCCTTATATGCGGTCCCCCAAACCATACTGGTACACCCTGGGGGGGCTCGCCTTTACCGCAGGTGCCAGCGTAGAATACAAGGTCTTTGCCCACGGCATCTATGGATGAGTAGAACTCCTTGGTTGTCACTTCTAGTGCAATGTTTCTAACAGGCTCGCCTATCCTGCCGTTCCTTATCAGGTATGCTTCTAGGCCGACGTATCTCTGCCCCCATCTAATATCATCTATGTTCCACTCCATGTACTTCTTAATGTAGACGCCTTCCCTCACATCCTCCACCAGTTCCTCGAAGCTGTAGGTTCCGGGAGCCATGTAGGTGTTAGCCATTCTAACTATAGGCTCGCTGGCATAGTTCATGGCCCTCGCAGCAGCATTGCTCTCCACGCCGTATACTGCGGCTGTCTCCCTGTTATGAAGCATGCCTGCAAGTCTCCCCTTATCGTAGAGTATTCTCGGCCCAGCGGCAACTCCCTCATCATCGTATAGGTAGAAGCCTGAGCTTCCAGGTATGGTTGGATCATCTATTACTGTTGCATGCTCGCTTCCAATAACATCGTCCTTATAGGTTGCTCGGAAGCTCATCCCGGCCTGAGCAGCCTCTCTTCCAAGAATCCTGTCAGCCTCGCTTGGATGCCCTGCCGATTCATGCATGGCTAGTGCGACTATCTCGGGCCCCAGGACGACGTCCATCCTCCCCTTAGGGGGGCTTCCAGCCTTCACCAGGTTGACGTACAGGCTTTCCACATCGTCCTTCATCTGCTCCCCTACTCTCAGCTCCCTGACCAGCTCGTAGCCTCCTGAGCCTCCAATCTGATTCCACCTATTCGCACTTCTATCACCTGTGGATGCAGACATGTTGTAGAATACTGTTAGCCTTGGAACCATGCTCTCCACGAATGCTCCATCACTGTTCACAATGATCTTCTCCTCCACTGTTTCAGAGTAATTTATGGTAACGTTGGAGATCTTGAAGCCATTTCTACTTAGCTCCAACCCACTATACATGTCCTTCAGGTCCGCCAGCTTAGCGTCGAGGGACACGTCTTGGAAGGGCTTCTTAGGCTCCACGCTGTACTTTGCTCTGCCAAGCCTTCCAGGCCCCATCCTTATAGGCCTCTTCATATAGGATGCCGCTGATCTAGCCGATGCTACAGCCCTCCTAACAGCTTCCCTCAGGGCTTCCCCTGAGAGATCAGTGGTGGCTGAGAATCCCATGCCTCCCTCTAATAGGACCCTCACTGCAACGCCCTCCGATACATCCTCCCCAGCACCTATCACCGCTCCATTGATCATTATTGCCTGGAGGGATGAGAGGCGGTGGAACCTGGCTTCAGCGTATGATGCACCCAGCTTTAAGGCCTCGTCGACGAGGCCTTGTAGGAGAAGGGGGTCAGGCATACCCACACCTACTACCCACACCACATATTCTCAGCGAGTCAAAAATCATTGTTGCCTATCACTGCCATGGCTTCGGGCCACCTGGAGGTATGGGGGCAGCACGGCCGCCACGCTTATCAGCTCGGGTATGGCTGCTCCTCTAGGAGCATTGTATGCGAAGTGGAGGTACCAGGCGGCAGCAGCTATGATGGCTGAGGCTATTGGGGGAAACTTACGCTCCAGGAGGCCGTAGATCAGTAGGAATAGGAGGAGGGCTGTGAAGAATGCTACTGAGACGTAGAAGTGAAGCCTACCGTAAACCTCGTCGAAAACTCCTACCAGCATGAGGAAGTAGCCTGTCGCGCCGAGGAGAAGCCTATAAGCCGATGATCCCGCAAGCATGCATGCGGTAACCACTATGAGCAGGCCTCCTGTAGCCAGCCCTAGGTTGAATATAGGTGCCACCCTGCTACGCGTAGCATGCCCCAAGTCGCTCAAAGCATTATTGGTAAAGCTGAACCAGGGAGAAGCGGTGATCGAGACGGCTATTAGGAGTAGGGGTACAGCGGCTCCAAGAATAGCGGTGTGGAAAACCTTCATCTCCATCACCCTTGAATACTTTTCAAAGCATTCTTGCTGCCTCCTTGTACACAGGGTCTAGGAATTCATAGTCTCTTAGAATGCTGAGCTTCTCCAGGGTGTTCAATGCATGGCTGAGCGCGCTGCGGGGCACTGTCCTACCCTCCTCTTCCTCCAGTCTTCTCTTCAACCTCCCCCAGGTGTTATGGCCTTCAGCTACAAGCCTCAGTATTCTTAGGATTCTCTCCCCATGTGTTTCACGCAGTCTGCGGAGCTCTGATAAAGCTATTCTAACGGCCTGCTGCTTAAGCTCCTCCAGGCCTACGGCTCCCCGCCTTGAGGCCACATGGTTTCCGGCTAGGGTGAGCCAGCCTGGTATGCCGTCGAATAAGCTTACTATTGATTCAACATAGCTTCTGGGAATACTTAGCCCAGTCTCCCTGAAACCCTGCTCTAGGAACTCCAAGGCCTCCTCCTGGGAGAATCTTCTAAGCCTTATGGTGTCCATGTATCTGCCATACATGGGGGAGGAGGGGTTACCTAGGCCCAGGTATTCGTATAGGAGGTCTATCTCCGAGCCTGTGAGTATGAAGGTTAGGTTCCTATCATAATCGTAGGCGTGTGCGAGGGCTTCTAGGAATACTCTGCCCCTAGGACCCCGCAGCCTCTGAGCCTCATCCACAGCTATTATCATCCTCTCCCTCCCAAGATAGTCGAAGAGTGTTGCCAGGGATACGGGGTGCCTGCCCTTCCATGAAACCTCCACCTCTACACCCATAACCCTCACACCGCTTATCATTTCAAGAACCCTCCTCATCCTATTCAGGAAGCCAGGGTTAGACATAGATGCTGATAACAGGCTGTAAATATCCCTTAACCCATAATTCGGTGGAAGGCTCCTAGCATCAAGGAGAATATAAGGCAGTCCAGCCTCATTGAGGAAGACGCAGAGCAGACTAGTCTTACCAATACGCCTAATACCGGTGAGCAGGATCAAAGGATGATTTCCCTCAATCAAGCTGTGAAATTCCTCTAATTCCCGCTCCCTGTCGAATAGTTCATTCCTACTGCACTTAGGCCTGGGGTCAAAGAGCATAGTTCACCCCCAGAACCATGGTTCACCCCCAGGACTATAAGGATTTCCAGTATAACCAGCTTGCCTATATGGGAGAGACAGTAAGCATAATGGATGATTCTTCTAAAAGCAGCGTGGATCGGATGCCTTCTAACGCTTAGAGTCTATGATAGACTTTATATTTCCGTACAGTGGATCCAGGTCTCGGCGGCCGTCGTCTAGCCTGGACTAGGACGCCGGCCCCCCAAGCCGGCGATCCCGGGTTCAAATCCCGGCGGCCGCACCACAAACTCTTATATCAGGCTTATTGCAATATGTACATATATGGGATTTTACTTTATTATACCTTCCTTTTCCAGACTGCATCTTTAAGCTACAAATGGGGGACTTATACTAGATGCGGTGGGTGTTGGGTTGTGTGGTGACTCCCAAGCCCATCAACACTAAAGGTGTGAGAGGAGGTTGGGAGGGCTCTTCTAGAAGCCTTGGCCGAGTTACCTGTAGATGAGGGTGAGGAAGAGGAGATAGAGAGGGTTGCTGGTAAACTCAGCGAATACTCGAGGAGCTCATGGATTGAAGTGGCTGGTAGGAATACACTGCAGGGCTTATCGCTTCTTAGGGAGCCCCGTGTATAGACAAGGGCGAAACAATAGAGTGTCTATATCAACCATCTAGATAGATATATCTATTCACCCTGAATTTACTCTTAGAAACTAGGCAAGAATTTATAGGCAGCAGTCTGCAGCCCTGATTAAGGGTTGCCAAGAATTTTGTTCCGTAGATTATTCTAGTGATGGGTGTGTTGTTACACCGTGTTTTACCGCTATTCTGGATAGCTTCTCGTCGAATGTGGCTAGGCCTGCTCTTATAGATTTAGCTAGCTGTATGTAGAGGGCATCATATACCGTTATATTCTCCCCTAATGCAAGTTTAAAGGCTTCTTCCCCTACCTTTTTTGAAGGATATACTTTTAGTGTTTCCCATATCCTTAGGAGGTCTACTGCACTGTTGACTGCTTCGTCCCAGCCTAGGTCGCCTATTTTAAGCTATGCTTCCATATGGCATTCAGAGCGTTTCCCCTCTCACAGTATCTTTAGTTAGTTTTTAATTCTGTGAGAGGGGTTAGCCCTTGGTGCGGGTTCATCTGCTTCACCCGCACCTCATGGGACTCAGTCGAGGAGAACGCCATTCTCCTCCCATCTGAGGAGAAATACTTTAACCCAATATTTATAGCGCCAATAACGTCTCTATCAAG
>JALWQH010000005.1 GCA_027083135.1 Desulfurococcales archaeon | reverse complement strand
CCAGCTTCACACTCATACTCGTGTTTGCTGCTAGAAGGCTTGCAGCAGCCCTGCTTGGAAGGCCTGAGAGTTCAAGGGAGCGGGAGGCTATGAGAAGCGCCGTGAAAAGCAGTATCACCTCAACAACACTTCTCCTCTTAATTGAGGAGAGGGTCTCGGAGGGCCTGGCTACAGCCAGTATTACGAGGAGGGCTAGAAGCCCTATAAGCAATCTATCTCTGCGGAGGGATCCTATGATCCTATACGCTTCTAGCCACCTCTTCTGTTAGAGGGTAATCAGGCACTATTTCCCTCCCACCTATATCCACCTTGATATATGCTACTAGGAAGCTCTTCCAAGCCACTGGAACAGCCCATGCCCTCTCAGGCTCACGGAACTCCGCTGCATCCAGAATCCTCAGCTCCGAGAAAATCGCGGTGATAGTGTCCTTATCCACCTCGACTTCTCCGCGTTGAGGCTTGGGGTGAGGCATACCCCGCGGTAAAGGAGCCTTAGCCCAGGGATCATAGTGTATTCTATCCAGCGCGAATCCCTGGTACATTATCGGTATATCATAGTGCACCTCTCCTCTAGGACCTCTATGAGTTATGAGGGGGCCGGGTTCCGCTAGGCTTAACGCTGCTTTGGCAGTCTCAATGGCTATTACGGCTTCCTCAGGCTTCAGAGCGAACCCGCCAACCTCCCCACGCCTAATAAGAGGCCCTTGCATCAGTCTCGGCCGAGATAATCATGTTTCACGCTTGCTATTTATGAGTGCTCATATGTCTCTTAGATACGCTGCAGCCGCTACTACTTGCCCTAAAGCTATACCCCCATCACCTGGGGGGGCAAGCCTAGGAATATATAGCCTTATTCCTTTATCACCTAAGGCTTCACGCATACCTTTAACAATGAAATCATTAACTGCTGCTCCTCCTGACACTGCAACCAGGTTTGTTTTCCTAGAGGCTGCAATCTCTCCCAGCGAGCGGCCTAGGGCTTTCAGAAAGCTGTAAGCTATATCCTCAGCCCTATGATCGTCGAGGAGGGAAACTATGTCCTCCATGATCCTGGTCGAGGAGACTATGAGGCCTTCACTCCTAGCCTCAACGTAGCTCTTACTCATCTCCTCTAATTGTCTCCCACTTCTAGCTAGCGCTTCAAGCCTTACTGCAGGCTCACCCTCATAGGTTCTAAGCAGACATGCCTTTAGGAGAGCTGAGACAGCATCTATAAGTCTACCCACACTGCTTGTTAGGACGGCTCTCCCTCTGGAGGCCTGGGTCCAAGCTATCCTCGCCTCAACTTCTCCGCGGGGAAGTCCTCTGATAAGCCCTCTCTTCCCCAGCAGCCTTAGAGCCTCGTCCTCGCTCATGATCCTCGATAATACTCCGATAAGGCTTCTAACCGGATATCGAACTGCCCTGTCACCGCCTGGCAGCGGTACCTGTTCTAGGTGGCCCAGCCTAATATAACTGCTGGCATCCGCCTCCAGCACTTCTCCCCCCCATATTGCCCCATCATCACCGTAGCCTGTGCCATCAATTGTTACGGCAATTATGCTTGAGTCAAGGCTTAACCCCAGCTCCGCCGCGGCTTGGAGTGCATGAGCATGATGATGCTGGATCTCTAGCAGTTCTGCCCCATACTCTTCTGCCAGGCGTTCTCCAAGCCTCCTAGTCCTGTAGCCTGGATGCTTATCTACAACCACTATTCTTGGCTTAACGTTGTATGTATTCATGAAGAATGACAAGTATTTCTTGTAGTCTAATAGTACTGCAGGCTCATCTGCATCTCCTATATACTGGGTGAGCAGCACCTTATCCTCAAATCCAAGAGCCCCCGCTGTCTGCAGGTCTGCTCCAAGGGCTACTACCTCTGGAACATTGTAGGGGAGCCTCAACCATCGGGGAGCATACCCCCTGGATCTCCTGAGAAATACCGGCCTGCCATCAGTGAGCCTCACAACACTATCATCAACCCTGTTCACGATAACCCTGTTGTGCAGGAGAAAGTAGTCGGCTATGCCTCTCAGCTCCCTGTACGCACATGCCTCATCTATGCACATGGGCCTCCCCCTCTTATTGCCACTGGTCATGACTAGGAACTTATCCCTCGTTGCATCGAGCAGGAGGTAGTGTAGGGCAGTGTAGGGAAGCATTACTCCAAGAGTGTCTAGGCCCGGCGCTATCAGCCTTGAGGCAGGGGAACCCTGCTTTCTAGGCATGAGGACTATTGGTTTCTCAGGGGATTCTAGGAGGCGCCTAGCCTCTCCTGAAACTAGGCATAGCTTCTCAACCACATTTATGTTAAGGGCCATTAGGGCAAACGGCTTTGTAGGCCTTTCCTTAACTCTTCTAAGCCTGGCTACGACGCTGTCATCGGAGGCCAGGGACGCTATGTGGAATCCCCCAAGCCCCTTCACAGCTACTATCCATCCTTCATTCAGAAGCCTAGCCGCCTCTAATAGAGGATCCCGTGTCTCTACTTTCTCGAAATATTTGTCGACAAGCATTAGCCTAGGGCCGCATTTAGGGCAGCTTATGCCCTGGGCATGGAATCTACGGATATTCGTGGGGTCATTGTACTCCGCCAGGCATTCATCGCATAGGGGGAAGTCACGCATACTGGTGTTGCTTCTATCATAGGGTACCCCGTACATCATTGAGAATCTTGGGCCGCAGTTAACGCAGCTATGGAAGGGATACCTATACCACCTACTACCCGGATCCAATATTTCCCTCAGACACTCATCGCATATCCCTATATCTGGAGGTATCATTGATCTGGCTGAAAGCGTATGGGAGCTTCTCATTATGGTGAAACCACTATATCCTCTAGGCTTATCCTCCCTGACCCTGATATCCTCTATGACTGCTTGGGGGGGTTTATTGGATTTAAGTGATGCTAAGAATTCCTCCACGTTTTCGGGAGGCCCCTCTACATGTATTTCAACCTCACTGCCACCCATGTTACGCACATAGCCTTTGACACCTGCCTTGAGGGCAAGTCTATAGACATGTGGTCTGAACCCCACTCCCTGCACTATTCCTGTAACCCTTATACGGTAGGCTTTCACCCTACTCATCTCCAGCTCCTCTAGCAGATCCTGGGCACTAATTCTCCCCTAGGCTGGTCAAGTATCCTCCTACCCCCGCTCACAGTCTCCAATACTACTAGGCCTTCTAGGCCCCTGTTCAGCCTCACTTCCCCTATGATCCCTGCATCCCTGAATCCTAGCTCACGCATGTATTCAACCATTTCTTCAGCTACGCTGGGATCAACTCCTAGCACGGCTACGCCTTCACTTGCAAGTGTGAAGGGATCTATGCCTAGCATCTCGGAATACACTCTTACAGGTTCTCTAATGGGCACAGCGTTTTCCCAGACATATATTGTGGTGTTACTTATCTGAGCCCAGTCATTAAGCGTCATGGCTAAGCCTCCTCTAGTCGGATCCCTCGCTGCATGAATACTATCCCCGTATCTTTCAAGCAGAGGGAGCATGAGTCTCGTTAGAGGAGAAGCATCGCTGCGGAGCTCACCGCTGCTTATGCTTAAGCCTTGCTGCAGAGCCATTATAACTGCGCCGTGCTCCCCAATATTCCCCGATACTATCACTTTGTCCCCAGGCCTGAGGTTACTGTCAACTATGGGTTTCTCCGCTACCCCTATGCCCATGGTTGCCACGAGGATGCTGTCGAGATCCCCGTGCGGCATGACCTTGAAGTCACCGCCTATAAGCGCCACACCCTCCTCCCCCAGGATCTCGGTCATGGAGCCCACAATGCTCCATAGATCCTTGAGTGGGAATCCCTCCTCAACAACTATTGCGTCAAGCATAGCCAGGGGTCTGCCCCCCATCATCAGCACATCGTTTATAGTGCCGCTGGCTGCAAGTCTTCCCAGATCCCCTCCAGGAAACCAAAGAGGCTTAACGGTGTACGAGTCAGCTGTGACCACTAGGTGCCTTCCCCCGGGAAGCGGAATGGAGGCGGCGTCATCCATAGCCTCCAGCCCTACTCCTCCTCTAAGGCTCCAGAGGCTCCGGGGGAGAAGCTCTGAGAATAGTTTTCTAACTAGATCCTCTGTCTCCTTTCCTCCAGCGCCATGTGCAAGTGTAACCCTATCTTCAAGCACTATGCCTGTAGGCAAGCTATCGTCCATGTACACTTGGATAAAACAGAGGTAAAAAGAGTTATGTTCGTAGATTTAATAAATAACTATTATTAGCTATAAGAGTAAATATATTTCTGGGATGTCTGTGGTTATAGATATGTCAAGGGGTTTTAGGAGTAAGGGGGATGTGGTTAGGGTTGCTGAGGCTATACGTAGGCTTGCAGGCAGGGTTGGCAGGGATCTCTCCTTCATGGGGTTCTGCGGGACTCATGAGTGGACGTTCACTTACTTTGGGCTTAGAAGCCTTCTTCCAGGCAATGTGAGGATTATTGCTGGGCCTGGATGCCCTGTCTGCATAACGCCTGGAGCCTACATTGACGTTGCTGTACGCTTATCCATGGAGGACGTGGTTGTCTTAACTTATGGCGATGCATACAAGCTTCCTGGAACTAGAGGTAAGCCTAGAAGCCTCTCCGAGGCCAGAATGCTTGGAGGAAAGGTTAGAGTAGTGTATAGCTTCCTGGATGCTGTGAGGATCGCTAGGAGTAGGGGAGGCCTCCACGTGTTTCTTGGCGTCGGGTTTGAGACTACGGCTCCATCAGTAGCATCGCCTATAAGGAGAGGAGTCGTGCCTGAAAACCTCCTCATACTGCCTGCCTACAGGCTGACTCCCCCTATAATGGAATACATGCTTAGCAGCGTGGATGATGTGCCTATAGATGGCATTATAGCTCCAGGCCATGTATCAGCGATTATTGGTGCTGGGAGCTGGAGCTTTGTTGCAGAGAAGTATCATAGGCCTGTGGTTGTAGCTGGGTTTGAACCCTTAGACGTCATGCTGGCTATCCTGGAAATGGTTGTCCAGGTCTCAAAGGGTGAGACAAGACTGGTAAACGAGTATAGGAGAGTTGTATCATGGGAGGGGAATAGGGAAGCTCAGCGGGCATTGGCCGAAGTGTTCAGAATAGTTGATGCTGGATGGAGGGGAATAGGAGTTGTACCACGCAGCGGCTACGTGTTTGCCGACAAGTACTCGAAGCATGACGCTGTTGTCCAGCTTGGACTAGAAAAGGATTTGAGAAGTATGAGGCATGATATGCCTGCTGGATGCAGATGTTCGGATGTTGTTTTAGGCAGGGCTTTGCCCACGGATTGCCCCCTTTTCGGAAAAACCTGCACTCCCAGTAAACCCTATGGTCCCTGCATGGTTGGAAGGGAGGGTACATGCTATATATGGGCACTCTACGGCGGCCCTAGAATCCCTGCGGCTTAGTTTTCACGTATTAGGCGGGCAATTTCAACGTATACTCTTTCAACGAGCCTCGGAAGCTTTTCCTTCATTATAGGGGTGAGGGAGTCTGATACCACATATGGTTCGGCAATCTCTATCCCAATCAGTATTATTTTCTTCGGCGGGCTGAGCCCCAGACTCCTCATAAGCTTCACCACCTCAGGTATGCCCATGTAATGAGGAGCCATGATCCCCCCCGCCCTGCTGTCAGATAAATCATAGATGTGGATCCTCCCGGGCTTACTGCCTGTTGACACAGCATCCACTATTATTGCAGTGTCTCTCCCATGCATATGGTCTATCAGGCTCAGCCCTGACTCGCTTGTCACAACTACTTCTACTCCCAGCCTTCTTAGACGTTCTTCAAGCATCCCGCCTATTCTTAAGCCTATGGAGTCGTCTCCCATTAGAGGGTTACCCAGGAAAAACACTATTAGATCCTGCTTTTTCCCAGCCATACCTTTCTAACCAGTCTGCCCCTATGATCATACATGTATAAGGCTATAGGCATGGTGCCAGGTGCGGCGTGGGTTGCACAGGCATGGCAGGGATCATATGCTCTGAAGGCCATTTCCACCATGTTGAGGAGGCCGTCATCAATATTGCCTCCCTTTATGAGGCTCCTAGCAGCCTTATCTATGGATAAAGCTATTCTAGCAGCATTATGCTGGGTTGCTACCAGCAGGTTGGCCTTCCTGATTATGCCGTTCCCATCGGTTTCATAGTGGTGTATGAGGGTGCCTCTAGGAGCCTCTACCACTCCTATACCGATGCTAGGCTTTTCTGAAGGAATCTCGCGTACATGTTGATCCTCTATATCAGGATCCTCTGCCAGCTCCTTGATCCTCTCAGCTGCGTATATCATTTCTATGATCCTTGCCCAATGGTATGCGAGGGTATGGTGTACAGGCTTTACTCCCAGCATATCGTAGAAGTCCTCGTATGCCTCCTGGGCTCTTGGAGTCGGCATGCTGTCTGAGACGTTTAGCCTGGCGAGGGGGGCTACGGCGAGCACACCGCTGTCCTTGCCGTCAACGAAGCCCTTCCACCCCACGTCTCTAAGGTAGGAGAATCTGACGTAGGTCCAAGGCTCCACGTGCTCTGCTATGTGCTTCTGATACTCATGGACATCAAACTTAGCATGCTCTCTTCCCTCAGGATCGACTATCCTTATATATCCGTCATAGAAGTTCAACCTGTTCTTAGCGTCGACTAGGCCCATATAGTATGTCCTATGGGTATAGGCGTCGCTTGTAATCAGCTTGATGTAGTCAGGGTTGCTTAAAACTATTTTCTTGAACACATCTAGTGTGAAGAGGGAGAATTCAAGCGCCTTGTCTGCCGCCTCTCTCACCTTCTTCACGGTCTCCTGGCTGAGAGGCTTCGATATACCTCCAGGCAGCCCGAAGACAGGATGTATTATCTTCCCAGCTATCTCCTGTACTAGTCCTCTAAGCATCTTCCTCATCCTGATGACCTTGAGCCCTGTCTCCATGCCTACTTTTCGAAGCACACCTAGAATGTTTCTCTCCATCCTAGGTGCTTTCGGCCCAACTATGAAGTCAGGTCCCCCTAGAATATACACGTGTAGCGCGTGGTCCTCCAGCATAAACATGTTGTATACCATTTCTCTGATCTTCTTGGCTGCGGGTGGAGGTTCCACCTTGTAGAGATCATCTAATGCCTTGGTTGCCGCCATGTGGTGCGCCATCGGGCAGACTCCGCATATTCTCGTTGTAATTATGGGTGCATCTTCCGCAGCCCTGCCTACAAGGAATTTCTCGAATCCTCTGAGTTCGGGGATCTGGAGGTAGGCTTTAGTAGCGTTTCCTTCATCGTCAAGTACCACGACTATTTTCCCATGGCCTTCAAGCCTTGTTATAGGGTTTATCTCGATTTTCCTCATGGTCTTCACCTCTCAGCTCTCTTCCTGAATAGGAGGGATTTTGCAAGGCTGTACTTGTAAAGGTAGCCTACGGGGTCTGGAAGCCCTTCAAGAGCCTTGAGGACAGCGTCCTTTTCAGGAGGCACATCTAGTATTGAGGCTAAATATGATACTGCTTTGCCGCCGTAGTCTACTACTCCGTCAAGGGGCCCGAAGCATCCTGTGCACGGCATGCCTGCCTTGATGCAGAGGGCGTTGCAGCCTCCCCTTGTTACTGGTCCTAGACAGGGAATACCCTGCGCAAGCAGGCATTTCTCGGGGTCTATCTCAGCATGTGTTAGTCTCTTGTACTTCTTTACTAGTAGTTTTTCAGGCTTGGTGCTGTTGAGGGGGCATTCATTGCATAGGGATTTATCTGAGGCCCCTATCACGGAGCCTCTTGGAGGGAGATTGCCGCTTAGCAGCGTCTCTATAGCTTTAAGTGTAACCTGTGGTGTGGGTGGGCAGCCAGGTATATAGTAATCTACCTCTACTATTTCGTCGAGGGGCCTAGCCTTCTCCAGGAATCTTGGGAGCTCTAACTCCACGCCGTTGATCATGGTCTTCTCCTTGAACATTGTTTCGCCGGGATTCTCCACTGTTGGAGCTTCCATTGCAACATATCTGAGTATCTCTTCACGTGGGTAGAGGTTGGCTAGGGACAGTATTCCGCCCATATAGCTGCAGCTTCCATAAGCTACTATGAGCTTGGACTTGCGTCGCAGCAGCTTCACCATCTCCTCGTGCTCGCTGAGCCTTATGGCGCCGTTTATGAAGCTGACCAGTATCTCGCCGTCTCTGAGCTTCTCCAGGTCCTCTTTCTTCGCATCTATTGCAACGGGCCAGAACACTATATCCACCTTCTCAGCGATTTTAAGCAGGTCCTCAGCTAGGTCTACTACGGCCTCCTCGCATCCACCGCATGAGGCACACCAGTATAATGCTATCTTAGGCTTACCTTCACTCATGGCTTCCAGCCTCCACGGGTAGTTTAAGGGGACCCAGGCTCCTAATCTCCTCGGCGAAACTGTTGAAAACCTCCTTTACGCGTGGAGCCTCGCCAGCGGAGATCCACTCTAGCCTCAGCCTCCTCTCATCTATTCCCATCTGCTTAACCATTCTTTTCAGCAGTATGTATCTCCTGTAGGCCTTGTAGTTGCCCTCCTTGTAGTGGCAGTCGCCTGGATGGCAGCCGCAGATCAATACGCCGTCGGCTCCATGCCTGAAGGCCCATAACACCATTTGTGGATCCACTCTTCCCGAGCACATTACTCTAACTATTCTCACGTATGGAGAGTACTTCATCCTAGCCACGCCAGCCGTATCTGCGGCTATATAGGTGCACCAGTTGCACACTATGGCCACAATGTTAGGTTTGAATCCATCTGTCTTAGCCTCGTCCATGTCAACCACCTCTCATTGCTGCTAGAACGCCTTTTATCTCAGCCATGACCTGCTGATCTTTGAAGAGGTTCTGCTGTATTGCGGCTGAGGGGCATGAGGCTGCACATGTGCCGCATCCCTTGCATAGAGCCTCGACTATCCTGGCCTTCCCCCTTTCCTCGTCGAACTCTATGGCTCCGAAGGGGCATAGCCCGACGCAGATCCTGCAGCCTGAGCATTTCTCCTCATCCACGTATGCTATATTGGGCTCCAGTTCAACGTACCCCTTATCTATGAGTGCCAGCGCCTGTCCCGCCGCACCCTCCGCCTGCATCACAGAGTCGGGTATATCCTTAGGGCCCTGGGCACAGCCTGCCAGGAATACTCCGTCTGTCAGGGAGGCTACTGGAGCCAGCTTGGGATGCCTCTCCATGAACCATGAGTTCTCATCAACGGATACTCCGAAGAGCTTGGCCAGCTCCCTTGAACCTACGGCGGGCTCCAGGGCGGGCATAAGGACAACCATGTCTACAGGTATCCTACGTATAGCTCCTGCCAGGGTGTCTTCTACTCTTACTATCAGCTTGCCCTCCTCCTCGGGCGTGAGGGCGGCGTCTGTGATTTCTGAGACTTTGCCTCTTATGAGGTGTACACCCTCCCCGGCAACTCTGCGGTAGAATTCCTCGTAGCCTTTGCCGAAGGCCCTCATATCAATGTAAAACTCGTAGATCTCTGCTCCCGTCCTCTCGTGCAGCAGGTGGGCTAGCTTGAGGGCAGCCATGCAGCATATCCTTGAGCAGTACTTCTTATACTTCTCATCCCTGCTTCCAACACAATGTATTATTGCTATTGATTCAGGCTTCCTTCCATCTCTGAGCACTACTTCGCCTCCTGTAGGCCCTGAAGCGTTTAGCAGTACCTCTACTTCAGGCGCAGAGTAGACATTAGGGTATTTGCCGTACCCGTATTGTGGAAGCTTTCTTAGATCCAGGGTCTTATACCCTGTGGCCAGGATTATGGCGCCCACCTCCACATCTATTATTTCCTCCTTCTGAGTGAAGTCTATGGCATTCCTGCTGCATGCTTTAACACAGGTCTGCGCGCATTTACCGTACTTCAAGTAGACGCATGCCTCCGGATCAATGACTGCTACTCTCGGCACGGCTTGGGGGAAAGGTATGTATATTGGCTTCCTCCTCTTTAAGCCTAGGCTCCACTCATCAGGCTTAGGGTAGAATCTAGGATTCTTGAAGACGCATGCCTCTACACAGTCTCCACATCCTATGCATAGATCCTCCTTAATGTATCTCGGCTTCTTCCTTATCTTAACCTTAAAGTTCCCCACATATCCCTCTACATCCACTACCTCAGAGTAGGTGAGGAGCTTTATGTTTGGATGCGAGGCTACTTCATTCATCTTGGGTGTCAGTATGCAGCTAGCGCAGTCTAGGGTGGGGAAGGTTTTATCGAATCTCGCCATCATCCCCCCTATACTCGGCTCCTTCTCAACAAGGTATACAGTCTTACCTGCATTGGCGCAGACCAGGGCGGCTGATATGCCTGCTATCCCTGCCCCCACTATGAGCACTTTATCCTTGACAGGCACTTTTTTCTCCTCTAAGGGTTCATGATGCTTGACACGCTCCACGGCTCCCCTGACAAGGGCTTTAGCCTTCTCCGTCGCTTCCTCGGGATCCTCTGTGACCCAGGCTACCTGTTCCCTTATATTCGCCATATGCACATTGTAGGGGTTGAGCCCTGCTCCTTTAGCAGCCCTCCTAAACGTTTTCTCATGAAGGTTAGGGGAGCAGGAGGCAACGACTATTCTGTTAAGCCTATATTTCCGTATATCGTCTTGTATAAGCTGTTGTCCCCCCTGCGAGCACATGAACATGTAGTCCCTAGCTACAACTACTCCGGGAAGCTTGGATGCGTATTCAGCTACCTCAGCTACATTAACTACGCCTGCTATATTTCTGCCACAGTGGCATACATATACTCCTATTCTAGGCTCATCCACCATTATTTCCCACCCCTTCTTTCAGGCATCTTGAAGGGTACGAGCAGCTTGTCTACACCCAACTCCTCCTCCCCTAAGCCTAGGGCAAGGCCTAGGAGCTGGGTGAAGTAGAGCACGGGTATTGAGACATCCTCACCCCACCTCTCCTTGATCCTGTTCTGGAAGACCTCTAGGTTGAACTGGCAGAGCGTGCATGGAACAACTATCACATCGGCCTTGCGGCGTTTAGCCTCCCTGAGGAGATGATAGGTGAGGGACAAGCCTCTCTCATCTCCCGACGCTGTAAGAGCGGCGCCGCAACACTTTGTTTTCAAGGGATAGTCAACGATCTCTGCTCCAAGCGCCTCGAATATTTCATCCATGGATGTAGGGTATAATGGGTGATCATCCCCCCAGGGCCTTGTTAGAAGGCAGCCATAGTAGGGCACTACTCTTAACCCTTTAAGCCTTTCCTTCCCCATCTCCTTGATCTTCTCAACCCCAATGTCCTTGATCACCATGTCTATGGGATGATAGATCTTCACAGGCTTCCATTTCAGCCCCTTCTTCTCAAGTGCTCCAACTATCTTTTCTCGAAGGCTAGGCCTCTCCTCTAGGGTTATGAGTGTTCTTTTCAAGTTGTAGAGGCACTCAGTGCAGGGTACAAGCACCTTATCGGAGATCCTTGATGCTAGTGATAGTACCCTTGCAGGTAGAATGAGGGAGGCTTCCATGCTTATGTTAACTACCTCTGCTGCACCACAGCAGTTCCAATCCTCGATCTCCTGGAGGTTTACTCCAAGATGTTTGGCGAGTGCTAGGATGGATTTTTCAACGTGAGGGTATGAGGTCTTCATCGTGCAGCCTGGATAGTAGGCGTACTTCAACTCCCAGCCACCTCTCTAAGCATCTCTCTTATCTCCGAGGGGCTGCGCGTCTTCTCTGCTGAGAGGCTCATACGTCCCTTTCTCCAGAGCTTTAAGCCAAGGCCCATCATGCTTAGAGTTCCCCTCAGCCCCTTAGCAGCTAAGGCTACCTTAGCCTCATTCACCTTTCCATGCCTGAATACTTCATCGTAGAAGCTCTTAGAGAGGGCCGGGATAACCTCGTCTCTTGGATAGGTCCCCTCAGCTAATGCGAGTCTCCGTAAAGCATGCATGACGCCGCTAATATCAATTCCAGCGGGGCACAGGACTACACAGTTGAAGCAGGAGGCGCAGATCCATGGCGTCCTGCTCCGCAGCACAAGGTCTTTGAAGCCTTCTCTAGCCAGGTATATCAGTCTTCTAGGCGTTAGATCCATGTAATGTGATAGAGGACATGTTGAGCTGCATGTCCCGCACTGAATGCACTCCAGGATCTTCGAGCCCTCAGGGCTAGATAGCAGTTGCTCCGTGAATCTCCTGTCACGCTGCTTCTCCGAGAGAAAACCCACTATACTCAACAACAGCCCCGGTTTAACCTTAAACAAGAGAGATATTAAATCTTTTCTTTTAAACGAATAAAATATTTTTAAATATAAATATTTAAAATTAATAGTTAAATCTACGGGGACCTTTTTGACTCTGTGGGAAATATATGGGTGTTTATCCAGTTACACAGTGTAGGTCTTCGTCCTCCTAGCGTATTTCTCCACTCTGTCTAGGAGCACCTCTACTCCTATTCCAGGCTTCTGGGGGGCTCTTATAGTGCCGTTTTTTTCGAGGATCCACGGAGGCTCCACTATATCCTCCTCGTAATACCTGCTGCTGGCTGAGATGTCGTTGGGGTATTTTACTCCTGGTAGTGTTGCGAGGGCTACTAGGTGCCCTCTACCCACACCTGTCTCCAGCATGCCTCCTATCCATACTGGTCTCCCCATGGATGACCAGAAGTCATGTATGGCTTTGGAGGGCCCTATGCCTCCAACTCTGCCTGGCTTTATGTTGATGATCCAGGCTGAGTCAAGCCTATACGCTCTCCTAGCGTCATCGGGGTTCTTAATGCTTTCATCAAGGCATATGGGTGTGCGGAGAAGCCTCGCCAGCTCTGCATGGTCCACGAGGTCGTCATGGCTTAGGGGCTGCTCTATCATTAGGAGGTTATATTCGTCTAGCCTCTTAAGGTGGAGTGCATCGCTGAGCGTGTATGCTGCATTAGCGTCAACCTGTAATGGTATGTCGGGGTATTCCTCCCTCACCTTCTCTACAACTCCTATATCCCAGCCAGGCTTTATCTTGATCTTTATTCTACGGTAACCTTCTCCAAGCCTCACGGATATTGTTTTAAGCAGCTCCTCCACGCTGGATTTTATTCCTATGCTTACACCGCTCTCTATGGCTTCTCGAATCCCACCTATATGCCTGTATAATGGTATGCCTCTGAGCCTAGCCTCTAGGTCCCATAGAGCCTCTTCTAAGCCTGCCTTAGCCATATTATGGCCCCTTATCCTTGAAACAATGGAGGAGTATCTAGCCGGAGTTAGTTCCTTCTTCCTTATCAATGGGATTATATAATCCTCAACCACATGCCAGGCAGTCACGTATGTCTCACAGCTATACCATGGCCCCTCACCGGCAACTATTTCTCCCCATCCCTCTTCTCCTCCACGCTCCTCAAGGCGTACAAGTATGCCTGGTCTCTCAACAGTTGCTCCGAAGCTTGTTTCAAAGTATTGTTTAAGAGGCATCCATACCTCATAGAGGGTTATTCTCCTAAGCTCCACGAATATGCACCACCATATAGTTTAGTAGGCATTCTAATAAGCCCGTATCACTCCAACAAACAGTTTTGAAGACGCTATGCCTAATGCTTAGAGGAAGCTCTATATATCTCAACCCAGTATTGTGAGGCATCCCTTATGGATACGCTATGCTCGGAGAGCCTATGCAGCTCCTCGGATGTAAGGGGTATAAGGGTGGCGTCTATAGGCTTGTCCCAGATCCTGTAGAGGAGTGAGAGCCTGTCGGTATATTTTACTTTGCTCCAGCTCTCTGAAACTATAATGAGATCTACATCGCTGCTGTCTCTGAAGTCACCCCTAGCCATGCTGCCGAACAACAGTATTCTGTCCACCAATATTCCATGTTTTTCTAGGGTTAATGCGAGGTCAGCTGACCATTCTCTAATTCTTTTTAGAAGCTTCTTCCAACGCTTTCTCCGCTGCCTCAACAACTCTTCTAGCGGTATCCACCGCTCTCCGTGCAGTCGCACTGCTTATCGCCTCATCGGGCAGGCCTTCCACTATGTCGGGATACCTGGAGAGGTAATAATATTGTGTCAGCTCGTAGGAGGCTTCAAGCTCCTCTTCACTTAAACCTAGATTGCTTCCAAGCTCCTCAAAAAGCCTTCTTATGCTATGAGTTTTAGGGAACCCACCCTTTGCTGCGAGGAGCAGGGATTTCAAGGCTTTTTCCGCTGCTTGCTGCGCCCAGAATACTGCTGCAGCCCTATCTCCAGTCTTCAGGCTTTCAGAAGCCCTCCAGAGATCTCTGCGGGCAAGCTTCATCCACCATGAAATCTCTTCTCTCATAGGATCGCCTCAGCTACCGTTATAAGCCTATTATAAGATGAAAAGCATTTGCTTCTCAGCATTTTTATTGCTTCCAGGGGGCCTCCCCCTCCAAAACCTTCTCTAAGGGTTTGCGCCAGAACAGGGTGTATCCTTTCCTCTCCTTCTTGCTAACCACGTGTTCTACTGCTATGTATCCTTTAGCCAAGTATGCTTCATACACTTTTCTTACCGCTAGCCTCCACGCCCTTGCAGCCTCTCTATCCTTATCCCTTACCTCTGATATGCTCCATGGCAGCCTCATTAGAACAATCTCTGCATTAGAGTCGAGTATAGGTTTGCATACGTGAAGCGTGCTGCAGGCCTCTAATACAATCTCTCCTCCCAGATCAACTAGTGCTTCAGGGGTTGGTGGAACCAGCAGTCCCCTAAGCTTATCCTCAACTCTCCTGCTCTTAACCCACCACTCTGCTTTAACCCTGTCGCTTCCAAGCCCCCTGTTGATTGAATCAGTCATCTCCCCATAATAGTCCCTATAATAGTTGCGGACTATTACTCCCAGCTTAGAGTAGTTGAATCTAGCGTTAAGGCTTTGAAGAGGGTCGAATGTCCATTTAATTAAACTATACCCCATGTCTAAAACCTCTCTACGCTGAGCAGCCTTGAGGGCGAAGCCAGCTCCACTATACTTCCACTTCTCCCTCACACCTGTTGCATGGGAATAGAAGTAATATTCCCCGTCTGGGCTCCTAGCTATGAAGCCATATGATACTCCGATCATCTCACCTGAATCCTCGTCGAAGGCCCCTAACACGAGCCCCCCATTATCAGCCATGCCTCTGAGAACATGAGGTGGTGCAGCCTCAGTGTAGTCGCTAGCCCTCCACGCATCTCTCTGCACCTCTAAAGCCTCCAGGAACTCCTCAGGCCTTGAAAGCCTCCTCACCAATATGCGACCCATCCCCTCCCACCAGCCGCCTACCATAATCCCATAGTTACCCCATATATGTCTAAGGGGACAGGCTTGCTATTCTAAGACTCATAGTTCATTTTTCCTCGCCTAGGCTTCCCTAAGCGTGTCCAAGCCTAGGCTAAGAGCTGTGAATCCAAGTATGGCGGCCAGTATTGATGGAAGCACCTTGTAGTCATCCATGAGTATGATGCTGGCTGCGAAGAATGCCAGGCCTGATGCAATAAGTGTAAGGCTTACTCCTAGCTTCGCCTTGCCCATGCTTCTAGCCTCCCAGTACTCCTTGGAGCAGGGTTTCAAAAGACTTTGCCGATGCATCTATCTCGACGAGTATTCTGCTTCCAGCGTTGGGTCCTGCTAGGACAAGGACTGTGAGGCTCATGCCTAAGGCGAAGGCCATTGTTCCACCCACTCTTTTCCCAAGCATGATCTTTGAGGCATAGCCTGCTATGAGGCCTAAGAGAAGCCAGGAGGCGTTGAGAGCTGAGACGAGGAGGCATATTAGTATGAGGGTCCAGCCCAGCAGCTTGGTAGCGCCTCGGGGAGTGGAGGATGATGCTGCACGGTCTGCAAGCCTGGAGGCCCAGCTGCCCTGATTCTCAGCTGGGAATACTGGTGTCTTGAATGGGTTGTAGAGCCTCATAACCTTGCCTAAAATCACTGCGGCAAGATACGAGACTATAAGTATTAGCGAGGCTTCCCCAGCAGTGCCTGAATAGTAGTCTCCCAGGTATCTGAGGCCTGGAAGCCTCGACTCCTCTAGTGCTACAGCCATCCATCCTGCAGCCAGGTATGCTAGGAGGGCGAGCACCAATGCTGAGGCCAGACTCGACGCGTCTGGTAAGAGGTCACCTAGCCTTGACCCTGCTTCCACGAAGCCCCTATATCTTCGCCTCCACTCAGAGTCAATGATGATCATGTGTATTCCTGAGGCCACTATGAATCCCACGCCTAGGAGGCCTGGATCACCTTTACCTGAAAGCAGGCCGTAGAGGAGGAGGCCGCCATATACTGCTGGGAAGCATGCCTCATGCCTCCCGACAAGCGATAGGAGTAGGGCTACACCTGCCCCGAGCAGAATGACGTGTAGGGGAAGGCTTCCCAGCAGCCCCTCTGCTACAGCTGCGAGCAGGGGTGTAACTACTAGTAGCTTATCCTGCAGCATAGGCTTCCACCAATCTTCCAATAGATGAGAGGACGGCTGGATATGATTCCCAGCCCCTAGCTATTACTGGTATAATTCCCCCCTCCATGAAGATCCTCGTATTCCTCCTAAACCACCATGCTTCAAGCCTCCTAGCAGCCTCTATTACCGGGTCGTTGGAGGCTTCTCCAGGCACTACTACTGCAAGCACTGTTCTCCCCCAGGCTCCACGTATGGATGACACCACCTTAGACGCCTCGTATCGCCTCAGAGTCATCCAGCCCATAAGCATGAATAATAGTCCTCTCCCAGCGTAAAGAGAGGCCTCCTCAACAGCCTCCCCTAACCTGTACACGCCTCTATGCCTCGGCGGGGTTAGGGAGGCCAGGTTGTATAGGAGGCTGTCCAGCTGCTCTGAGCCTGTGGCCGGAGGCTTGGAGCTCCATCCAAGCCCATTATAGATCATGTAGCCTGCCTCTCCACCTCTCTTGACAATGCTTGAAACTATGGAGGCCGCTATTCTCGCAATGTGATCTATTGGGGCATCGCCTGGGGGGCCGAGCCAGGATGCGCTGCTAGCATCTATGAGCACCATTACCCTCAGCCTCGTCTCAGCTTCATCCTCCCTAACTATGAGTTTCCCCATTCTGGCTGAAGCTGTCCACACTATTTTCCTAACCTCGTCTCCAGGCTCATAGTCTCTCAGCTCGTAGAAATCGTAGCCTGGCCCCCTCCTCCTACTCTTAGATACCCCCATGTAGGGTATGGGTGAGCGGAAAGCCTCGCGAACCATGTCCTCGTAGGCTGGGTAGGCCTTCACCATAGCCTTCGCCTTAAACTTCATGGAGAATTGGAAGAAGCCTAGCAGGTCTCCCCCAACCACTATGAGGGGGTTGAAGACATGTATCCCCATGTAGGGTTTAACAGTGTATCGTATAAGGGTTTGGCCTGAGGAGGGAAGGAAGCCCATGTACCTGGATGACCCTTTAGCCAGCACCACTCTTTCAGGCAGCTTTTCCTCAACTATTATTCTAGGCACACCTCTACCCGTAGTCTCCTTGATCCTTATTGTTACACCTACCTCCTCACCCTCCCTCACATACTCCTTGTCAACTATTCTCTCAACGAGTGCTGAGGCTAGTGAGGCCTCGTAGGCTGCCGAAAGCATATACGTGAAGTAAGTGTAGCCAAGTATGAAGACACCTGTAACAAGTGTTAGAGGGTACCCTATGCCACCCACGCCGACCAGTAGCAGTACTCCCCCTATAATTATGAAGGAGTATCCGCGGAGCGTGGGCGAGGCCATTTCAGCTCATCCTCAAGGAGGTGGAACCCTGTCGAGAGCGTCGCTGACAACCTGTTCGACAGTCATCCCCTCAACCCTGGCCTCAGGGTTCAGCACTATTCTGTGGGCTAGGGCTGGGAGAGCCATCGCCTTCACATCATCGGGTGTCACATAGCTTCTCCCCTCTATGTATGCCTTGGCTCTTGATAGGAGAAGCAGCGCTATGGAGGCTCTGGGGGAGCCTCCCAGCCTCACTGATCCATGCATCCTCGTACTTCTAACTAGGTCTACTATATAGTACTTGACATTCCTGTCAACATGTATGTTCCACACCTCCTCCCTAGCTCTCAGTATGTCTTTAGGGCCTGCTACAGGCTTAACAGGCCACTCCTCTATGCTTCTAAGCCTATCCAGTATTTCCACCTCCTCGTCTCTGGTAGGATACCCTACTATGACTTTAGCTAGGAACCTATCTATCTGGGCTTCTGAGAGAGGGTATACTCCCTCATATTCCACTGGATTCATGGTGGCAAGCACTATGAAGGGCTCGCTAAGCTTATACGTCTCACCCCACACGGTTACCTGTCTCTCCTGCATTGCTTCCAGCAGGGCTGACTGCGTCCTAGGACTAGCCCTATTAATCTCATCTACGAGCAGTATATTTGTGAATATTGGGCCCTTGTGAAACACGAATCCCTTGTCCTGCCTGTATATCATTGTTCCTATGATGTCTGCTGGTAGTAGGTCTGGTGTGAATTGTATTCTCCTGTATTTTAGGTTTAGGGCGCTTGCAACAGCCTTAGCCATAGTGGTCTTAGCAACACCAGGCACACCCTCAAGCAAAACATGACCACCAACAATCATGGAGGCAAGTATGACTTTGAGCTCATTCTCCTTGCCTACTATGATCTTAGAGGCCTCTCTAAGCACCTCCTCATACACTGTTCCATCAGGCATGATGTTCTCCCCGCGGCTAGCTGTGAGGATTCAGTGCGGAAACCTTATTCAGGGTTCCGCTGCCTCTCCAGGCATGTGGAGAGATGTGAGGCTAGGCGTTCAGCCGCCTTAGGGTTCTTCAAAGCATTATCCACTAGTCTTCCTGAAAGCCTCTCAGGGCAGGGCGAGCCTATGGATTTTATCTCCATGGCCATTCTTTTAGCTAGGCTCCACCTCCACTCTCCTCTCCCCTCCTCTCTCAGTATGCCTTCAGGCCTCATAAGCAGGGCTGCAAGAGGTATTATGAGCATCGTGGCCAGCAATGTATACTTGGCTCTACCTGCAGCTGAGGCTATGCTCATAATTGACTGAACTATTATCTGAGGGGCTAGGAGAAGGCTTCTCAGCATTCTGGCAGCATCGTATCGTGTGGTCTTGTAATGCGAGTTGTCGAATAGGAAGAGAGTTGACTTGCTGCCTGCTGCAAGCCAGTCCAGGATCTCCTCGGCAGCCTTCTCTGTTGGAGGTATGCTGCCTATCCCCTGGATCATGTAGTTTACTAGTATGCTTGAATCCGCCAGCACCACGGCTCTCGAACCCTTGTTCTCCAATCCCACGCCCATGATGGCTGAGGACATTAGCTGTTCCCCCTCATCTCTATAGTCATCAGCATTGACATCTATCCATAGCTTTCCCCCAGCCATGCATAGGGGTTCCGCTCCTCTAGGCATACCTGTTATTGCTGAAGGCTTACTGTACACTATTGGAATGGTTTTACCCCCTATTCTACACTGGCCTGAGACGAAGTTGTCTAGGCCTAGTTTAACCATGTTTTCGTCTCTAAGCTGGGAGCCGTTTACAGCTACTCCAAGCAGATCCTCTGTGAGCGGGTTTACCACTCCAAGCTCGTCTGCTATTAGGAGGCTTATCCTCCCCTCCCGGTAGAGCTTCTCCACCAGCTGGATCTCTGAGTCTGTGAGAGGCTTATCCGGAGCTATAAGTACATAGACTATTCTCCCAGCCTTCGCTGACGTTAGGTCCTGCAGGGAGCTGATGACTGAGGCCTTATATCCCCTCCTTGATGCCAGGCTGACAAGCTCTGAGGTTCCATATAGCCCCATGTTCATGGGGCTTGCAGAGGAGGAGGACTGGATCTCTATGGATAAGCCCCCTATACCAGCATAGCCTAGCAGGCCTACAATTATAATGAGCCCTAGGTAGAGGCTCTTATTCCTCACCTCTTACCAGCCTCCTAGCCTCCTCCACTATGCTTTTAGACGGGTATTGGGGGCCATACATGTATTCCTCGTATATTGAGGCTAGTTTGCCTGCCATCCTCCCCAGCCTTGTCGGGGCAGATGCCGCAGCAACTTCGCGTGGAGTATAGCCTGGCTTAAGCATCACCCCTATTTTCGCAAGCTTTACGAGTAGGGCTTCATATATTTTCCTCAACTCTCTTCTCAGCCCCTCATAGAAGTATGTTGATGGTGGCTCCTCCACCTCTATGCGGGGTGCTGCTGGGGGAGGCCCTCCCCTAGGCGGTGCAAGGCTACCTGAGTAAAGATACGTTATGATCGCCGCTATAAGCACCACTACGGCTATCATGGCTACTATTAGCACGGCCTCCCAGTTGATTCCCGGCGAGGGCGGATGTATGAGGTGGGCAGGGACAGAGGTATTTACAGTATAGCTTGCATTCGCGCTTGGATTTCCAGTCTCCCTTAACGTGACATTGGCCGGCGGCAGGGCATGGCGTCCCCCAACCCACAATGCATTCATCCAGGCATGATGTATCTGCTTCAGCCTCAATAAAGCATTCCTCAGCCATCCGGGCAGCCTGATTCTAAGCATCTTAGAGATACTGCTCTGACCTGGTGGAATCCTTATCTTGGTTGTATGCGCCATTCATAGTGGATGTAAGGCCTTGGATCTGCCTGAAAGGTTCCTTAAGATCGTGGAGGAGATCAAGGGGGAGAGAGTCAGGGGTGCTGCCTGGAGTGCCAGGAAGGCTGCAGAGGCCTTCATCACCCTGGCTGAGAGCGGTGACCCTGGCTCCAGGGGTATGGAGAGGGCTGCATCAATGATCATTGAGGCTAATCCTGGGATGGCAAGTCTCTACAATGTGGCTAGACTGGTCATGGAGGCCTACGCTCAGGATGGTATTAGAGGCGTAGATGAGGCTGCACGCAGGTTCATAGAATACCAGTCTGAGGCCTCTAGGAAAATAGCCTTGGAGGCCCAGAAAATACTGCCTAGAGGCATAGTCGTTGCAACTATAAGCTTCAGCAGCAACGTCTATGCGGCGCTCGCCTATGCTGGCGGAAAGCTGGGTAAAGCCGTGGTGCTTGAATCCAGGCCTGGCGGTGAAGGAGTATTCCTAGCCAAGGAGCTTAAGAGAAGGAGGGTAGAAGTGGAGCTTGTGCCTGACTCTTCGATGCATGTCTTCCTCAAAGATGTCGACCTAGTATTAGTTGGAGCAGATACTGTGACATGGGATGCATGCCTCTACAATAAGGTTGGGACAAGGCTCCTCATAGAGGCTGCTAAAAGAAGAGAGATACCTGTAACAGGAGTGTTTGAAGCCTACAAGATACATCCCGCCAAGAAGTGCGGGGAGGTTGAACCAGTAGCCACGGAATACGAGGTTGAGGGATACGGCACGATCATCACACCACTCTTCGATCACACTCCTCCAGCACTAATAGACGCCATGATAACGAGCAGCGGCGTATCAGAATACACGGCGCCTGCCCTTAGAAGGATCTACAGGGAATTCTATGCTGAAATACTGGGCTCCGAGGATAAATAAGCCTCAAACACCTTGTGTTATATGGAGGGGTAATAGCTGTGGGAAGACTGGAAGCACAGACCCTGCAGGCTAGGGAGGTTAGGAGGAGTATGGCTGACTGGAGCTTCATTGAGAAGCAGCCTCCCAGGATAAGGGAGGCCCTAAAATACTACATAGAAAAAGGAGATCTCTACGTGGCCTCCAGGATCGCAGGTATGAGTATAGAAGAGTTCAATGAGTTGAGGATAAGAGCTGGGATCCCTCATGTCGCATAGTGCTTTCGCTGTAGCTGATACATGCTTCCTGATAGACTGGGCGAGGTATAGGCATAGGGATATTCTCTTCCAGGTATTTAGAACGGTGTTTGTGCCTGAGGATGTGTTGAACGAGATAAGGTCGGAGAATACTGTGACATGGGTAGCTGATGCCCTGGCACATGATAAGTTATCATTGTATACCCCGCTGGCAGATGAAGTTGAAGAGGCTAGGAGGCTGGTGGAGGAGAGCAGGCTTAATTCAAGAATGCCTGCCGTGGATCTACCTGAAGCTCTCTGCCTAGCCATAGGTAGGAGGAGGGCTATATTGTTCTCACGGAGAATAGGGGGGCCCTCATGGCTCCGGGAATTATTCCCGAATACCAGAAGGTGCAGGTTTGGAGAGCGCTTGAAATACTGGTTGAAGCCATCAGCAGAGGATTCCTTAAGCCAGACTGCAGTAATCCTGGGAGGAGTTTTAGGGAATATAGTGAGGATACGTTGCATTTATTCCCCTCGAAGCATCTAGAAGAAGCCATGAGGAGGGTTGAAGAAATATGCAGGGAATCCTAGAGGAGGACTGGGAGGAGAGGGAGGCTAGGGAGGTTAGGAGGAGTATGGCTGACTGGAGCTTCATTGAGAAGCAGCCTCCCAGGATAAGGGAGGCCCTAAAATACTACATAGAAAAAGGAGATATAAGGAGGGCTGCAAGGCTTGCAGGCATGGGTATAGAGGAGTTCAGGGAGTTGCTCAGGAAAGCGCATATACCAGTAGTTCTCTAGCCAGCATCATGCTGGAGAACCTTTGCTCGGCTTCCTCAGGGCTTATTAGCCCTTAATTATTGCTAGTATCCCTAGCCTTGCCTTGGAGGAGGGGTCGGGGCCTACAATAGCATTGGTCTGGGCTACTGCTTGCCTAACATTTTCTCCTGAAAGCAGCTTAGCTACGAGTACTTGGAGGGCCCTATCCATGTGGCTCCACGTCACGTTTCCACGCCAGGCTATGTAGGCTGACGCCCCCTTATCTAAGAACACGTTTCCAAGAGTATCATCGTCAAGCCCATAGCATCCAAAATAAATCACTATGGCTCCCTTCGGAAACTCCCCTCTAGAGAAGTCCCTGAAGAACCGGGGGCTAACTGTCACATATTTCGGCAGCTTAGCTAGGTTCTCCTTGGTTAAAGGCATTCCAGGGGGAGGTATTACTCCTTCAGCCAGGTATCCTCTATTGGCAAGCTTCTTAGCGTCACTACCATATATTTTGAGGGCTTCATCCACGTGGAGCCCCGTGTAGATGTATGTTCCTATAGGGTAGCCTATATTGGGATTATTGTTGAATGCACCGTGAGCCCTTATAATGACGAGGCTGTAGTGTGTTATGTTTTCAAGGGGGCTGAGCGTAGCGTTTCTCCCCAGATATACGTCTACCTGGTAGCCATGCATCCTCAAAGTAGATGTCAGGTTTTCAATAAGCCTGTTATTAGGGTATTCCCTGTACAGGGAATCATATATGAGGGCTTTCTTAACACCCTCTAGATTTCTATGCGGTGCATGATGGGAGGATAACACTGCTACTCCGAGGGCTGCAGCCACTATGAGTGCTGCAACCGTGATCACCAGTACACGTCTCTCAGCCCTCATGGCTAACATCTCTTTCAGTATGTCTATCCAGGATTCCCACCTCTATATCATGGTGGGATGCTTAATAAGATGCCGTGGCGAATACTCACTTTAGCCTTGCCATGAAGGTGAGGGTGATGAGGGCTCTTGTAACAGGGGCTAGCGGTATGCTTGGATGCCACCTTGTATTCAGGCTTCTCAGAGACGGGTGGGATGTGGTATCGCTGATTAGGCCTGGAAGCCTCTCTAAGAGGCCGTGGGCGAAAAGCATACTTGAAGAGACAAGCATAGTGCAGGCTGACCTAACTAGGAAAAGCAGCCTAATTGAGGCTCTAGGAGGATACAGGGATTTCGACGCAGTATTCCATCTTGCCGCTGTTCTCTCCGCTAGGAGTTCTAGAATGTATATGGTTAACTATGGTGGAACAGAGAACCTTATGCATGCTCTTAGAGATAAGGGTGTAGGGGTCTTCATATATGTTAGCAGCATACTCGCCGTCGGGGATTCCCTCAGGGAGAGGGCTGACGAGAATGCACCCTGCAGACCTAGGACAAGCTATGAGAGAAGCAAGTGTGAATCGGAGAAGCTTGTGCAGAGGCTTGCCGCTGAGAGGGAGTTTAGAGCCGTTATAGTGAGGCCTACATGGATGTACGGCGAATACACGAGGAACCCTGATATTCCGAGGCTTCTCTCACTAGCTAGGAGAGGCTTAGTCCCAGTGCTCGTATCAGACGAGCATCCAGTATCACTAGTATATGCAGGAGATGTGGCTGAAGCGATGGTTAAATTGGCCTCAACAAGTGCTTCCGGGATATTCAATGTGAGGGGGCCGAGAATATATACTAGCCTAGAGCTCGCCGAGAAGCTTGCAGAGGCCGCTGGCCGCGGCAAGTATGTGAAGATCCGTATTCCCCGCCTAGCCCTCTCCATCTCATCCCGCTTCATGGATATTGTGAGGTTCCTCCTACTTGCTCCAAGCTCTATTCCAATAGACAGGCTTGTAGGTGAGACGGGCTTCCAACCCCAAATAGATCTAGCTGAAGGGCTGCGCAGGACGGCTGAATGGCTGTTCTCCAAGGGGCTGCGGAAGGCATAATTACTGATCCCCCCACCTCTCTGCGGGGAGAGCCATGGAAGCCTCGCTGAAGCTGCTGGTGCTTATAGCCGCTGCTGCAGGCATTGTTAAGATAGGGGGAGGCTTGCTCTACGGCTCAAAGGCATTATTCATCGATGGGCTTACAAGCATGGCTAACCTCGTAGCCCTCCTAGGCATAATATACTATCACGCTGTCTCCAGGACGCCTGCTGACAGCGATCACCACTTCGGTCATGGAAGGCTGGCCTACGGCGGCGTAGCGTTAACTCTGCTGGCATACTCCTTCGTAGCGGGGCTTGCTGTCTCAGAGCTCCTTAACACTGAGCCCTATAGGGTTATGCCGCTTGCACCTGTCTATGCATCCATAGGGCTGGGCTTGTACCTAGGCGTCATATGGCTGTCCCATAGAGCCTCATGGGAGTTCGAGTCATATGCCTTCTTCACGCTCAGCGAGGTATTGGAGAGTCTGACCGTGATAGGTGCATCCGCTGCAGGCTCGTATTACTCCTACCTCATAGACTATGCTGGAGGCGTGGCTGTAACAATATACTTGTTCGCCGAGCTCTACTCATCCTTTAGGGGCTTCGTAGCCGAGATAAGCGATATCACGCCTCCTCAAAGAATATTCGAGGAGATTAGAAGCATGGTGCTGGAAGAGGGGCTTAGGGTCAGGGAGCTGAGGCTGAGAATGGTTACGAGGGATCAATGCATGGGGGAAGCCACGGTCACGCCTGGAGAGTCGATGAGCGTTGAGGAGGCTATACGCGCAGCTAGGAGGGTGGAGGAGAAGGCTTCGAGAATAAGGTGCCGCCTAGCAGTACGCGTATGCTTGTTCAGGGATCAAGAGTAGCATACCCCTGCCTTTATATTCAAGCATAAGGTATTCTTGGCTGGAGAATAGTATTGAACCCCGATCCAGTTGAAAAGGTATTCTCAGGGGAGGGGGCTGTAAGCATCTATGGGCTAGGCTACGTGGGCCTCAGCTTAACAGCTGTTTACCTGAGGAGGGGTCTAAGGGTTATAGGCGTCGATATAGATGAGGGGAGACTTGAATCTATTAGGAGAGGCGAGCTTGGGAATGCTGAGGAGGAGGTTAGGGATGCTGTTAGAAGAGGCCTCGCGGAGAACAGGCTTACCCTAACCTCTAATGGCGTTGAGGCTTCTAGGAGCAGTGTAGTAAAGGTTGTGACTGTTCCAGTATACCTGGACTGGCTTACCAGGAAGCCCAGCTTCAATGCATTGAGAAGCGTGGCTGAAAGCATCGCTGGAGGCTTGAAGAAGAATGATCTCATCATAGTTGAGTCCAGCGTTCCTCCTGGAACCACTGAGAGCGTGGTTAAACCAGTCTTAGAGGAGAATGGGCTCAGAGTGGAGGAGGATTTCTACCTAGCCTACAGTCCTGAGAGAATATATGTGGGGAGGGCTGTGAGGGATATTGAGGAGAGGTATCCTAAGATCATCGGGGCAGCAGGTCCTAAGAGCCTCGATGCCGCTGCAAGGTTTTATGAGCGGATTGCCTCTAAAGGGGTTTACAGGATGTCAAGTATACGTGCAGCCGAGTTTGAGAAGCTTGCTGAGGGTATATATAGGGATGTGAACATAGCGCTTGCAAACGAGCTTGCATTGGCTGCCATGAGGCTTGGAGTGGACTTCTATGAGGCGAGGAGCGCCGCTAATACGCAGCCTTACAGCCACATACATTTACCCGGCCCCGGTGTCGGAGGCTACTGTATACCCATATATCCCTACTACCTTATGCACAGCCTCTACGGTGAGGGCCTCGTACTCGACCTCACACGCACCGCCAGGATGATAAACGAATCCATGCCAAGCATCGTTGTCAGGCTCGCCGAGTCTCTGTGGAGGGAGAAGGGCCTGGATCCACGTTCCTCTAAGGCAGCTGTGCTTGGAGCAGCATTCAGGGGCGATATAGATGATACGAGGCTCTCCCCAACCCATGATATAGTGGCATTGCTGAGGGCTCGGGGTTTCGATAACATAGTGGTGCACGACCCCTACGTTAAGATTGATCCTGCTCTAAGCAGGCTTGGAGCAGTCCTTACCGACAGCCTCGTCGCAGCCCTTAAGGATGCAGGCTTAATCATAGTGTCAACGAGGCACTCCTCCTACAAGGATCTCGCCCTCTCCAGAATACTAAGCCTTGCTGGAGGAGAACCCATAATAGTTGACGCTACATCGTATATAGACACGGATACACGGTATAGATGGGTAGCTGTGCTGGGTAGATATTTCCCACCCTAGCCCGGCGGGCTAGGAGCCTCAAGCTCAATTATGGATCCCGTCCGCACAGAGCAGTATTTTCCAGGATACTTGGAGGCTACATACTGCTTTGCATGGTACCCGCTGCAGTGTGCGGGACATATAATGCTGGCCATGCCTGCAAGCCTATCCAGGCTTCTCGTCGAAGGGGAGTGGAAGCCCCCTATAACCATGTGTATTTTTGCTCCAGTGATCCTTGACGCTTCCTCAACAAGCCTGTCTACTCCTGGATGGCTGCAGCCAACTATGACTACTGCCCCTAACCCCTCTACGAGGACTACTAGGCTGTGCTCCCAGAGCCCCCAGGCTTTAAGGGGACCTGTGCTCCAGGCATCTACGGCTATCTTAGTAGGCTTCTCCACGACCAATGGGCGTAGTCCTAGGCTCTCAATATAGCCTGTTCTCCCTGGAGGAGCGTATACAGGTGCTCCCGGCTTAATCCTAGCCACGTATTCGAGGCCTCCACTATGATCGCCGTGATGGTGGCTCAGGAACACGGCATCTATGCTTGACAAATCCTCCCCTAGTTTAGAAGCATTATAGCCTAGTATGCGTGGATCAGGGCCTGCATCGAATAGTATTCTCCAAGACTCCGTGCTTACCAGCACACTCCAGCCCCAGGCGTTTAGGAGTCCTGGCCCAGGCTCATTATCATTGAGCACTGTGAGGCTAAGCTTATTCACCTCTCTCACCCTGCAGCCTCCAGCCCCTTCTCCGAGGCCTCGTAAAGCACCCTGATCCTTCCATTCACATTTCTCCTCCCAGCTCTTCTTATATACCCCTTCTCTTCAAGCTCTCTCATATGCTGGTATAGTGTTCGGAGGCTTATGTCAACCCTGTATGATTCTCTCAGCACCCTCCATACCCCATATGGGTGTATAGGTCCTCTCGAAACTACTATTTCCAGGATCCTCTGCTTCGTAGGGCCTAAAGCCTCCTCTACCAGTGGTCTGCCTGCAGCCATTCTGAGGACGGCTGAGTCTCTGAGAGGCCCTCCAGTAGCCACAGCTACTATGAGCTTATCCCTAAAGTCTTCTCCCAGCCTCGTAGCCGTGGCTAGTGCTGCTACTCCTACAGGTTCTAGCAGGAGGCCTTCACTCCTAGCCACAAGCCTTATTGTTTCAAGCAGCTCATTCTCGCATACCTCAGTCACATATCCCCCAGTCTCCACTAGGATCTCCTCTACAAGCTCTCTCATGAGAGGCTTGGCCGGCGCAATATCCTTGAGGAGGGGGGAGTCGGTGCATCCCCTAACACCTATGAATATGGGGCTGCCTTCCAGGTCTCTTGCAGCACGCCATAGGGCTGTTAGGAGGGCTCCGTCACCCATGGGGACTATGAGCACGTCTGGATGTCTTCCAAGCTCAATGTAGATCTCATAGTAGATCGTCTTGTATCCGTCAAGCAGGTAGGGGTTAGAGGAGTCTACGGGGAGCGAGGCCCCCATAGAGATCTTGGAAAGCCTTGACAGGGCCTCCGCGTAGCTTTCAACCAGGTCTACCCTGTCAGAATATATGAGGGCCTGATACGCTCTAACGAGATCCGTGCTCCGCGGAACTATGCTTCTAACACTTATACCAGCCCTGTTAGCATAGGCTCCAAGAGACACGGCTAGGTCTCCTAGGGATGCTACGACTAGCCTGCGGTATCCTTGGCTTCCAGCAGCGGAGACAAGTGTTGCTGCCCCTCTGTCAATGAATGTTCCCGTCGGGTTCCTCGACTCATCCTTAACGAATAGTTCTCTTAAGCCTATCCTGGAGGCCAGTCTTGAAGCCTTTATCAGAGGCGTGTCACCCTCACCCAGAGTTAAAGCCTCTGCTTTGGGAGGGGTTGATGCAAGCGAGCCTGAAAACCTCCATATTCCTCTACCCCTACCTATCCTCAACCCCTCCTCGGAGACTGGGAGGAGAAAGCCGCCACACTCCATACACCTTGTTTTAATAGGATAGGGATCCCAGCACCGCCCACACCTACTGCAACATAGCTTAGCCATGCATAGCACCTTTCAGCCATTATAAATACTGTCTAAGCCTCCTAATTGAGATTAAGGCTGCGCAATTACGCCACGCCTACCAGACATGAATGATGGGCTGAGACTTTAGGCTATGGTTTTCTGTGTTGGAACATGTTTTTCTATATTTTAGAGGTGCTTAATGCTTAGGTGTTTCAAACATATTGGTGAAGTAGGGGTGAACCCTGTGATCTAGGTGTGGGGGATCCTAGGTGAACCGCTCTTCCCTGAGGGGAGCATTGCCCTCATCGGCGGGGAGAAGGGGATAAGGAGCCATAATAAACCCAGCCATGCCAGACACACCATAACATAAGTTCAATACATGAAGACACAGTTCACGTGAACGGCCTCCACATGCCCTAGCATTATTTTTAACCTTGAATTATTCCCTAAGTATACTGTGTGAGCCTGGTGATAAAGGGGGCCTCTATTCTACTCCTCTTAGCGTTGCTTCTACCTGCTGTCAGTATGCCTGTACATTCATCGTGGACCACGTATAAGTATGATGAGGCTAGGACAGGCTACTCTAATACCACTTATAGATGGGGTGGAAGAACATACGTGGACTATAGGGTCGCATGGAACTTTACTGCAGGCTTATGCGTCGCGTCAGCGCCCGTGCTAGTTGACCTGGATGGTGACGGAATACTGGATGTTTCCTTCGCCTCCTGCGATGGGTACGAGTATGCGGTTAGGGGGAGGGATGGAAACCTCCTATGGAAGGTGCGTACAGGCGGAGGATTAGTGAACCCTGCAGCAGCGGATATCGACGGGGATGGAAAACCCGAGATAATCGTAGGAGGGGCTTCAGGCAGGCTCTACTGCATAGATGGCGCCAGCGGGAAGATTGAGTGGACGGTTAACGGATACTTCCAGAGAGCCACGGTGGGCGTAGGAGATGTTGATGGGGATGGAAAACCCGAGGTGGTGGCTAATAGCCTTGATGGCAGAATCATAGTGGTTTCATCCAACGGCACGGTGAAATATAGTGTTAAGCTTGGAGCTGATCCCGTAGGCATCCCTGCGGTCGGCGATGTGTCAGGCGATAATATTAGTGATGTGGTTGCAGTGGAGGGGGACTACCTGCATGTAGTAGTATTTAATTCGACGAAGCCCAGGGTCTACACGATGGATCTTGGAGGAGCAGGTAGGGGGAGCCCTGCTCTCTATGATGTGGACGGCGATGGCGTGCAGGATATAATTGTTGTCGGTGGGGAAATGTTATATGCGTTG
>JALWQH010000004.1 GCA_027083135.1 Desulfurococcales archaeon | reverse complement strand
AGTAGAGATTATACGGAGTAATTAATCTAACCATGCCTTACCAGCTGCCCCCAAGGCCTTTACTATAGGCCGGGCCTAACTTATCGTTACAGCGATGCTTTCAAAGCCTCCTCAAGCTTATCTAAGCCTATCTTCAAGTTCTCCTCACTTATTGTGAGCGGCGGATGAAGACGTATAACGTTACCATAGTATCCCGCCTTGATTAGGAGTAGGCCTCTTCTCCTAGCTTCCCCTATCACCCTCAGGGTTAAATGGGGATCAGGCTTCTTGGAAGCCCTGCTTTCAACTAGTTCGATTGCCCTCATAACGCCTAGACCCCGATAATCACCTATGGCCTCATACTTAGCATACATTTCTTCAAGCCTATCAGCAATAATTCTGCCTAGGGCTTCAGCCCTCCTGCATAGGTCATCCCTCTCCATTATTTCCAGAACCTTGAGTGCAACAGCCGCCGAGACAGGATTACCTGTATATGTGCCTCCAATACTGCCAGGCTTAACCCGCCTAAGTATACTCTTTCTCCCAACAACTGCGCTTAGAGGGAGGCCATTAGCTATAGCTTTACCTAGTGTCACCATGTCTGGATCAATGTTGAAATGCTCGAACGCCATGAAGCGCCCTGTCCTACAATACCCTGCCTGAACTTCATCTGACACCAGGTATACTCCATGTCTACGCGCTATTCTCTCTAGTCCTTGCATGAAGCTCTTTGGGGGAACTATGAATCCACCCTCACCCTGTATAGGTTCCACTATGATTGCTGCCACAACCTCGTCTGACAGGCTTACTTCAAGCATCTGCTCCAGGTATGAGAGTGTAAGCTGCACGCACTCCTCCTCACCTCTAGCAGGCATTCTATAACAGTAGGGATAGGGGGCGTGAACCACTCCTGGGGCAAGAGGTTCGAAGCCGATCTTATATGGCTTATATTTGCCTGTAAGGCTGAGAGCGAGAATTGTCCGGCCGTGGAATCCTCCCATGAATGATACTATGTAGGGTTTACCTGAAACCTGGCGTGCTATTTTGACAGCGTTCTCTGTGGCCTCAGCACCACTATTGAAGAATGCCGCCATCTTCTCCCCTGATATCGGTATGACCTGGGAAAGCTTCTCAGCAAGCTCCAAGTATGGGGGATAGCTGGCTATATGAATGCATATGTGCCACAGCTTCTTAAGCTGAGCTATAGCTGCTTCAACTAGCTCGAGGTTAACGTGCCCTAGGCTCGTCACACCTATACCGCTTGTGAAGTCCAGGTACCTGTTCCCCTCAGAGTCGTAGAGGAACTCATTCTCCCCCCTTTCAATGACAAGGGGATGAGCCTGGGGAACCCCGGGGGACACGTAGCGCTCCCTAAGCATGAGGAACCTGCTCATATTATGGCTGGACATCTTTCTACACCTCTATAAGTATATTGGATTTTATCCATATATGTGGTGTCAATACTGGTAAAAATAATTTGTCTTATGGATGGATAGTGTAATATGTTCAAGTGCTGCTGCCCTTGCTTCCACCACCTATAACTATGTTGCCGTCTATCATTACGGCTAGGGGCTTCATGCTTAGGAGCTGCTGTCTGCTTGGTGTGAGTGTCCTAATGCTCCATGCGACAAGGTCGGCATGCATGCCTTCTTCAAGCACTCCTGTAATGTCATCCCAGCCCGAAGCCGCTGCAGCTAAACGCGTATACGTGTCTAGGGCTTCAGTAAATGTTAATGCCTCCTCATACCCGTAGAGTTTTGCCTGGGGCTTGACTCTAGGCTCTCTGTAGATGGCTCCGTATAAGCCTTCTACAGGGTTAGGTGTTCCGACAAAGGGGGCATCAGTGCTGCTTGCCACAGTTACCCCATGTTTAAGGAAGCTTCTTAGAGGGAATGCGCGTCTAGCCCTATCCTTGCAGAAGTTGGCGGCGTATACGTGTCCATGAGTATATATGAAGCCTGGCTGGGTCTTAACACATATCCCCGTCTTCCCCAAGAGTTCCAGGCCTCTGTCCGATACTAGGAGGGCATGCACTATGCTGGCAGAGCATCTCTCAGCCCTGACCCCTGATCTCAGGTAGGCTTCAATCACCTCGTCTACAGCTCTATCCCCTATAGCGTGGACAGCTACCCTAATGTTTCTGCTTAGGGTTTTCCTGAATATCAGAGCCATGTCCTCCATGCTTGTCACCCTTAACCCCCTGTATCCTGTAGGCTTGAAATCCTTGCACCAGGCATCGTAGAGGAGAGCTGTTCTTGCAAGCCCTGATCCATCATAGAATACTTTGAGCAGGTTTGTTCTCAGGTGATTATCATCCCTCTCCCGGGCTTTGATTATCTTTCCAAGCGCCTCTCCAAACTCTGAAGCATTATTAATAGCATAGGCGATCCTTGCCCTTATCACAAGTTCTCCCCTACTTCTAAGCGCATTATAGGCGCCCAGAATACTATCCCAGGCGTTGAATGTTCCCGTATCCTCGACCGCTGTGAAGCCTCGACTAATCCATAGGCGTTGCGCCCTGCGAAGACCATCAATCCAGGCGTTTTCAGGAAGCGGTGGTAGAAGCTTTAGCACAAGGCTCATCGCACTGTCCCGTAGCACTCCTGTAGGTTCTCCATCAGTGTTTTTCTCAATAATGCCTCCAGGAGGGCTGGGAGTACTCCTACTTATTCCAGCTATTCTTAGTGCAAGGCTATTAGCCACTGCTAGGTGTCCGCTTATATGCTCCAATACTACAGGGTTATTTGGAGCAGCGTCATCTAGATCCCATCTTAAAGGAAGCCTATTCTCCCTAAACCTTGATTCATCCAAGCCGAAGCCATATATCCATTCACCCTCACCCTTGCCTGAAGCCTCCTTCTCAACAAGCTCTTTAACCTCATCTATGGAGCCTGCCTCCAATAAGCTGAGCCCTGAGGCAAGGTAGGCTCCAGCCACAGATAAATGACAGTGTGCATCAATCATGCCTGGCGTGATAAGGTGATCACCGAAATCTAGGATCACAGGATTACTGCCAGCCTCCCGCCACGCCTCCTCCAGGCCTCCAGCAAACACTATGAGACCTCCCCTTATAACCAAGGCTTCATGAATCCTTCCATTACCCGCATATATGAGACCCCTGACAAGCTTAGCTCTCACCAACCAACACACCATTAGACCCTTATCCGTAATACACTAAATTTTTTATTCATCAAGCCTAATTCTATAGGCTGGTGATAGTGATATGTCCAGAAGCGTTTATAAATGGATTGTCGGTATTTTAATCATATTGCTAGCAGTCTCAATGTCCATGCCCATAGCCTCTGCGCAGAACCAAGGCGAGAAAATAGTTCACATAACTGTTGCTGAGGAACTCTCATCGCTTAACCCATTGGTTGGGAACTCTCTGGTGGATTGGTTCGTCTATAATCTGCTATACGATAAGCTTGCAATATATGATACTGCGCTTAATCCTAAGCCATGGCTTGCGGAGAACTGGACCCTCAGCCCCGATAAAACAACCTGGACCCTGCATTTAGTCCATAATGCTACATGGCAGGATGGCAAGCCCTTCACAGCCCAGGACGTTGTATTCACATTTAACTATCTTAAAAGCCATCCAGAACTCTGGCTATGGCTTGACGAGCTTCAATACATAGCCAATGTGACAGCCCCCGATAATTATACTGTCATAATAAAGACAACTAAGCCTGTAGCCATACTTGACAGATACGTGTTCCCCAGGCTCCCAATAATACCCAAACATATATGGGAGAACATAACCAAGCCTGCAACCTATCCTAACACTCATCCAGTGGGTAACGGCCCATTTATACTGGAGGAATATAAGCCTGGAGACTATATTAAATTCAAGGCTAACCCGCATTACTGGAAGGGGAGGGTTCATATAGACGGCATAATAGCTAAGATAGGGCTAACACCTGATGAGGCATTCCTAGAGCTTAAGACAGGGAAGCTGGACATAATGGTATTGTCCCCTGAGTATGTTAAGGAGGCTGAGAAGGATCCTAACATCAAGGTCGTGATATCCGATGACATATACTTCGACTACCTGACACTGAACACTAAGAAGTACCCGTTGAACATAACTGCGTTTAGAAGGGCTCTCTCATATGCTATAGATAAGCAAGACCTTGTCAACAGGGTTTTACTTGGATACGGTGAGCCCGCATACTCCGTTATTCCTCCAGCCTATAAGATATGGTACTACCCCAACGTCACCAAGTATGAGTATAACCCTGAGAAAGCCAAGCAGATACTGGACTCCCTTGGATTCAAGGATACTAATGGGGACGGCATAAGGGAGCTACCCAACGGGCAGAACCTGCAGCTTGAAATACTAACCCTATCTACATGGCCTCCATACGTGAGGATGGCCGACCTTCTAACAAAGTATCTCAAGGCTGTGGGGATCGCGACTAAGGTTGTAGCCGTGGATTGGGGCGAGGAGTCGAGCAGGCTTCACAATAGGAACTATGAGATAGCTATATGGGGGTATACTGTGGCTCCTGATCCCTCGCAGTTTCTAAGCCAGTTCCTAAGCACTGCTAAGCCTTGGTGGAGTATGGGTGAATGGGGCAATGCCACCTATGATAAGCTATACGAGCAACAGTTAAGCGAATTCGATCTCACTGAGAGGCAGCACATGATATGGAAGATGCAGGACATACTTGCACAGGAGCTACCCATCATACCCATCTGGGTCGACTATGTTACAGAAGGCTACAGGCTTGACACCTATGCTGGCTGGGTGCCGATGCCCATGGGGATTCTCGGAATATATAATAAGCTGACATGGCTCAGCGTGCATCCAGCCAAGCAGACAACCACCATTACATCCAAGGTAACTAAAACGACAACCAAGGTAACAACTGTGACAACGGAGATCACGGAGGTATCAACGGTGACATCGGTTATAACAACCTCGACAACCTCTGTTGTCACCAAGCCTGTAACCGTAACAATGACTACTGGAGGCAAGACATACACCTCTGTTATAACCACATCTTACACCACGACCCTACCTGTGACGAGGACAACCACCTATGAGAAGACTCTTACCAGGACGTCAACCATAGAGAAACCTATAACAGTAACCACTACTACTAAGAAGACAGTTATACCTAGCTGGGTATACTGGTCTATAGCGATACTCGTAGTAATAATTGCTGGACTAGCATTCTATGCTGTGCGGCGGAGGTAGCCTGGCGTGCCGGGAGGAGCCGGCATAGGAAGATACCTAGCCAAGAAGACGGCGTTCCTAATAATAACGTTTTTTATAGTTATAACGATAAATTTCTTTCTTCCCAGGCTTATGCCTGGAAGCCCTGCAGATTACTTGGTCAGGGATCCCGCAATAACCACAGAGGAGAGGATGAGGCTTCTCAAACAGTTCGGCCTTGATAAAGGCCTGCTCACACAGTACGTCTTATACATAAAGAATGTGCTTAGAGGTAATCTAGGCCTCTCCTTCAGATATTATCCCACACCCGTATGGGATGTAATAATGTCTAGGCTTCCATGGACCATATACCTGCTCGGAATATCATATAGTGTTGCAACACTTATCGGGGTGATTCTTGGAGCATATGCTGCATGGCGCCGTAAAACCAAGTTTGACTCAGCGATGGTTAGCATGGCTTTCGTCACGAGAAGCATGCCTGTATTCTGGCTTGGAATGCTTCTGCTATACCTGTTTGGAGCTGTTCTAGGCTGGTTCCCGCTAAGCGGGGCTGTAACTCCTGGAGTACATCACGCCACGTTCCTGGGCTTCGCGCTGGATGTGCTTAGACACTCGGTTCTCCCCATGACAACTATCATATTATTCCTCATAGGCCCTCCACTCCTCCTCACACGCAGTCTGGTTGCCGATTCTCTAACGGAACCATACGTTGATGCTAGTAGGGCTAAAGGCCTCCCACCCCGCATGATCCTGTTTAAACACGCATTACGTCCAGTATCACTGCCTCTCTCAACATATACTGCTATATTGATGGGCTATGTTGTAGGTGGAGCGGTATTCACCGAGACAGTGTTCAGCTGGCCTGGTGTGGGTAAGCTGATATATGAGGCCATAATGAGGAGAGACTACCCCTTGATCCAAGGCTCCTTCCTAATAATCACCATTAGTGTGCTGCTGGCTAACTTCCTGGTCGACCTGATATACGCGTACATTGACCCAAGGGTGAGGCTAGGATGAGCTTGCTTAAGGAGAGGCTGGGCGAGCTATCATATGTTATGAGGCATAGCAGGCAAGCCATGCTAGGCTTAGCCCTCATATTATTCCTCTTCGTACTTGCCCTTGGCGCAGGATTCCTGGCTCCTTATAATCCCAAGGCGCTTAGCGGTAACCCCTACGAGCCTCCAAGCCACAGGCATCCTTTAGGAACAGATGATGTAGGGCACGACATACTGAGCCAGCTTATATATGGGTCTAGGACAAGCCTGCTAGTAGGAATTCTAAGCGCCTTTGGATGCATAGCTATAGGAGTGATTGTGGGCCTCATGGCAGGCTATGCAGGCGGACTGACGGACGAGCTTTTAATGAGGCTTACAGACATAGTTCTAGTAATACCCTACATAGTGTTCGTAATAGTGCTTGTAGCATACCTTGGCCCCAGCATCTGGAACATCATCCTATCCATATCTGTTCTCGGATGGCCCTCCATAGCCAGGATGGTCCGTTCACATGTCCTATCACTTAAGAGCAGCCTCTACGTAGAGGCTGCTAGAAGCATGGGTGCCGGCGGAGGCTATATTATGTCCAAGCATATTCTGCCTGGACTAATACCATTAATCCTACCGATATACGTGCTCACAGTTATGGACGGCATACTGACTGAGGCTGGCCTAAGCTTCCTTGGATTAGGGGATCCTACGAGGCCTAGCTGGGGCATACTCCTCTACTATGCGCAGATTAGAGGGGCATTTGTACGTAGGCTGTGGTGGTGGGTGCTGCCTCCAGGATTAATGATAACGATAGCCGGCCTAGGCTTCCTCCTCCTAGGCTCAAGCCTGGAGGAATACTTTAACCCCAGGCTCAGGCAAAGGTGAAGCCTACTCCCAGCTATGGGAAGAAGGTTTCTAGGGGTCTCTAGGAATCCGCCAGTGGTATGCGTGGATCCTCCTTTATGGCCTGCACTATTACACTAGTCGAGGTACGCTCTATCTCCTCTATATTTAAGAATGAGTTTATCATTTTCCTAACGCTGTCGAGATTCTTATGTTTGGCTAGGACAACGAAATCTATGTCTCCCAGCACAAAGTATACCGCCCATACTCCGGGAATTTCCGCCAGCTTTCTTCCAACACGTTCATGATAGCCTGAGCCATACTTAGCTCTTACAAGCGTTATGGTTAGATAATCCTTGTGCAGGGCTTCAGCATTAAGCTTAGCGTAGCATCCCTCTATCACACCTGCCTCCTCTAATCTCCTAACCCTGTAGTGCACTGTGGATTTAGGTATTCCAAGCCTTGAAGCAATAGTGCTGATCGGGGTTCTACAATCATCTTGAAGTAGTCTAAGTATGGCTAGATCCGTCTCATCGAGGCTTACCTTAGGAGCCAAGGAGATGCACCTAGAAGAGTATGAAGCGGAAAAATATAAGAGAATTTGCCTCAGAGATCCGCCTGAACACCTGGGGAGTGAATATATGAAGAGGGCAGCAATAATTGCGGCAGTTATTATAGCATCGCTGCTTATGGCTACAGCCACTCTTTATCTCCAATGGCTGGAGGGCAGGGAAGCTCAGAGGCTCAGCAGCATTAGGGTGGCAGTATATGTTGGGCCTCGTACATGGAGGGACGGCTTAGATGCGCTTGAATCATACTTTAAGTCGAGAGACATATCCTATAGCCTTGTTAACAGCACTGTAATAAAGAGCGGGGGGCTGAGAGAATATAACGTCCTAGTAGTTCCAGGCGGATGGGCCTACAGCTACTACCTGGATCTAGGGATAAGTGGAGGAGATGCTATTAGAGAATTCGTTGAGGATGGGGGAGGATACATAGGCATATGTGCGGGAGGCTATTATGCCGCCAAGACGATATTATGGGAGGCAGGCATATACCACTACTCCCTCAAAATAATTGACGCTGTGGCAAAGGGGCCTAAGAAGGGCTATCCCTGGCCAACATACGCCTACCTGCAGATCAACATGACTGGTCTAGGCCTTGAATACGGGTTGAACAAGACGTACACAGTGGTATATTATGGAGGCCCCGAGTTCGAGTATTTAGGGAGAAATGTATCCGTGCTTGCTGTCTACGGGGATGATGGTGCTCCAGCCATAGTTCTCGGAGAATATGGTAAGGGAAGAGTAGCTGCCATAGGCGTTCACCTGGAAGTGAAGGAGGATACATGGCCTATATTAGACACTATTCTGCACTTGGTTGCAGGGAATACGGGTAGGCATTAGCGCTACGTGAGCTTCTTATATTTTCTACTATGCTTCAACCAGTGTTCTCTGAGGCGAGGCTCCGCGAAATGCAGGTGTACTGGATGATGCCCTGGGAGTCCTGCCTTCCCAGCTATTCTGCCGCTCACCTCGGCCTCCTCTTCCCTTGATGGAGGGCTTTTAGTCACCACAAGCACGTCTAGATCATGAGCTTTATGATACTCGCCTCTAGCCACACTTCCAACGAGATATACCTCTGCATCCCTGATCTCATGCCTTATCGCTTCGACTAGCCGGGGGATCCATTTATCCCAGGTCTCTATAAGCCTGGCACGTTCTCTTAAACGCCAGTCTATATAGGGGCTTATCCTCCTCCCAGTGACCGCCCTGTATGCCGCCTCGAACACCGCTGCTCCCAGTACTATTGCCAACGCTGCCTCAAGCTGCCTAGGATTCTCTTCTGCAGCATGATAGGATAGCACTGCTATTGAGGCTATACAGGCTGCCGCCCCTAGCATCGAGACATACTTGTTTGAATCCGTCTCCACATGCAGCCTGGCGTTAGCTAGGTTTACAGATGCGAATATTATGAGGAAGCCGAGGCTTCCTGCAAGTGATATTCCCTCAAGGTTCACCCCTATAGCAGTAGCTGCTGCTAGAACTGCTAGTATGATTAATCCTTCATATGCTCCTTTCCACACTCTCCTAGCCATTGCCCGTGGAAGCTCGCCGTAGCGTGCAACCATATAGCTTACCCTGGCACTCCCATAGAGAGTTGCATTTATAGCGGAGGCTGTGGAAAGCAGTGCTGCAAGGCCTATAAGCATGAAGCCTGCCTCACCTAGGAAGGGCTTAGCGGCTTCTGCTAGAGCATAATCTCTTGCACGTTCAACCTCGCTTAGAGTGAGGTTGCCTACAGCAACCGCGGCTACAGCTATGTATATCGCTATGACAAATAAAACGGATGCGTAGAGCGCCTTAGGGAGAACCCGCTTAGGATCACTAGTATCATACGCTGTGTTAGCTATGAGTTCAAATCCCTCATAGGCTAGGAATATGAGTAACCCTCCGCTTAGAATGCCTGTAAGGGAAGGCCACGTGGTCGGCGAGAGCCTAGATGAGTTCATGGTGAGTATTCCCAGAGCTGTGAAGAGCAGGAGTATAGCTATCTTGAAGCCCACCATTAAGTCCTCAGTCTTACCCGTCACATAGGCGCCCAGCATGTTTACAAGTGTGAAGAAGCCTATCACCACTACCACTAAGAGATCCTTGATCCACTCCTCCTCCCTTCCCACAGCCATCCCTGAACCATAGCTTCCAAAGGCATAGGAGTATAGGGCAAGCATGACAACATAGCTTAGAAGCAGCAGCGTGTTAAGCCATCCTGCGACAAACCCATTGCCGTAAGCTTTCACAACATATTCTATTGTGCCTCCCTCGCTGGGATACCTCACCGAGAGCTTAGCGTAAGAGTATGCCGTGATGAATGCTATCAGCCCTGCCACTAGGAAGGCTAGAGGAGCCGCACCTCGTGCTAGCATTATGGTCAGCCCGAGGACGGCGAATATTCCGCCGCCAACCATGCCTCCAACGCCTATGGCGAATGCCTCCCAGAATCCTATACTGCCTCGCCGCCCGATGCTCAAGCCCCATCACCCTGATATTAGGAGGGCTTCTTTTTAACAATGCAGGAGGTCTAAGAATAATATTATGGTGCATGGACTTGGACGAGTATGAGAGGGCTGTGGAGCTGGAGCTAAGGGTGGCGGAACTCTTCAAGAGCAGAGGCTATGAGGCTAGGCATAACGTGTGGCTTAAGGGTCGGTCAGGTGTTAAGCACCAGATAGACGTGTACGCTATCTATAGAGCGCCCCTACATATAGATAGAATAGTTGTTGAGTGTAAGGCTTATGGCAGGCCTGTGGATAAAGATAGGGTTATGAAGCTCGCTCAGGTGGTTCAGGATCTAGGAGTGGAGAAAGGAATACTTGTAACGACATCCAGGTTCACTAGCGCCGCCATCGCTACTGCTAGAGGCCTAAACATAGATTTGTGGGATGCCGCCACACTGGCCAGAATGCTTTCTTCAGCAGGCCTCAGAGAAGCCGCCTCGCCTGGAAAAGCAGCAATATACTATGTGCCGCCCATGATAGGTGGAGAGGAGGCTGCCAGGAAGGCTAGAAGAATTATTGGAGGATTAATGCCTCCAAGAATAAATGCCTGCGTGGAGGTATATGTACCCTACTATGTTGAACATTCACTTAAAGCTGGGGGGAGGGAGAGAAAGGGATTACTCTCAAGGGGGCTAGTATTAGAAGTAGAGGAGAAGCATAAGCTTCTAAACGCCTTGTCAGGCACGGATACTTCTCAAGAATGCGGTGAGGAGTTCAGCGAGGAGCTATTAGCCGAGGGCGCTCCCCCCTATGGGATTATCATTAAGCCTGAGGCAACGCCTCCTGAGAACAATGCCGGCATACTATACTATCCCTACTATGCATGCCTCCTCGAGAAGAATGGTAAGAGATACCTGGTGGCAGTAAACGCTGTGAATGGAAAGCCCTGCCTGCAGGCCTCTAAAATACTAGCTAAGCATAATATCTACAGGGAGATCCTGAGGGAAGCCGGGCAGCTTCCCAGCATCACTTATATATGATCCAGTGTCCTCCTATTAGCTCAGCGGGGAGGCACACTAATGAGCATATATGTTCACAGCGATGTATTAGTGCCGAGGAACCCTGGAGGAGAGTTTCTCGCTGCCTCTATGCTATTCGTATATGTCGTCATAGTTATCTTCGGGCTTCGGAAGCTATACTATGCTCTGAGGAGCAGGGGATTCCCCGAGCATAGGGCAGTCTATCTTAACAGGAAGCTCGTACATGTGCTTGGAGGGGGTGCGGTCAGCCTCCTAGTACCAGTACTATTCTCATCCCCCCTGATCCCGCTTATCTTCTCAGTTATTGCTGCATCAATAATGTTCGCCTATCATAGGAGAGGCAGGCTGTTATGGTGGTTTCAGGTTAAGGATAACTCCTATGAGGTTAACTTCGCTCTTGTATGGGGGGCTTCACTCCTAGTTTTATGGCTTCTACTAGGTGAGGCCCGGTACGCTGTTCTTCCATTAATCTTCATATCCTTTGGGGACGCGGTCACAGGGTTTGTGAGAAATCTGGTGGTGAAGAAGAGGACCAAGCACTGGGTTGGAACCCTAGCCATGTTAGGCATAACTATTCCTGTAGGCGCTGTCTATGCTGGGCTTACAGGAATAGTTGCAGCTGCTGCTTCAAGCGTGGCGGAGAAGTTTGAGGCCAGGCCTATAGATGATAATGTGCTTATAGGGCTTACATCAACCCTCATACTAATCATTGGAGGATATACAGGCTTCATTTAGGAGGCCTCCCTGCCACCATGGCTCCAGGCTTCACCCTGGATCCAGGCTTGATTACTGCTCCAGGGCTTAGTATGCTTCTAGCCCCGATCCTTGAATCCCTGCCTATAATGGCTCCAAGCTTCTCTACTCCTCTAAGCCTGGCTTCAATCATGGATAGGCGTGGCGGTACTTCCCCCCTCACCGGAGTATTAAGGGTGACAACATAGGGTGAGAGGCTTACCCTGTATCCTATAATGGAGTCCGTCACATACGTGTATGAGCCTAGATATGCTCTAGGCTGTATAATGCTTCTCTTAACCTCACTATGCGAGCCTATGATGACTGCCTCCTCAGCGTCAGTGTACTCTCTTACAAAGGAGCCCATGCCTACCAGTACTCCTCTACCAATATATGCTGGCCCCCTCACAACGGCTCCATGGTCAATCCTGGCTTTATCCTCTATTATAACAGGCCCTTCGATTAATGCCTGCTCGGATATCCTGGCCTCACCGCTTATGATGCTGCGCCTAAGCCTTCCCAGGAGCCCTATAGATGCTGCCAGGAGATCCCAGGGAGTATCAATGTCATGCCATAAGCCCCTCCACACATATGCCTTAACACCGCCGCTTCCTATTAGGCTTTTAAACACTCCCTGTGCCCCGGGGTTGCCGAAGGCTTCTCTAAGCAGGATGCTATCCCCGATCATGGCTCCGCCGAAAACATATGTTGAGCCCCCCACAGCCCTGCCAGCATCAATCACTACTCCTTCCTCATCTAGCAGAAGCTTACTGTAGGTCTCCAATGCGTGGCCTACTGGGACAGCTACAAGCGTAGTATTGCTTCCCATAGACTCGTGGGCCTCCAGGAGACCCCTATACATGTCTTTTTCAGCCACTATGTCTCCATATGCTAGGAGTACCTCTCCCCTAACCTCTGCTAGCCCACGTACCGCGGCTCCTGATACACCTGGAGCCTCCTGGACAACTACTCTAACACTAACTGAGGGATGCGTGGGGGGAGCGCTAAGCCCTGATGAGGCAACAACTATTATTTCGTCGAGCCCCAGTTCCGCCAGGTTTTCTACGACCCTGTCTATGAGTCTCATGCCTGCTAAATATACCTCTGTCTTAGGCTTTTCCCCTAGAAGTGATGCCATGCGGTTATCTACTCCTCCAGCCAGTACAACAGCCTTCAAGGCTACTCCACCGTGACTGTTTTTGCAAGGTTCCTAGGCTTATCTGGATCATAGCCTAGCTTTACAGCGGTATAATATGCTAGCAGCTGCATAGGCGGTATATGCGTGTAGGGAGTCATAAAGTCCTCGGCTCCAGGTACACGTATTTGAAGGTCAAGATGCCTGCTAGGCCTGCCGGTCCCCGAGACCACTATGACTTTAGCTCCTCTCGCCTTCATCTCAGCTGCATTCCCCTCAAGCTCCTCTTCAAGCCCCGGCTCAGATAATATGAAGACAGGGAATTCTTTTTCAACCAGAGCTATAGGTCCATGCTTGCTCTCCCCTGCAGGATATGCTTCTGCATGAATATACGCTATCTCCTTGACCTTTAAGGCAGCCTCCATGGATAAGGGTACCCCGATCCCCCTGGAAAGCATGTAGGCGCTATGCTTCCCAGCAAGCCAGTCGGCAAGCTCTCTTACAACTCCTTCGGTAGCAGTTATGGTTTTCCTCACAAGGCTTGAAGCCTTGAAGAGAGCCTGATATATGTTTTTAGCGTCGCCTTCGTCCAGGTGGCCTGAGGCGACACCCATCCTGGCTGCAAGCATGGTTAAAGCTAAGACCTGTGTGAGGAAAGTCTTAGTCGCAGCAACACCTATTTCAGGTCCAGCCCTAGTATAGATGGCTATGCTGCTTTCGCGGGGAATAGCGCTATCTATGACGTTGGAGAGCGCTACAACCCTGGCCCCTCTGCTTAGAGCCAGGCGGGCTGCCTTCAATGTATCTATGGTTTCACCGCTCTGACTTATAGCTAGCAGCACGTCTCCCCTTCCCACAACTCCTTCAAGTCTATGATACTCGGATGACACCAGAGTGTATGCTATTCTACCTGCAAGTCTTCCTAAAACATGGTCGAAGAAGAGGCCTGCATGAAAACTAGTGCCAGCAGCAGCGACGAATATTCTGTCTGCTGAAGCCATGATCTCCGCGGCCTTTAAGAGGCTTTTATCCCCAGCTAGGCCTCTGAAGCTGTTCCTAAGGGCTGCGGGCTGCTCGTATATCTCCTTCAACATGAAGTGAGGGTACCCTGACTTAGCAGCCATTTCAGCTGTCCATGGAATCTTCCTCAACCTTCCTGAAGCCTCCACGCTTCTACCACTCCTCCAGTCCTCTATGTAGACCTGGCTGCTCGTAATCCACCCCATCTCACCATCCCTTAGAACAATGACTCGGTCAGTATAATCTAGGAATGCAGGTATATCGCTGGCGAGATAATTAGCGTTGCTGGATAAGCCTAGGACAAGCGGGCTCTCCATCCTAGCGAAAAATATTCTCCTAGGCTCAGCAGCGTAAAGTAATGCCACGGCAAAGCTTCCTTCAAGCCTTGCCAAAGCTCTTCGGAAAGCCTCCATGAAGCTCTCAGGGCCTCTAAGCTCATCTTCCACTAGGTGTGCTATGACCTCAGTATCAGTCTCACTTACGAATACGTGTCCTTTGGACTCAAGCCTCTCCCTTAGCTCCGAATAGTTCCTTATTATGCCGTTATGAACAACGGCTATCCTGCCCTTGCAGTCCAGGTGTGGGTGAGCGTTCTCGTCGCTCGGCCTGCCGTGAGTAGCCCACCTAGTATGCCCTACCCCTACGCTGCCGTGAAGCTCTGGGAAACCCTTCACTCTAGCCACCTCCTCTATCTTGCCTGCCCCCTTCCTCACAACTATTCTCCCATCAGATACTACGGCTATCCCCACGCTGTCATACCCCCTATACTCGAGCCTCTTCAACCCTTGGACAAGCATAGGTACAACATCGGAGCCCTCAGGGCCAGCAATACCTATTATGCCGCACATGATTCCAGCACCATTGAGGCTTCAAGCATAACTAAGCAAGTATATTACTTATAAGTTACCTGTAATACTAGTGTCTCCTAACCCTCCGTGGAAGCAATGCTTAAAAGCCTGCTTCCACCCTGTGTGGGCGGGGATTGATATGAGCCAAACACGTTAGACCCCCGGCTTCAGGCTAAGGCAGGTCTTCTCCTCCAAGCAGCTGTAAGCATCCTGAGGCCTGATTTAAAGCCTGCTGGATGCGGTGTTGGTGAGAGGGGCTTCCACTGCGACTTTAAACCAGTTCAGGATAAGTGGATAACCGATGAAGAGGCTAGAAGGGCAGCGGAGCTTGCCGTCAGCATTAAAGACACTGCGGTTAGAAGGCTGGATGAAAGGCCCGAGGACGAGCTTCTAGTTAGGCTTGGACGCATAGCAGTATACCTGGTTGAGGGGAGGAAAGTATACTTGGAGCCCGGCGTGGAGCCTGGAGGAGATCTCGGAGCAATAGCTATTCTAGGTGTGTCAGCTCATAACCCGTTCCCCGAGGCAAGGCTTGTAAGAATAGATGCGGCGGCCTTCACTGATAGGGGGGGCATGGAGGAGTATCTTAGGAGGCTTAGAGAAGCTGCTAAGAGGGACCACAGGGTTATTGGCAGGATGCTTGACCTCTACGGCTTCTACGAGGAAGCAGGGCCGGGACTCGTGGTATTCCATCCTAAGGGCTTCATAATACGTGAGGAGCTGATAAAGCTGGCTAGAGAGATTAATGAGAGGCTGGGCTACAGGGAGGTATATACACCACATGTTTATAGGTCTATTCTATGGAGGATAAGCGGGCACTACGAGCATTATAGAGATAAAATGATACTCGCAGAGATAGAGGGAGATGAGTATGGCGTCAAGCCTATGAACTGCCCAGGCCATATACTCATCTATAAGTCGAGGCCTAGGAGCTATAAGGATCTACCTCTAAGGATAAGTGAGTTCGGCACTGTTTACCGCTGGGAGAAGAGGGGCGAGCTATACGGGCTTCTCAGGCTGAGAGGCTTCACACAGGATGATGGGCATGTCTTCCTATCCGAGGAGCAGGTGAAGGATGAGGTTAAAGCAATCATACAGGAGATAAGGAGGCTGCTCGAGCTATTCGGTTTCAAGGGGAGAGATGTTAGATACTACTTGTCAACTAGGCCTGAAGACTATATTGGAACCGAGGAGATGTGGGAGAAAGCAACGGAGGCTCTGAGGCAGGCCTTAGATGAACTCGGCCTGGAATACACGGTGAATGAGGGGGAAGGAGCCTTCTATGGTCCTAAGGTGGACGTAGAGTTCAGGGACAGCCTGGGGAGATGGTGGCAGTGCAGCACTATTCAGGTCGACTTTGCGCAGCCTGAGAGATTCGGCTTAGAATATACTGCTCCAGACGGCTCTAAGAAAAGGCCGGTGATGATTCATAGGGCTCTGCTAGGCAGCATTGAGAGATTCATGGCTATACTCATAGAGCATACTGGGGGACGGCTTCCCACATGGCTCTCACCGATCCAAGCAGTAGTGCTGCCGACAACCAAGAGTCACTGGGAATATGCTGGAAGAGTGGCTGAAACGCTGAGGAGCAGGGGGATTAGGGTAGAAGTATGGGGAGGTGAGGAGACTCTGAGTAAGAGGGTTCGAGAGGCATACTCCCAGGCCATACCATATATAGTCATTGTTGGTAGAAGGGAGAAGGAGGCTGGAGCAGTACATGTGAGGGGAAGGCAGAACAAGCGTGCAACAATGCCTCTAGAAGTATTCGCTGACAAGCTGTTAAAGGAGATTCAGAGCAGAAGCCTTGAACAAACAGTCTTCAAGTAAACACATTGTTTCTGCTAGAACTCCATCATTATGTCGCTTAGAAGCCTATCCTCGTTAACCCTCCTTTTAGCATAATCCCCCCACTCCCTTGAAGCCTGTACATCACTGCTCTGCAGCCTATAGGTGAACTTGTCTATCTTAACTAGTGCTGGTAGAGGCAGCATTAAGCCTAGGATTATTGCCTCACCCACGTTAAGGCTTGGGAGAAGCTCCAGAAGCTCGTCGCTGAGGGTCTCCGAGGCTGCTTGAACGTATTTCTGATCATTAGGCTCTACCAGGCGTAGTATTATCTTATTGTTGGTCTGGCTTAAAGCATCCTCATCTATGTTCTTCGGCCTCTGGCTAACCAGACATAAACCTACGCCGAATTTCCTGCCCTCCCTGGCTATTCTAGCTGCCTGGTACTTTGTTAGAGTCGACCTGCTTCTAGGTATAAGTATATGTGCCTCCTCAACCACTATCATTATCGGTACAGGGTAGCCCTCCTCCCCCCTACTCCTCTTCCACCTCTTACGCTCATCCAGTATTCTACGTAGATAGTGGCTTACCACAGCGTCTGAGGCCTGCTCGTCCAGGCCTCCGAGGCTCAGAATATTAATGTATCCAGGCTTCACCGTGGCCTCTAGGTCTATTGGGGCTGTTGGGTCGAAGAGCAGGCCCCTATACCTCTCCTCAAGATCATCGAGCTTGTTGATCACTGCCTGCAGACTGTTCCTCTCAGTGTTCGTCAGTTTTCTCTGCATGCCTAGGGCCTCAAGCTTGCTACGCATGGTCTCGAAGAACTCTTCAGGCCTCCTCAGCCCTTCCTTCCTAGCCTCCCTCCACGCTATTCTGGCGAATCTCTCCTGTATGTGAGCCCTACCGGGCTCGATGTTCATTAGTTGGAGGAGCTCGTGGGATGAGAGGGCCATGGGGTTAAGGCGTGGTGTAATAATGTTTACGTTGCTCAGTGCTTCGGAGAGTCCTCCGTACTCTGAGTGCATGTCTAGGAGGAGGACTGTGCCTTTAAGCTTCTCCACGATTCTTGTGGCGAGGATAGCCACGGTGTTGCTTTTACCCGCACCTGTGACAGCTAGGATTGCCAGGTGTCGTGAAACAAGCATGTCTACATCTAGGTGCACGGGCACGTCGGGATGGTTTGCCAGCACACCTATTCTAACCCACCTATCATCGCCTTCATTTACAGTTTGAGGGGCGAATATCAGGCGCAGCACCCCTGCTCCAGCTTCATACACGTTTGCCAGGGGCGGCGGTGGATGTTTAGGAGCCTCTATCCTCCCCTTGGCAAGACTATTCTCATCAACCCATGCCAGCAGCCTTGCTACCCCCTTATAGTACAGGTATCTCTGAGGCTCGAAACGCTCCACCCTTTCAAGCGACGCCATGCTCACAGCGTCAGGCGGAGCCATCGGGTTGCCGCTGAGGCTCTGCTCCACCATGCCTAGAACGAATTCGCCTTCAGGATACTCTACAAGCACGTATTGGCCGACACGTGGCGGGGTTTTTGAGAGGAACACTATTTTAGCGTGACTCGTCTCACCTATAACCTTGCCTAGAAGCCTTCCCCTCACATCCATTCTCCAAGCACCTCCCTTCCAGTAAGCTCGACATCTATGCCCAGCATCCTGGCCACATCGACCAGGTCTCTACGTGAAACCCTGCATGCCATATGCGCCTCATGCAGGGGGTGGGGATATCCATCAGGGGAGAGGGGGGCTAGGAGGCCTATAAGCTTCTCCATATCGCCGGGCTCGGCGAACGGTATTTCAACTCTTAGGAGAGGCCCTGAGTCCACGAGCCTCACGTAGGATACGGCTACACTAATCGATCTAAAATAGTCGGCAAGCCCGTACTCGTCGGGAAGGAATTTCGGCAGCTCTCCTCTGAGAGGCTTAGAGTAGCCTGGGGGAGGGTTAAGGACCTCGAAGACATATATGTCTGGCGGGGGGTGACGCCCCAGTCTTCTAGCAGTCTTATCGAAGTACAGGTGGCTTCTACTGGTCTTGGATACGAAGATCAGCATTCTCCTACCAGTAGATGCTTCCTCCAGTACAGCCTTGTATGATAGAAGCTTCTCCAGGTATTCGAGCAGTATGACTGCATTTATATAGCCTCTGCCTCCCGGAGGATTCTCCTCTACTATCTGCTTCGATGCTAAGAGGCCATTATCCATAGGTAGATTCTCCTCAAATAGGCTTTGCAGCTCGCTGAATACCCCTCCACCCCACAGCTCTGCTGCCATTGCCCTAGCCTCAGGCAGGCTTACCTGCTCGAATGGCGCAGGCTTTATGAGGGATGATATGAGCGAGCCATCCATCAATAGAACACTAGTTTTCTTTAAGGCATGATATGCTGCCTTAGCCTCCAAGATCTCCCTATACAACCCTATTCTCTCAGCAACAACGGGTGGTTCAAGCACATCAACGTCTATGAAGCGGCAGGTGCACTGCAGCTTATAGCCCTCCCTGCTCCTCCCATACGAGTGGGATACCCCTGTAGCAGCATAGAGGGTGAAGCCCTTGAAATCCAGTTCTGCTGAGCTTCCATCAACCCCTCCCAGGCTTTCAGGAGGACTATCCGCCTTCTCTACCCCAACCCAGAGCCTCTCAGCCTCATTTACGTAGGCTTTAAGCCTCCCCCTATTGATCTTTTCCATCAATCTCTCCCTACGGTTGGCTGCTGATTCCAGCAGGTATCCTGTCACCAGTCTAGTCAAGACGGGGCCCTAACCTACCTATGATGCTGGACAGTATATTTGCCTTGTTTACGCTCCTTTAACCCCTGTATTGGGCCTCCACTCCTGAAAGGCGGGAAAGGAAGTCAGCTCGGTATGGATAAGGGTTCTTCTAAGCGCTCAACTCTGGATCCCCTTGCAGTAGCCCTTACCTCGTACACGTGGTCTGAGGCGTCCCGCACATCTTCATCATGCGTCACAATAATTAGCTGCGGTATTATTCCACCGCCTCTGAATTTTCCTAGAAGCTCTATGAGATGTCTTCTACGCTCAGCATCCAGGTGAATTGTAGGCTCATCCATGACTAGGAATCCCAGCCTCCCCTTCATGGCTACCTGGTGTAGGGCGAGCAGCGCGGCTATTGAGGCTGACACCCTCTCTCCCCCGCTTAGCATCTCAGCCGACCTATAAACCCCGTTGGGGGCCAGCAGAGTTATAGTGAAGTCGCTGCTAACCCTTACATCACTGTATGATAAGTTGAATTTTTCAAGTAGGTCCCGCATGAGATCCTCTACCTCCCTTAACTTACGCTCCCTTATGATCGATGGTGCATGATCCCTGTGGAAGATCTTCTCCCTGATGTATCTTAGTACTCTGAGCTTGAATCCAGCCTTCTCTAATGCTTTGAGATCGGCTTGCAGCTTCCTCTCTGCTTCCTCACTCTCCCTCTCCCTAGCCTCTAGTTCCCCAAGCCTATCCTTCATGCTCTTTAGGCGTTCTTCAAGCTTACTTATGTTTCTCTGGAGATCCATTAGTTCCTGCCTGGCTTTAAGATATGCTTCCTCACTATAACCTTCACTCATGATCACCTTCTCCTCTTCTCTAAGCCTTCTCAGAGTATGTTTAGCCTCCTCTTCCTCCGTTCTCACACTTGATAGCCTACTTTCAAGCTCCTCTATTCTGTGGCGGGCCCCCTCGATCTCCCTTAGCCTCTCATAGGCTCTACTCGCCTTAGCGGCGAGGCTTGGAATGCTCTCATCTTCTGGGATATGGCCGAGCTGTATTAGTAGGCTTCTCTTAAGCTCTGATATTCTATCATCTATTTCCCTTAGCTTCTGCTGGGTGCTCTGCACTTCCCTTTCAATGTTCTGAGGCTCCCCTGGCCTGAGGCTGCCTTTAAGATGACTGTACAGCTCGAAATCCTCCCTAGCTCGCCGTGAAAGCCTCAGTGATTCTTCAATGCTTCTCCTCTTCTTCTCAATAGCTTCTCTCTTCCTTCTAGCCTCCTCTAATCTCCCCTTGATCTCCTCTTCCTCTCCGACTATTCTCCCAGTCTCCTCGACATTGCTTCTAGCAGTTTTCCTCAGCCTGTCGCGGAAGCTAGAGGCGCTTTGGATCTCGCTGTTCAGCCTCCTCAGCTTCTCCTCTATTTGCCTTCTAGATTCTTTAAGGATAGTTATCCTCCTCTCATATTCTGAGGCTTCCCTCCTAAGTTTTCTGAGAACCTCCTCCTTATGCTGGGGTGTAAGGGGTGAGCCGCATAATGGACACCTATTGGCCTTCGACTCCGATAGTATCCTCATCTTCTCCTCAGCGTCTTTCAGCAGGCCTTCCAGGCTGCCTATCTCCTCGCCTAGGCGCCTATTCTCCTCCTCCAGTCTCTCCCTCCTCTCAGCCAGGCTTTTCAGAAGCTTCTCTATGGCTTCTAATGCCTCCCTTATGCTTGACGCCCTCGTATTAGTGATCAATAATGCTTCACGAAGCATCTGGTTCTCCTCGGCCTGCAGCTTCTCTCTAGCCTCCTTCAATGCCCTAAGCCTCTCTTCTAGGCGTGAGATCTCCTCGCCTATTCTCCTCTCCTCTTCTTCCAGCCTCTCCTCCTCTTCTTCTAGTTCATCAGCCATGGAGGCGAGCTCGCCTATCCGGCCACCATATTTTTCTTCCAGCTCTCTAAGCCTCTCAACAATGCTGCTAACCTCCTCTAAACGCCTCAATGCCTGCTGGTGAAACTTTGTAAGGGTATGCTTCTCTTTAATCAGGTTTGCAAGCTCCTCGAGGGGAGCCTTAGCCTCAGCCAGAGGCCTGAGTTTCTCAGCCTCTTCTACGAGTGATTTAAGCTCGCTGAGCCTTCTCTCAAGGCTTTCCTCCTCTTCTAGGAGTTTCTCCAGCCTTTCCTCGTAAAGCTTCTCCTTATCCTTGATGCCCTTATATCTGTCTCTAAGCTCCTCCATTCTCCTAAAATGTTCCTCAGCCTCCCTGATCTTCGGCTTAAGCTCTGCAAGAAGTTTTTCAGACTCCTTTAAGCCGCTGAGAACTCTGCTCTTCTCCTCCCTAATCCTCCTTAGATTGACCCGTGTTTCCTCGAGCTTCGCCTTAACTGATCTCCTAGCATCATCCATCTCGCCAGGCATGCTGCGTGAGGATGGCTTGAAGCGGAGGGTTATTCCAAGCCCCTCCAGCCTAACAGGTATGTCGAGTTCTACCAGCTGGTTATACGCCTCCTCATAGGAGCTTATCCCTAAGATCAGGTCAAGTATCCTCATTCTCTCGGATCTCTCCTCCGTTAGAAGCCTCGTGATCTCTCCCTGCGGTATTATCATGACCTTATCTATGCTTCTAGCAGGCATTTCAAGCAGCTCCTCTATTCTCCTTGAGACTGCTTGAACGGTTCTAGCAACATTCCTACCGTTTTCAACGAGCCTGGCGTTGTGGGTTACCCTTCCTCCATGCTCTCTTCTAAGTGTTCTCTCGATGATTATCTCGACCCCCCCTACGTTCAGCCTAAGCCTGACCGACGCTTTCGTCGACCTATCATTGATCAGGTTTGCTATTCCTCCTCTCCTAGGCTTCCCCGTGAGGGCGAAGTATATGGCGTCTATTATGCTCGACTTGCCTGCCCCTGTGCGTCCCACAAATGCTGTGACACCCTGCTCGAACACTATTCTCGTCTTAACGTGGGATAGGAAGTTTTCTATCTCCAGGTCTGTGAGAAGTATTTTGCCCGCGCTGCTCATGGATGGCCACCCACGTAGTCTGCCAGTGTTCTAGGCTTCCCCGTCTTCTTTCCCTCAAGTATGAGGCGCCACTGATGCTCATAGTCTCTGACTATCTCCTCTGCCAGCTGGGAGGCTAATCCATGGTTCTTAGAAGCTAACGCCTCCTTAAACTCATATATCATTCTAGCCAACCCTCTATTGCCTTGGAGAAGCTCAGCTATAACGGCGACATCATCTACGGCTGCAGGGATTCTTCTATCCTCCTCTCCGCCACGCCTCTTAACCCTTATTCTCAGCAGAGCCTTATCTCCTATGAGCCTTGAAACATCATCCACAACATCCCTATCTACTACTTGGGGAACCATGAGTGTGAGATGTATGATGGGTTTCAAGGCAGAGGAGCCTGTGCTAAGCGTTTTTCTAAGGGCTTCCCTCACCATCCAGATAGCATTCCTGTAGTCTGCATTCACTACGAGCTGGGGCCTGATGTCGAGTTTAAGCATCTCTGCTTTAGGCTCGTCGCCGGAGAGGTCTACTAGGACAGGGCCTTTCCCGTTCTTCTCCCAGTCCCTTATCTCATCTCTCCTGATAATATCTATGGAGCCCGGATATACTAGCAGCCTACCTCCCATGTCCTGCTTAATCCTCTTATGTAGGTGGCCCATTGCCACATACCTGGCTGTCCCAGGTATATTGGCCACACTTAGCTGTGCGTCAAGAGGAAAGAACTCCTTTATTCCCTGATGCATCATGAGGATCCCTACTCCTCCAGCCATAGCTGATCCAGCTTTACCTAGAAGTTCTCTCAGCATCCTCCTGGCACGGTTTCCCCTCCCCTGATAACTTATACCTACAAGCACGTATCTCCTGCCGTCAGGCTCGGAGCCAAGCTCCTTCACTAGCGACGTGGAGGAGGTTCCTAGAACCCTGACATGATCTAGAAGCACATGTGGAGGATAATCCCTGTATTTAGGGGTGTCATGGTCTCCCAGCACAGCGTAGATCTTGATGCCTTGTTCAGCTAGTTTCTGTTCTATGAGCCTTGCCTCGCGTAAAGCCCTGATAGGCGGCTTAGCCTGGTCGAAGAGGTCCCCTGAGATAAGCACAGCGTCAACATGTTCTCTAAGAGCTATTTCAGCCACCTTCCAAGCATCCCTGTAAATATCCTCCTCTCTCTCAGCCAGGCCGTATTGCCTATAGCCAAGGTGGATGTCAGCCACATGTAGCAGCATCAATCTCCACTCAAGCCTCCACTCTTCTTCACTGAAGCATACCGCTTAAGATTATTGTCTCAGGGTTCCAGCTTTTTATAAGGCATCGATATATATGTGGGGAGGCTATAAAGATCTATGGGGGTTATCCGCCTCACACTGTGGGATGAGGAGCCTTGCCCCTCAGAGCCGTTAGATGCGGGGCTTTGGAGGCCTCCCAGGCCATTGCAAGCGTTCTATGCATAGAGGCCCTAATAGGATACATGGTGCGGTATAGGAGCCTCGTATTAATGATGAGTAAGACCCCTTGGTGCAGTTACTCTGAGAGTACTGTTAAGAAGGCCCTCAGAATATTATTGGAGCGTGAGATCATAGATAAGGAGGTCTTCTCCAAGAAGAGGGTCTTCTACTATTATGCTCAGCCTCCGGAAGACATTGTTGTTGAGAAAGCCTCTGTGAAGCTGGAGATAGTTAGGCCTAGGCTAGGGGTCTTCAGGCACGTATTCAGCCTGCTGCTACGCAATGATGGGGAGTACCCCCTAGTATACTATCCTGCGTTAATAATGGGTGATACTGCTAGGAAGCTGCGCGACATGAAGCTCTCAATAAGGCAGAGTGAGGGGAGAGTGGACTGGTGGGTCTACGAGGATACTCCGCACACCAAGCATATTATAATACGCCTAGAGGATCCTGTGAAGCCTGGAAGCAAGGGTCTCTTACAGGTGGAGTACCTGTGGGAGGAGGCTGGAAGCCACATAGACTATGCTTCATGCAGGCCTACGGAGGAACTGGAGTTCCAGCTCATCCTGCCGAAACGCCTTGCTGGGGAGATCAAGGTCTTCGAACACGAGCTTCAAGAACCCCTCGACAGGATCGACATAACGGATAAAGGCTTGCTTACAATCACGAAGGCTAGACGCCTCGCCACGGTGACATGGAGGGGAAAGGGGCCTGACGCATTCAGGCCTGTTAGAATACAGTGGGGTCCATCCTCAATCATCTAGGCCTCCGAGCATTAGGCTTCTATTCACCCCTGGCTTCATGGATGCTTGAAGTAGTAGCTAGGTGAGCGATCCCTTTTAAGACCCACCTCCATGATACATGGTAGTAGAGATCGTAGGGGAGGATGCCTGTAGTGCTGCTGCGTAGACTAGCCTCCTCAGCGCCCTCCAGCCTAGCAGGCGTGGGAGGACTATATGGTGTTGGAGGACTGGCTGTCACCTATGCGAGAGACTATGTGTTGGTGGAGGCCAGAGATAAGCCTAAGGTGAGGGTGAGGATACTGGGCCAAGTAGAGCAGGAAGAGAAGAACAGGTTGTCCCGCGCTGCCCGCATGTTTTTATCCAAGGCGGGAATCAGCGTTGGGCTTCACATAAGGGTTCATAAACGCGTCCCCCTAGGCCTAGGTTTAGGCTCATCAGCCTCCTCCCTGGCTGCAATGCTGTATGCCTTGAACAGCATGATTGGAAGCGAGCTGAGAGTCCCTGAACTCCTAGAGATAGCGGGGGAAGGCGTGGTTGGACCAGGCGAGGAGGTGAGAACCGAGAGCGTTGCAGCCAGCATGCTTGGAGGCCTAGCCGTCATACTTAGCAGAGACACGTTTAAGGTTGCAAGCCTAGCATTCCCTGATGAGGCCTGGATAGTCCTAATAGTGCCGCTAACCCTCCGCGGCAAATCTGCTAGCCCTCCTCAAAGCTTTTCCTCAAGCCACCTATCCATGATGCTTGAAACAGCCTCAGAGTTCCTGATAGGAGTTGTTGAGAAGGACCTTGTACTGATGGGCGAGGCTATAAACAGGCCTACACCAGTAGAGGAAGCCGTCTCAACCATAATACCAGGCTACTGGGAGGCTAAGGAGAGAGCCTTGGAGCAGGGGGCCCTCGGCTTCAACGTTGCAGGCTATGGTCCAAGCATGTATGCAGTAGCCCATAGCTCAAACCTTCTAAACATAATGGATGAGGTTACCACGGTGTTCGCCAAGCATAATGTTAGCATCGATGTAAAGGTGGTTAAACCCGACCTGGAGGGGGCGAGACTGGAGGATCCTGATCTCCTAGCCCTATAATGATTCCAGGGGATCACGCTTATCATACGCTGGGAAACACCTATCCGATGGGTGAACTGGAATTGGAGATCAGGAGGACTAGTAGGATAATATATGTGAAGATGCCTGACGGCGATAAGGCGTGGCTAAGATACTCCATAGAGAACGGCAGGATGAAGCTCATAGAAACATATACTCCTCCACAGCATAGGGGGAAAGGACTGGCCAGAATGCTCACAGACTATGCTGTAAAGCTAGCTGAGGAGAAAGGGTTAGTCGTGGAGCCCATATGCAGCTACTCCGTATACTACTTCATCAAAAACCCTGAGAAGAGGAAGCTCCTAGCCCCCGAGTATCAGGGCATTGATCTCAAGAAGCTCTTCGAGCAGCGGCTGGTAGAAGAGAAGGCTAAGAATAAAGGATGATGCAGGCCTAGGAGGAGAAAAGCAGTGTACGTCTATAGGGGTAGGAGAATATCTGTGAGGGTGTATGAAGCCGTCCTCCCCAATGGCAGGCGTGTTAGAACAGAGGCCGTGGAGCATCCAGGCGCCGTGGTAATAATCCCCATGCTGGGTGATAGGAGACTAGTACTGGTACGCCAGTATAGAAGGGTTATAGGCGAATGGATCTACGAGTTCCCTGCAGGAACACTGGAGCCTGGAGAACGCCCTGAAGACTGTGCTAGAAGGGAGCTAGGCGAGGAAACAGGCTTCACGCCTGGAAAGCTGAGGCATCTCGGAACACTCTACACTACTCCAGGCTACAGCACGGAGAAACTGTACTTCTACCTAGCTGAGGATCTACGCGAAGGCAGACAGCACCCCGAGCCAAGCGAGCTCATAGAGGTGGAGGTAAAAAACATAGAAGAAGCAGAGGAAATGGTGGCTAAAGGCGAGATAAGGGATATGAAAACTGTTGCAGGCCTCATGCTACTCAGACTCGCATATAAATAACCGGCATGCATGTGCTTTCCAGGAAAATATTACCTATGGTTACCTAGACAGGTATGCCTAAATAGGGGGGCTTCTCTTCCTAGGAGGGGGTCAATAGTGGCCAGGTATGTCGTGTGCTCTGCATGGCCCTACGTTAACAATGTTCCCCATCTGGGAACAATACTGCCGCTTATCTCAGCTGACATGTATGCTAGGTTTCAGAGGATGAGGGGGCACGACGTAGTATATGTTACTGGGAGCGATGAGCACGGCACGCCCATAGAGGTTGATGCTAGGAAGAAGGGCCTTGACCCCGCAGTATATGCCGACATGATACATAGGTATAATGTAAAGCTATTCGAACAGTACGGGATAAAATTCTCCCTTTACTCTAGGACGGAGAGCCCAGTACACAAGGAGTTTGTACAGGAGTTCTGGGCTAAGATCTATGAGAACGGATACATATTCACCCAGGAGGACGTGCTACCCTACTGTCCCAACTGTAAGATGTTCCTGCCCGACAGGTTCGTGGAGGGGACATGCCCCTACTGCGGATACGAGCATGCTAGAGGAGATCAGTGTGAGAATTGTGGTAGGCTTCTACACCCCACACAGCTGATAAACCCTAGATGCGTGTTCTGCGGTGCTACACCTATATTTAAGTCAACGCTACACTGGTTCTTCGACCTCCCCCGCCTCGAAGATAAGGTTAGAGAGTGGCTTGGAAAACATCCCGCCATGCCTGAGAATGTGAAGAAGGCTGCGCTCAACTGGATGGGCGAGGGCTTGAAGCCTAGGAGCGTGACCAGGGATAATAAGTGGGGCATACCTGCACCCTTCCCGGGGGCTGAGGGGAAAACCATATACGTGTGGTTTGACGCCCTGCTAGGATACATATCCGCCACCAAGGAGTACTTCATGAAGAGCATGGGGGATCCTGATAAGTGGAAGGAGTACTGGATGAACAGAGACACCAAGACGGTGTTCTTTATGGGTAAGGATAACATACCTTTCCACGCCATCATATTTCCAGCAATGCTTATGGCCACCCATGAGCCATACGTGCTTCCCTGGATGATCTCGGCGACCGAGTATATTCTCTATGGTGAAAGACAGTTCAGCAAGAGCAGGGGTATAGGGGTATGGGCCGACGAGGCATTAGAGATAGCTCCGCCAGACTATTGGAGATTCGTGCTTGCAAGGCTGAGGCCTGAGTCAAAGGATATAAGCTTTACTTGGAAGGAGTTTCAGAGAATAATTGATAACGAGCTTAACGATGATATAGGGAATTTTGTCCACAGGGTTCTAAGCTTCATATACTCCAGGTATAATGGAGTGATCCCTGAGCCGGGCAGTATCAGCAGCCTAGACAAGGAGTTTGAGGATAAGATAAAGAGTACTCCATGCAGGGTTGCCGAGCACATGGAGAAGGCCAGGATTAAGGCGGCATCAGAGACGATGCTGGAGCTTTCAAGGGCGGGCAACCAGTATTTAAACGCTAAGGCTCCATGGGATGCATATAAGCGAGACCCGCCCAGCGCAGCTACAACCATGTGGCTTGCAGCAAACGCCGTTAAGAGTATAGCACTGATGCTCTCCCCATTCATGCCTAGCTCTGCCCAGAGGCTATGGGAGATGCTCGGCATGGAGGGACGCGTAGAGGAGCATAGGTGGGAGGAGGCATGCAGCCTCGACTTGAAGCCAGGGCACAGAGTGCTTAAACCTAAGCCGCTCTTCAAGAAGCTTCCCAAAGGATTCTTAGGGAAGGCTGAAGACATGCTTGAAGAGGCTAGGAGAAGGGTTTCAACTAAGCGTCCCCCTGTTCTCCAATAATCCTCACGGGGAAGCCTTTTAGAAGGCTTTTAACCCTCCTATAAGCCTCATCGGTTAGCAGTACATCCTCCCCCTCAACAGCATAGCCTATGCCCTCGAAGGGGCTTGGAGGCGGGGGGTTAAGCATGAGGTCAGGATGATAGGGCATCCTGCTGCCAACATATATCCACTTAATCCTGCTGGTCTTCCCCCTCCTACCAATATAGAATATACGCCACCAATACTTGGCGACATAGCGGTACACCCTGAGCCTACCATCCCTGTCACGCTTATACACCATGTGGACAGGCTTCAAATAATACCCCGTATTCTTAATGAACTCATTATACCTGTATATCTCAACCTTATATTTCTCTACAAGCCTTTCAAAATGCCTTCTAGCTCCAATCACCCTGTAAAGAGTCAATCACCACCACCTAGATGCACCTTAGGCTGCGAGCCTGGAGTGAGGGTAGGAGTGGAGATCCATATGTAAAAGTGTTCATGGAGAGTTATCAAGCTAGCCCTCCAGCCCTAATGGAAGGAAACTAATTATGCCTGCTTCCCATAATCTAAGGCGTGGTGATATGTGTGAGAATACTGGCTGCAGCTCTGCTGCTATTATTCATGGCTGCTCCAATGGTTTATGCTTCAACCCCGCGTTCATGGAAGATAGAGGTCTCGCTGTCTAGGGGAGGCGCGCTGCTAATCAAGCCTGCAGTATATCATAATGCCCTCACAGTATTCATGCCTGACAATACATCGCTTCTAGGGGTACGTGCTGCCGATGGTGTGCTTGTGCTTAACATAAGCTTCCCTGAACCAGTAGAGAACTATGCTGTGATCGGTGAGAGCATAGCTGTGCTTGCAGGGCACACCATATATATGTACAGTGGGGGAGCTAAGAGAGTGCTTGCAACACTGTCCAACACATCCTTCTCCCCTGTAACAGGGTTATATATGCCTGTGGTCGGAGACACTGCCTTCCTCCCACTAAACCACTCATTAGCAGTCATAACCCCCTATAAATACAGGATAGTACCGCTGAACACTGATATCCAATATATTCTTGGACTGAATGATCTGGTGGCAGTGGCATACACTAATAACACTGTGGCTCTCCTTGATCCAGCAAGCCTCAAGCCTGTGTGGAAGACCTCTCTAAACCTGGGTGAGAAGGCAGGCATGTTTCTCCTAAGAACAGGGGTTCCAGGGGTGCTCGGCATATCTGCTGCAAAGGTCATCAATGTTACAGCTGTGCATAACGCGGTTAGAGGATACGTCATGCTTGTCAACGCGTCTTCAGGCAAAGTATTCTTCAACACCACGCTTACAGACGAGTTCCCAGTAGCATTAATGCTCAGCGGAGATAAGCTGTACATGGTGACATACCAGCCTGTAACCAGAACCATGGGGCTTTCAGCCTTCCTGCTAGGAGTGAATAAACCATTCCTCAACAGGACTCTAAGCCTAGATGCAGGCGTCCCATTGTTCCTGAAGTGCGGCAAGAAGATCAGAATACTGCTCTACACTAACTACTATAATGTAACATTAGTGACGCCTACTTTCACAAAGCCTATGGTTGAAGTATATAGCTCTGAGGGAGGAGAGCTGCATAGATATATAGTGTCAACCAAAGCCCAGATATATATGCAGATAGGGGGCTTCAAGGTCGTCAGCCTCGACGGCAGGCACGGCATCATAATGGCCTACATGCCGTACACAGGCCTCAAGCCAATAGTATTATTCTATGTGCCTAAGCCCGACGTATGCCTCACATCCAGGATAGTTGAGGGGTATGGGGGTAGGGCATCCCTATATGCGGCTAGCATCATGCTGCTCATCACGGCTGCATCCCTATTCAAGCGTCAGGGTGAGGAGGAGTGAAGGAATATTATTTGTCATGGCATAAGCAGGCCTTAAGGGGATTAGAGGCGGCTGAGAAGGCAAGCCGCATAGAGTCTGGGAGAGGCCCCATACTATTCTGCGGTATGGGGGGTTCAGGCATAGTTGGAGACATGGTGGCGGCCTTAGCCTACGGGAGGCTGGGGAGACCTGTAATAGTCATCAAGGATAGAACCCCACCCTCCTGGGTGGACGATGACACACTAGTGGTAGCAGTAAGCTATTCGGGGAACACTGGGGAGACCTTGGAATGCGCGGAGAAGGCTTACAGGCATGCTGGGAGAATACTGCTAATATCCTCGGGGGGCAGGATGCAGGAGCTAGCATTTGAAAGGAACCTACCCTTAATCAAGATAACCCCCAACCTTCTTCCAAGAGCAGCATTAGCAGAGCTACTATACGC
>JALWQH010000003.1 GCA_027083135.1 Desulfurococcales archaeon | reverse complement strand
GAAGCTGGGGGTTAGTGTTGAGGAGTACTTGGTGGAGCTGCTCAGCCAGGGCCTCGACCCCAAGGATAAAGCCCTAAAATACCTTGAAGCTGCAGAAGACCTGCTGGAAGAGGCTAGAGAGAAGCTAGGGAAAGGAAATATCCGGCAGGCGGCAGAGAAGCTCTGGGGGGCCGCCGCGCTAGCCGTCAAAGCCTACGCATATTGGAGTGAAGGCAAGCGTCTAACCAGCCATGGAGAGCTGTGGGAGTATAAGAGGAGGCTGGAGGACGAGCTAGGAGAATGGGTACATGATTCGTGGGCTAGTGCCACTGAGATGCACATCTGCTTCTATGAGGGCTGGTGCACCGAGAAGGACCTCGCTACAGCTCAGAAGAGAGTAGAAAAGCTGGTGGAGGAGGTAGCCTCCCTAGTAGAAAAGGAGAAAGCCTGACTATATTATCTTATGGAGGCCTAGCTTGGGCCAGCGGGCACGGGGCCCGCATCTAGGATTCCCTTGCAGGGCTCGGAGCAACGGCTCCCATCACCCTTGGGGCTCCCTGGGAAAACTATAGATGCATATAAACCCCCACCACACGTAAAAGGATGCAAACCAATACAACAAAGTTATAATCTAATGCTTCTGCCCCTACTATGCTCAAAGATGCCGAGGCAGTAGCGGTATCACTAGCTCCCACACCACAATCTTGGACTCGCAGCGGCCTGTAGGATATTGTACTACCTCCTTGGAGCTCCACTGGCTATCATTCCAAGTATAGGCATATTTGGGTAGGCCCTGTCCAGCAGCACGTGAAGCGGGTCTAGGCCCTCAGCCTCCAGCATATCCTTGTACCCCAGTATCGCTTCTACTAGCATAGCCTCAACCATCTTGCGCTTGTTACTGCTAGGTGTTTTAAAGAACAAGGAGATATAAGTGGTACTGCTCCCACCTCAGCCCACCTATAATACAATAAATGTACTGATGCTAGACCCTCACGTGCCCCTCCTTGCTGGGCAATCATCCGCCGTGCCCCATCACCATAGCCTACCAAGACAGAGCACCAGCCTCCGGAGCTGGAGACCCCGAGTTCAAACCCTCGGCGAACCCGCCACATACATATGTGGCTCTGTATATAATTGTATAATAAGTTCATAGTTGCTCTTATAGCTCTAGGCGCTTATCTCAGAACTCTATTTTCTATTAAACAGGTGATTCCAAGGTTCTGAGAAAAGTTAAGAGGCTTAATAGACAGTAGTATAGGTGTGGTGGAAGGTTATGTCTGGAGGTGCTGTGAGGCTTCGTATATCCAGAAATGCCGTGGAGAAATTATTTGGTTCTAAGAGAACCAGTGTATCTAAAGGTATCGATAAAGTGCTTGAGAGATACTCGGAGAATGTTAAAGAGGATGTACTAGAGGAGTTCCTCAAGGAGAGGAGGTAGCTTAGGAGAATGAATCTAATAGTTGATGTATCAGTCTTCATTGACAGGCTTTTCATCTATAATGAGGAGCGTAGTAGTAGGGCACGTAACTTATTTAAGCTCATTGATGATAAAGGCCTCAATATTTTTGAGCCACAAGTATTTGGTATAGAGCTTGCCTCACAACTAGTTAGGAGGAAAACTCGGGCTACAGCCAGGAAACTATATAATGATATAATAGATAAGGTCATTGTTATTGATGATATAGAATATGATTTACTCCTAGATATTGCTTTCTCAACCGCTTGTAGAGCTATAGATGCATATTACATAGCCGTAGCTAGCATAATCTCCGGTTTACTAGTAAGTGCTGATAAAATAATGGTTAATAATGCAAGAAAATACGGTATAGAGGCATACTACATCCATAACCTAGACGATTACAATACCTTAATATCAAGGGTTAGCCAAATTACGAGCAGAACTTAAATTAGCTATTACTCAATCTTCTAGTAATTCTCGGATCGATGACCTTCCTAGTAATAAAGTAATTAGTGTCTAAGAAAATCACGACTGCCAAGCCCCCTCTAGGTACCTCTCTAGTTTCTCCTCACTAGACTCGCCGAGAACACCGATGATGTCCTTCAGCCTCTCCCTCAGCCCCTTCTCAATCCTTATCCTTACCTCCTCGCCTTCCCTAAGCTCTACCGGTTCCAATAGCTTTAACACGCCTCTCTCATACCTTACTCTTACAACCTTAGACAACTCTTAGCCACCATCTGAATATTATGTATGTTAGAGCAATTAGCCTTTCCTGTAGGCTGGGTGTTTCCAGATTATCATCAATTATATCCCAAAGGATAATCATCACTGAAACATGTTTCCAAACCATGGTTTCTTTTGGAAACCCTCTTTATATTTCCCGGGCCTTCGGAGCCGGGCCGGAGGTCCCGAGTTCAAATCCCGGCGGGTCCGCCACATAAATACCCCTTGTACTTTTATTCTCCTAAACTACTCTCTTAGAGAGACGGCGTGCCGAAGCTTCTAGTGATTGGCTGTGGAGTTGGTGATGTCTTTTAGTTTTAGAACAGCTTTCGATATCCTAATAATGGTGTAAATGCTTTTAGCGGTGAATAGCAATAGAGGGAATTTAGTAATTTGTCTTCATGGCATGCGTTGTATTTCCTAATATCTCTACTTGTATGCCTTACCTCTGTAGTGAATATGGTGTATTTAGATTATCTTTGTATTGAAGTCTACCTTGAAGATTATACGTATATTGCCAACCCGCATTCTTAGAAAATCTCTCCATTCTCCTCGCAGCTTCCGTATATCTAGCCTACGGTACGGTAGTACACCGCGTTCTAAGGCTTCCAGAAGCTCTCTAAGCCTCTCTTCTAAAGGCTTTTCTCATTGCTAGGGAGCACCTCAAGGAATTTAAGAGCCTTGCGATGAATCCTTATTCTCCACTCCATTCCACAAAATCCTCCTCTTTATAGTCGCTTGGCTTGCCAGCAACTCTTTCTATTTCTTCTTGTTCTTCTTCACTAACTTCTGGTAAGAGCCCCACAAGCGCTTCCAGCAGTGCTCGTTTTACCTCTTCTCGAACAATACGGCATAATATATCAATACTTACTTGGGCCATGGCACTAGCTCCACCTAGCACTATATGTTCTTAACCTTACTAAGCTTTACTCTAATACAAAGAATTATAGCGGAATTCTCTAAGAGCTTAAAGAGCTATAAATATGTTCAAATATACTTAGAGGATGTACGCTGTCCAAGAATACTTAAAAAACATAATCTTCCTTATGTATTAGTCTATTGCAGTAGAATAAACTATCCGCTGCAAAACTTCCTATCATCCCCCCCGTAAAATGTCGCGAGCGTTACTTAGTTTCATGCAGCAAAGCGATATGGGTTCCAGCCTTTGAAAGCAGGGGTCCAGTGTTCAAAACCCAGCAGGCCCGCCACAAACAACTTGGTAGCCATCGCTAATTCTGAGGAGGAATATACCGAGTTTCAAAGGCCTCAAAACACAGTAGGCTTCTTGGTTTTGATAGTCATGACATATAATCACACGCCCGTAGTATTTAGGCCAGCTCAAGCCTTAGGATCCTTATGGTATAACCTTTAGCCATGGTATTCGTTTGAAGCCCTTGGTCGAATTAAGAAATAATTACTTTACCAAGCTGGTTGGAATAGTGAGCTTGTTCATGCATATCTGACAGTAAATTCTTTTCCAGAGCTTTTGCATCTAGCGACCGCGGCTACGGCTTGTCCCCTCCGCTTAGCAGGCATGTCGGAGATCCTTCTCTGCTTTGAGGTTTCAGGGATGTATGTCTCTTTATCAAGGGGAGGGATACGATTATTTTAGAGACGTTGAGGGTTATGACGCCTCCTCGAAGACCCTGCCCGGCCTCCCCTGGCACGTATACCTTTATGGAGGCCTTAATGAATATGTTTAAGGGGTTCTCATTCCATAAATCGTGATCTATATCACCCATAGCTCTAAATACGCCTGAAGACACGGTGACGAATCCCGGATCCCACACTAGCCTCACACCATGCTTCAACCGTATCTCACGGTACAATGCTTCTCTATAGATATATGTGGGGGCTCCTACCGGGTGAAGGCCCATGGACAGCGAGTTCCTCGAACCCTGCATGAATGAGAACAGAGTTGACAGGGCTGAGAAAACCTTTAGAGCGATCCTCAGCAAGCCTGAAGTCTTTCCCTTACTCTCCTCAGCATAGATCTTGAATGCCCCCCACGGATACCCGCAGAAGGTGCCTTCCTGCATGGCTTCCAGGCTTATGTTCATGCCTGCGATTCCTAGAGCTATGCCTGACTCCGGGGGTTGAAGCAGGTATGCAAAGACTCGAAGCTTGGGAATCAGAGGATAATTTGTATTGGGGTCGAATCTACCGGGGCCAATATAGTCGAGGATGACTTGTTGGAGGGCTTTGCTTGCTTTCAGCCTCCCGCAGGGCGCAGCAATGCTGTATCCAGCTATGACGAGATGAGTATCATTGGTGCTGGGGGGATACGCCGGGTCCCAGTTGTGCTTGGACCATAGGTCCAAGTACCCCCTCGTATAGATTGCTAAATGTGGCATGGAGACAAACCACTCCTCATGCATCCCCGAAGACCCTGCCCTATATCCTTCTATTTCTACACGTATGACTGGCACTGCTCCCCACTTCGCAGACTCCGCTATGAAGGGTGAGATGTCGCCTAGCCTGATGCTACACTGCCTCTTAGCAGCAGTCCCATTGGACACACCGGGGCTCTGGGCGGTGCATGTGCCTAAGAGGTAGCCATTAACATAGATTCTCACAGGTCTGTCGTAGAGCTGCTGGCTGCCGCTGAAGACCGTGACGCTGAATTCGGGTGGAGGCGATAACCCCTCTACAATTACCCCGGGGCCCGTGTACAGTAGGACCACGTCGCCTGTGAGGGGGCAGACCCTAAACACTTCTCCACTACCATGCCTCTGGGTGGAAGGAGTCTCGTGGAAAACGGTCTTCGCCGGCCACACGTAGTTCTCCCAGCTTACGGGCTGTATCCATGCCCTGGCCGTAGCCACGGCGTCCACCAGCCATTTAGACGGCTTAAGACCGCTTAGGATTATTTTTACCTCCCATCTCTTGCCTCCCAGCCTCTTCGCCCTGCCTATCATGATTACCTCGTAGTCATAGGTCCTGTCCCCAGCCTCCTCCACGTCGTCGCGCAGTATGAGGGAACCGTTGACATAGACCTCAACGTGGATTGAGGCGTAGGTTTCCGCTAACGGGGTCAAGTGTATTGACAGCCTGTACCGGGTAGTATTAGCATTAGTCGTAAAGTAGTCTGTAAGCACTATGCGGCCTGGCCCCGAGGATGAAACCACCCTGCCGCTCAACACGCCTTTCACCCAGCCTTCAGGGTACCAGAGATAGGCCCCCCTAGGTTCCTCTAGGTTAAGGTAGTCTGTGGCTCTGAGTCTTGCCAGGGGTATCCCCCTGCATGCCCCTCCAGGAGAGCAGAGCCTCTCCAGATGCCTGTAGAGTTCCGTTGAGCTGAGCCCTCGAATCAGGTTGAGGATCCTAGGCCTATTCTTGAGCAGTATGCTCCAATACATGCTTATCCTAGAGCCCTCGGGGAGGGGTGGGAGGAGCTGCGACCTGTCCCTAGCCTCCCCTGAGGGATAGTATACCTCTATGAGTACACCTGCATAAGTGTAGGTCAGCCTCCTATCGTAGCCTAGGTGTAGGGCCTCAGGGCTCCAGGAACCCTGGGGCACAGCTCCACCCATGATGCCTGCCGGTATGAATACGAGGATCCCTGCCTCGGAGTCCACTGTTCTAGGCTGAGAGTAGAAGGTATAGGTGCCTGGATCTCCTCCCCGTGAGGCGAGTCGCCTTAGACGGCACGCCTCCTCAGCGGCGAGGAATGGCCCCGGGTCGAAGAATGGCCCCGGGCTCTCCAGTTTCTTCCCGCATTCGGGAGCCATGCTAAGGGTAAACGTGTTGTTTCTTAGGGGTAGGGTTATGAAGGGAAGCTCAACCCATCCTATGCTCGTCCATGTACCCACTATTATTCGGTCGCTCCTCAACCCCCTGAGAGCCTGGCCTCTTATCAGGGTCATGAGCCCCCAGTCAAACGAGCCTGCAGGAGCAGGGATCCCCTCCCAGCCTTGATGTAAGGTAGTATGAGGGATCATGGGGATCAGTAGGAGGAAGACTAAGGCCGCGCCGATAAGGAGGCTCTTAGTCATCCCCGGCTCCAATGGTATATGTAGATTATCGTGGCTTAAAAGCAGGGTGCTTTTCAGGCATCTTGGCATAGGGTTTTCTAGTAGTTCCTACTAAGGGGGGAAGACTAGTTCGAGCAATATTAGGGCGATGGCGGCTGCGAGTAGGGGTAGGGCTTCGGCCAGGCTCCCTGCATCTCGAAGGGTCTTCTTCCTGGGTGAGAGGCCTAGGCCTCTCACATACATGGTTTCAGCCATCCCTCTAGCCCTATCCAGGGCTACTGCTGTGACTGGTGTTAGGGCTCTCCATGAGTGGAGGCCTTTAAGCCTCATTGCAGCTACTGCTTCATCCGTGTCTCTCAGGGTGAGCGGTATGAGGCGCCACGAAATCTCTACGGCTTCCATGAGCCATAGGGGTGCGTGAATGGATGAGAGGAGTGAGACGAGCCTCTGGGGATGAGTGGTAGCCATGTATAATGTGAGGAGAACTGCCATTAGGAGGAGCCGGGCTGCCAACACTGCTCCCTGCACTGCTGCTTTAAGTGTCAGAGGGCCTGTGGGCGATAGTATTGCTGTTAGGCCTCCTACAAGTAGGGCTGGGATAAGGGGGGCTTTGAAGCTATATACTAGGAGCTGCGCATCGTCTAGGAGGCCTATGATCACGGGGTAGGCGTAGAGGAGTAGAAGTATGAGTGGCCTGCTCTCCACGAGGCCCATCACTATTACTATAGTGTAGGCTGCAAGCTTGACTCCCGCGTGAGCCCTCCTCACAAAGCTGTCTGACTCCCTATATATGGTTGAGGCGTATAGGTTCTGCAGGATGAATCTGATCAAGCTTCTCCCCCTATGATCCTGCATGCAGCCCCCTCCTCCACCACCTCCCCCCTCTCAACGATCGCTGCGTAATCAGCGGCCTCTGCTACAAGCCTCCTATCATGCGTCGCCATAACTATGGTTAAGCCTGCCTCAGATGCTCTTCTCAGATGCTGGGGCAGGCTTCCACGAGACCATGCATCCAGTCCTGCCGTAGGCTCGTCTAGGAGGACGAGGCCCGCGCCTGAGGCTAGGGCTGAGGCTATCGCCAGCCTCCTCCTCTGCCCGTGGCTGAGATGCATTATTTTCTCCTTCTTCAGCCCTTCTAGCCCCATCATGCTTAGAGCCTCTTCAGGACTATACGGGCTGCCCATCCTCCACGAGGCTTTAACCTCATCTTCAACTGTGGGGCCGTTGAGCGCTAGGATAGGGTTCTGTGGAACATAGAACGGCTTGGCTGAGAAGCGCGTCACTTCCCCCTCCTCTGGGCTCAGTATGCCTGCCAGGAGTTTGAGCAGCGTTGTTTTCCCAGCTCCATTGGGGCCTAGGAGAGCGTTGACAGCTCCCCTCCACACTGTGAGAGACACGCCTCTCACAGCATAGCTGCTGCTCCTAGGATACCTGTACCATACTTTTGAGAGCCTTGCCGCAGGCTTATCTCCACGGCTTCCAGGGCATCTAGGCTTCACTGCAGACCTGTCCTCTGGTACAAGGCCTCTCAGCCTCCCCTCATAGTACTGCTCCTTGAATTCGGGGAGGCTTAGGATCATGTGTCTATCTCTGCCCAGTATGAGCACCTTGTCTACAAGTCCTAGGAGGAGGTCTATCTCCTGCTCAACTATAAGTATGCTTACACCCTGCTTCTTCACGTATGCCAGGGTGTCGGCGAAGCTCCTAGCAGACTCCTCATCCAGGTATGAGAGAGGCTCGTCTAGGATGAGCAGGGATGGATCATGGGAGAGGGCTGCAGCCAGGGATGTTTTCTGAGCCTCACCGCTGCTCAGGGTGAATGTTGATCTTGGAGCCATATCCTCCATTCCAAGCATTCTAAGCGTGGCTAAAGCCTTATCCCTAGCCTCCTCAGCCTCTAACCCCCTGGCTAGGAGAGGGTAGGCAGCCTCGTCTAAGACTGTTAGGGCAAGTATCTGTGTGTCTGGATCCTGGGCTACGTAGCCAACCCTGCCTGCAAGCCTATCAGGCTCCTGGAGGGGGTTTATCCCTGCTACCCTGACATCCCCCTCAACCACTGCTGGGTAAAAGGAGGGTATGAGGCCTGCCAGCAGGCGTGCAAGGGTTGTTTTACCGGTGCCGTTAGGCCCTGTGACAAGTATGGCTTCCCCCTCCTCAGCCTGGAGGCTGAGGCCGCGGAGCACCCAGCCGCCTCCCCTATACTTGACGCTCAGCTCTCTCAGCCTAATCAACTTGGAGTTCTACACCCATAGCCCTTATTGCCTGCACTAGTGGTACGCTGACTATGAGGCCTATAAGTGCTTGCCCCAGGTTAACAGGCATCTCGGTGGCAGCTACTATGGGTCTGTATCCGAGCACGCCGACCTGGTAGGAGAAGTATCCTAGAACCATCTCGGAGCCTCCTACAAGTATTCCAAGAATCTCCAGTGCCCCTACAACCCCCCTGCTTCTAAGGAGGCCTGCCAGCAATGCTAGGAATACTGCTGCAACAATGATCCACCCCCACTGGGGGAAGCTGAACTCATAGGAGTGTCCCCACAGCTCAAGCCTCGTCATGCCCCTATAGTAGTGGGCTCCTATTATGGATACGAGTACTGCTACTATGAGGCCTGCCTCGAGAACCTCGGCTTCAGACGCCCTTGTCTCCCTAGCCTTAACAGCCACCCAGCCTACTATGAGGCCCTCGACACCCTTTATTATAAGCGTGCCTGGAGCATAGTGTGCGTAGCCTAGGTAGAGGTCTGCCAGAGAGGAGCCTATCCCGCCTGCAAAAGCCCCTATAAACGGTCCCCCCAGGAGAGCCGCAGTATACACCATTGTCTCACCGAAATTGAAGAATCCTCTAGTGGCAGGAGTCTCAACAGCGATAATCGCTGTTGCCGCGAACACCAGGGCTGTAAACGTGGCGAGATAGGCGGCGCGTAGAGACTGGGAAGCCCTTCTCTCCACTCCTCTCACCTGGTCTACGGTGAAGCATGGTTTTTCTTGAGGATTAGCCTGAATATCAGCCTCAATATG
>JALWQH010000002.1 GCA_027083135.1 Desulfurococcales archaeon | reverse complement strand
AAGTATTCCTATTCCAAGCATGCCTAAACCCATACCTGTCGCAGCTTCTCTTGCATGCCTTGTCTGAGGATACCATGCTATTATGACTCTCCCATCAGCCCCGTCGACGAAGCCCCTGTAGCTTTCCCCATTATAGGTGTAGTGTATCTCCCATACAGGGTAGTGTACGAGGCCCCTGTAGCTGACCTCAGCTTTAGTCACAGTGAAGGATGCAAGCTTCTCGCATGACTCTTCAGCCTCTCTTCTCAGCAGGTCTTCAAGCATGTTCTCAGCAGTCTTGTCTGCCTCATCCTTGGAGAGTTCGGGCTCATAGTAGCGGCCCCTCCTAACAAAGCGTTCCTCGAAGAACCTCTTACCCCTAATGGGGAAGGGATAGCCTTTAAGCAGCCTGCCGGCCTCATTATTGACTGCAGGTATCCCTATGAAGCGCACCTCCTCCACCCTGAATCTCCTAGACTTTTTATCCACGCCTTCGCCGACGCCGTGAATATAGTAGAAGTATACGGGCACATAGTGGAGGAGACGTGTCTCCACGCCTGCATTCTCCTTGAGGTCAGGCGGTGCCCCATATTCTCTTGAAAGAAACCTTAGGAGTAGGTCAACAGGATCCCGTGTATCCAGCGGGAAGAAGAAGTGTTGTTGCTCGGACACTTCAGCCCTGCTTAGAATAGCTTTAAACGTTGTGCCGCAGTAGGGGCAGGTGGCTGTTTCAACAGTTGCAGGTATTTTGAAGGGTGCACCGCAGCTAGGGCACTTGGCGATCTTGGAGCCGCAGCTAGGGCATATTGCTGCGCCTGCCTCCTCAGGCATGAGGAACGGGGAGCCGCAGCTAGGGCACCTGATGCTTGTCACAGTGAATGCGTAGCCGCATTTACTGCACTGCACGGTGCCTGGAGCGTTTGCTTCAACCTCGGCTCCGCATCTAGGGCAGATAACCTTATTTCCAGCAGCCTCAGCCACCGCTACCCACCTCTTTCAACCCTGGCTCCCCGAAGCAGTGCTTGGGCCGAGCCGTAGCTAAGGATCACTCCTACTATTAGGGCGCCTATAATAGTGTTGACGCTGTGTGACATGAAGCCCGCAGCAGCTATGAAGGGGCCTGCAGCAGCGCCTGCAAGGTAGGCTGCCTTCCTGATAAGGGTTACAGGCTCGGTTGCAGCCACGTCTCTAGCATCCCAGCCTGTGAACACTACCCTGTATACAGCGTTCTTATACTTGTAGTATACTGTCCAGAGGGGTAGGAGGATCAGCCTTAGCTGCTCGGGTTCCCCTGAATCACAGTTGAAGAACTCTATGCCATCAGCCGTTGATGCATAGTAGTTTCTCATATGGTCGCATGCATCCTCCCTAACGATTTTCTCAGCCTCGCTTCTATCAAGCTCCGTGTTAAGTATGGTTATCTTGATTTTCTCCCACTCCTCCCTGCTTAGATCAGCGAGTCTCCTGGCTTTAGGCTCCGTTGATAGGAAATGCTTTACAGCCTCTTTAACCCCGAACTCCGCTACTTGTCTACGGGCTGATAGGGGTACAACCAAGGTTTTATCGAAATGCCCTCTATAGTGTTTCTTCCTCCTCACAGTCTGTTTTCCCCGAGTCTCAGTCTCCCAGCGGTAGTACTCGACGTACCCCTTCACAGGGATCCTGCCAACCCAGTATGGAGCATAGTAGCCTTCAACATCGAATATTTCGAGATCCTTAGCTATCATCCTCATATCTATGTCTCTCCTAACCCTATCCTGAAACGCTCTCAGAATCTCTGCCTGCGTCTTACTGGGTATGATCCATATATCGCCTACATCGATTGTACCGCTTATATGGTTAGGATACCCGCAGTAAGGGCATATAGCTATAATAGTCTCAGGGGAGACGTCTAGGGGCGCTCCGCACCGCTCGCATCTGAATCCCGCTTCACCGCTCATGTCTGAAGCCCTCCTCAGCTGCTGGTCGAAGAGCAGGCCTGCCGTACTTATAGGCTTTGAGCGTTTTTAAGCATCCGCCTCATATTTTCCAAGTGTTTGCCAAGCTGCATGAGGCTTGAGTTCATTGATACTTATAATCCCCCCTTAACCACATGTCGAGGTAAGAGGGGGATGAAACATGTTCCTACGCAAGCTTCTAGATGCACCCATAGCTCTTACATTCAACGATGTAATCCTGCTTCCAGGATACACTGAGGTGGAGCCGAGGGAAATAGATCTTTCAACAAGGTTTTCAGCCAATATTCCTCTACACATACCTCTCGCCTCCTCCCCCATGGATACTGTATCAGAACATGAGGTGGCTGTGGAAATGGCCTTGATGGGTGGGATAGGAGTCATTCATAGAAACATGAGTGTTGAAAAGCAGGTTAGAGAGACCATGATGGTTAAGGAGGCTTCCGTGGAGGCAGGAATTAATCCCCTGCTCGACGATGAGGGGAGGCTTAGAGTAGCTGCAGCTGTATCTCCCTTCGATGAGGAGAGAGCCTTAAAGCTGGAGAGACATGTAGATGCGCTTGTCTCGGATGTTGCACACTTCCATAACGCCCGGGTGCTGTCGGCAGCCAGAAGGCTTGCCAGTAAAATAGGAGTGGACTTCATTGCAGGGAACATAGGGACATATGAGGCCGCCCTAGACGTTGTTTCAAAAGTGGAAGGGGTAGCAGGCCTCAGGGTGGGAATATCTTCTGGAAGCATATGTAGTACAGGCGAGGTTACAGGCGTGGCTGCTCCAACATTATACGCTGTGGCGAGTGTTGCCGATGCTCTTAGGGAGCTTGGGGCAGATATCCCGATAATAGCTGATGGCGGTATAAGGGCCCCGGGAGACGGTGCTAAGGCTCTCGGTGTAGGGGCATCATCCCTAATGCTGGGATACGCTCTGGCAGGAACAAATGAGGCTGTAGGCTCCACAATAATAATTGATGGTAAATGCTATAAGGAGTACAGAGGTATGGCTAGCCCATCCTCAAGAGCACTACGCTACGCCAGGGATAGATATGCTGAGAAGCCTGCGAAGGACATAGCTGAAGGGATTGAAGGCTTTGTCCCCTGCCGCGGCCCTCTCCGAGAAGCTGTGAAGACATTCGTAGCAGGCCTTCAAGCCGCTATGGGATATGTAGGTGCTAGAAGCGTTAAGGAGATGTGGAAGAAAGCCCGCTTTGCCAGGCTTACACCATATGGGAGAATGGAGGTCTCACCGCACAGCGTGATAAGAGGTTCAGGTCTCCCTGCAGGGCAGGAAAAGCCGCCCACTAGGAGTTGATAAAAACATATTAACTATTCTCCCACTATCCCTCCACGTAGCAAGTGTGCATCGAGTGGGAGGTGAACCTGATGGGTAAGTGGGAGAGGGCATTATCCAAAGTGGCTGCAACAACTATAGTAGTCATAGTGATACTAGCCGCAGCTGCGGCGGCCTACTATGTGACCAAGGGAGGTAAAGGGAAGAAGGCTGCGAAGGAGCTTGAATTCGTATATGGTACTACCCAGGAGACAGCTACCTTTGATCCAGCGAAATCCCGCGATGAGACGGAGCTTATGTGTGTGATCAACACGTATGATCCGCTCCTATATCCCACTAAGGGAGGGCCGCCTAAACCCTGGGTTGCTGTAAGCTGGGAGGCTAACTCAAATGCCACTGTCTGGACCTTCCATATAAGGAAGGGGATAAAGTTCCACAGCGGCCGTGAGCTGACAGCGGAAGACGTGGCCTTCAGCATGCAGCGTGTACTGGATCTCGGCACAGGCTTCTCATTCCTCTGGAAAGGACTGGTCACAAAGGTTGAAGCTACAGACAAGTATACTGTGAAATTCTACCTAAGCGAGCCTTTCGCAGAGTTCCCTGCAACCCTCGTACAGCTATTCATAGTAGACAAGCAGGAGGTGCTGGCACACAAGCAGAGCGGCAAGTTCGGAAGCTATGGAGACTATGGGCAGGCCTGGCTAGCAGACCATGATGCTGGAAGCGGGCCTTACAAGGTGGTGGAGTTTAAGCGCGGTGAGAGAATAGTGTTTGAGAAGTTCAACGACTACTGGGCAGGCTGGTCTAAGGGAGCCCCTGAGAAAGTAGTCGTCCTAGTGGTGGGCGAGCAGGCTACACTGGTCTCCATGCTTAAGAAGGGAGAAGTAGACATGGTTGAGCAGTGGCTGCCAGCCGACACCTTCGAGGCCCTTAAGAAGGTGCCAGGAATAGTTGTAAAAGAGGATCCTGCTGCACAGCTGTTCTTCGTCTCCATGAACAACATGAAGCCCCCATTTGACGATGTGCATGTCAGGAGGGCTGTAAGCTATGCTGTAGACTACCAGGCCATAATCAATCTCTTCAGGGGAGGCAAGCAGGCTGAGGGACCCGTGCCGTACCTCGCTCCAGGGCACTGTAAGACAATGATGTACCACAAGAACTTGACTAAGGCGTTAGAGGAGCTCAAACTATCTAAGTATGCTGACAAGCTGAGTAAAGGAACAATACAGGTAACATACGCCTACGTAGCCGATCTCTCTATAGAGAGGCAGGTAGGCCTGGTAATAGCGCAGTCGCTTAAACCCCTTAACATAACGGTTAAACTGCAGCCTGAGCCTTGGTCAAGAATAGTGGAGCTTACAAGCAAGCCTGAAACTACGCCTGACATGGTAGCCATATTCCACACTATGAAGTACCCGAGCCCTGACAGTCACACCTACCTGATGTTCCATCCTAAGGCTCATGGAACATATATGAGCTGCATGTGGTATGAGAACCCCCAGGTCACGAAGTGGCTCGACGAAGCTAGAGCTACTCTTAATCAAACCAAGAGGTACGAGCTTTACTGCAAGGTTCAGCAGAAGGTTGTCGAAGACGCTGCAGCATTGTTCCTGTTGAACCCTATTCACAGGATAGCTTACAGGGATTACGTCAAGAACTATCAGTTCGTAGGAATACTGGGCTATGACCTAGCATTCCATAATCTCGACATATCAGGCAAACCATAGCTGAGCGGGGACCAAGTGTGAGGTTCAGGGACTACGCTATCCGTAGAGCCCTACAAATACCATTCACCCTGTTTTTCCTATCCATCCTCATATTCTATGTAACCAGGGTTATGCCTGGAGACCCTGTTAGACTTTACCTGGGCTTAGAGGCCACTGAGAAGCAGGTTCAAATGTACCGTAAGCTCTTCGGCCTCGACAAGCCATTATACCTCCAGTATATCGACTACTGGAAGAACCTCTTCCTCCACGGTAAGCTCGGCTTATCCCTATATACTAGTAGGGATGTGGCTAAAGACATAGCAGACTATCTGCCAGCCACATTGGAGCTCGTGATAACAGCCATGATATTCTCCATAATTGTTGGAGTAGTGCTTGGAGTAGTCTCAGCCATGTATAGGAACAAGTGGGTCGACCATCTACTGCGAGTAGCAGCCATAGCCGGCGTCTCTATGCCCAGGTTCTGGGTCGGCATACTCCTCCAGTTGGCAATATCGTATTATCTTGGCATCCTCCCTATCTCGGGAAGAATGTCAACCAACATTATGGTTCACCGTATAACAGGCTTCCTCCTCATAGACACGCTTATCCAGGGCAACTTCCACGCCTTCATAGATGTGTCAGAACACATGATCCTACCCGTGCTGGCATTATCGTTCTCGCCTATAGCTCAGATAATGAGGCTTGTCCGTGCAAGCCTCCTGGAGGAGATGGAGAAGCCCTATACAAGCACTCTCCGAGCCCTCGGCTTTCCACGCAACCTGGTGTACTATAAGTATATGCTTAGAAACGCGCTAGTAGTGGCTGTAACCATTATAGGGCTGCTCTTCGGCTTCTTCATATACGGCGCGTTCGCCATAGAAATGGTGTTCGGGTGGCCTGGAATAGGCTGGTATGCCGTCAAGGTGGGATTAGCTAAGGACTTCAACGCTATCGTAGCCGTGGTTATGCTGATAGGGTTGATCTACACTGTAACCAACTATATCGTCGACATATCGTACGCCTACCTTGATCCAAGGATAAGGCTGAAGATGGAGGTGAAGTGAGATGCCCGACAGGTATTCCAGGAGCTATAGGCTTAGAGTAGCCCTCCATAAGCTCCGCTCCAATCCGACAGCTATGGCAGGCCTCATAATCATATTGTTCTTCGCTGTCCTAGCCTTCTTCGGAAACTATATTGCTCCTTACCCTCAGGACTATAATGCCATACATATTAACCAGCGGTTCCAGCCTCCAAGCTGGAAGCATCCCTTCGGTACTGACGCCGTGGGCCGCGACATATTGAGCAGGGTTATACTAGCCACGCATATCTCGCTTGGAATAGGGCTGGCAGTAGTGCTTATATCCATACTGGTAGGCCTCCCCCTAGGACTAATATCAGGCTACCTTGGGGGGCTATGGGAGGTTGTGGTGATGAGGCTCAGCGACATTTTCCTAAGCGTTCCCTCGGTGGTTCTAGCCATGGCTATAGCTGCGATGACTTCCCCCACGCTGACGAATGCCATGCTGGCACTTGTGGTTGGATGGTGGCCCTGGTATGCTAGGCTCGGCTTCGGCCTCGCTGCAAGCATGAAGAACGAGGACTACATAATGGCTGCTAGGAGCGTGGGGGCAAGCTGGTACCACATAGTCTTCAAGGAGATGATGCCTAACGCTATACCCATAATAGCTGTTAAAGCCTCGCTGGACGTCGGGTACGCTATACTGGCTGAGGCCCTCCTAGGATTCATAGGGTTCGGCATAAGGCCTCCCACGCCGGAGTGGGGCTCCATGCTCAGCGAGGCTAGAATATACCTGCCGAACATCTGGTGGTATGCCACCTTCCCCGGAGTAGCCATATTCTTCGCTGTCATGGGTTTCAACCTCCTTGGAGATGGGCTTAGAGACATACTTGATGTGAGGGAACAGGTGTAAAGCCATGGTTCTCCTCAAAGTCGAGGATCTCTCAGTCAGTTTTAGAACGTTCAGCGGGCTGGCCAGAGTTGTTGAAAACGTTGAATTCGAGTTGGGGGAGGGTGAAAGTCTATCGATTGTTGGGGAAAGCGGCTCGGGAAAAACCACTGTTCTCAGAGCAATCCTAGGCCTGCTTCCACCCAATGCTGTTCCAAGAGGCTCTATATTGTTTGAAGGCAGAGATATTCTAACCATGAGCGAGGATGAGAAGACGCGGATAAGGGGAAGCATGATAACCTATATTCCCCAGGAGCCCCTCGTAGCGCTTAACCCCTTCTTCACTATAAGGGAGCACTTCGTGGATAGACTGCTCTTCGGCTCGAAGCCTAAGATAGGTTTTAGAGAATACTTGGAGTATAGGAAGAAGGCCGATGAGGTTGTTGAACAGGCCTTGAAGTACATGAGGCTGACCAGGGTTCCAGATCCTGAAACCGTGCTCGACTACTATCCCATGCAGCTCAGCGGAGGTATGCTTCAACGGGTACTCATAGCCCTAGCATTAGTGTCGGAGCCCAAGCTCCTCCTAGCCGATGAGCCTACAACGGCCCTGGATGTGATAACCCAGCTGGAGATACTGGAGCTGCTCAGAAAGCTTCAGGAGGATTTAGGTCTAAGCATAATATATGTAACCCATGATCTCGGCGTGGCTAAGGCTGTCTCAGATAGGGTTATAGTGATGTATGGAGGCCACATGGTTGAGATGGGTGGAACGGAGGATGTCCTCCTAAACCCTATGCACCCCTATACTCAGGGCCTCGTAGAAGCTATTCCAAAACTCGTTGGAGGGGAGCCTAAGGGGATTGAGGGCTCTCTTCCAGACTACCTTGACCCTCCCCCTGGCTGCAGGTTTCATCCTAGGTGTCCTAAGGCTATGGATATATGCAGGGAGAAGAGGCCTCCAGGTTTCAGGGTTAATGATAGGATAGTGTACTGCTGGCTCTACGGTGATAGGCATGAGTAGGGGAGTAATACTTGAGACAAGGGATCTGCGGAAATATTTCCCCATAACTGCAGGAATATTTGGAAGAATTGTTGGATGGGTTAAGGCTGTTGATGGCGTTAGTATACAGGTAGCTGAGAGGAGAACGCATGCCATAGTAGGGGAGAGCGGCTGTGGCAAATCAACTCTTGCAAGAACGCTCATAGGATTATATGAGCCTACCTCAGGCCAAATATTCTTCAAGGACGTGGAGCTCACATCCCTTAAACCCGAGGAGAAGAAGAAACTTCTTCTGAAGATGTCCATTGTCTTTCAGGATCCCACATCATCGCTTAATCCTAGGCGCAAGATCCTGGACATCATAACATCCCCCCTAGAGTATAATAGGATTGGCTCAAGATCTGAGAGGATCTCGAAGGCTAAGGAGCTTGTAAACCTGGTTGAGCTTGATGAGACCTTCCTTAACAGGTATCCCCATGAGCTCAGCGGCGGGCAGAGGCAGCGTGTAGCCATAGCCAGGGCTCTGGCCCTTGACCCCGAGCTAATAATACTGGATGAGCCTACAAGCGCGCTCGACGTCTCTGTTCAGGCGAAGATCCTGGAGCTTCTGGAGAGGCTTCAACGCAAGCTCGGCTTAACCTACATCCTCATAACACATAACCTGGGCATAGTACGATACTTCGCCCACCACGTCTCAGTAATGTATGCTGGGAAGATAGTCGAGGATGCCCCGGTTGAATCAATCTTCACTAATCCCCTCCACCCCTATACCAGGGCCCTTATAGCAGCAATACCCTCAGTTACACCCAGAGAGGAGGAAATTAAGAGGAAGCTTGGGCTACGCGCCCTGCCAGGAGAGCCTCCAGCACTATCCCATCCTCCTCCTGGCTGCAGGTTTCATCCTAGGTGTCCTAAGGCTATGGATATATGCAGGGAGAAGGAGCCCCCTATGGTAACCATAGGTGAATCAAGGATTGCATGCTGGCTTTATGAACGTAAAGATACGGGTAAAAACACGTGAGGAGAGGCGGGGGTCACCTGGGCGGTGACCCCCTCCTAAGGATTTCTGCTACAGGGCCATGGGTTTTAACAAGCTCCCTGAATTCCTCATCATAGTATAGCTCTACGCGTTCAGCCAGGTAGTCTTTGACAACCTCTGAGACGAAGCGTGAGGCTTGATCAAGGGCATATATATTGGTTGTCCCCGTGCCTGATCCAGGCACAGGCATCCTGGCAGTGGTGGCGACTCCAAGTACAGGTGCATCCGTATATATCCATGGCTGTAGAATACTGTTTATATGGTGAACCTTGGTTGTGAATGGGGTTATATCCTGCATTGTTATAGGTACTAGTACTGGAGGCTCCCCTGTAACCCTCATATATATGCCTAGGATCTCGTCGGTTGGCCTGAGGATCCATCCCTCCTTGACTACGGGTGTTATGGCGAAGCCTGTATGATTTACAACATAGTTAGCCTTAGTAGCATCCACTGAAAGCACAGCGTTCATACGTGGGTCAGCCTCTCTTCTCAGGAGATCAAACATATCTACAGGGGAATCCATCATAGGTACAGGCTTGTAGGGCTTAACAGGCGCATGAGTGGTTACATGGGTAACCACTATAACGTTTCCTGGAAGCTTTTCCCCATACTCGTACATCTCAGCTATTTCTGCAGCCACGCTTAGAGCCACTATTGCTCCATCAGCATCCGAAACCATGCCTTTAAGCTCAGGCCTCGCCGCTACTCCTCCAAGCCTACCCACCACGCCTATTGTGCGGCTACCCTCACCCTCAGCAATCATCCTTACAAGGAGCGTTGACCCCTTCTCACCCCTCACATGCTCGAACTCCAGCCTCATCCCGCCTCTATCTAAGAGTTCCCTGAGATCCTTTTCACCTACCTCAGGCTTATTTAAAACGCGTAGAACGTCTAGCACATGGTATATCAAGTGCTCACCCCTCCAGCAGCTCTTCAATGTGGCTTGTAAGGTTTACTCCCACAGCCTCTTCAAGCGTCTCGTAGGCCTCCCTGTACTTCAGCCCCGAGCCTAGGGGGATGTTCTTCCATGGAACTACTGCCAGGTATACTGTGAGGCCTGGCTTCAGATCCGCTGTGAGTAGGGGTTCAGCCTTATCTACTCTAAGCGGTGTTACCAGGTCTGGGAACGTGGCTATTCTCTCACCATCCATGTCCAGGTACATAACCTCATTAACAAACCCCATCTTCAACCTGTGCTTACTGCAGCTTAGATCAGCATAGCCTACGTCGAACCCGCCTCTAGTCTCGAGGTGCGTGTCCTCAACCCTGCATTCCCCGTTTGCTCCTATAATCTTGCCTCCAAGCTTTTCCGAAGCCTTAGCGTATGCTTCAAGGGGCTCGTCCTCCATTTCTAGAAGTATGCCTCCAACCTCTAATGCTAGCTTCAAGCCACCTACAGCGGCATTATCCTCAAGGTAGGATGAGTCGACAGGATTTCTCACTACAGCTAGTACGCCGTGAATGGAGGCCAGCTTTCTAATGGCGGTTGAAGTGTCTTCAAGCCTCCCCTCCAGTGCTCCTCTAAGCCTATGCTGGGAGCCTGGAAGGCCTGTGCTGAAGGCCTGTATGCTAACATAGTCTTCAAGCCTGTGGAGGCCCATTGATCCCATAAGCCCTGTTGGATGAGCCCTCCCATCCGCGGGGGCGTCTATTAGGGGGACGCCTAGCCCTGCGGCGATAGGCCATGGTGCAAGAGTATTCATGCCGCCGTTCTCAGAGCTTATAATGGCATCTACCTCTACCCTATCAGCGAGTTCTAGGAATGCTTCGACATAATTGGCGCTTCTAAGAACTCCTCTCCCCAGGGCTTGGGAGCCGACACTCGACACTGTGGCTGCTATGAGGCCTGAAGCCTCCTTCACGCTCACGACCTCTATGGTGCCGAAGGATACTGCGGCGCCTCCAAGCCTCATACCTTCCTCGAGGCTTCCTCCCCCGCCTCCCCCTAGAAACCCGCCTCCAAGCACCGCTTTCCTCACATCTTCAAGTGTGCTTAGGTAGATGGGCATCCTGCCTCCCCCTCAGCCTTTAAGCCTCCTGTCAAGCTCTCTCAGCTCTGGATGCATGAACCTGCCGTTGGCTGCAACCAGTTCTCCATCAAAGTATACTCTGGGGCCTAGTATGCTGATATCGGTATGCGCCGCAGCTCTGCCTATTTTACCCTTGAATTTGGGCGACTGGCTTCCAAACCCAAATTCTACTCCACCATAGACTCTTTCATCCTCTAACGGTATGCCTCTAAGCCTCGCATTAGGGTGGAATCCCCATGAGGCGTGTGCTACATAGTACATTTTCTCATCGCCCAGGCTTTCCAGCCACTTCTCCAGGATCCTGGCTTCCCTACCACCCTCTATTCTAGTTATCCTGCCCTCCCTTACCGTAAGCTTAACCTCGTTTTCAAGAACACCTATTTCATCGGGAGGCCATATGAACCCGTCTGCAACTATTACTCCATTAATACTGTCCTCTACGGGGGCCCAGGAAATCTGCCCTCCAAGAGGCTTGTAGAACCCCTTCTCCCTGAGTATACCGTCATTATGGTATACAGGCCTGGATGGATCATTATCGAACTCGAGGTGCGTGCCCTTATCGCTCTCCACAACCACGTGTCTGGCCTTAGCTGTCAGGTCTCTAAGCTTGTTGCCCAGCATAACCATCCCCTCATAGTCTGTCCTCCCTATCAGCCTGATCATCATTTCAGGATCCATGCCTGTGAGCTCCAGGATCCTTGCACCCCTCCTCAATGCCTCCAAGTATGCCTTAGTGTGGAGGATATACATTAGTGGGAAGCTTATGATGACGTCGCTGCTCTGCATGGCTGCAGCAACATGTCTGGGAGGCTCCTGGTCAACTTCTCCCTGAACCCTATATACCATGAGGGCTGCATCAGCTCCAAGCAGGTGGGCTGAAGCAGCCACGTATTCCAGCATCCTCCTATCTATGGCTGTATCAGCTAATACTAGGGCTGCTTCACCCTGCTTAACCTGTGCTAACAGGCTGGCAGTCTTATATGCTGCCTGGAAAAGCTCCATGAACATATTATCATAGTATGCCAACACACTCACCTGTTCTCCTGGAAGATAAGCCTATAATAAAATCTTTATTACTAGTTTAAGCATGGGTGTATGAGTAGTGGTGGGTATGAGGGTAGGCTTCCTAACTATAGGGCAGAGCCCGCGTACAGATGTCATGAGTGATCTAGCCCCAATCCTGCATCCCTCAATAGAGGTTTTGGAGAAGGGTGCTCTCGACGATTTTAGCAGGGAGGAGGTTGAAGAGAAGCTCCGCCCGGAGCCAGGCATGACAGTATATGTGTCTAGGATGAGGGATGGAACCCAGGTGTCGTTCGCTAAGGAGAAGATCATAGGCTTAATGCAGGAGAAGATAAAGATGCTTGAAGACATGGGGGCCGAGATAATAGTGATCCTGTGTTCAGGGGAGTTCCCTGAATTCAAGTCCAGTGTACCTATAATCTACCCTGACAAGCTGTTGAAGGGAGTTGTTCAGGGTGTGAGGCTTAGGAAGCCTCTAGGGGTATTCATACCCCTACAGGAGCAGAGGAAGTACGCTGAGGAGAAGTGGGGTGGGCTGGGCTACGAGGTCGTCGTGGAAACCCTGTCGCCTTACCAGGGCTCACTGGACGAATTCATAGGTGCTGCTAGGAGAATGGCTTCCAGGGATGTGGGCATGGTGGTCATGGACTGCGTCGGCTACACGTTTATGCAGAAGAGGGCTGTGAGAAGCATTTCAGGGAGACCTGTAGTGCTAACTAGGGGGATTATAGCCAGGGTGCTTAACGAGATGGCCGAGTAAGGTTAACCGCCTTCATCTCCTACACGTTTTCAGGAAGTTTGAGAGTATTCTCAGGCCATGCTGAGTGTGCCTAACCTCCGGGTGGAATTGAACCCCATATAGGGGTTTACTCCTATGCTTCATCGCCTGGATCCTGCAGGTTCTGCTGGAGGCCAGCAGCTGGAAGCCTTTAGGCATATCTACAACCTCATCGTTATGGCTCTCCCACACCCTTATCCTTCCTGGAAGACCTTCAAACAGATCGTCGGGCTCAATGACCTCCACATCCACTCCACCATACTCAGGGGTCAGGGATGCTGCAACCCTGCCCCCATAGACCAGTGCTAACAGCTGGTGGGAGAGGCATATGCCTAGGAATGGGGCTGAGATCCTAGCCACATGGTATGCCAGCATGGATAATGCTTCGAGATCGCCTGGCAGTCTATGAGGCCCCCCGCCAGCTATCATGCAGTCATAGCTGGCTCGGCTCAGCGCCGACTGGTCGAGGAGCACGGGGTTTGCCCCAAGCTCCCTTACCCTCCTGGCGATGAGGTGATTATACTGTCCGCCAAGGTAAACAACCGCCACATCCATATCCGCGGCACCTTACTCATACTCTATGGTTGCCGGGGGCTTAGGTGTAACATCATAGACTATTCTCCTGGCTTCAGGGATCTCCGAGGCTATTTTTAAGGCTAGGTGTTCGAGCCTCTGCCTATCAACATCCAGTATATCAGCCGTCATGAAATCCTCTGTGACAACAGCTCTTATCGCCACAGCATACTTGCCGCTATTCCTAGAGTATATTTCTGCAACCATTCTCACAGGATCCCCAGGCATTGAGGGAAGCCTTGACACCATGCCTTCGAGATCCCTAGGCCTGCTCCACCCTCCCCTGTAAAGCACTATGGGCCCGTATCTCCTCGCATCTCCACGTACACCTGTAGCCCTAACCCCCCTATAGATCAATAGTTCTCCCCCGCCTACATTCGCCACATCATCTATCCATACTGCAGCAAAGTACTGTGATGCTCCCCAGCCGCCCATCTGCTCCTCAACTATCCTAGTAGCCCTCCTAGCCACACCCAACTTTCCGCGGCTGAGCCCCCCTACAACCCTTATTAGAAGCCCCGGGCCGGGGAAGGGCTGCCTCTCAACCACCGAGTCAGGCACTCCTAGTAGTCGTGCTACTCTCCTAACCTCATCCTTATAGAGTTCCTTTAACGGCTCAAGCACAGTGAATCCATAGTTTTTAAGCGGGTTAAGTCCAGCCTGGGCCAGCACATTATGCTGCGTCTTTATGCCTCCCACAGTCTCTATAATGTCCGGAGCTATGGTTCCCTGCACGAGGTATCTGCACCCCCTCTTCACAGCCTCCTCTGACAACACGCTGTAGAATATGCTTCTAAACTTCTTCCTCTTCTCCTCCGCATCGCTTAGGCCTTCAAGGCTTCCTAGAAACCTCTCAGAGTAATCCACTATTTCAAGCGGTAGGATTCCTTTCAGCTCGCTCTTCACCCTATGAGCCTCTCCTTCCCTCATGAAGCCAGTATCTATGAAGACTGCCTGCACCCTGCTTCCTAGAGCCTTGTAGGCAAGCACAGCTGCAGTCGTGCTGTCAACTCCTCCAGACACTGCTGCTAAGGCGCAGCCCTCTCTACCAACCTTCTCCCTAAGCTCCTTCACCTGCCTATCAATATAGCTTGCCAGCCAGTCTCCAGCCAACCAGGCCACCCATACCTGCTATCCTCCTTGCCTCAGAGGATTATAAGTGGTGTTGGGGCTGAATAGTTTTAGAGGCGTCTGCAGAAATTATAGGTGGATGCTGGCCGGTGACGCGGGCGCGGCAGAATCGCAGCGTGATGAGGGGGAGGAGGGAGGAGGATTACCTCAGAGTGCTCTACGAGCTTGAATTAGAGAAAAATATTGTTAGGGTTAAGGATGTGGCTGAGAAGCTGGGTGTGAGGCCTGCAAGCGTCGTGGATTATCTGGGGAGGCTTAGCAGGCGGGGGCTAGTAGTATATGAGAGGAGGGGGCATCCAAGCCTCACAGAGGAGGGGGCTAGGAGGGCTAGGAGAATATATGAGAGGCATAAGGCTATCAGGGAGTTCCTATCGATCCTGCTGGGAATTAAGGGGGAGGAGGCTGAGAAGGCGGCCTGCCTGCTAGAGCACGGCTTAAGCGACAAGCTTCTCAGGAGGATGGAGCTCTTCATAAAGTTCATCGAGGCTTGCAGCGAGGGTTTTCCGAGGTTTCTCAGCCACCTCTACTATTATTATGAGAGAGGCGAGAAGCCTCCTGAATGCATTGAGGAATGCCATGCCGGGAAAAAGACCGTGGCTCAGGGTCTAGAAGACTCTCACCCTGAGTAGAGGGTTGCCTCACCTATCTCCTTAAGCCCAGGGTATTGGAAAGCCTTAACCATCCTGTAGGACACAGTGTATATCACGTCTCCAATATACATGCCTCTCAGGGCATCCCTGTGATCCAGTACTCCTGCCACAGTGATCCTGCCGGTAGCGTTATCTATTCTTACAACCATTACTCCTCCCGCAGGCAGGCTGGATGCTGCCATCCTTGTTCTAGGCCAGGCTACGGGTATCAGCAGGTATCCCTCATCATTATTGATTGTGAATGCCTTGTGATCCCATTGTATCGGCGTATAGGAGTAGTTGGTTTCAACCTCCCCGACCACTGTAGGCCTGGTGGGATCACTTACATCGAACACGGCTATCTTAACCCTATGGTCATCGGTGAGCCCGACGCCTATGAGGAACCTGTCACCGTAGGGGTGTAGGTACTCTGAGAATCCAGGCATCTTGACGTATCCCAGCACCTTAGGCTTCTCAGGGCTGCTTAGATCTATGGCGAATAATGGGTCCACCTGCCTATATGTCACTAGGAAGCATAGCTTGCCAACATATCTCGCAGCATATACGCGCTCCCCCTCGGCAAGCCCGCTGAGCTTGCCAGCCACGCTTAGATCACTTGCATTAAGCACATAGAGAGCATTGGTTGTGTTGCGCCCCCACCCCACGGTTACCGCTACCCTGAGGTATCCTTCATACTCATCCACGGAGAACTGGTCGAGTATTCTGCCCTCTAGAACAGTGCTGGCTTCAGGCACTGCTGAGAGGCCTTTGAGTGAGAACCTGTAGACCGCTGTCTTATCATAGCTTCTAGATGAGCTTAGAGCCTTCTCAAGCCCTGCCACTATCTCTAAGGCTTTCCAGGCGTTGATGCCTGAGGCATTAGTCTTCCTGACAACATTGTTTATCCTCAGCATAACGTCGGTGAAATTCATGAAGCCGCTGCTCACAACGTATAGGTTGTGCTGGGTCATGTATATTCTTCCAGCGTAGCTTGTCAGCAGTGCTTCAGCCTTATGGCTTCCATCAGTGATGTTGAGCCCTGTGACTATGGTGTACATTAAGCCCATCTGCTCGGGGAAATAGTATATGTTGCCTGGCTTCAATGCCTCCCCATCGACTAGGGGTAGGCTTAGAGAACCGTTAACCCCTGCGACGGGCTGGCTTGTTACAACGTAGAGGGCGTTGCCTACAAGCCTGCTTGCAACGTATCGGCCGCTCACAGATACATTGTAGAGGAGATCCGCTGTGCTCGCATTATATACTAGTATATGTGTGGAGGGGGCCTCGTAGCTTAGGGTTGCCTTGAAGGGCGTTGAGCCTAGCCTTATAAGGGGTATTATTCTGAAGCCCTTCTCAGCTAGGACTATGAGTCTGCCTTGAGAGACGAATAACCCGTCCACGCGGGTATAGCTGCTGAGGACCAGCACTCTCTCAACGCTAAGCTTGACTGGACTAGGTGGATACGCCTCTACGAACCATACCTTGTTGCCTGAGGCCACGTATAGGTAGTGGCCGTCGGTCTTCGCTATGTCGGCCTCATCCACGCCTTCAACCTGGACATTTGTTTCCGAGTGGCTTGGAGCAGCACTTGTGACCGTGGGGGTTGCCTTGATTTCAAGGCCTACTCCGCCGAGAATCATGGGTCTCGACAAGCCTGCAGCAAGGCTGATGACTCTGGAGGCCTCGAGATAGGAGGCCAGCTGATCATATGATAGGAACCTTGACACACCTGTACCTAGGCTTAGCTCCCCGCCTCCAGTATTATTGCTGGGAGGAAGATTACTGGTCACAGTAACGGTTACCGTCTTCACGCTACTCCTACTTCTAAAAGCATATGCTGCTAGGAAGCCTGCAACCATTAATGTGAGCAGCATTGACGCTGCTAGGATTCTAACCTTATCCACGCTTACCACCACTTCTTCAAGGGGAGCCGGGGTAGATAATACTAGGGATTCGAACACCTCTCCACAAGGATATCCTACTAGTGCCTGGCGTTGTTTCCACTATGCTTAGGCCTTGAAGGAAGCCTTGATCCATGCCCCGTTATTCAGGAATAGTATGCATGTATTGTTACCAGTATTTATGGAGCCCGTGTAGGGTAGGTATATGTTCACTGGGCTTCCAGTAGGCCGTAGGATGGTGAGGGCTGAGGGGTGTATGAGGTTGCCGTTAATCCACGCGGCAACTATGCTTAAAGTCTCGGTGGAGTTGTTAACCATTATGATGCGGAGCCCTATCCTAGGCATGTAGAATACGTTCAACACCCTTACATCTATGCTTGGAGGAGGCTCCTCTCTCACCACTAGGCTCACAGGCCTGTGATCCGAGAACAGGATTGTCACGTTATGCGTTGAACCCTGCTCAACTATTCTATCCAGGTATAATGTTACCTCGGCTCTACCTGTGACGAGTATTCCCTCATGATAGCAGGATGAATCAACGCATATCTCGCTAACCCTATGCTCCCCCTTCTCCACACTTATCCCTACTGACAGCTTATGGCCTATCAGCCTAGCCTCCACCTTCAGGCCTCCCTTGGAGCCTGCTCTAAGCCTCCATGAAAGCAGGGGAGCCGCAATGCCTACTGCTATAGCCACTAGTACTAGTAGTGCTAGCAGTGTTCTCCTAGGCATTCCTAAGCCTCAAAGCTAAGAGTTGGGGGAGCTGATAAAAAGATGAACGCTCATCTTAGGGTGGTTGCAGTAGGGATGCTGGAGCACCTGGTGTCTGATAGTAGGTGTCGGAGAGCATTGGTTGTAGGTGTTGGCGGTGGGGGAGATGTGGTTTCAGCCCTACATGTAGCTTTAAGGCTTAGGAGGCTGGGGTGCAGGGTCTCCCTGGGCTCTGTTCCATGGGAGAGATGGGTTGTTGATCCTTCTCCAGGGCCTATTGGGCTGGAAGACCTGGTTAACGCGTATGTTGCCGGAGGATTTGCCATGGCTGATGGAAGAACCATGGCTTGCAGGCTTCACGGCTGCTTCTACCCTCAGGCTTCAAGGCTTGCAGGAGTTCTAGGCGAGCCTGTGGTTCTAATACCCATAGATGGGGGTGTTGAGGGTTTCGTGGAGGCTGTTAAAGACTATACAACGTATAGTGGTGTTGACCTGTTGATAGGTGTTGATGCTGGCGGCGATATTCTTGCAAGGGGATACGAGGATGATTTGTGGAGTCCTCTTGCAGACCAGGTGGCTCTAGCAGGCCTTTACAGGGCTATGCGTGAGCTAGGGCTGAGCGTTGCGGTGGGGGTGCATGGCCTCGGATGCGACGGTGAGCTTAGCAGGGAGGAGCTTATGGGGATCCTGGCAGATCTTGCCTCAAAGAATGGGGTGCTGGGTTTTGAAGGCCTGTCAAGATGGGATGAGGGGTTGTTGGAGGAGGCTTTAAGGGCTGTTAAAACCGAGGCCAGCAGGCTGCCCTACGAGGCATTCAGAGGAGCGTTGGGTGTGAGGAGCATTAGGAGGGGGACGCGGAGCGTGAGGCTTGACCTATTCTCAGCCGCCACGATCATGGTTGATGTGGGAAAGCTCTATGAGGCGAGCCCCATGGCTCGGAGAATAGCTCATACCTCATCCATATGGGAGGCTAAGGAGGAGCTTAACTCGATGGGCATATACACTGAGCTTGACTTAGAGCTGGACATAGCTAGGCTGAGGGGGAATCCCGTTGAGATTAGAGGTATGGGTAGGCGGAGGCTAAGCGTGCTCAGAAGGGCTGACATATTTTAGCACAAGGGTTTCAAGCGTATTCTTCTCCATAGCCCCTACAAGCACGTCTACAGGCTTACCATCCACGAACACCAGGGTTGTAGGTATGTAATCTACATGATAGTTGTCAGCAGTCTTCGACGCCTTATCACTATCCACCCTGGCAAAAACCACGCCTCTCCCAGAATACCTTCTAGCCACCTCGAGGAATATCGGCTTATACACCTTACACGGAGAACACCACTCAGCCTCAAACACCACCACTACAAGCCTATGCGACCTCACAAAATACTCGAAGTCATCGTCGCCTAGCTCCACAGTGGGGTCCTCAGCATACCTCCTAAGCCTCCTAGCCCTCTCCCCTGCAAGCTCAGCATATCTATCCAGCAGGGATTCAATGCTGCTCAGCCTGACCACCAGGCCTACTAAAACAAGGGAGGATAATTTAAATTGCTAGCCTTAACACAACCCTAGGCTCTGGAGGCAGACACCAGTAAGCTTCCGCCTCGTAAATTAATACTTAATGTTAATACTCGTTTTCTAGTGTATGAGGCACCCTGGCTTGGCTTAGAGACCTAGCAACATTGGCGCATGGCTTATTATGGGATGGCTAGGATTAATAGTTTCTACAATCATAGTGTCCTGATGTAGGGGATTGCTGTGGAGGAGCTGTTAAGGAGGATTGCCAGTGACCCGCGTGTAATGGCTGGTAAGCCCGTGATTCAGGGTACAAGGATAACTGTTGGCATGATACTTGAGCTCCTAGCCTCTGGTATGAGGCCAGAGGAGATCGCTAAAGACTATGATATAAGTCTCGATGATATCAAGGCGGCACTGCTCTATGCTGCTAAGGTTCTCGGAAGAGAGGAGGTAATAATTGAAGCAAGAGCTTAGGCCCCTCCTAGACGAAAATCTCTAGCTTGAACTTCAATGCCCCTAGCTTCTACTAGCTTAACGTTGATCCTAGGCGATTTCCAGAACCATGCATCTCTAACTCCGTCATCAGTCTTAAAAATACTTGAACAGCCCTGCCTATGCGGCGGCGGAGCAGGTGGATGAGGAGGCCTTTAGAGTTATGGGTTTGCTTGCATAGAGTCCTAGGGCTTCTAGCTTACTTTTCTTGGCGGATATCAGTATGTTTCCTCTTCCTTCTTTCGGTCCTAGTGAATGCTTCTAGTTCCTGCCTGGCGGCTCGGGGTATCCTGCTCTACAGCCAGCTGTCGGCCCTCCAGACTACGAGGTGGTGCCAGTCGGTTGGCGCTAGGAGGACTACCATGGGTATTTTTGTCAGCAGGCTTCCCGGTTTCAGGGTCTCTGGCCTGGGGATGTATCTCGATCCAGCTGGCCAGCCTACATCATGCACCTCCTCCTCAAGAATTCTCCTTATAAGCTCGGAGACGTTGAGGTTCAGCCGCCTAGCCTTAGCGAGACGGTAATACTATATATACAGAAGACGAAAACGTCATGTAGGATGCCAAGGGACTCTCTTCTTTATATGCTCTGTGTTTGTTCTCCAATGGTTTACCCGTTATCAGGGTGGGTGTTCTACTGCTCCTAGCGTGGGACTGGCTTTACTGAGTGCTTGGTGATAATTATTGTATACGCATGGCTTATATGCTGGCTCCGTATACAGGGTTTTGTGGGGGGATAAGTGTCTACGACTGTTCTTTCAGTCAGGATCAGGCGGAGGCTTAAGGAGGAGGCTGAGAGCCTGGGCATTGACATCAGGGCGGTTGTAGAGAAGGCTCTAGAAGACGAGATTAGGCGTGCCAGGCTGTTGAGGATCAGGAAGCTCGTGGACAAGGCGTTGGAATCCATGGAGCTCTCCGCGGAGGAGTGGGTGCAGGCTGTTAGGGAGGCGAGGAGGGAGAGGTGAATGATTCATGGCTGATATAGATGGCAAGTATCTCCTCGACACCTCGGCTCTCTATCCGCTAATACTAATGCTCCGGGAGAACCTGCTGAGCTACTCTAATATTTTCTCGGTGCTGGATCTAACCATTTATGAGGCTGGAAACGTTATCTGGAAGGAGCACAGGAAAGGTAGGATAAAGGATCCAAGGGCGGTGGCCAGCCTCTTCCAGGAGATCTTCAACATCATACCCATACTGAAGCTCGGCGCCAATATCCAGGAGGTATTAGAACTCGCCCTCAGCGAAAACATCACCTTCTACGATGCATCCTATCTATACATGGCACGCATACATGGGGCAAAGCTGGTTACAGAAGATCAAGATCTGCAGAGGTTCCACGAATCGATCAGCGTCACACAGCTGTTAGACGAGCTAGGAATAAAGCATGTCCACTAGAACAGCGAAGCTATGGTGTTTGTCGTAGGGTTCATAATATTATTGTAGCGTAGTTAGGGGTACTCTGAGTCCTTACAGGTCAGCCGGCTCATTCCGGGGGATTTTTCAGCCCGTCGAAATCCTTGTCGAAGGATATTATGGCTTCAGCCTTTATGGATAATGCTGCGTAGTACTGGATGGCGTCATCCATGTCTAGACCTGTTTCCCTAGCTATATCTACTGCCGTTCACCTGAACCGTGTCTTCATGTATTGAACTATGTTATGGTGTGTCTGGCACGGCTGGGTTCATTACGGCTCCTCCATCCCCTTCTCCCCGCCTACGGGAGCATTGCTCCCCTCGGCGAAGAGCGGTTCACCTAGGGTCCCCCTCACCTAGATCATCGAGCTCATCCCTACTTCACCAATACATTTGAAACACTCAAGTATTAAGTACTTCTGAGGTATAGAAAGACATGTTTTGACACAGAAAATAATAGTCTAAAGTTTCGGCCCTGCCTCCCATGCAATAGGGGGTAGTATACAATACACGTAGAGCCCCTTATATGCCGTGAGGCTTAATAGGAATCTTTTCAGCGGGTGTCAACAAGATACATTACTCTAACACCTTGGATGCCCCAATATCCCTGGCCAGGTGCTGGAGTTCAACTGAGTCGAGGTCAACATCCGATAATATTCCATCAATAGCCTCGACGGGATCACCCTCGAAGAACACTTCCTCTTCTTCAGCAACGGGTATCCATCTCAGAATGGCTTCCTCAGCAGCCCTGCTGAGTGCCCCCTTACCATAGCCGAACCTCCTCATAGCCAGCTCTCTAAACCTCCTCTCAAGCCTTCTATCTATCTTAGCCCTGATCACGGTAACCGCCTTAAAGCAATAAGGCCTTAAGGTCATATAATAAAAGTAACTACCTAAAACTATACTCAGCATCCAACATAGCCTCAGAGCATAGGACTCTGGAAGTTGTAGCAGTAGCGGTAAGGGTTTCCTTCCTCTTCTCCCGGACGACTTGCCCGTGATTAGGATCTCTTCTCAGAGGCTTCAGCACAATAGGAACAGGGAATATAATAACCATAAATCTAAAGACGGCATAAAAGTTATACGATTGTATGAATTAAATGTATGTTAAAGGAAGCATTGATGGGGACTACTGTATGTTTAAGATCGGCAAGGGTAAACCACTAATTGATCCCCATAAGATACTGAGGGAAAGAATACCATTTAGTAGGGTGCTTCTACTTTTTACACCGCGGCTCTTCAGGACGGCAGCAGGAATACTGCATGAGAGGAGTAAGGTGAGGTTTAGCGGGTTGATATTTAGATCTATTGTGGGCTACTATAATAATAGAAAGGTCTTCATAGCTTTACCGTTCTGGGGGGCGCCTGCAGCTACTGCCGGGCTAGAGGTACTGATAGCCTGTGGAGGCAAGATGTTCATCATGGCTGGAGAAGCTGGTGCCCTGAGCCCTAAACTAAGAATAGGGGATGTTCTAGTACCTACGTGGGGGTTACGTGAAGAAGGAACCAGCTACCATTACATGCCACCTAACGTTGTACCGAAGCCTGATGCCAAGATAGCTAGAGCCCTGTATGATGAGGTAAGGAAAATTAAAGGTAGGAGGAAGATCAGGGTTCTCCAAGGAGGTATTTGGAGCACTGACGCTATATTTCGGGAAACAGATGATAAAGTCGCCGAGTATTCTAAGCTTGGCATTCTAGGTGTAGATATGGAGGCAACAGCACTAATGACAGTAGCCAAATATCGAGGAGTGCATTTAGCCGTAGTGACGGTAGTATCGGATGAGCTGTATGGCGATCAACGGAGAACAGGTTTTAACACTAAGAAATTGATGAGGGCAGAAAAGATAGTAGTAGAGGCTTCACTAAAAACACTAATAAAATATAATACGAGTCAGCAAAACTTCATATAATAATATTGCCTGGAATCCTAGCAGAAGGTGATGTTAGATCAACGGGATACTAACTTTGCTTTTATTCCATCTCCTAATTATACTAATGAGAGAGGGGTTAAACAATGATGGAGGTTAGAAAAGCTGTTAGCGATGATTGTAGATGTTACATAGAGGTTCACTGCCCGGAGGTTAAAGCGCTGCCCAGAAATGAGAGGCTTAGAGTGTGTGGTTGGTGGGCCGATTACGATGCCTGTGTATCTTATTTGAAGCTTTACAGGAGGCTTGGAGGCGAGGTTTTCACAGCTTTGCTTGGCGGCGAGGTTACTGGCGATATAGAGCTATTGCCGCATGATGATTGTCTGCTCGGGCCAAGAGCGTATATTAATGTGCTTTGGGTTAAGGAGAGCAGGAGAGGGCTGGGTGTAGGGGCAAGACTAGTTAACCAGGGTGTTAAATGGGCTATGCTTAGAGGTTATAGGTACCTAGATACAATACCTGAAAAAGAATCCGTGGGTTTCTACTCTAAGCTAGGATTTAAACACATTGGCTCTCAGATAAAAGCCGTTAGGAAGCCGAAGCCTCTTCTTCTTAATGCAGACTACGGGTTCAGAGAGATCAACGTTGATGAACCGCCTTTAGGCATGAAGCTAATAACTGGAACCTATAGGCCAGGGCTCTTCACATGGTACTCCGCATGGGAGGACAAATACCTTCCCCCACAAATAAGCCCTCTAGCATTCGAGTTGATGATTAAGGAAAACCGCGTCATCATCCTACTAGATTACTATAAGGAGAACGAAGCCTCACTAGTCCTTTGGTCCTCGAAAATGCCTGACAATGAACTAATTAGAAACGCTATCCTTATATCAGAGCAATTAGCCGTGGAGGCGAGCATAGCCAAGATATTTGTCCAGACGTGGAGCAGATACGAAGGCCTGCTGAGAGGCCTAGGATACGAAATAATAGATCGCGATACAATATGGCTTAACAAGAGTGTTTAAAATTCTTACTGGAACTAGAATATTTTAACTATTCTCCGTCCTAGATCGTTGTGGGTTTCCGAGAGCAGTAATCGTGGACAAGCAATTAAAGGTCTTCAGAAACTATCAGAAGAAAGGTCAGGTAAACGATTCAACTGTTCCGCATCTTTTCCGGTACGGGGTGTGTTGTCACGGCTGCTTTTGCTCTTAGCCCTGGAGACACCTACACGCTGCCTCAGCATACCCTATCCGGGCTGAGAGCACATCTAACGCTCATTATCCCTGCCCCCTCTCGCCATGTTCGATACCACGAAATATATAATACAAACACAGAATCCATCCTGAAAAACCTTCATATCTATTACAAATCAATAATACGTTCGTATCAAAATGATGTTGACTCACGCACCCTGAATATATCTGTGTGAAACCTCCAACCCCGCTTCTCTCCACATGTAAAACGCTGGTTCCCGACGTGCAGCTAGGCGGAGAACGCTAGAGAATTCCCAATTTTAGGGATCATGAAGCCTTGCAGGGATATGAATGATTCTGATAAATTCATTAATTCGTCGGATCATAAGCATTTTCTGAAATGCTTGGTGGGTTTCATGGCTGTGCTTCGATCTAGGGTCCGGGTTGGTAGGCGTGGTGTTATAGTGATTCCCAAGGATGTTCGGGAGAGGCTTGGAATAGCGGAGGGCATGGTTCTTGAGCTGAGCGTTGAGGGTGATAGGATAGTTCTGAGGGCCAGGGATTTGTGGGGTGAGCTGAGGAAGCGGGGTAGGAGGCTTAGAGTAGATGTTGATAAGGCTGAGAGGGAGTTGGACGAGGATGAGGAGCGTTGGATGGAGAGATTAAAGCAGTGATAATGGATACCTATGCCATTATCGCTGACCTGACAGGCCAGGCCACTGCTAAGGCCGTTGAGATCCTAGATAGAGTGAGAATGGGGAATATTGAGGGAATACTGCACTATCTCATAGTTTACGAGCTGGCATGTCATTGGAGGAGGGGTAGACGACCATTCAGAGATGAGGGGGAGCTGCCGGACTTCATAGACACGTACTTCACGGTTAAGGCCCTAGATAATGGTATCGCAGTGGAGGCCTCTGAGGTGAAGGTTATGGGTGACAGGCTGCTGGCAACCTCCCGGGATCCAGGTCTTCAGCGGAGAAGGCTGTCAATAGCAGATGCCACGACTATAGTCCTAGCTGGAAGGGAGGGAGCATTCATAGTAATCAGGGGACGCCGACCTATTTCTACGTAGCGGGAAGGCTGGGAGCCGGAGCCATCTGGTGAAAATGATGGAATCAGCGTCCAGGTGAGCAGGGCCAGCTATGATTCTTCCAGGCATTTCTCTAAACTCCCGGTCTTCAGGCAGGATGGTTCCAGGCCTAGCGGCCCTGGCAGGCCTATCACGTTGTGCTTGAGCATCTACAATGCGTTTATAGGGCTTAAGAAGCGTTTGCGGGCCAGAGCAGTATCCACTGCATTTTGAGTAGTTTTCTTATTGCCTCTCCGCTATTAGCTCTACTTCGGGGTCTAGTAGTAATCTTAGGAGGAGTTCTGTCGTGGACGTGTATCCTGATTTGAATGCCTCAATAAACACATTTGTGTCAACCATGAATCTTTTCTTCTGCAAACTTATTGGCCTCCTCCTCTATTTCCCGCTCTACCTCCCCTAGCTTCAGCCCGGCCTTTGCCACCTCCTCAGCTATATTCCTAACCAGCTTCTCAACGTCCACCTTCTTCAAAACAAGCAGGTCATCTCTGAGTTTAACAACTATGAAGGTATCTCCCCTCTTTATCCTGAGCCTCTTTCTAAGCTTACTGGGAATAACTATCCTACCCCTATCATCAATAACAACAACACTCAACCCAAAATACCCATATAGCCCACAAAACCCATATAATTAATAAACCTTGCCCTACAGCAAGAGCACAGCTAGGGAGAAGAACTAGCGGTTGCACGGGCTTCCCATCACTGAGCCTAGTTTTCACCTCCTATGGAGCTTCCAGAGAGCCTACGGAACCATAGAGCCCTGTATCCTGGATGAATGGGTTTAATCCTAGTAGGGCTAGGTTCAACGAAGCAAAATGCCCTATGCTTATGCTTACCAGGTGATTCCACCCATCTATAGTTAATTAAGCACTAATTTTCCACCTACTGGCAATGTCTTAGAAGTCCCTTTAAGTTCAACATAGATAACAGATATCTCCTCTACCAATATCCTACTAAATATTTTAGCAGTCCTTCTTAGCATATTCTAGTGCTTTCGTAATTACATCCTGGGAAAGGTAGAATGATGTTCTAAGAAGCTTGTCTATCTCTACATCTATATTATCTATGAGGTTTTGCTTCATAGATAATATTAGGATGCCTACCGTGCCAATTACTCTCAAACCTAATCTTCTTGCCATATTCCTCGCTCTTTTATCATCCAAGACTACAATGTCGGCTTTAACCTCTATTGCTAGGGCTATTGTCTCGGCTTCTCCTCTATGAATAGATTCGAGTAATGCTTGAACCAGTTTTCTGTTCTTAACATCCAATACCCTTATCCATCCTGGTAAAGGTTCACCATATTCCTCTGAAACCGCCCTGGATACTAATATATCGGTAAAGAGTTCCCTCATCAAACTAAGCCTGTCAATATTTGCTAATGCAATCAATACACTAGTATCTACAACAACCTTCATGAGGGCTTAATGCCTCCCCCTCCTACTTAGAAATTCGTTTACTGTTTTCAAATCTTCTCCCAGTTCTTCAAGATCATAGTTGAGTGATACGCCTCGAACTCTCATCTCATAGAGAAACTCTCTTAGGCTGAGCCCAGCTATCTCAGCCGCTCTCCCTAATGATAGTCTTCCCTCACGGTAGAGTTCAAGTGCTGCCAATAATTTCAACTCGTTCTCCAGCCTACGAGGCTTCATAAGCATAGCCAACTTTCTTGGAACTTTAACTTTAACCTCAACAAGCTCAGCCACTCCTAGACACCCCGGCCTCCATTACAGCATAGCACATCTGGGGACAATAGGTTTTATCCCTTGTTGTTTGAAGATGCTGTGTCAGGAATTTCATGGAGGAAGCTCTCGCGGGAAAAGACAAGCATAGCTGACCTGGATGAAGCGGGCTGAGAAAGAAGCTGGAGAATGCTGAGAACCTTGCCTAGTAAGGCAGGAGCCTAGCGCTGTAGCCTCTAATATGGCTCCATCTGACTCCTAAGCACACAGGACTGTTAGGAGGACTTATCCTGGCACGGCTGGCTGCTCCACCGTAGCAGACCCGCTAACCAGCAGCATCTTTGCCGAACCTGCCTACCATTGTGGGCGGGTCTTAGCTCTGCCTCAAGGCCTGGTGTAGCTTGTGAGAGACTCTCAGACAAGAATATCCACGCTTAATGCCGTCAAATTAATATTATGATGTTACAATATGTGCAACTAATAGCTCGTGACCCAGCTTCCCATAGATCTCCACGCATATTCTAGCTCTCCATATCTATCAGGGCTATGCATGCATTCTTCAGTAAGCTCTCTGCTTATACTTCTTTGGTATATGCGTTTAAGCGCGTGTAGCTTGTCTTCATGCTTCGAGTAGCCTCTACGATGTCTTTAAGATCCTATAGTTTCCATATAATATTGGGTGGCGTGAGTCTATGTGTAGGGTGTATGTGGGGGAGATAGTTCTCTCAACGTCCAGGAGATTTCAGTTGGTTGATATTACGGGCAGGGTGGAGGATATAGTTTCTAAGAGCGGTGTTAGGAATGGCATGTGCCTTGTCTATGCCCCCCACGCTACTGCGGCGATAATAGCTAATGAGCATGAGCCTGGATTAATGGATGATATTCTCGATGAGGTTAGAAGACTGTTCCCGCCCAATGAGCCCTGGAGGCATAATAGGATAGATGATAATGCTCATGCCCACCTCGGCTCAGCGATCATAGGGGCTTCAAGGATCTTCCCAGTAATTAATGGTAGGCTTGTTAGAGGAACCTGGCAGAACATATTCCTAGTGGAGATGGATGGGCCTAGGAGTAGGAGGAGAGTAGTAGTGGAGGTTATGGGCGCAGGCTAATATTCCACTACATCTAGGAGGCGTCTACCCTCTCACAGTACTTTTATTTCCGTGAGTGAGATTAGCTTTCAGTGTGGGTTCACCTGCTCTGCCCATGCCTCATAAGGCCCTGTTGAATCCGACGCCACGGGCCTCCCATCCGGTACAGCCTGATCCTGCGGTCATCGCTCCTACGGCTCTATTTATCTTTAGTCAAGCTTTTCCACCATGCTTAGCAGGGGATCATCCCCCCTCCACATCCTTATCAGGGCTGCCATTGGTATTGGATGGAGGCCTGTATGGAATCTAAGCTCGTATACTGCTTCATAGCTTGCACGCTCAGCGAGCCATAGTCTAAGCATTTCTGGAGATAGTGTTAGGCCTCGAAGCATCATGTAGCCCTTGAGCACTGCTTCAAAGGCTTCCTGCTCCCATAGCTTCATGGTTTCCGAGGGTTTCAGCAGGCCTTCCCTCCATCTCTCCCCGCCTGCACCGAGGCGGAATGCATAATCTATGCTTCGGGCAAGGCAGGCAAGATCCCTTTCAGGAGTCTCCTTCTCCAGCCGTGAGGCTGGATGCTTGTAGGGCTCCCCCTCAAAATCCGTTATCACTGCTGTATTCTTCTTCACGCGTATCTGGCCTAGATGCAGGTCTCCATGAATCCTCGCCTTAACTGTTCCCCAGGGTGGGCTGAGTTCTTCCTCCAGCCTGCCTGCTATTTCCAGGATTGCGTGGGAGGCCTGGGAGGCTAGGGAATCCCTGCTCAGCCTGAGGATGGTTGAAGCTCTTACGCGGAGCCTATGGATCCAGGAGGCTAGATCCCTGCTGGATGCTTCTTCAGGCCTGCACCACTCCTCCCTACATGAGAGGAGGGCTTTATGCATCCTTGCCGCAGCCTTCCCTATAATTAAGCCCTCCCTTATGGGAGCTGCATCTCCTCCACGGATGCTTTCAGCCGCCTTACCCAGGTATATTTTAGCTGCTTCTTCTCCCCCTACATCCTCCATTAATATAAGGTAGGGTTTACCTTCATTCAAGAACACCGTGCAGTATGGTTTAGGAGCTAAGCCTGGAGCGTTCTCGGAGAGATAAGCCAGCATGAGGGGTTCAAGGTTATCCTGCTCTGCCCTCCGCATAACCTTTGCGAAAAGCCTTTCACGGGCATGTATTATTAGGCCTAGGCTCCTCGCCCCCTTCGAGTAAACCCTGATCCTATAGGGTCTGCCTGGATTAACAGTACAGGAAGAATGGAAGAATGGGACACGCCCCTCAAGAAGCTCCTCCAACCACTCCTTATATAGCTCGGCATCCATAACCCTCCACTCATCATCCACGCGTTCTACAGGTTTAAGGGAGGCTACTATCCTCTCCCCCTGTACTAAGGCTATCATTATTAGGAAGCCTTTATGCCTGAGACACCTAGCCTTAATGCTACGGGTTCCGGGAAGTGGGAGCCACGGCTCATTGATCAGCATCCTTATATCAGGGCATTCAACGGCTATGGCCATTACCTGAGCCTCACTGCAATGCTCAGCCTATGTTGTCCAGGCAAGGTATTTTACTTCGCCTCACGTCATCCCACATGGGCGATGCTGTATGGAGCCGAGAATATACACGCTTCCCCCTGAGAGGCTGAGGGAAGCCACCGACATATACTTTGTGAGAACTAGGAGGATACTTGAAGCTAAGGGGCTTAAAGACGCCTCTGTTAGGATGGAGATCCATAGCTACAGGTTTCCCGGAGGGTATGAGTGGGGAGTGTTCGCAGGCCTCGAAGAGGCCCTTGCACTGCTGAGGAACACTGGTTTAACAGTATACGCTATGCCTGAGGGGACATTGTTCAAGCAGGGTGAACCTGTATTTATAGTTGAGGGGCCATACTATGAGATAGCTGAGCTTGAAACCCCCCTGCTAGGCATACTTAGACATTACACTAGCGTGGCTACCAAGGCGGCTAGAATCAAGAAGCTTGCGGGGAGGAGAACAGTCTTGTTCTTCGGCCTGCGTGCAGCCCACCCAGCATTAGCACCTATGCTTGACAGGGCAGCGTATATTGGGGGGCTTGACGGCGTTTCAGGTGTGTTATCCAAGGAGTATCTAGGCTTGGAGCCTAAGGGAACTATGCCGCACGCCCTAATCATATTGTTCGGGGATCAGAGGAAGGCTTGGAGAGCGTTCGACGAGGTATTGGAGCCCGAGGCTCCCCGCATAGCATTAGTTGACACGTTCTGTGATGAGAGGGAGGAGTCACTAATGGCAGCCGAGCTGCTGGGAGACAAGCTGCACGGCGTTAGGCTTGACACCCCTAGCAGTAGAAGAGGCGATATGAGGAGCATTGTAGAGGAGGTTAGGTGGACTCTAGACCTACATGGCTACAGGCATGTCAAGATATATGTTAGCGGAGGGGTTGGGGAGAAGGAGATTCTGAGGCTCAGAGACGTGGCAGACGGCTTCGGGGTAGGGACATCTATAGCCTTCCCACGCAGCATTGATCTAAGCATGGATATAGTTGAGGTGAAGAGGGATGGGAGGTGGATTCCCATAACCAAGCGTGGCAAGCTTCCCGGAGCCAAGCAGGTGTTCAGGAGGAGGCCGGGGTTAAACGATACTATACGGCTCCTAGGAGAACAGGGTCCAGAGGGCTTCAAGCCGCTACTAGTTAGAGTCATGGAGGAAGGCAAGGTAGCCGTGAATCTGCCTAGCCTAGAGGAGATAAGGAGATACGTATTGGAGCAGCTGGAGGAGGTTCCCGAACCCCAGCCAACATAGCTTCTCTAATTCTCCTAGAGGCCTCCCCCCTATGTGTGCTGAGAACGGTTTCTCCTGGAGGATCCTTGAAGAGCAGCTTGAAAGAATAATTAGCGTGTATGAGAAGATGAATAAAGCCATGTCTCTAGGCACCCTTACAAAGATAAGGATGCTTGCCGCTAGGCTTGCATCATCCACGCCTGGTGTTATGCTTGACGCTGGCAGCGGGCCTGGGCACATGGCTGAAATGGTGCGCAGAGTTGACAGGAACCGTGAGGCAGTGCTGCTCGACCCACTGGAACCTATGCTGGCTGAAGCTAGGAGAAACCTGGGCAGCGGGCCCTCCCTACACTATGTACAGGGGGTTATGGAGCACCTACCCTTCAGGGATGAGGCCTTCAAAGTAGTGGTCACAGCATTCTCGCTTAGGGATACTATTAATCCATGGATGTCTCTCAGAGAGATACGTAGAGTGCTTGGCAGGGGGGGAGCCTACCTGCTCCTAGACCTGGCCAGGCCTGGCAGCATGCTATTGGAGGGTCTCATGAAAGCCTACCTGCGGATAATCGTCCCTCTAATGGCATTGGTGCTTGCACCAAGGGTTTGGAGAATGTACTCAGGCCTCTACGACACGTATAAGGCCATGCCTCCTCTCAGCGAGATTACAGGGTGGCTTAGGGAAAACTATGATGTAGTAGATGAGAGGAAAATGCTACTAGGATTAGTAGCATTAATCCTCGCGCAGAAAGGCAGGGATAAAAGGTTTTTATCTGTGTGTCAACCATATGGATAGGGTGTCCATATGGGTGGAACACGCATAGCTGTGGCTGTTGCCGCTGCCCTGATAGTTGGGCTGTTCCTAGGCTACGTGTACGCGGCTAATATCTCAGGGCCTTCTACCACCACTGTTCTCTCAGTGAAAACATCTACCGTCACCGTAACCACTACTTTCACCACTACTGCCAGGATGCTTGAGACAAGCGTTGTTGAGAGGACTAGTGTCTCGACATCCACCACCACTAAGACCGTTGTGAAACCCTATCCTAGAACCCTTATAGATGCTCTTGGAAGAACCGTGAGGATCGAGGAGAGGCCGAGGAGAATAGTAGTATTGTCCCCAGCTATAACTGAGACAGTGTTCGCTCTTGGGGCAGGCAGGCTTGTAGTAGGAGTAGACGCTGTCTCAGATTATCCCCCCATAGTTGTGAAGCTAAGGAATAATGGGAGCATAGCCAATGTTGGTGGATACTGGTGGAGCTACATAAAGGTTGAGAAGATAGTTGAGCTTAAACCAGACCTGGTTATAGCTGAGGTGGGAGCACATGCGAAGCTTAGGGAAGTATTCGAGGAGAAGGGGTTAAAGGTGCTCTACGTTAGGGGAGGCGCGGCTAAGAGCATAATGGATGTCAAGCAGGACATACTCCTCATAGGCGCTGCCCTAGGCTATGATAGTAGGGCTAGGGAGCTTGTATCAATGATAGACTCAACAGTACGGGAGATAACCAGCAGGCTTGCAGCTCATAATGCAAGCAGGGTTAAAGTATACGTGGAGGTTGGATCATGGCAGGGACAGCTCTGGACCGCGGGCGGAGACACCTTCATAAACGACGTGTTATCTAAGGCGGGCGGAGTAAACGTGTTCTCAAAGTATTCAGGCTACCCGCAGATAAGCTATGAGGACGTTGTAGCAGCTAATCCTGACGTCATAATAGTCCCAGCATCACATATAGGGGCGGAGGAGGCATCCAAGATTATCAGTAAGCTTTCATCAAGGCCTGGATGGAGTTCTATAAGGGCCGTGGAGGACAAGCAAGTATACGTGCTGCTTAACGGTGCAGCAGACTCTCTGCTGAGGCCTGGGCCACGGGTGATAGAGGCGTTGAAGATGCTGGCATCCATCCTTCACCCGGAGATCTTCGGGGAATATGGTGGAGGAGATGTAGCGCACATGAGTGTTGGAGGAATAAATGCATATGTGATCCCAGTGGTGACAGTGGTTTGACAAGGGATCACAGCTATTTTTTATCCCTCCTATTAACCACCCTGCTGCTCGCAGTACTTGTTCTCGCAAGCCTATCCATAGGCCCCTCCTCATACGGCTTAGGAGAGGTTATACGCGTACTGCTTGGAGCAGGGGGTACTGGGAGAGAAGTAATAGTTGGTATACGTCTCCCCCGAACACTCGCCGCGGTGACCGTGGGCGCCAGCCTCGGGGTCGGAGGCCTCATAGTTCAAAGCCTCACACGCAACCCTCTAGCAGACCCCTATCTTCTCGGAATATCGTCCGGCGCCCTCGTTGCAACAGGGCTGCTCATCCTAATAGTCCCCTTGGAGATGAGCTTTAGCCGCGTATTATTCGTGGCTTCAGGCTTCACCGGAGGGATCCTTGCATTCGCCCTTACATTGATCATAGCTGAGGCTGCAGGAGGCTCTGCCTCCGCCTTAATTCTCGCAGGGATCGCTGTCTCCTCATTCCTCTCAGGGTTGACTCTCGCCCTCTCCCTGCTGATACAGGCTAAGCTAGGCGGATTCATAGTGTGGCTTGCTGGAAGCCTGGAGCCTATAACTATGCATGACCTGGAAATACTTATCCCCCTAGCGCTTATAGGATTAGCCGCATCCTACATGATCTCCGATAGGCTTGACCTCATGCTCATGGGGGATGAGATCTCCGTTCACGGCGGGGTTGATCCTCACATGCTCCGCAGGCTTGCCTCACTCATGGTTGCATTCCTAACAGCCCTTGCAGTCAGCATGTCAGGCATAATAGGGTTCATAGGCCTGGTTGTACCACACATATCTAGGATGCTTGTAGGCCCCCTGCACAGGAGGAGCATACCATTATCAGCGATCATAGGGGCATCCATCCTGCTGGGAGCAGACATAGTTTCAAGGATGCTTGGAGAGGTAATAATATATGGTGAGCTGCCTGTAGGGGCGATAACATCCATGATAGGGGCTCCCTTCTTCCTGTACCTCCTAGTAGCGAGGAGAGGCTACCATGCTGCTTAGGATACGGGGGTTATGGGCAGGCTATGATTCAAGACCTGTGCTCAGGGATGTGGAGCTAGAACTGGGTGGAGGAGAAGTCCTAGTGGTTGCAGGCCCCAATGGAGCTGGCAAGACAACGCTGATTAGATGCATATCAAGGCTTCTGCGACCTATGCGTGGATCAGTGGAGATAGATGGTGAGGATGTTTGGAGGATCCCCCTGCTTAGGGCTGCACGCCTAATATCCTATCTCCCACCTCCTCCCCCACCAGGCTTCAACATAAGGGTTTCCGATCTTGTAGCATCCATACTTCAACCCTACCTTAAAGGCGTGTGGCCTGGCAGTGAGGCCATGAAAACCGTGCTCAACGTGCTTAGAATGGTTGAAGCAGAGGATATGGCTGATAGGAGGATAGACGAGCTGAGCAGCGGTGAGCTTAGGAGAATAATGCTTGCAGCAGTGTTATCTAAGCCTGCCAGGCTGGTTTTGCTTGATGAGCCTATAATTCACCTGGACTTGAAGTTCCAGGTTGAGGCGATCAGCATGGTTCGCAGAGCAGCGGAGACACGTGGGATAGGTGTGATAGTAGCCACGCATAATCTAACCATAGCCTCCATGCTTGCAGACAAGCTTTCATTGATGAGTAATGGAAGAATAGTTGCCCTCGGAAGCCCTGGAAGCATACTTAGACCCGAGGTCCTGGAGCCCATATATGGAGTCAATGTAAGCATAGCCGAGTTGGAAGGCGCGAGAATAATTATTCCACGCGTCAAGCGGTTAGAGCAATAATATTATCCGCCTAATCAGTCTAGAAGCCTGGGAGCAAGCGTGCCCTGCGTGGAGACTGGTGCCAGGATACATCTAGGGTTCTATAGTGTCGGCGACGATGCCTGGGGGGCGCTCGGAGTATATGTGGATAGGCCTGGCTTCCTCGTATGCAGCCCGCCGCTTAAAGGCTGGAGGGAGGACTGGATAACTGAGAGGCTTGCTTCAAGGGGATATGAGGCCAAATATAGTGTGGAGCGGGGCATTCCCCGCCACGTTGGGCTTGGAAGCACTACGCAGGGGGTGCTTGCAGCAGCCCATGCTGTAAGCCTTGCAGAGGGCAGGGCTTTCAACCCCCTTGAAGAAGCACCTCTACTCGGATTGGGGAGAATCAGCGGTACAGGAATACTCACATACATGTATGGTGGCCTAGTAGTAGGGATGGGGAGAGATGAGGGGGGGAGGCATAGGCTTCTAGCAAGGATCGAGTTCCCTGATGAATGGAGGGCTATCCTACTATTACCACGGGTCGAGAAGGGGCTCTCCGAGGACGAGGAGGGCTTCATGACCAGTATGCCACCCCCCAGCGAGATGCTTGGAGGAGGAATGGCTAGGGCTGCCTGGATGATCCTCAGGGGTGTTGGGATGCGGCGGCTGAGCCTACTCCACAAGGGAATGAGGCTCATGGAGGAAAGCGTTGGAACATACTTCTCAAAGCATCAGGGGGGAGTCTTCAGGAAAGACCTCCTAGGACTGGTGGATAGAGTGAGGAATATGGGGATAATTGTAGGGCAGTCCAGCTGGGGCCCACTACTCTACACGTTTACACGCCGCGAGGATGCTGGGAGGATAGCGTCACTTATGCTCAGCGCTGCAAGGGAGGAGGGCTTCGAGGCAGAGGTATGGGTAGCTAAAGGTAGGAACAGGCCTGCAGGACCCGTGTCGGAGGAATGATTATTGAGCAAGGTTCCACCTACTTCTTCTAAGAGGAAGGCTCCCCGCCCCAGGGACGAAGAGGAGATAATCCCCATCCATGCCCAAGGCTTCTTCTCCGTGCCTCCTAGGAGAGGCTATATTTACGAGGTACTTGTCTTCGACTACTATGATCCTGGGGAATACTATGCAGGCCTTATTCACAGGCCTCTCGACTATGAGTCCGAGATGGCTAGGCTCGCCTCAGCCATGCAGGGCTTCCTGGACTCCGAAACCATAGAGATTAATGATAGAAGGGTTAAAGCTAGGGTGGAGGCGCTGAGCCTGGAGTTCAGAGGGGACCCAGCCTACCCTTATCTTACATTCATAATATACTTCCCAGCAATTCTTAGGAGAGGGCTTAACACCTATGTCAACATGTATGAGGAGGAGAAGGCCGAGTACGACTACGAGGTATACTGGATGCTTCCACCCAGATCCAGGTTCATAGAGGTTGAAGTAGCCTCAGAGTACGAGGTTTTAGGCGGAGGCAACATACTCTTATTCTGGGCTAGGAGGGGTGACCGCCTACCAGGCCGCGAGAAAATATCCTTCGAGCTGCATTGAGCTATTAGCCTATAGTCGAATATATTCTTAGACCAGGGATGTATCAGTGTTTAATTAGGTGCATCCTACTAGGTGTCACTTGGTGATGTGGCCTTAACTATGCCGGCAATTGTCTCAGCTTTCAGCACTCCCTACGAGTCTCGCAGCAGCCTGGAGGCATGGGAGCTGCTTGAGAAGGCTGTTAGAGGAGTGGTGGAGAACGTTGAGAAGGGTATTGATCCCTCTGAGATCGACTTGGTCATAGTTGCTAATTTTTCAGACAGGTTCGGCGGGATCCTCCACTCAGGCCCCCTGGCTTTAAGGTATCTTGGAAACCCTGATGCAAGGGCCTTCAGGGTTGAGAACGCCTGCTCTGCGGGGGGCACAGGCATATTTCTCGCATGGAACATGGTAAGAGCAGGCCTCGCTAGAAACGTCCTGGTAGTGGGGTTCGAGAAGATGAGCAAGGCTCCTACAAGCACTGTTGCCAACCAGGTGCTCATGGCTGCAGGATCGCCTGAGGAGATACTTGTAGGGCTGCCTTTCTTCGCCTCCTACGCCTTGATGGCCAAGGTATATATGGATAAATACGGGGTGGGGGAGGAGGACCTAGCCCTCGTGGCAGTCAAGAACCATGAGAACGCTCTTAGGAACCCTCTAGCGCAGTTTAAGCGGAGGATAAGTGTGGAAGATGTTCTCCGCAGCCCCTATGTTGCCCCTCCACTCAAGCTTTACGACTGCTCCCCCCTAAGCGACGGCGCCGCCTCAGTTATAGTGAGCGGCGAGCCGAAGCGCTATACCGACACCCCCGTCTACATAGTGGGTGCAGGCATGGCTCACGATAAGCCCGGAGTGTTTGAGAGGGATGACATGGCAGCTATGATAGCCGCGTATAAGGCTTCCCAGCAGGCCTACAAGTCTTCAGGCCTCACCCCAAAGGACCTTGACTTGGCGGAGGTTCACGACGCCTTCACCATATCCGAGATAATACTCTACGAGATGCTTGGCTTCGCCGAGCGTGGCGGGGGGGCGAGGCTTCTCAGAGATCATGTCACATGGTTTGACGGTGAACTCCCGGTTAATGCTAGTGGAGGCTTGAAGGCTAAGGGCCACCCAATAGGAGCTACTGGTGTAGGCATGGCTGCGGAGCTATTCTGGCAGCTGAGGGGGGAGGCTGGTGAGAGGCAGGTTAGAGATGCTGAGATAGGGTTGATGGAGAATCATGGAGGCACGGGAGCCACCTCCGTGGTCATAGTTATGAGGAGGTGATAGGCATGGTGTGGAGGCTGGTCTCATATACCACGGTGCTGATACCGCCTGAGCCGTATAAGGCCATGTATGCTGCAGGCATAGTGGAGAACGATAAGGGTGAACGCCGCGTAGCTCGGATACCTGCAGAATATGTGGATGTGCTTGGCATGGGTATGCGGGGTGAGCTTAGAAGGGAGGAGAGTGTTTTCGGCGAGATCTGGGTATTCATACCTGAAGCCGAGCCGCAGCAGCCTAGAGTAGTAGTGGTTACAGGCGGGGCTGGTGGAATAGGCTCGGAGATAGCACGCGTGTTCGCTGAGCATGGATTCAAAGTAGCCTTGGCAGACATAAATCTAGAGGCTGCTGAAAGGGTTGCAGGCGAGATAAGGAGTAGGGGCGGCATAGCTGTCGCCGTAGAGATGGATGTGACAAGCCCTGAAAGCGTATCCGAGGGATTCAGCAAAATATACTCCAGCCTAGGCCGCATAAAAGTACTGGTCAATAATGCGGGTGTAACCATTGACTCAACACTGGAGAAAATGACTCCTGAGAAGTGGAGGAAAGTCATAGACGTTAATCTCACAGGCGCGTACCTGTGCAGCAGGGAGGCGTTGAAATACATGGCGTATGGAGGAGTAATAGTGAACATATCGTCGCTGATAGGGTTATCAGGGAACATAGGGCAGTCAAACTACGCTGCAGCGAAGTCTGGGCTAGCAGGCCTAACATATAGTTTAGCGAAGGAGCTGGCGCGCCGCGGGATACGGGTTTTCGCCGTGGCGCCAGGCCTCGTGGAGTCAGGGCCAACCCTAAAGCTATGGAAGCATAACCGCAGCCTAATAGCAGACTATGTGGCAAGGCTCCCCATACCTAGGCTCATAAAACCCAGGGAAGTAGCTGAGCTAATATACTTCCTAGCATCCAATGAAGCTATCAATGGAGTGGTGATACCCATAGATCTCGGAGCCCGCATAGAGCCTCCAAGGGCGTAGTGCCAATCTTTACCTCATCCTCTAACTCCTATCTCTTATGAATTGTTGAGGAGACATACCTGTTGCGGCGTGGAAAGAAGACTATTTCGGGATTATCACAGCGGTTTTCACTGTTTTGCTAGGTTTCTTGTGCTGAGGATTTCTATTTCTTTTCCTAGTAGTTCGCGGATTTTTTCTCCGTGGAGCCTGATTTTCTTGGAGAGCCTTGTATCATCTGTTGCTAAGACTAGGTTGTTCTCGGCTGCAGTCACTATGTATGCTGAGTCATAATATGTTGCCCCTATGGCGTAGGCGATCTTTAACACAAGGGAGCCGTTGCTTGGCGGGAGCATGTTCATTACTCCGTAAACCTTGCCAGCATAGTTTAGTAATGCCAGTGCCTCCTCTATGCTTATTGTTTTCAGAAGGGCTGCCTCCTTCCACAAGGCGTTTCCTATCTCGTAGGGGGTGAGGGTTAGGATGCCGTTTCCTCTAAGATAGCTGACTGCGTTTTCGCCAAGCATTCTGATAATATTCAGGAGGGCTGATGCATCGAATAATATGTTCATCGCTCTTCCCTACTAGACCTTATTGCTTGGATCAGCTCGTCTTGAGGGATCTTCTTGAGAATCCTCTGCATCTCTCCGAGCGTTTTTCTCAGCTCCTCCTCTTCTTTCCTCTGCACCTCTTCTTCAAGCGCCCTCTTTATAACCATGCTTATCGGGATCCCATACCTCTTCAGCTTCCTGTGAAGCTCTCTATCTATCTTGGCCGAAACAGTCACGTACTTCAAGGTAATCCCTCTTATATACTACCATTATGGTAGTATATAAAATATCAGGACATCACTATACTACTAGGCGCAGGAATCCCCCGATCAAATCCTTCTATCCCGCTTAAACTAAGCCTAATATCCGGGGCCGAGTAAAATAACATCTAATGCCAATCCCAAGCAAATACAAATATCCTAACCAGCCATGCTTCTAAGATATCTTCGGGGAGCCTTGATATGTTCTAGTCGGCTAGTAGTCTCGACTACGATCACCCCAACTTTTTCTTAAAGTTTTGGTACATATCTAAAATTCATGGTGGGGAGAACTTAATGACAAATGAATGCTATGAACTTAGCTAGGAGGTGCCTCTCAAATGTAGGGTGTGGTATTATAGCCGTACAAAGATGTCCACAGCCTTATTGCATGGTGGCTTGTAGCCGCCATGAAGCGTGGTGTAGAAGTATAAACTGTTCTAATGGAGATTTACAATGATCTGAGGCGGAAAACAGGTTGCCTAAGAGGCGCCTCGGGGAACACTGTGCTTAGTGTGGATGGCCGAGTATTATTTAAGTTGGGGGGCTAAGTACTAGGTGGTGGTTATAGGTGGCTATAAGAGTCGTCTTGGTGGGCCTGGGCCCCGTGGGAAGTATGATTGGCAGGCTTCTGGCCAGGAAGCCTTGGGCTGAGATTGTTGGAGGCATAGATATTGCGGAGGAGCTTCAGGGGAAGGATCTAGGTGTTCATTTAGGCATAGGTAGCCTAGGTGTGCCCATAAGCAGCGACTATGATAGTGTTCTCACGGAAGCCAGGCCTGATGTAGCGGTAGTTGCTACTGTCTCCTATCTGAGTAGGATTTACCCCCAGCTCGAGAAGATACTGCCCCACGGTGTTGATGTGGTATCAACGTGTGAGGAGCTTGTATACCCCTATGTTTATGATGCGAGGCTTGCAAGGAAGATAGACGCGCTTGCGAGGAGGAGTGGTGCAAGCGTTCTTGGAACAGGGATTAACCCCGGATTCCTAATGGATACTCTGGCAATCACTCTCACCACTGCCTGCCAGGAGGTTAGGGGGATAAGCATAGTACGCCAGATGGATGCCTCGACTAGGAGAGGCCCCTTCCAGAGGAAGATAGGCGCAGGCCTCAGGCCCGATGAGTTTAAGCGTAAGATCGAGGGAGGCGAGATCTCAGGCCACGTCGGCTTGGAGGCCTCCATAGGCCTGATAGCATCAGCCCTGGGATGGAGTCTGAGCAGAATTGAGAAGGGGCCTGTGGAGCCAGTAATATCGTCTAAGAGCATTGAAACCCAGTTCGTCAGGGTGGAGCCAGGCATGGTGGCGGGGCTCAGGCAGACAGCCACAGGCGTCACAAGGGATGATAGGAGGATAAGCCTCGAGTTCAAAGCATATGTTGGAGCAGAGGAGGAGTATGACGCTATAAGGATAGATGGCGTGCCTCCCATAAATCAGAGGATAACTCCCTGCGTTCACGGTGATCTAGGTACAGCTGCAGTGGTTGTCAATATGATTCCAAGGGTCTACAAGGCTCCTCCAGGGCTCCTAACAATGAAGGACATGGTGCTGCCATCCTATGTTGAGCGGATCTAATATTTTCCAGCTATTTCCTAGGATTAAAGGAAAACCTCTCCAGTTCCGGGGGAGTATGAGAGGCTATTGCAAGAGCACCCATCAGCACACTGTCCTCCCCGAAAGCTGAGACCTCTATTCGAGGAGGCTTATGCAGGCTGTATTCCTCGAGATACCTTCTGATGCCTGGGATTAACAGGTCGTGGTTCCTAACAGCGACTGCTCCTCCAAGCACTATAAGCCTGGGATCATAGGATGCTATGACGCCGGCCAAGCCTGCTGCATGTATCCTATTAGCCTCGTCAATCACTCTTAGGGCAAAGGAGTCGCCGCGCCTCGCATATAGGTATATTTCCCTAGAGCTGAGCCTGCCTTCCACAGCCTTGCTCCAAGCCGTGCTCTCATATCTGTATTGTTGAGCCATGAGTGAGGCAAGCCTTGGAAGCCCTGAGCCGCTTGCAAGGCCTTCCCAGTGCCCCCTACCCCCGCATCCGCATCTGGTGTTAGACTTGTAGTCGATGACTAGGTGGCCTATCTCATGGGCGTTGCCGCGCCATCCTACAAGCAGGTGGCCGTCCACCATGAATCCTCCCCCAATGCCTGTGCTTATAGTTATGTATGCTAGGTCTCCCAGCCCTCCGCCAAGCCCGTAGACGTGTTCCCCCCACACGGCGGCCATGCAGTCGTTGGCTAGGATGACCCTGGAGGCAAGGGCTTCTGCCAGAGGCTCTGATAGGGAGAAGCTCCTAATAGGGTTGTTAGGAGTATTCACAACCCATCCTCTCCCAAGATCCAGGGGCCCTATACTCGCCACTCCTACTGCTTCAGGCTTCCTCTCTCCAAGCAGCTTGGAGGCTATCTCCACGATCCTCTCAGCTACTGCTAGCTTCCCTCCGCTTCTAGGAGTATTTACAACTATTTTCCTCAATATTCTCCCATCAGGCGTGCCTACTGCTACCCTAAGCCTGGTGGCTCCAACATCAACAGCCAGCATCATGCCTACATCCCCCTCCCCTCATAGCTCATGCACGGCTATATGCCTGGCCTCTAGTTATTCTGGCCAGTCTTCTAAGAGCCCTAAGCCTATCCTTCTCACCCATCCTCGCCTTGGCTAAAAGCTCCTCCAACGTGGCTATGACTTTTTCAGCAGTCCTCCTACTATACGGGTATGGTACTCCATCCTTCCCTCCCACAGCATACGCGTATGTCAGGGGGTCCAGCGGCCCATCTACGGGGTCCCTTGTACTAGGCTTAGCCCCGTAGATCAGGTCTGCTATAAGGGCAAGAGCCCTTATAGCCGCGGGGCCAAGCCCTCTAACTAGAAGCATTTCCTCAACCGTTGAGGGCCTCAGCTCCCTAAGTCTAGCAACTATTTTTCCAGTCATTATTGGGTCAGGTATAGGCCTATATATTCGGGGGACTCCTTGAATACCATGAGTAGGCTCGCCAAGCCACTCCTCGAGGCTTCTATACCCCTTAATGCTTCTCCTCGCATCTGCCAGGATCTTCTTAATAGTGCTGGGCTTCTCCAGCCCAGCATCCAGCAGCGCTCTCCTAGCCTCCCTGCTCTCCCTTGCAATAAGGTTTAAGGCCTCCCTGTGACGTGTGCCTAGGATCCCTTTATGAGGCTCCTCGACCAGGATTCGAGGGTTAAACCAGTGGTATCTGCGGGCCATTCTCCTCCCAATATTCATTCCCTGCTGTATTATGCTCCACCCACCCTTCTCTGAGACTATTAGGGCTTGATGGTAGATCACATATCCTGCCTGCAGTAAGGCTGAATCAACCTTTGCTGCGAGCCTTGAAGCCTTCTCAAGACTCTCCACCTGCCTCTCCCCTAATCCCAGCCTCTTCGCACCGCCTCTAAGCTCCTCAGGTATGCGTCTAGCCCTTCTACCCTTACCTCCAAACACGAGAACCCCTAGCCTAGGATTCCTCCACGTCACCTCTCTTAGAATTCCTGTTGTAACAGTTGTTGAGCCGCTGCTATCCCAGTCCATGCCTATAACGTTGTTGAGGGCCTGGAACCAGAGAGGGTCTGCAAGCCTCTCTACGAGGCCTTCAGCCCCATATTCTTCAACTATTATCTCCACTATTGATGAAGCCATTCTCTCCATGTATCTAAGCATCCATGCTGGAACCCTGCCCTCATGGAGGGGCAGGTCAGCTATGCCTTCCAGCATGCAGGGGCCCTGAAGAGAAAATAGGTTGTCCGAACCCTATAACTATTCCCTGCAGGCTGGGCCAGGCGTTTTAAACCGCTGCTCTTCTGATAAGATGATTGGAGGAAGCCTGTGCCAATAGATCACGCCAAGTATCCTTTCCTAGTGGGTCTCAGGGAATATATGGCTACCACTTATCCAGGCTTAAGCCTAGCTGATGTCGCGGCCCTCTCGGAGAATGTGAGGAGGCATGCATTAAACCGCGTCGAGAAGGCTGTGAGGCGTGGTGGGAGGCTTCCCCTAGATGATGCTAGGACAACCATACTAGGCTACTATGTTGCAGCAATGCTCGTATCAGCTAGTGGTAGTAAGTGGCTTGCACGCAGGTTCGCCGTAGCTGAGTCCGAGCGTGCCGGAGAATATATGAGGAGAGAGGACCCTGCAAGCCTCGTGGAGATAGCGAGGGCTCTGGGACATGACGCCAGGCTTCATGAAAAAAGCCCCCTAAAAATCCTCCTGGGGTGGAGGAGAGGCGTCGAGGTATATAGGGTCTACATGTTTTCCCTCTCCTTCCCCGACTACCTCATGCTGAGCGAGAGGTTTAGGGGTGATCCTAAATGGAAGTTCGTTAACCAGCCTGTGCGGAGAGGTAGGGTATACTTATCCTCCAATGAGAGGCTGGCAAGGCTTCTCCAAGAATCCGTGGAGCTACGCATTGAGAAGCAGTTATCCTCCATGCCTGAACTCCCTGAAAGACTGGCTCCTCTCCTAGGAGACGTTCTAGAAATCCTCGCACAATATGGTAGGAGCCCGAAGGAGGAGGCTGGAGGGCTTGAAGGGATTGGAGAAGAGATTGTTCCAGATGCTTTCCCACCCTGCATAAAAGAACTGCTTGCTAAGGCGAGTATGGGCGAACACCTCTCCCATCACGCCAGGTTCACCCTAGCCACGTTTCTCCTCAACATAGGCGTAGATGTGGATCACGTTGTAGATGTGTTTAGAAACATGCCTGACTTCAAGGAGAGGATTACGAGATACCAGGTTGAGCATCTAGCTGGGCTTAGAGGCTCCGGCACCAAGTATAAGGTTTACAGCTGCGATAAGATGAGGACGCTGGGCCTATGCGTGGCTGACTGTCATGCTAAGACCCCCCTCCAAGCCTATAGGGAGAATCTGAGGAGGCTCAGGGGGAAGGCTTCCAAGTAATTGTTCACTCAGCCCTGCATTTCTCCCTAAGCGAAGCGTGTATTGCTACAAGCTCCTCCAGGGTAAGCACACCCTCATACCTCTTCTCCCATACTGTTCTTCCCCTACGGATGCATAGAGCTATGGTTGTAGGGGAGGCATGAATATCATATGCCTTAAACGTAGCTGAGGCGGCCTGAGAGAAGCATTCACGGGCAAACCAGGCGCATAGAACTATGATGAGCCTCACATCCCTGCCTCTCCCCTTAATAAAGTCAAACCAGTATTCATCGTAGAGCCTGCATGCAGGGCACCTTGTATTATCAAAGTATACTAGGTATGAGCCGTTGCCCCGAGGACTCCACGCGGAACCGTCCACTGCTATGAGCCTCCACTCCTCCTTATCAGGCTCGTATACGTATATTCCATGAGGGCTTCCAGGGCCAGGCTTATCTACCATTATACCTGGCCTGGGTGGAGGAGCCTTATGCTTCTTCCTCCTACCTTGAAGTACTGATTGGAGGAGGCGTTCAACCATGCTTCTTACTTCCTCCTCACTCATGAGGCATCACCTAGCATATACATGCATATAGGCTTAGAATGCTTGTAAGTATGATGACCATGTGCATTATTGTGCAGTGGAGGCAGAAGGCATGGGCAACGCTTACTTCAAGGTAGATGAGGTAGGGAACCATGACTAAGCCTGCCACCGATAATGCTGCTAGAGATGCTAGGAGCTGCCGCATACCTGTATACAGATACGTGATCATCAGGACTAGGAGCGTGGAGAAATATATTGGTGCCAGCATTGATAGATGCAGACCCAGGATCCTCGCCTCTCTGATAGAGTACACTGCCTTACAGCTCCACCTCTCATCAACCCTACATATAGGTGTGGCTGAATAGTAGTCTCTGAGCGCTAGGAAGGATGAAGCCGCCCCTATGACTGTGAGGACAAGTAATGCTGCTTCAAGCTTCACCTCCTCCACCTCACCCATAGGGCAGCTATTATTGCAACCAGTATGAGTGCAGGTACCAGTATGAGCCTTACATTATGCCTTGAGGTAGTTGTGGAAGCTTCCTCTCCAGGCGTGAAGTATTCTTCAACCATGCTGACCTTGATGCTCTCCGTGATCAGCTTGTCACTCCTGTAGCCGTAGACAGGGATGCTTGTAGAGTTGGCTGGGGTTGAAGCCATGTGGCTCCAGAAAGCTTTATCCTCAACTACCCCCTGAGCTATTCCTACAAGCCTCCCATCAACCACAAGGCCTGTGAGCGGAACATAGGCATCTAGCTTTAAGAGGGATACGAGGTCATCGTAGTTCTTCCTCCAGCCAGCCTCCTCTATGCTTCGAAACTCCAGGCACTTTGACCCATAATTCTTCTCTACAAATGACTTCATCTCCTTACATGCAGGGCACCACGGCTCACCATACACTATGAAGTACATGTGGCAACCACTAGCCCCTGAAACATAGGTTGAACTCCTCATCAATCCTGCTACGGTCAGCATTAAGGCCATGATAGCTAAGCCTGCTGCAAGGCTGCTAAGCCGTCTCCGCTGCTTCACGGCAAACACCTATAATCTATGTAAAATAAGAAAATAATAAAACTTAGTTGCATCCCTTCCTCCAAGCTTGGTTGATATGAGTCTCGATATAGTGGTAATGTTTTTCAGCTGTGACTGCCTCAGAATAAGGTTGGCGGGTGCCCTGGTCCCGTGTGAAGCGGACCCGTGTCCCCGGGGATCCATGTGCACGGGGCGGGTCACTCCCGGCCCTCTTTCCAATATGAATTCTGAGAGCATGCAATATAGTGTTAAGATCCCCATCTAATCTGGATAAAAAGCTCCCTTTATCCGAAGGCTTTCCCTGCATGCTGCCTAGCGTTTACGTGGTGTATGCAGGATTTCCGGTTCAACTACTGCTGGCCTCATCTCCTCAACTGTTTCCTCAAGCTCTGAGACTCTACGGTTTATGCTTGAGAGAAGCTTCCTCAAATTATATATTCGAGACTCCAGGATTGAGAACCTGTCATCTAGGGCTTGGCTCAGTTCTGCCACTACCTTCTTGATCTCCATTATATCGTCCTCGTCTCTAGGCCTCCCAACAATGTGGCCTCCGTTTAGGCCTGCATTAATATATATTTTTATAAGATCGGTTACCTGTATTCCAAGAGCTTCGGCTTCTCTTCTAAGCTCCCTGTAAACCCTGTCAGGCAGCGATAAATGTACTGTGGGCACTAGTCTTCTCCCTACAAGAAAAAGATTATACTACTAATATATAAATATGTTACTCATATGGATTCCTCCTATAATATTCCTCTACTTATCCTTATCCAAGAAGAATCATATTTACTTCTAATGCCATCAGTATTACGTGCATGGTGCTAGTATGAGGGTAGTGACCTTTAAGGTTGAGGAGGATCTGTTGGAACGTTTGGACAGGTATGCCAGGAGTAAAGGTAAGACTAGGAGTGAAATCATAAGGGAGGCAGTGCAGGTATACCTGGTCATGGAGGATCGCAAAGAGCCGCACCGCGTGAAGAAAATAGAGATATTCTACTAGGCGGTCATAAAAGGCCTCCAGGACGCATCTAGCCTCCATTAACCCTGGAGGTTACAGGCCTTATGAGTACTGGCTTCGCCCCCCACCTCCTAATCTCCTCTAAGAAGAGCCTGGTTGTACTGGTGAGCTGCAGATTGCTAAGAGCGTATTCTACACTATAGAATCCCACATCCGCGGCGTCGCTTGCCGCGTGCAGCCTGCCCTCTACAGGCTTGCCGAATAGAACATCCAGTATCACGTAGTGGAAGCGATATGCTCCGCTCCTACTCCTCTCAATATACTCTGCAACCCCCACTATTCCCCTGGGAGTAGCTTTAAGACCTGTCTCCTCCTCCAGCTCCCTCCTAGCACCCTCAAATACTTCTTCCCCCAGCTCAAGTATTCCTCCAGGTATGCTCCACCTTCCTTCGCCTGGATCATGGCTTCGCTTGACAAGTAGTATTCTACCCTCATCATTGAATAGGACTGCCCCTACCCCAACTACGGGTAGATCCACGTATATCCCCATTTAACACTAAGGCCGCATTCATAATTACTTTAATTTCCTGTTAGTGCATGACGCGTGGCGCTTCATTATTATAGTGTTTGGTGAGACTAACATTACGGCCCCTAGAGGCGGCTGCAATTATGAGGGGGGAGACTATTAGTAGGAGGATCTATGGGGCCCATTTCACACCTAGGATGATTTTCAAGAGGTATGTAGCTCCCCACATACTGGATGATCTGTGGAGGTATGTATGGGTCGACATGTTTGCCGGAAGAGGCGACTTGATCCTGCCTATACTGGAGTACATTCCAAGGGAGCTGAGAGCGGAGTTCTTCAGGGAGCACATGTATCTCTTCGACATACAGGGAGATCTCGTGGAGGAGGCTGTGATGAATGCCGTCAGGCTGGGGGTTCCCCGAAGAATAGCTGAGGAGAATATCAGGGTTAGGGATACCCTTAGGAACTATCCTTCATTCCTCCTGGAGCTAGGAATACCCGTATACCATGTGACGAATCCTCCCTACCTTTACCTAGGCTATATTAGTAAGAGGCTGGAGGCCCGCCGATACCTCTCATACTTTGAGGGGGAGAATAAGGGGTACCAGGATCTCTACCAGCTTGCCCTCATAAATGATGCTAGGCACTCTGTTAGCAGGATGATCTACGTTCTCCCGTCAAACTTTCTATATGGGTTCTCGGTTTCCAATAAGATCAGAATAGATCTTCTCCGCGAGTATAGGATTAGCAGGGTTGTGGTGTTTGAGGACAGCTTGTTCGACACTACAGGTACGCATGTAGCCCTCTGCTTCTTTGCAAGGAAGGATAGGCCTGCCCACGAACCCCAGGAGTTTAGGGGTATTAAAGTGAAGCCTCATGGACGAGTAGTTGAAAGGGATTATAGACTTCTGCCAAAATACAAGTATAGGGCTGGAGCAGAGTTCGACTGCTTTGTCGATAAGTATAGGACGCGTAATCCCGTGAGACCTGTGTTCCACCTGCATCTTAGAGATCTCCTGGAGAGAAGTGGTGATAGGTGCCTGGAGGCGCTGGATGCCAACTCATTCAGCAAGGCTGAGAGAAACTATAGGAAGATGAGGATATGCCTCGACGAGCAGGCCTACTCTATGGTGAAGCGCAATATCCTCTTCCTAAGAACCCTGGATACTGGGAGGCCTGATGGGAGGGCAGGGCTCTACGTGGTGAGAGAGGTCTACGGGGTGGACGCTGTGGTTGTAACCAGGAGTACTTATAGGACGCATCCAATACACGTTGTGCTTAAACCGGGCATCAGCGTCGATGATCAGCTTCTCCTAAAAGATTATTTTAACAGTGTTCTCGAGTATCTTAGATTGAAGACGGATAGCGACTTCATGACCACCTACAAGTATTCTAAAAGCCTTTATACACGTAAGTATCTAGGGCTATCGCAGGCCAGGAAGCTTATCGCGACCTTCCCCATACTTGATATGAGCCTAGAGGAGAAGAGAATAGCCAGGAGGCTTTTAGACGAAGGAGATGTGGAGAGCCTTTTAGCACTCATCGCTAGGCATTCAAGGAATCCGCCTCTACGCCATGGCTCCAGCTGCCTGCGACTCTGAGTGCAGGTTGCTTCAACCTTGGCTCGCCTTGAGCTTAACGCTGCATGCTGGGAGGCTTTAAAACAACTATTCTAGGCTCCTCGGGTATGAGGGTTTCCCTAACATCCATGCTTCCCGCATCCATTCTTATAATCCTTATTTTCTTAACGAATTTGAGGAACTCGTCTATAGGGTCAAGGGGCATCATCATGCCTGGAACCCAGTAGTGCATTGGTATGGTTATGGGTGGCTTCAGAGACTCTACGATGCTCCAGGCTTCATCGGCGCTTATAGTATATGTTCCTCCTACAGGTATGAATAGCACGTGGGGTTCTCCCAGTATTTCCCGGGAAGGTATGATGCCTATATCGCTTAGATGAAGCATTCTGAAGCCATCTATCTCTAAGTGGTATGCATGGACCCATCCCCTACGCTTGCCTCCAAACTTGTCGTGTGGGAGCTTCACCCCCCTCACCTTCACCCCCATAATTTCCTCCTCTCCATCAAGGCAACATCTAATCTCAGTGTGGCTATCTGCAACGCTTTCAACAGCATTGTGATCATAGTGGTCATGGGTCACCAGTACTAGGTCGGCCTTGATTCTTGGTGGAGGAAGGCCTATACTGTAGCCGTCATGCGGATCTATGACTACGTGCATACCATTATCAGACACTATCTCAAAGCATGAGTGGCCATGCCACACTATCCTCGTCACTATGCAGCACCTGTTAGCATCTACTTTGAAACAACTCTCATGCTGCTGAACCTAACCCAAGGTGCATAGAACCTTGATATGCTGCGGATACTTCTTCCAACCATGTCTATGCTGTGGAGCAGCTCGTACACGTTACCTGCAAGCATGAGGCCTCTAACAGGCTTTAACCCCTCCTCTGATATCAGCCATGCAGGCGTTGCAACCACGCTGAACTCCCCTGTCTCTGGATTAGTGCTGTGGGCTCCTTGAAGCCCATCCACTAGGATGCCACCTCTGCTCTCAGAGATAATTTCATCCTGGGTAGCATCGCCTGGAGATATGATCAGGTTGCTCATGGTTATTGTAGGCAGAGATAGGTATCCGCTCCTCCTCCACGAGTTTCCAGTGGGCTTTGCCCCGCTTCTAGCAGCCCAGTAGCTGTCGTATAGGAATCCTCTGAGAATCCCCTCCTCTATTATAATGCTCCTCGCAGTAGGTACGCCTTCGTCGTCGAAGCTCCATGTACCTAGGCCTCCCTTCATTGTCCCATCATCCATGATGTTCAGGTTGCTGGATGCTACTTGTTCTCCTATTTTCCCAGCATACGGGCTTCTCCCTCTGGCAACATTATCGCCTTTAACAGCCTGGAGAAGGCTGAAGTTGATGAGCATGAATAGGGCTTTCTCAGTGAGTATCACGGGCTTCACGCCGCTCTCGCCTCTATGGGCGCCCAGGCTTCTGAGAGCCTCTTCAGCAGCCTCGCGTGCAAGAGGCTCTATGCTTGGAAGCCCTATTCTACGCTCCTCAAGACTATAGCAGCTAGGGGTGGCTTCTCCAGCCTCATTAGCCACGGTCTCCACGAACGCTGAGGCAAATGTTCCTTTACCAGCCTTATAGACTCCGTTGCTGTTGGCTATAGCCTTCTCCTCCACTAGTGTCTCTACGCCTCCCCACACCACATTCACTCTGTCATCCTCTCTGGCGTATCTAAGGAGTTCCGAGGCCTTCTCCACGGCTTTATCTATAGTGAATGATGCTATGGAGGGGTCGAACGTATTTCTAACCTCAGGGTACTGGTCTCTAGGCTCGGGTAGCCCTGGCCACTGGGGATCAGGCTCTGAAGCCCTGGCTATTTTAACAGCTCTTTCAACAGCGTCTATTATGGACTCTATGCTGAGAGCGCTCGTATAGGCGAACCCCACTCTCTTATCAACTACTACTCTTATTCCAAGCCCCTCCTCCTCGAAGCTCGTAGAAGTGTCAAGGTTGTTGTTCTTTATGGATGCTTCAACGCCTCTTGAGATAGAGGCATATGCTTCTGCGTCGTCTGCTCCTAGCTGAACAGCCTTTCTAACAGCAATAGACGCGTATTCCACAGGCTCTATGCGGCTCAGCTTCCAGCACCTCCTATAATTATCTCCCTCACCCTTACATGGGGGCCTCCATCAGACACGTAGGCTGTCTGCCCCTTCCCACACCTACCGTATTCGAGGGCAAAATCCTTTGCTACTCCGTCAACCTTCGCCAGAGTTTCCAGGGTGTTGCCACTTATGCTCATATTCCTCACGGGTTCTCCTACCTCTCCGTTAACTATCTCATATGCCTCCTGTATGCCTACCTGGAATGTCCCGTCGAGGTTGGCCTGACCTCCTCTAAATGAGACTAGATAGTAGCCGTACTTTATGTCCCTGAACAGTTCATCCAGGCTCATGTCTCCAGGCATCATTACAGTGTTCCTCATACGTATGAGTGGCGGGACCCTGTAGCTCTCAGCCCTCGCGTTGCCCGTAGGCATGCGTCCAAGCATTGCTGCGAACTCTCTGTCCAGCATTATATCCTTCATATACCCCTTATCTATAAGTCTGGCTGGAACAGCCTTCACACCTTCATCGTCGTACTTGTATGTCCCGAAGCCCCCTGGAAGGCTTGGATCGTCAACTATTGATACCTTCTCCGACGCTATCTTCTGGTTGAACTTGTCTCTAACCGCGCTTCCAGCCATGGTTAGATCAGCTTCTGCCAGATGTCCGAAAGCCTCGTGGACGAATACGCCTACAACGTTGGGAGCCATGACTGCAGGGTATGCCCCACCCCTAGGAGTCTTAGCTTTTAACTGGTTTCTTATGCGGTTTCTAAGCCTCGAAGATATTTCCTCAGGACTCCATCTCTCAAATATAGTGTAGCCTTCTATTGATCCCAGCTCCTCTCTGGCTGAAGCAGCCACTCCCGACTCCTGCCCTGTAACCCAGAAATACGCCCATGAAATGTATCTTGACTCCTCTACTAGACGCTCATCTGTGGATGCATAGATCTTATGCTCGACGCCATCCATGTATTTTATTGATACTGTTTTAACAGTCTTCTCGGATGATATCAGGCTATGCACCTCTTTCAGCACGCTGAGCTTAGATGAAGGATCTATGTCTAGAGGGTTGACTTTAGGCTTCCATTCAACCACGTCGCGGATAGGGTCGAGCAGCACGACTCTGGCAGGCCTGCGAATATAACTTGACGCGGCCCTAGCGGCTGAAAACGCCCTCTTCAACGCGCTTCTCAGCCCTTCCGAGTCAAGCCTGCTAGTATAGGAGAAGCCCCAGGCTCCTCCATAGAGGACCCTTACAGCTGCTCCATGATCCCTGCCGCTAGACATGGACTCAACAACACCGTCTCTAAGTGATATAGAAGTGTAGCTGTCGTCCTGAACCCTTATATCAGCGAAACCTGCACCTAGCTTCAATGCTTCCCCAACCACCCTCCTGAGAAGATCCTCGTCCAGAAGTCCTCACCACTCATGACTCTACTCGTAGCGGCTATTAAGGATTACAAGCCCAGTCTAGGGCAACTAGTATTATAGCCTCCACGCATTAAGCTAGTGCTGCAGGAATGAGGGGTATAGGAGTGATAGCGAGGCTGGAGAGGCTGCCGAGAAGCAGCGAGGTGTATAGGCTGCTGAGACCATATGTAGCCTCCTGGTTCAAGAAGACCTACGGCTCGTTTACAGCTCCTCAGAGGGGAACTATACCGCTGGTTAAGAGGAATGTCAATGTACTTGTATCGTCGCCTACAGGCACTGGTAAGACCCTGGCGGCCTTCCTAGGCCTCCTTGACAACCTCTACACCCTTGCAGAGGAGGGGAGGCTGGAGGAGCAGATATACGTTGTATACGTGTCGCCGCTAAGGGCTCTTAACAACGATATGAGGAGAAACCTGCTTGCACCCATAAGCGGTATAGAAGAGGAGGCTAGGCGGATGGGATACGAGCTCCCTGAGATAAGGGTAGCTGTGCGGACAAGCGACACTTCACCCTCGGAGAAGCAGAGGATGCTGAGGAAGCCCCCACACATACTCATAACAACGCCTGAGAGCCTGGCAATAAGCCTAGTAGCCCCGAGGTTCAGGGAAAAGCTCAGCACTGTGCGATGGGTTGTTATAGACGAGATCCATGAGCTAGCATCATCTAAGAGGGGGTCAAGCTTATCTCTAAGCCTTGAGAGGCTGGAGGAGCTGACAGGAGGGATCACGAGGATAGGGATGAGTGCAACCATAGCACCCCTCGAAGAGGTCGCCAAGTTCCTCGTAGGATACGGTGAGGATGGCAGTCCGAGGCCCTGCGTGATCATTGACGCCCGCTTCACAAAGCCTATCGACATAAGGGTTCTGGCGCCTGTCAAAGACCTCCTCCACACACCTGTGGAGAAGGTTAATGATGCCATATACAGGGAGCTTGCAAGAATAGTTAAGAAGCATAGGACAACCCTGATCTTCACTAATACACGCAGCTCGACTGAACGCGTAGCCTTCAAGCTGCGCAGGCTTCTAAGCTCCCAGGGAGTAGCGGATATGGATGAAATAGAGGCTCATCACAGCAGTCTCAGCAGGGATTTAAGGCTTGAGGTTGAGGGGAGGCTTAAGAGGGGGGAGCTTAAAGCCATTATTAGCTCGACGTCCCTTGAGCTAGGGATAGATATAGGCTACATAGATGTCGTAGTATTGCTGAGCAGCCCTAAGAGTGTGAGCAGGCTTCTCCAGCGTGTAGGGAGAGCAGGCCACCATTTCAGGAGGGTTAGTAAGGGGAGACTAGTAGTGGTTGATCGAGACGACCTTGTGGAGTGCACTGTGCTGGCTAAGGCTGCTCTGAGCAGGCATATAGATAAAATATGGATTCCTAGGAAGCCGTTAGACGTTCTCATGCAGCATCTGGTAGCCATGTCTCTTGAGAAGAAGTGGAGGGTGGAGGATGCATACAGGGTTGTTAGGAGAGCCTACCCGTACCGGGATCTAAGCTTCAAAGAGTTCCTTAAAGTTCTACGCTACCTTGCAGGCAGGTATGGGGGGAGGCTTGAAAGACATCATGTGTACTCGAAAATATGGTTCGATGAGGATGAAGGGGTGTTTGGACGTAAGAGAAGTGTTAGAATGATCTATTATCTTAATAGTGGAACCATACCTGACGAGTCTAAGGTCAAGGTGTTCACTGATAAGGGGAGATATGTGGGGAACCTGGAGGAGGAGTTTGTTCAGATGCTGGTTCCCGGAGACATATTTGTCCTTGGAGGCAGGGTCTACGAGTTCATCAAGGCTGATGGAATGAGAGCTAAGGTTAGATCAGCTGAGGGGAGGAGGCCCACCGTGCCAAGCTGGTTCTCCGAGATGCTTCCCTTAGCATATGATTCAGCCATTGAGGTCGGAGGCTTCCGCAGAATGATTGCTGATATGATTAGGAACAGGGTTCCCAGAGAGAAGGTGGTATCCATGCTTGTCAAGGATTACAAGGTGTCCCGCAGCGCTGCTGATAATATCTACGAGTATATTCTTTCACAATACTTGTTTACGGATGGTAGGGTGCCTTCAGATAAGTTGATCCTTGTTGAGAATTACGTTGAGGGTGATAGGAGGAATCTGGTTTTCCACACGCTTTTCGGGCGTAGGGTTAATGGGGCGCTGGCCAGGGCTTATGGCTACCTCCTCTCACAGCTTGCATCCTACCCTGTTAGAATAACCGTATCCGATAATGGCTTCATGCTCACCATACCTAGATCACTAGGCCCCATCAACATTGAGGAACTGGTCTTCTCCCTGACACCACTGAATATCAGGCAGGTTCTCAGGAAAGCCCTTAGGAACACTGAGATGCTTAAGAGGATTTTCCGCCATGTTGCTCAGAGGAGCTTCATGATACTTAGACGATATAAGGGCTATGAGCGCAGCCCCCATAAAATGCAGCTGAGCGCTCAGAGGCTTCTAAGAATAGTCGAAGAGATAGACGGCTTCCCAGTGCTTGAAGAGGCTTACAGGGAGATCATGGAGGATAAGCTCGACGTCACACATGCGGAGGAGGTTCTGCGGAAACTCCATGAAGGAGAGGTAAAGCTGGCCATCCTGGATGAACGCGGGGTTCCCAGCCCCTTCGCACATCATCTAGTAGTTCAGGGTTATAGTGATATAGTGTTAATGGAGGATAGGAGGAGGCTGCTCGAAGCCCTGCATAGGAGGGTGATGGAGTATATTGAACGCTTATCGGCAGCGCGGGGAGAGCCGAGTGCTCAGAAAGTAATAGACCACGTTTAATCTCAGCTCACACCAACAATTATCCCAGCCACAGTGATTATAGAGCCTACAACCCTGTAGGATGAAAGCCTCTCCCCAGCCATATAGGCTGCCGTCAGCTGCGTTAATACGGGGGTCAGGGCTGTGGGGAGAACAGAATACCCTACTCCGACTATTTTGATAGCGAATGTGAATAATGGTAGGCCTGCTCCATAAGTCAGTATCCCCGAGAATCCTAGGATTAAGATCCCCCTTAGATCCACGGGCTCGGAGGAGCCTGTAGCCTTGTATAGAGCGTAGAGCAGGGGGGCTAGGATCAGCACCCTGTAGAATACTAGTTCAACGACCCCCATGTAGCTTAGCAGGAGCTTCATGATCACCGTTGAAACTCCCCAGGATAAGGCTGAAACTCCTGCCAGGATCACTCCTCTTAAAGAGGCTTCACCACCATGACTCCATGCCTCGGACACCAGCCACACACCTATGATTGCAAGCACTCCTCCAAGAAACAGTCTAAGAGTGGCGTGCTCTCCCATCCTCCAGGCTATAAGCTGCGCTACAAGTATGTAGAGGTAGCCTATAGGTGTGGCTAGGGAGGCTCCAGTAAGCCTTATAGCCTCAGTGTACACGTAGTCTCCAAGCCCAGGCCCAATAAGCGTTGTAGCTAGGAGCAGCCCTATGGATATAGGTGTGAATATAGCCTTAAACCCTGCAACATACGCTGTAATGCCGAGCACAGGGAGGGCGGCAGCGTTTCTAATAGCATTAGCGTAAAGGGAGTTTCTCTCAGTACCCCTCATAACCATGCTTATCATAGCTGGGCTCACGGACCAGAATACCGCAGCCAGGGTTACCCCCATTAGGCCTACAAGCTCTTCCTCCATGCCTGAACACTAGTGCCTGAGCCTCTTTGAAAAATAAGCTTTCCCTGCCTGTTGCTCAGCATGCTTTTCAAATACTGCACAGGCATGCTTTACACAAGGCTAACATTCATGTGGATGCTTCCCATATAGGATTAGAATCGCAGATAGGATTTATAAAAGAAACAATCTTGATGCGTTGTCCTTGCGTAGAAGTCATTAGCCCTTGATGAACCTGTAGACTATGCCTCCACAGTATGGGCAGCGGCCTCTAACAGCCTTCCGCCCATTCTTGAGGGTCACTATCTCAGGGTTCTGTATCTTTACCTTCTTCCTGCATCTCACACAGAATCCTTCCCACTCCTGTTCCATGGTTTTATCACCGCTATAATATTCCTAGGTAATGGTATTTAACGTTTAGTATGATTTCAGACCGGTTCGCCCGTCACTTTAATAAGGGTATGCGGAACTCATATTAGCCGCACCACCTGACATGATACCAGGATTCATGGGGGTGCGTAACCTTGGACAAGACCACGATAAGCCAGGATGAATATGAGCGTGTATTAACACGTATGGAGGAGAAGGATAGAAGTAACCCTAAGAAGAGATGGGTGAACAGAATGATGCGCAGTGCTAAGCAGTACTATAAGCTATGCCCCTATTACGATAAGAAGACCGGGGAGTGCTTCATAAAGAAGACTGATCCACACTTCACTAATACTAGGTGTGATAGGGATGGGCGTTTCGACTCCTGCAGCGTGTTTGAAGGATTCCTGGAGAAGAAGTATGAGGAGTATGTCTCTAAGGGCAGACCATTACCAGTAGACTTCTTCGAAGTGGTGACAGGCTTCATATAGCAATTCTAATGATCAGCTATGGGGAGCCTGCCGCCGATACGATATACCTATAGGCAGCCTCAGCAGCTACTGCTCCCTGCGCCGCCGCTGTTATTATCTGCTTGAAGCCGTTGCATGCATTTGTACAGTCCCCTGCAGCAAATATTCCGGGAACACTTGTGGATTGATCAGGCCCTACCTTAGCATAGCCCTCCTCATCTGTTTCAACACCTATCTTCTCGAAGAATTCTCTAGGAGGATCCGCTCCTATTTCCACGAATACGCCGTCAACTCTGAGAACGCTTATCTCTCCGCTCTTAGTATCCCTTAGAATAGCCCTGCGTAGAAGCCTATCTCCCTCAAGCTTCACAACGACCTTGTTCCACAGTATGTTGACCCTAGGATTATCTGCTAGAAGCCTATGGTATATGGGTTGTGCCCTAAGCTTATCCCTCCTATGCACCATGTATACTCTAGAAGCATAGTCGGCTAACAGTACAGCTGCACTGGCCGCCGAGTCTCCTCCACCCACAACGGCTACAACCTTACCCTTAAACATGGGTGCATCGCAGGGTGCACAGTAACTCACACCTCTACCAGAATATTCTTCCTCTCCCGGCACACCCAGCTTCCTCTTCCTGACGCCTAAGGCCAGTATCACGGTCTTAGACTTGAATACTGCTCCACCCGTGGTATGAACCTCGAAGACGCTGCCTCTCCTCTCAATGTTGAGCGCCCATCCCATTCTCACAGGCACCTTGTAATGCTGCACATGTCTAAGCATCCTGTTAACGAGGTCGGGGCCTGTTATTCTGAGAATGCCGGGATAGTTTTCAACATATCCTGCATCGCTAACCTGGCCTCCGATCTCCCCTGCTATTACAATAGTCTTCAGGGCAAACCTGGCTGCAAATATTGCTGCTGATAGGCCTGCAGGCCCTGAACCCACGATCACCACATCGTATACCCCGGCCTCAGCTTCCCTCCTCAAAGCTTTCTTCGAGCGTAGCTGCAGCCTAAAACCCATGAGAAGCCACCCTATGCTCTCTATAAGCCTGAGCCGAGCATTCTCTACACGTAGTGCAGGATTTAAGCATAATGTTTGGGCATGAGTCTTGCCTTCATTATCCTATATCTCCACACATAGGGTGCTTCTCTCTCAGCAACGCCTTCAACCATTAGCTTCATCCTGAACAATGGAGCGTCTAGAACCAGGGTCTCGGCTTCCCCTCCCTCAAATGCAGGGTTAAAGCCATATTTCTCTGCAAGCCTTATAATATCCTCTACGTCCCGGAGGGTTATCGGTTTCCCCAGAATGCTTGGCGGAAGCCCCATGGCTGAGATAGACACCACGATGAATTCGAATCCCTCTCGTATAAGGCTGCGCATATATTCAGCCTGATTCTTCCTCCATAGGGGAGTATATGTTTTAAGTCCTTCCTCCTCAGCAATAATGCTGAACCTCAATCTCTGGTAGTCTGAGAGAAGGGCGCCTGAAACTATGCCTTCAGCCCCATACCTATCTGCAGCCAGCCTGAAGAGTTTATGCAGGGCTTCCTCCTCCCTGCCGCCAGCATTTACTACTACTTGCTCTACGTTCATCGCCTTTGCCTGCATGCTGGTTAAACTAATTGCAGGGTAATGGAAGAGCATCGAGTCTCTGGAGGAAGGCTTAGCGGTGAGAAGGCATTCCACTCTAAATCCTTTGAGGAAAGCCCAGTGACACGCATATGTGCTGTCCTTCCCCCCTGAGAATAGGCAGCACACCCTCATCTCCGGCACTTGTATTGATGCCTACTAGAGGCAGGTTATTTATCTTAATCCTAGAGCGGATAGCAATTATTACCTCCTCTAAGCTGGGAAACAATAGTGTAAAAACGCTGCGGTTACCTCTGGTGTGGCTTTAGGCCTAGCATATGGTTTAAGGCGTTTCGGCTAGGATCGCTGCGAGAAGAAGTTTGTTATCACGGTGGCTAGTCTTTCAGGAGATGTGTACCATTTATCATAGTTGTACGACTTCCCCTGAAGCACTATTTCAACTATTTCTCCCCGATCGGTGATCGTCATTACTGTGTCGGCTCCCTTAACTATGCGCAACGACTTGGCTGTTCTCCGCTGAACCTGGTAGCCCATAGGTACAACCATTTTTTCAAGCTGTTCTCGCAGGGCTTTTATGTATTCGCTCATTCCGCGTCACCGCTCGGCAATCCAGGCTCATCCCTAATAAAACCATTCCCTAATGCCTGATCCCCGTCTTCAACGCCCCTATCTTAAGCGCCAGGTAGAGTAGGATGATTCCTGCTACAAGGCCCCCGATGAATGCCAGGTACTTTTGAACCTCCAGGGAGGCGTTACGGTCGTTAAGCTCCTTGGCTGTATCCTCATAGTCTTTTAGCTGTATGGAGCATTTATTATACTCTCCTTTAAGCTCATTTGCCTGTAGCTGTAAGGATGAATTCTTCTCACGTAGATCTGCTACCTCCTCCCTAAGCTCAGCATACTCTTTCAGAATGCTTGTCGCATTGAGAGGATTGTCAGCCAGCTCCCTGTACTTAGCGTATTCTTCAGGGGAGATCAGGCGGGCTAGACTCCAGAACCCCGCCTCATCCAGCCACTTTAGATTGCCTTCACCATAATATATTCTCAGCGATATTTCGAAAGGCTCTCCAGGGCTTAGGGATATTCTACCATACTTCACGTACGCTCTTAGTACTGGGCGGCCATAATACCCGCTCTTGAAGCCGTATGATGCCACCAGCTCGGGTTCGAGGACAACCATTCCAGCAAACTCGTGGGTAGCATTGTTGAGGAATCCAAGCCAGTAGACGCTTCTATGTATCTCGCCTGCCAGGCTTATATTGAAGGCTGAAACTGATATCATGCCGTCATTCCTGTAGGCCGCCATAGGGTACCAGTTCTTCAGGGCTTTACTACTATTGCCTGCTAGGAGGGAGATGTCTTCTACTAATCCTCCAGGCTTGCCTGCGATCTCGCTGAGAGTAACGGTCTTATTGGTGGGATTAGTTATAATGTATCTTACATCTATGTAGGGCTTGTCACCATAGAATGCTATAATCCTATATGTTAGGAGTCCTCCAGTCTGCTTCTCCACCCAGCTGTTCCCCTTCACAGGGTAGAATTCAACTAGCAGCATATTGTTCTGCTTGACCAGCACAGTATAGTTCCATTCACTCAGCATTAAGGGGTATGGATAGCTTACTGTAAGATTATCTATATGCCCCATGACGCCTGGGTTCTCAGCCATGAATATATGTGTGAGCGATGGGTAGTAATCCCCGCATCCCACGTAGTTTCTCCCCGTATTCCTGTCTATCCATGCTTTAAGCCTGCCTCCATGCTTCAGGTCGAACACCAGTGTATAGTACCTGTTGGTCACATTGAATACTCCGTTTCTCGTACTATATGTTACAGGCTGTTCTGCCTGCATATATGCGGTGTGTGCTGTTAAGGCCAATGCAAAGAGCATTAGCACAGCTAGTGCAGCTATGCCCTTCATATCTAATCCCTCCACTGCCTCTGTGCATGCATGATAAGAGTGGTATTTCTCTTTTATTGTGGTGTTCCATGCTATTTACGATAAGCTGGGAAAATGGGTGATAAAGTATGGATAATGAAGGCTACATGTCCTTATCTATGTCTGCCATCCTACTCTGAGAGCCTGCACCTATAGTTTCCATAAGCATGTCTATTCTCTCATTAAATCCCATGTTAAGCCTTCTTATCTCAATATAGCTGCCTGTGGGAATTACTGTTATCTTAGAGTAGCTTCCCTCAGGCTTATAGTAGTCAACGAGCGTTGAGGACGAGTATGCTGTGAAGCCTTTACCCTCAATCCTATAGAAACGATAGTATTTCTCCCTTATCTTGCTTGAATATCCAAAGACATTGTAGACCGTTATATCAGCTGTCTTCTGGTCAGGTATAGCTATGCCCGTATTCATAGCAGTTTTAACAAGCTTTGACTCTATTACTCTCTTTACGGATTCCTCGACATTGCTGCTTCCCGCGATGAGCCTAGCTAGGAAGAATGTATCATTAAGTCTTTTCTCCATGGATTCTATTCCAAGGATCCTGGCTATCCTATCCTTATATACTGTGCCGTTATGAGACACGCATAGTAGGCCGTAGGTTGGGGAATGAACGCACATAGGATGGACGTTTTCAAGCGATTTAGGCTGGCCTAGTCCTGCTTTCCTTGCATGTACTATGGCTATGAACCACTCGTCATCTAAGGCTTCTTCAAGATATCTACGCCCCCTCTTATCATTGTAAACGGGTTGAAGAGACTTGTAGACCGTTCTTCCAGAGGGGCTTATGACCAGGTATCCCCACCCATCATCATGGCTATGAACCATGCCATGTGTCACGGCTTCCAGGTAAGGATCAGTTTTAGCGGAGTCTGCAAAGGAGTCTATATAGTCATGTATTTTAGGTAGGCTTGAATGCTCCCCCACTATTATCATTAATCTACACATATCGATCAGGCCTTCACATAGTAGGCTTGTCACCAGGAGGGTTAGAAAATGTTTTGCCCGGCTCTCCAGGTAGCCTTAGCCTCGGCAGTGTTACTCCCCTTTGTCCCTGATATCTACCCCTATACGGGGATTCAACGGGGCTCAGGGTACGGGCGAATATTATGTGTGCGAATCTCTGACCTCTTCTAAGCAGTACTGGGAATGCTGAGCCGTGGACCTCTAGGGTCACATTCCCCTCGAACCCAGCATCTATTATGGTGGGCGGCATTAGGAGCCCCAGCCTTGCAAAGCTGCTTCTAAGCTCCACGAATGCCATTATATCTTCGGGGAGCCTAAGGTACTCTAGGCTTGTAAGCAGGACAACCTCTCCGGGAGCTATGAGTATTTCATCTGACTCCTCAATAGAATAGTATGGTGACAGGTCTTCAGGAGGGTGGGAGGAGTCTAGGGTCATGCTTGTCCTCCTGAGCCTTGCAACCTGGCTTCCTAGCCTCAAGTCGACTCCATTCTCCCTGATTATCTCGTTGTCAAAGGGCTCTATTACTATACGCTTCTTCTCAATATAGTACTTGAGATCCCTGTCCCCTAGGATCAAGCCTTGTCCTCCTCTCCAACATCATAGCTTTAAACCACAATAAATATCACTCCTAAGACCCTTAACCGTGTGACAGGTAGCTGTACAGCTATGAGGCTTAGCGCTGTACTGCTTATAGCCCTGCTTGCAGCTATGCCTATATTATCCTATCCAAGCACATCTCAGCTTATTGTGACAGACTGGTATGGTAGGCCTCTAAGCGGGGCAATAGTCTACGCTCCAGGCGTAGGGAATCTAACTGCTGATGCGGGAGGCAGAGTTCTACTACCCCTACCTAAGATGCTGTGCATATCCCTGGTTTATACAGTCTACTATGACACACCTATAGGAGCAATAGTTGAACACGTTAAGCCCGTCATGGTTAACGGCACCCTACGCCTAAGGCTCAGATCAAGGCTGACACACATATTGATGCAACACGTGGCTGGATCAATGCCCGTCAATGCGAGCTTATGGATAGGCAGCCTGGTTTTAGCCCGTGGCAACGGCACCCTCAACCTTTACTCCCCATCCCTCATATATAGGAATGGCGAGGAGATACCTGTACCGCTTGAAGCAAAGATCGCGTGGATGAACATTAATATTAGCCTACCATTGCCTTCAGGCCAGCCTGATCTAAGAATACCAGTCTATGCAGGTGGAGGAGTAATAATAGCTGGAGTCGAACTCCCCTCCTCACCTAGACTCATAGGAGCCTCAAACTACTTCTACAGGTGTGCTATTCTAGGCGACTCGTATTACGGAGGCTTAACACTGTTCTTCCAGAACAGCTCCGTGAATCTATCCCTCACCAAAGGCATAGTGGAGGGAAGGCTTGAATTCCTCGGGAACCTGGAGAGAGAGGGTAACGGTAGATTCACAGTATATTATCCATTGAAGAACTGTGTGTATGGGTATGTAGTGAAGCCGGGGGAGAAGGTTTTCCTGGAGCTCAGGGCTTCTACAGGCAATATTAGCTCCTACTATAAGGTTCTAGCAGAGGTTCCGTATCATGGGACAACTAGTAGGAGTAATAGCATGCCTGTTGAGCTGGGAGGCGTTGAAGCTTCAGAGAGCAGTGTTACATCAGGCTTCACAGAGATTCGCGGAGGGAGTTCAAGTGACCCTACTGTCCTAATATCAGTTTCTGCAGCGGTGATTGCAAGCATTGCAGCAGCATTTACCCTGCTTTTCCGCGGGGAGGGCGAGGAGCATGAGGACTAGGCCTTATAACCTCGTAGCCACTGCCAGGTAGATGGAGGTAGAGTGCAGCATCCTTGGCGATAACTCCCATATAGTGAAGTGCCTCTGGATCATCGTCATGTATCTCGGCTACACGTATCCCCTCGCTGTAGATAAGGTTCTCCAGTAAACGGGCTTTTAGCTTTGGGGAAGCCTCGTGTTTTCCTGAAGAACGCATCAGCAGGATATGGGGTTTAACTTTGATTTCCCTGAGCTGTTTTAAAGTGATCCGCCTCATCGACCTAGGCCTACCCGTGATAACCACTATAACGTATCCCTCCTCAGCTCTTCTACGTGCAAGTTCTACTCCAGTGATCCTAGGCTCATCCAGCTCCTCTGCAAGCAGTGGATCATTAAATATCCTCCAGAACGCAGGGCATTTCATGCATCCAGCCCTGCTCTCAGCCTCCCGCCTCCTCTTACTGGAGTCTACTAGCACTCCATCTACATCGAATACTACTGCCTCCTCCCTCATCCCTGCCTAGCACTTCACTTCTTCCTCAGGCACCGTAGGCGAGTGGGGTATTACGCATATGAACTCTAGCTCCTCTTCCCCTGTATTCCAGTATTCGTGTTCAATGTTAGGCGGTATGTATAGGAAGTACCCCTGCTGAACAGCATATTCCCTTGAACCTATCCTCACCTTCCCCCTGCCTCTCAGGACAAAGATCTCATGCTCCCAGGGATGCTTATGGGCGTTTATGTGGCCCCCCCTGGATACTTTGAAGAGCCTCATAGCGAATGTAGGTGCACCATCCTCCTTACGTATAAGCCACCTTATAGTGGTGCCTGAAGCCATATCGGGCTGAACATTCTCCTCTATTATATCAGTGTAGTGTCCAACCTTCTCGCCGCATGGGCCTTTAAGATACATGTTTTCCTCCTCCATTAATCATGGCTAGCCGGCGGTCTTAATTCTTATGGAAGAAGCTTTAACCAGCATCTCCAATGCTACATATAGGTGTGAAGGTTTGAGTAGGCTCCTCTACATGGATGATTCCTATCTAAGAGAGTTTGAAGCCACTGTAACGGGGATTGACGGGGATCTAGTGGTGCTCAACCAGACAGCCTTTCATCCCCGCGGAGGAGGGCTGCCTTCGGACACCGGTGTTCTTGAAAGAGGCGGAGAGAAGTGGAGGGTTGTGGAAGTATTCAAGGAGAAGAACAGTGATACTGTGTATCACAGGGTTCCCAGCCACGGCTTAAAGATCGGCGATAAGGTTAGAGGGATGCTGGACTGGGATAAGAGGTACAGGGTTATGAGGATGCATACAGGATTGCATATACTAATAGCTGTTTTAAACAGGATGGCTGGAGTCCTGGTGACAGGCAATCAGGTTAAGCCTAATAGAAGCCGGGTTGACGTGAACCTGGAGAAGCCTGACCGCAGGCTTGTGGAAGAGGCTTTCGAGGAGGCTAACAGGATAGTTGCCAGGGGCATAGACCTGAAGATCTATTATCTTCCACGAGAGAAGGCCATGGAGATCCCAGGCATAGTTAAGCTGGCTAAAGCCCTCCCACCCAGCATTGATGTCCTAAGAATAGTGGAGATACCTGGAGTAGACATACAGGCTGACGGCGGTCCACATGTAGCTAATACTAGGGAGGTCGGCAGACTAGTATTCCTTAAACTCGAAAATAAGGGCAGGAATAATAGGAGAATACACTTCACAGTGGAGCCTTAAAACACGGTACGGTGTGCGCAGAGACCACCCTACGCATAGAAGACGCTGAGAAAAGTGTTTTTAAGCCGCTGGCTTAGCATGAAGTTAGGCCTCAGCCATGGGTAGGCGTGAGAAGAAGCTTTCAGCAGAGCTTGTAGACGCGGCTCTCTGGATGTCGAGGCATAGGAGGGTGGTCGTAGCCTTTGTCCTCATAGTAGCCGTAGCTATAGGCGTGTATATTAGGATGGCTCCAGCCATAGCTGCAGGCAAGGTGGAGCTGAACGCCTATGATCCGTGGATAGAGTATTGGCTCTCAAAGCAATTATACCAGGGAGGAGTTACTAGGTGGTTCCAGCTCACCCGAGCTGATCCCCAGACAAGGCTGTTCTGGTATCCCTGGGGAAGAAATTTCGCCTATGACGAATACATAGCTGTCCCCCTATATACTGCAGCCACATATAAGCTTGTAGCTTGGAGTGGTATGAGCCTTAAGGAGTGGACAGCACTGCAACCCGTCTTCGCAGGAGCCTTGGCAGTGATAGCAGCCTATTTTCTTGGAAAGGAGCTTGCAGGAGATGTGGGAGGGCTGACTGCAGCTCTAGCCATAGCAACCCTCCCAGGAGCCGCTGATAGAACTATAGTGGGCTTCGTTGAGAAGGAGGGCATAGCCATGCCTTTCCTCATACTTATGGCGCTCTTCTACGTCAGGATGCTGAGGAGGAAGGATTTCTGGGACTCTGTTCTAGCTGGAGCCATGGTGGGCATCGTTGGAATGATATGGGGCGGCGTGTACTATGCCATAATGCTTGTAGCTGCTCATATGCTTCTACTACCATTAATGAACTATGAAGAGGAGCCCAGGGACAAGTACCTCTTCCTATCCCTAATAATCTCGATGTTCATAGTGCTCCTATTTTCACCAGAATTCCTAGCCTCCCATCCCTTCATCTGGCTTGGCATACTGGTTGCAGCCTATATCGTAATGTTCGCAGGCTTTAGGATGAGCATGCTGCAATACCTCATACTCCTATTCGTGCTGGCCGCAGTGTTCATCGGCCTAGTATCAGAGGATGTAATACCCTTTGGTGGGAGAATACTGCATGCACTAGGGATAGCTTCATCCAAGGTTCCCCCACTAGTGCAATCAGTGGCTGAGCATCAGAGCCCAAGCATCGTCGATATGTTCAACCAGCTTACAGCTCTTGCAGCATTCCTGGCGCTAGGCTACGGGGCATACGTGCTGCTTAAGAGGGATCCCTACCACTCGCTCATAGGTGTAGCAGTCCTATCAGCCCTCTACGCATATAAGAATATGGCGTACTTCGCCCAGCTCGCCTCGCTTTACACTGCCCTAAGCGTAGGGCTCCTCATGGGGATCGTAGCTCTCAGGGGATCGCCCAATGCCTACATCCCTCCCAAGAAGAGGAAGAAGAGAGCCTATAAGCCCAGAGTATCGGAGGTATTTTACCTCGGCATCCTGCTCCTACTTATAATAGGGGCTAATGTAGCCTACGCAGGTGTGGAATCCTATAATAAGGAGTATAAGAACATGCCTCAGATCCTTACTGCAGGGGTAGGCACCAAGAAGAATAGTGCCTGGCTTGACGCTTTAAAGTATATTAGGACTAGGACGCCTAACGATTCAGTCATAGTTGCATGGTGGGATTACGGCTACTGGATATCAGTTGCAGGTGAGAGGGCATCTGTGGCTGACGGAGCCACTATGAATGGCACACAGATAAAGCTTCTGGCCAAGATACTCACGGCTAATGAGACTGAGGCTTCCAGCCTCATGTATAAGCTAGGCCTCGTTCCAAACAAGACATACATTCTCGTGTACGATGTATTTGTGGAAGAGTATAATACTACTAGTGGCTGGGCCAGGGTTGCAGCCTATCCGCACGGGTTAGGCATGGTTGACCTTAGGAAAATAGTATGGATGCTCCGCATAGGTGGCCGCATACCCCTTGTTCCAAGCGAGGTTAAAAGTGAGAGGCAGTTAAGGCTTCTTGAACCCTACATGGTTCCCTACAAGGATAATCAGGGCAGAATAACTAATGTAGGTGTAAACTTCACTGATGCCCGTGACATGCTTGTAGTAGGGCTCATGGTTGACGGGATCTATAATCTTGCAAACTATGGTGTCGGGGATGCTGTCGTACCCAATGTTACACGCTACTACTTCATAGCCCCCTATCCCGGTGGAACCCTGGATCGCCTCACACTTATCCCGCCACCCTTCTACAAGCACTTCAAGCCTGAGAGGATCTTCGCTGACAGCATAGGAGGGATCCCTGGGAAGGCTAAGATATTCGTAGCCGTGTTTCTCTACAAGTGGCTAGGGTAAATTCACCGTGACTTCACTGCTGATAAGGAATGTAAGCCTAGCCGTCATAGAGCCTGGGGTACATCTAAGCAGCGTGGATGTCTATATTGAGGATGGCGTGATCAGAGATGTGGGAAGAGCTACCAGCATTGACAGAGAAGCCGACGAAATAGTGGATGCCAGGGGGCTGATCCTGACTCCAGGCCTGGCTTCAGGCCACACGCATTTATCATTATATCCTGTTAGAGCCATGTATAAGGGGATGCGGCTGGACGAGTGGGTGTACAGAGTGCTGTCTTTATGGGAGCCCCGCATGACCTCCGAGGATTCTTATAATGCTTCCCTACTAGCCACGGCCAGGCTTATTCTAGGCGGCGTGACTTTTGCCGCGGACATGCATTTCAACATGAATGATGTGGCTAGGGCGGTAGATCTAGTTGGCCTGAGAGCTGATCTAAGCGTAGCCTTAATGAGGCATGGCCTCAGAAAGGATTTTGAAAGGCTTCTCAACGATAACATAAGGCTGCATGATGAATGGGCTGCTCATCCTAGGATAACCATCAGCTTCTCTCCATGTAGTATCAGGCTTCTGGATCCAGATGATATTAGGAGGATTTTCCTGGAGGCTAGGCATAGGAAGGCTAGGATACACATGCATCTATCAGAGGTTGCTGAAGATACAGAATATTCCCTTAGGATCTCGAGCGTCATGCCTGCCTTCTATCTCGACAGAATTGCAGGCCTCGGCGAAGATGTGGTTCTAGCACATGGTACATGGCTGTCTAGAAGCGAGATATCATTAATATCTAGGAGAAAGGCCAGCGTCATACATAACCCATGGGCAAACATGCTTTTGGGCAGCGGTCTAGCCCCGATTAGGGAGGCCTTAGATCTAGGTGTAAATGTAGGCTTAGGGGTTGACGTCTCGCCAAGCTACAGTGTGGTTGACGAGATGAGGGCTGCCTACGGTTCATCTATGCTGAGAGGCAGACCCGTAAGCCTCCTGGAAATATACTATGCTGCGACCAGAGGGGGTTACAAGGCCTTCGGGCTGAGAGGCGGTGTTATTAGGAGAGGCTTTCTAGCAGACCTTGTATTATGGAGGCCTATGAAGCCCATAACTGTAACCCCTGAGGAAGCCCTGGTTTACGGTGGGATGAAGGCTGAGGTAACTGTGGTTGGAGGGGATATAGTGGCGAGTGAAGGCAGGCTTCTACGAGTAGAGGACAGCATCCTGGCTAGGGCCTCCAGGCATGTTGAGTCACGTCTAGGAAGAATTCTAGGATAGACAGCGGTAAGGGGTGCAGAGTTTTATTTCCAAGCATCCGAATAGGAGTGACGGGTATTCAGGGTGCTTGGAGATGATTAAGGGTAAGCGGGATGTAAGGCGAAGCCTCGCAAAGGCTATAATAGCAGCTAAGACTGGAAGCGCTAAGCTGGAGAGAATGGCTGCAAGAATAGATGCTAGGAGAGGAGAGCTAGAGAGAATGGTTGAGGATAGCATACTTAGAGGTGATGAGGAGCTTGCCAAAAGATATGCTGAGGAGGCTGCGCAGCTTAAAAGCCTTCTCCGTAGAGTCGTCTACCTGCAAACCGTGTTGGAGAGGCTTAGACTCAGGTTGGAGACAGCTTATGAGACAGGAATTATTACGGAGTCCATCAGAAGCATAGCAGGCATAATAGGGGAGCTTAGAGTGCAGGATCTGGCGGCAATACCTGAGATAGGGTTATCCCTTGACGAGATAGATGAGAGTATACGTGCCCTAGGGGCAGACCTATCCATACCAGAGCCCCACATGTCTCCAGAGACCCCCTTAGGAGAAGAGGCCTCAAAGATCCTAGAGGAGGCTAGAGTAATAGCTGAAGAGAAGCTTAAGGCGGGTGAAGGTAAGCATCACTATACCGCATAGTCCTCAAGGCAAGAAAACCGATAGGAACCTTTAAAGATCGTTAGTAGAAACCGCACCTCATCCTAAATCTAGATTAACCCGTGAACCCATTATTCTGTTACATGGTGCCTGGTGAATTGAGTGTGGAGGAGTATAAGAGGACAATAATAGAAATGATAGATGAGAACAAGAGCAGCTGGGTTAAAGCAGCATTCTACGGAGATCCCGATGTCGCCCCTCTGTTAGATAAAATATATGAGAGATGGGAGAAAGCTAAGAGGGAGGGCGAGGTCCTCGACTACGCTACATACGAGGAGCTCAAGGTACTGGCCTCCAAGGCTAGGCATTACGGTCACATGAGTGATAGGCAGGCTATGGGCATAGCGCTTAGGAGGATGGCACGCTGATCACTTCTCCTAGCTTAGTCCAGCAACTCATTTTTACCTCTATTGTTAGGGGTTCTTAGCGTGAAGCCTGATTGTCGGGGAGCACGGCCTCCAGGAACATAACCGCCCTCTCACTGTACAGTATAATGAGGGGTGCTGGGGTAGGAGCCTATAGGACGCTCCTACCATTATACCTGCTTACCCTAGGCTACTCTCTGGAGATTATCGGAGGTATAGCAACCCTGGCTCTCCTGGCGAACGTTGTTCTCCTACCTCTGCTAGGCTTACTTATAGACTCCATAGGACGCAAAATTATTGCAGGTACTGCAGGCCTACTAATATCACTAGCCCTATTCATACCAGCTTCATTCAAGTATCTGCCCCTCCTTATAGCCAGCTACATATTATTCTATATCTCATGGGCCATGGGCCAGCCTGCCAGAAGCGCGATGCTCGCCGACTCTGTTCCCGCCGAGAAGCTTGGAACAGCGTTCAGCATCGTTACACTCGGATTCACGGCCTCCAGGATTTTCTCTCCCTATATTGCCGGGTGGATGGCCGAGGCTATAGGTTACAGGGATGCGTTCCTAGCGTTCTCGGCTGTTGTCCTAGCAGGTGTCCTAGCATTCATGTTTATAGGAGTTGAGACAAGGAGGGTTAGGAGTAAGCCTGGAGTCAAGGAGATTATTGAGGCCTACAAGGCTGCATCAAGGCCTCCCAGAAGGCTCCGCCCCCTATATGTGTTTACAAGCGTTGATAGGGCTTCGTGGAGCCTCTGGATGCCGCTTCTAAGCGCTTATTTCGGAGCTAGGTTCGGCCTCACACCTGCTGATGTAGGCTTACTGCTAAGCGTTTCCAGTGCTGCTCAGAGCATTATGCTCCCCTTGGCTGGAAGGCTTGTGGATAGGCTGGGAGCCTTTAGAATGATGCTGGCAAGCGAGGTTCTAGGAATAGCATCAGCATTATCCATAGCCTTCTCTGCCGGAGGCATGCTTTACGCATCCATGATCATTTTCGGAGCAAGCCTAGCCTCATGGATACCCGCCTACAATGCCATCATAGCGTCCTTGTCCGAGGCTGATGTCCGCGGACGCATATACAGCTCGGTTAACATGATTAGAATGGCATCCTCCGTCCCCTCTCCCTGGATAGGAGGCACCTTATACCACATGCTCCAGGAGACTCTACCGCAGGCTCCATTCATCCTCTCCTCGGTGGTTATGAGTATAAACGTGATCTACATGTATGGTAAGAAAACAGCTTTCTCCGAGGCTCATCCTGTAAGGGTGGCTGAGCTTCTCCCCTCAGGCTAGGCCTCCTTCCCCCCGCCTACAGGGCTTATAATCTCCTTAGGGGCCTTCTTAAATGGTTCTAAATATCTGCGCAGCACCTTGGGGATTACGACTGTTCCATCAGGCTCCTGATAATTCTCCAGTATTGCCGTTATGGTGCGGGTGCTTGCGACAGCCGTTGAGTTAAGCGTGTGGACGTAGCCTCTCACCATCCCCTTACGCCTAACAAATCTTATGCCTAGCCTATAGCTCTGCCAGTCCGTACAGTTGCTGGCGCTGACCATTTCCCTGAACCTTCCTTGAGCAGGCATCCAGACCTCCAGGTCATACTTCTTGGCTGCAGGTGCTCCAAGTTCCCCTGCACATATGTTGACCACCCTGTAGGGGAGGCCTAAGCCCTGAAAGATCTCCTCCGCATTTCTTATCAGCTCTTCAAGCCATTTCCAGCTATCCTCAGGGAGGCTGAAGACGAATTGCTCGACCTTGTGGAACTGATGCACCCTGAAGATCCCTTTAAGATCCCTGTTTCCTGCTCCCGCCTCCTTCCTGAAGCATGGGCTTATCCCGGCGAAGAGTATTGGGAGATCTTCTTCGTTTAAATCTTCACCCATGAAATATGAGGCCAGAGGATGCTCAGCCGTCGCTATCAGGTATAAGTCCTCTCCTTCAATCCTATATATGGAGTCCATGAACGTGTCAAGGTCTATTACGCCCATTACGGCTTTGCGTCTAAGCATGTAGGGGGGTAAAACCACTCTGAACCCCTTAGACGACAATGTGTCAAGGGCGTACATGAGGAGGGCCATGTCAAGCCATACGAGATCATCGAAAAGGTAGTAGAATCTTGAACCAGCCACCTTGGCCGCCCTGAGAGTATCCCCTAGACGTAAAACTTTCTCCAACATGTCTGCATGCCCTACAGGCTTCCAGTCAATAAGGCTGTATTCTACTTGGAACCCCTTCCCCCGGGTTTCCGTCAGGAACCTGTCAAGATATCCTTCCCATACCTTTGGCTTGCCCCAGTATCTTACGGGCACGTTCTCCTCCTCGCTTAAACCCTCAGGCACGGTTTCATGTACAATGTTAGGAAGCTTCAACAGGATTTTCTCCCGTTCCTCCTCTATTCTCCTGAGCTCCTCCTCCATTTTTCCCAACTCTGCTAGGAGGCGTTTAGCCTCGGAGACCAGGCTTTGGCGCTCCTCAGGCCTTGCACGCGGTATCTTCCTGCTTATCACGTTATGCTCGTGGCGCTTCTCTTCAACTGTTCTTAGTATGCGCCTCCACTCCATGTCAAGCTCAGCGGCCCTGTCAGCCAGTGATGGATCCATACCCCTCTTTCTAAGGCTATCTCTAATGACCTGAGGCTTCTCCCTAATATACTGCAGGATGCTCCATGGCACTGATCATCCCTCTCGCTGAGCAGAAGAGTAAATGCTCCCCGGCATAAATACCTGTTCGTTCAAGTATAAGTTATTCCCAGCTTCTCTAAGCGTGCCTCTATTTCTTTGAGTGCCTCTTCTCCAAGCGTTTCCTCTAGGACCTGGTACTCGGCGAAATCCTGCTTCCGGGGAGGTGAGGGTATTCTCCCAGCCCTTAATACTATGCCTTTATTCACGGGGTGAAGGGCCGTCATGGCGTATGCTCTTACAAGCCCGGCTACTGTTGCCTCCTGGAATATCATGACCTCTTCCCCTGCCTCCACCATGAACCTTACATGCCTATGTCCCGGTGGGATGAACGCGTAGATAGCCTTTATATCAGAGTTCCTATACACCTTTACTTTCTCCATGGAATCACCAACTGCAAGAGATATTAGGAATGGTAATACCTTTTAAAGTAGAGCAGTGCAGGACATGAAGGTAGAGAGGCTTTCAACAGGTATAAGGGAGTTCGACGAGCTTGTGGCGGGAGGGATTCCTAGGGGATTTTTTGTGGCTGTGACAGGGGAGCCTGGTACAGGTAAGACGGTATTCTGCCTGCATTTCTCAGCGGAGGGTCTGCGCGTCGGCGATAAGGTGATCTATGTTTCAACAGAGGAGAGCAGGGAGAGCATTATCAGGCAGGCAGCCCAGTTTGGCTGGGATTTCGAGACTGCTGAACGGGAGGGGAAGATGATAATTATAGATGCCTTGATGAGGGATCGCAGCTACGAGTGGAGCCTGAATGAGGTCACTGTCGATGAGCTTGTGGCCAAGGTCATTGAAGCTAAGCGTAAACTAGGATACGGTAGGGCCAGGCTCGTAGTGGATTCCATGAGCGCCTTCTGGCTTGACCGCCCAGTAATGGCGCGTAAATATAGCTACCAGGTGAAGAGAATACTTTCAAAATGGGATTTCACAGCTCTCCTGGTATCACAGTACGCTATAACTACGGAGTCGGCTTTCGGATTCGGGGTCGAGCATGTTGCTGATGGAATAATCAGGTTTAGAAAAGTATTAGAGAAAGATGAGCTGAAACGCTACATAATAGTCGAGAAGATGAGGCAGACTCCACACGACCTCAGAGTCCATGAGATCGAGATAGTTGATGGGCGAGGCATGATTATAAAGAGGCCTACTCATATGCGTAGAGAGGATTTCGCTCTTCCCGAAAAGGTTTCAAGGAAGCTTGCTGAGCGCAGGCAGACCACGCTTGCCTGGAGTACTGGAGGCTAGAAGGCTGAGCGCTGCATACCGCCGTCAAGGGCTATCACGGCTCCATTAATATAGCTGTGCGTCGGCGATAGGATTAGCTCAAGTAGATCAGCAAGCTCGTCGAAGCTTCCAGGCCTCCCGACAGGTATTAGGCTCAGCATCCTATTCCAGTATTCTTCAGGCTTCACTAATGATCTTGAAGCAAGCTTCTCCGCAAGCCTCCTAGCCCCAGGAGTATCGAATGTCCCAAGGAGGATTACATTAGATGTTACGCCTCTGGAAGCATATTTTCTTGCAATGATTCTTGACAACTGTAGAATGCCTGAGCGGGCGGAATCTGCCAGGACTAGTGGGCTCATCGGCTCCTTAACGCTTATCGCGGAGAGATATATTAGTCTTCCAAAACCCTGCTTAACCATGCTTCTAATAAGGAGGCTGGAGAGATAGCCTGGGGCTACTAGATGCAGTAAAGCTGCTTCAAGCCAGTCTTCATAGCCTGCCTCCTCGAGGTAGAGGGGTTCTCTCGACACGTTACCCGAGTTAAATATTAATGCATCAACACCGCCCATGGTTCTACTGGATTCTCTTACTAGTTTTTCTAAGCTATCCTTAGATGTGAGATCACATGTGGATGCTAGGAGTTCAGCCCCCCTTCTCTCAGCAAGTCTGACAGCTCTCTCCAGGTTATCCCTGCTCCTAGAGCATATGTATACCATGTTCCCTCTCACAGCAAGCCTCCATGCAATCTCGTATCCTATTCCACGGCTAGCCGCTGTTACTAGTATTCGCATGGCCCTCCCTCCCCAGGCTTGGAACAGCATTCACAAGTGTTTTTATAGTCTGTCTTAAGCGCTCTGCGTCAAGTATTGTTAGAACAGGTTTTCTAATGATTATGGCTAGGTATCCTTCTGGATCAGCGGCGTAGCAGTATTCCTCCGAGTTCAGGTTAAGTCTCAGCAGCCGTACAGCATCTTGAGGGGTTACCTCGATGTTTGTCAGCAAGGTTAGCCTAGCTTTATCTCTCTCCAGGGATATGATTAGGCCTACATTGCGGGGTAAATCCTTGTTTCCCCCGGGCACCAGTATTTGGCCTCCTCTAATGATATAAGGGTATTCCAGCAGGCGTAGTACCCTTGTTAGCTCGCTTAGACTCGTCTTCCATCACCCCTCTTATGAACCTCTATTATGTTTCCAACGATCTTTGAGCTAGGTATAAGCACGATCTTCGATCCCTGATCGATCATAGTGTACATTATGCCTATATCAAATACCGTTCCCTCTATGCCTGACACCTTGACCTTATCGCCTATTCTGAAGGGCCTCATAACTGCTAGGAACACACCTGCAACAGCATTGCCCATGACCTGCTGGGTGGCGAAGCCTACTACGAGGCCCATGAAGCTTCCGAGAGTGAGGGCTGCTGCAGAGCTGGCCTTAAAGACTGATGCTAATACCGATAATAGCACACCATACCCTACTATCCTCGTTATCGATCGCAGTGCTCTGGCAACAGTTCTACCAGCTGTAACCTCCAGGCTCTCCTCTACTCCCTTACCAATGTACTCGACTATAAAGTATCCTAGCAGGAGGATCTCAGCTGCATACACGTATTGGATATTGCTGATGATCCAGCTTTTACCCATGGATACGTAGCCCTCTATTAGAGGCCTGGTACCAACTAACAGCGCCCCAAGTATCAGGGCTGCTATGATGGCCACAGCAAACTTATCGCTTCCAGCCTTGATTCCTTCAAACCCTTTCTCAAGCATATTGTCCTCCGTGCTGCTCCCACTATTTTTATCCGCCATGAAATCATCCCCCGCCTAACCATACTGCTTGGAGTCATGCTTGGTGGGATAATCTATTTATATTCGATCGTTCCGCTTAGCAAGTGACCTTTAGAGCCTGGAGGTGTGCGAAATGGCCAAGTATAAGGTCTGGATAGACAGGGATCAATGCATCTCAGACATGGTGTGCGTCTCACTATGCCCCGATGTCTTCGAGATGAATGATGAGGATGGTAAGAGCCAGATAACATCACAGTACAGGGTCTCACCCGACAAGATCGAGGAGGGAGTGATTCCTGAGGACATGCTTGAGTGCGCTCAGAGCGCTGCTGACTCCTGCCCTGTCGGTATAATCCATGTAGAGAAGATCGAGGACTAGCTCTGCACAGATATTTTGGTTTGAGGACTAAAGCGTTTTTACGGTCTTTTTCACTTATCGTTAGCTTACCCTATGCTTGAGAGCACATTGCCTCTAGAAGCCTGTAGAGAAGCCTGTATGCCTCTCTAAGGCCTCCTTTCAGCACTATTATTAGCCTGTCACCCTTGATCTTAATGTTGTTAAGCATTCTGCCAAGCTCATCGTAGAGGAGTTTATCCTCTACTGCCGGTATTATTAGCCTTCCATCCCTATAGGATGCTATGAGCGCGGCAGGTACTCCGCATTCGACTGCAAGATCTCTTAGCCTTAAGGGACCCTGTGCTTCAAGCAGGCTAGCCATGTTACGGGCCACTATGACTGCTGTTCTACCCCAGTCTTTGAGGGATGCTGGGGCCTCTGCTTCTCCCACATACACTGAGACTAGCAGTGGTGCTATGAGCTTCTTCCCCCTATCAGTAAGCTCAGCGCCCGCAGTCCTATCCACAGTTATGAGATTCATCTCCCTCAATCTCCTGAGAAGCGTTCTAGAGCTGGCTTCCCCTATCCTTAGATTCTTAGCTAGCCACAGCCTTCCCCGAGGAACCTTAGCTATCTCAAGCAATGCTCGTAGAACATCTCCCTCTTCAAAGCCCGGCCTTATTCCCTGCCTTATCTCTGTAACCCTTGATATCACGTCTACCAGCAGGCATGCATCCCTCGATGTCAGCATGCTCATCCCTGATCACGTTATATTTAGCATGAATTATTTAATAGAATAATGGGTAATGGTTCCGAATCCTCAGAGCCTATATTTAGTCTAAGAAGCACCTGTTTCCACCTTTCCCAGCTTGACGAATATTTCCTGCCGCAGAAGCCGTGTAGAACTCATGGCAGGAAGACTTATATCATGGAGGTATAGCGTATTCTTCGCCGTTAGGAGATGATGCTGAAGCCTAGGATAGTTATTGTGGATCTGGATATGACTCTAGCTGATACTCTTAGATGCTTCTATAGAGTGTTGGGGGAAGCCTTAAATATACACGGCTATAGGAGGCCTGGATGGAACGAGTTCGTGGATCTTTTCTGCAGGGATAAGCTGGACTCCCTAATGAAGCCTAGTGATAGGAGGAGCGTGTGGATGTATTTTAAGCTTAATTATATTCCTCTTCCAGGCGAGTCCAGGCTATATAAGGGAGCATATGCTGCTCTTAGGAAGATGCGTGAATGGGGTGCCAGAATCATTATTGCAACGGGACGTGGAACGCCTCGCAGCATAGTTGAAAAGGAACTCAGAGAACTAGGGGTAGAAGGCCTGGTCGACGCCACCTATACTTTACATGGAATCGATGAAACTGAGATCTTCGGTAAGCAGAGAATTATTGGAAGAATACTAAGGGATTATGGGGCTGATCCCAGTGAGGCTGTTGTGATAGGGGATTACTGGATGGATATGTTAAGCAGTATGAGGGCAGGTGTGCTAGGGATAGGTGTGGAGACTGGATGCAAGCCTAGAGGCCTGCTGAGACTAGCCGGCGCAAAAATCGTTGTGGAGGGATTATGGCTGGCACCATACTTGTTTTCCGCTTAGCTGTGGAAATAAGTGGTTTCACCTGTGAGGCTGGCCTTGCTTTTCCTCATATGCCTATAGTCTTATATTTCCCATCATGCTCCATGATAACCCTGTTCTGCTCCATTAGCTGTGAAAGGGCCTTCCTTATCTTATCCTCGCTGGCTAGTCCTGATAAAACGCTGTGAAGCTCCTTGAGGTTCATGGGGCGTTCATGAAGCAACCCCAATAAGATTTGCTTCAGCTCATCCTCGTTCGGAGCTGTTACAACTACTACGTCTGGATCTTCGTAGAGTACACGGAGCCTTATCTTGTCGCCTGGATTATATGTCATCAGGGACACCGAGGTTCCTTGACGCATCGGGTATAGATATAGATTTCCGATCCCGGATAATGTGTTACGCTCCTCCAATATTTCTAAGCTCGTATAGGCTTGACTCAGCCTCCGCTAGCAGTGCTGCGGGGCCTCCTGAAACCATGCTGCTCAGCTTCATCTTCGATATTTTTTCCAGGGCATCATCTATTGCTAATCGTACAGTAGGAGCGTCCACACCCCTATTTCCAATTATGCTGACTAGGTGTTCAAGCATCAATGCTGCATGCTCCATGAGTTCCCGGCTAAGCCTAGCGTTCTCAGCTTCCCTGAGGTAAAGCGTCCTCATAGGCTCACCGCTCCTCTTAGCCTTACTTAAGGCTCTGTGCTCAAGCTCGCTGAGCTTAGAGGCATATGCTTTAAGCCTAGCTGTAACAGCCTCAACCCTGTAGAGATGTATCTTTGCCTCAGGCTTCAATGCCTGTAGACCCGACATAAGCATGCCCTGATCCCAGGGCTTAGCATGTATCTACACCTATAAGGCTTGAGGCAAATCAATGAGATAATAATAATTACTTGGATCGCTTGTAATATAGTAATATGGGTGGAAGCATGTCTGAGAGGAATATAGAGCGTGTTGAGATAGATTTAAGCGACGTACCTCTCCGCCCTGAGGGAAAGAAGGATATACAGAAGCTTGAAACAGCCCTGATAATAGGCACGCTTTACAGACCCGAGGTGGTTGACCTGATAAAAGATCCTTTTGAGAGAGCTACATGGGCTGACAGCCTAGCCATAGCTGCCGCAGCGCTTGCCAGGGAGAAGGCAGGATACCCTGTCTCCAGGATAGCTGATGAAATAGGGCGCAGCGAAACCATGATAAGAGCGCATCTTTCAGGCAAGACGAAGGCGGGGAAGCTTGTCAGAGAGACCTACGAGAAGCTTGCTAGAGGAGAGCTCAAACTAGTGGTTCCATTCACAGGCATAAATCTCAGCGTAGAGGAGTATGAGAAGCTCAGAAGAGCTGAAAAGAAGGCGGAGGAGCTGGAGAAGAGGATCAGGGAGCTGGAGAAGAAGATAAGTGAGCTTGTAGAGGAGAATAATAGGCTGAGAGGCAGGCTGAAAGAAGCTGTATCTCCAGAGGAGCTTGAGAAAAGGATGGCGGAGTTCGAAGAGACCCTTAAAGAACTCGAAGAGGAGAATAGAAGGCTCCATGAGAAGGTTAAGAACCTGGAGGCAGAGGCTGCCAAGGCCTCTAAGCTTGAGGAAGAGAATAATAAGCTGATGGCGGAGCTGAGCGAAAAGGAGGCCATGATCTCTAAGATCAAATCACTGCTGGGATGCTGAGCTAAACATACCGTGTGATAAGGGTTGAAACCTATTTTTATCGTGCTCCCCACTTATATCTCGACTTGGTGAAAATCATGGATAGAATTTCGAGAATAGCTGTTATCGGCGCTGGCACAATGGGTCACGGCATAGCCGAGGTCGCAGCTATAAGCGGCTACAATGTTGTGCTCATGGATATAGCGGAGGAGTTCCTTGAAAACGCGTTGCGCAGGATAAGGTGGAGTCTTGGAAAGCTGGGTGAGAAGGGGAGGCTTAAGGAGAGCGTAGAGGATGTGATGTCAAGGATAACCACCACTCTAAGCCTGGAAGAGGCTGTGGGAAACGCTGATCTAATTATAGAGGCTGTACCTGAGAAAATGGAGCTTAAGAAAAACGTGTTCAGCCGGGCTGATAAAGCAGCTCCGCCTCATACTATCATAGCTACTAATACAAGCAGCCTGCCTATAAGCGAGCTTGCAGCGGCTACTCGGCGTCCAGACAAGGTTATCGGCATACACTTCTTCAACCCTCCTGTAATAATGAGGTTAGTCGAGATCATTCGGGGGGAGAAGACAAGCAGCGAGACTGTTGAAACAGCTAAGAGTTTTGTTGAAAGCCTCGGCAAGAAACCCATACTTGTATCCAAGGATATTCCAGGCTTCGTGGTTAACCGCATACTGGTAAGGCTGCTTAACGAGGGATGCAGGCTGGTGCACGCAGGGGAGGCTTCAATCGAGGAGGTAGATGCCACGGCACGATATAAGCTGGGCTTCCCTATGGGGGTCTTCGAACTCCTTGATTATAGCGGCATAGATGTCTTCTACTTAATCATGAAGGCTATGAAGGAGAGGGGAGTGGAGATCCACATATGCCCCCTATTAGAAGAGAAGTACAGGGAGAACTCGCTTGGAGTGAAGACTGGTAAAGGATTCTACCAGTACCCCGAGCCAGGACGCTTCGTTAAGCCAGCGTTATCCGAAGATAAGGCAGTAGTAGATACCGTCAGCCTGGTAGCTCCCCCCATAAACGAGGCTGCATGGATCTTAGGGCAAGAAGTGGCAAGCAAGGAGGACATAGATGTTGCAACAGAGCTTGGATTAGGCTGGCCTAAAGGAGTCTTCAAACTTGCAGACGAGATCGGCTTAGATAGAATAATGAGTTCTCTCGAGAAGCTCTGGAAGAAGACGGGATGGAAGGAATACTCGCCGCACCCCATGATTAAACACATGGTTGAAGAAGGCATGCTTGGAGTGAAGACTGGTAAAGGATTCTACCAGTACGGTGAGGTTAGAGTGGAGAAGATAGGAGATATAGCGGTTAAGGTAGAGCCTCCAATAGCATGGATTATTCTAAGCAGGCCTAGCAAGCTCAACGCACTCACATCAACCATGCTGGAGGATCTAGACAAAGCTGTGAAAACAGTTCTGGAGAATGATGAGGTAAGAGCAGTGATACTGAGCGGTGAGGGCAGAGCCTTCTGCGCCGGAGCCGATGTATCCGGCTTTAAGAACATGAATTCCATAGATGCATACAGGTTTTCAAGACGCTTCCAAGAAATACTGCTACATATAGATAGGTCGCCTAAACCATTCATAGCTGCAATAAATGGATACGCTCTTGGAGGAGGACTCGAACTGGCCTTAGCATGCGATCTGAGAATAGCTTCCTCCGAGGCTAGGCTAGGGCAGCCTGAAATAAACCTAGGATTCATCCCAGGAGCAGGCGCAACGCAGAGGCTTCCAAGAATAATAGGTGTAGGAAGAGCATTAGAGCTGGTGATGATGGGAGACATGATAGGAGCCGAGGAAGCCTATAGAATAGGCCTTATCAACAAGATCGTGCCGCCTGAAAGATTAGAAGAGGAGGCTAGGAGATTAGCCTTAAAGCTTGCTGAGAAGCCTCCAATAGCGCTGCAGGCAGCTAAACGAGCGGTTAAAGAAGCCTCAAGCCTTCCACTGGAAGAGGGATTAAAAATAGAGGCAGAGCTCTTCGGCCTCCTATTTGCAACAGAGGACGCGCATGAAGGGATAGACGCATTCCTCTCCAAACGAAAACCCCAGTTCAAGGGAAAATAGCTTAGCCTAACCTTTTTTATTTCGTCAATAGACTAAGCCTATCAAGGAAATTATGGGTACAAACCTATATAAACCCCGATAACCATAAGACAATAGTGGTGATAACATGTATGCATATAAGCTTATGAAGAAGACCTCCAGGCAGCATAGGCCTAGAGTAAAGCTGACTGCAAGGGATCTGGACGAATACGACTACTATGAAACTATGGCTGCTCTCACCCTATCACCTTAGCGGTGTTTCTAGGGTTCATTATTATCTGTGCTTCTACGTCTAGGCTTAAAGATAAGCCTTAACGTAGACCGAAAAACATGCTGAACTACTAGCTATGTTGCTCTTGACCTTAGGGTCTCTGAGACAATTATTCCTCAGTACTTGCCTGGGGGAGGTTCTCCAAGCGTTCAAGTATTTTTTGCTCTAGGATTCGATGTGCGTCGAAGTGTTCATTAGGATCCTTTGTAAGGACGTAGACCCAGTATAGTGTGAATATGTTCAGCGTTATCAATGATAGTATGAAATATAGTATTGTGCTCCTCTCAGGGAATCTTCCTACACTGGTAAATCCTAGGTCAAGGCCTTCTAGGCCTGCATCCTTGAGAAGCCTGTCAATCTGCTCTAGTATTATTCTCTCCTCTCTATCATGGTGTACAAAGTCTTTGTTGAGGAAGTGGTAGACATAGTATATGACGAACGGCACTATGGAGCCTAGGATAGTCCAGAGAACAGCTCCTTTCTCTCCACCCTGATAGATCTCCATTCTCCTAGCTTCGTCACGCAGCCTAACGGCTCCCTCCTTATACCCCTTGGATTCTATGTAGTCGGCTATTGAGTTATATAGGAGTAGGGTTCTCCTAAAATGCTCGTTTCTACGCCAGATCCATTTGTAGAGTACATACAGGTTTACCAGCACACCCAGCAGGAAGAAAGCCATGGCTGTCCCGATGCCTGCGGTCATCCCAGCCATTCTGCCAGCGAACATGGCCATAAGGCCTATGATTATGAAGAGTATCGGTATGAATGGCAGCCATACAGGCATTTTATAGTCTGTCCGCTCAGCCTCTCTCACGCTTCTTTCAATGGAGCTTAGGCTCATTTTACATCCCTCGGACATTAATTATTAAGGTAATATAAAAATCTAAAACCGCTTTTCTTCCGCCTGGAGTGGGAGCTTATAACCTGTTTACATCTATCCTTTTATCCTCGCTCTTCAACTATGCTTCTATGAATCCTTGCTATAGGGCATGTACGCCAATATTTAACGCATCTCCAAACCTCGTGTCTTCCTAGAAACCTATCTAATGCGTGGCAGTATGCTGCATGTAATGCTCCCTTCTCAACATAGGAGAAGTAGGGGCACTCGCTTTTAACAGGTGTGGGTAGGGCGTGGACTAGGGATAAGAAGGAAGCCTTCTCGAACTCAACTTTTCTCCTACTGACAAAACCTGATAAATCGCTTCTCCTTTCAGATGGAGGATCAACATAGTACTCACAACTCATGTAGGAGGAGGGATCATTCCTGAAGCATCTCTCCGAGACCACCATTGATGAAGGCCTGTCAAGCCTGGGTGAGGTACACCTATTGTTCTTCAGCCACGGGCAAGGCATCTCACATCATCTCTAGACTCAGGGCTTTTAGATCTGCTTTGAGGCTAATATGCTAGCCGAACTGATAGTGGACTCCGAAGCCTCCTGGAGGGTAGCTCCACTTGACGGCGTTGTAGGGGCATATGAGCCTGCAGGCCCCGCATTCAAGGCATCCCTCATAATTGAATTGCAGCCTCCCCTCCTCATCCACAGTGTATAGCCCTGCGGGGCAGGCTTTCACGCATGGTTTCTCCGGGCATTTAAGACACTTGTCTTTATCCACAATTATGTGCGGCTTGCTATAGATCTCGAATTTATCTAAGGCGAGCCTCTCCTCAACGCTTAGCTTGCCTGAGCTGCTCATAGTGCTCTCACACCTCTTAGGAGATCCATGAGCATTGAGATAAGGGATATCTTACCCTTACGGGCACGGCTAAGCGATTCCCATAGTTTAAGGGGTTCTTCATCGGTTGTATATATGCCTGCAAGAGTACTGCATGCTAGCTGGGGGTAAATAGCGTAGAGTCTATAATTATTCATGAATTCTGGGAGCATCTTATATTTCTCTAAGACTCTTCTAGCAATGCTTCTTCTAAGCATCTCTCCGTAAAGCGATGTGCAGGTTGGTTCTCCACCCTTCTCCAAGCATTTAGCCGCAGCCTCTGCTGCAAGTCTCCCCGTCTCCACTGCGAGATCGACTCCACGTATAGAGAAGCCTGTGTTTAAGAGGTAGCCTGCAGCATCGCCTAGAACCATGTAGCCGGGCCCATAAGGCTTGTCCATGAGATCCCTTGTCCCCCCTTCTCTTACAAGATGCGCGGAGTATTCCACCATTACTCCGCCTTCAAGCATGCTTTTAATGAATGGATGAAGCCTCAGATCCTCAGCCACATCTCTTACACTTATCTCCGATGATCCTATGTCGCCCAGCCTCACGACTACGCCTAGGGTGACATAATCCTTCATTGTGTATAAGAAGCCCCCTCCTCTCGCATTTTTAAGGAAGTCTCCTAGAAATAACTGTGCTACACCCTCCCCGCCTGAGAGATTAAACCTCTTATTTATGGTGTTCTCGCCAAGCCTTATAACCTCCTTAACACCTATGGCTGTTGACTCTAACCGCGGCCTTGGGCGAAGGCCATGCTGCTCTAAGAGAATGGTGTTTATGCCCTCAGCTATAAGCACGTAGCCTGCTTCAAGCTCGTCTCCACCTGCCTCCACGCCTATAACTTTCCCCTCGCTGATCTTCAGCTTATCAACCTTCACTCCAGTGGCTATCAGGCCTCCCTCGCTTTCAACGAGGCTGCCCATCCATTCCAGAAACCTGGTGAGGAATGCTGTAAAGCTATCATATTTCCCAGGGCTTCTTGACGCCCAGTACTCCATGCTTACAGCCTGTCCCTTACAGAGGAGGGAGAAACGTTCACGCCTAACCCACCTCTCTACGGGCGCCTCATTTCTCCAGCCGCTTGGAAAATACTTGTCGAAGACATGGGAATATATGCGTCCGCCGAACATGTTCTTGGAGCCCAGCCTGCCGCCTCTCTCCAGTACGGCTACGCTGAACCCAGCCTTAGATAGAAAATATGCTGCTGATAGGCCTGCAGGCCCTCCCCCTACAACTACTACGTCAAACCTCTCCTCAGCCAAGATCTAGGCTCCCCTCTCCTTAAGCCTCCTTATAAGCACGGGCAGAACCTTGTATAGGTCGCCTATAATTCCATAGTCAGCTTCATTGAATATGGGGGCATTTGGATCCTTGTTTACCGCCACTATGATCTTTGCCCCTCTTACACCCATCATGTGGTGAGGCTGGCCTGAAACCCCTACGCCTATGTATAACCGCGGCGCTATTGATAATCCTGATATCCCTATCCACGTGTCACTCCACCCATAATCTGCTGCTAGAGGCCTCGTCACACTCCAGGCTCCTCCCAGAAGCTCTGCAAGCTCCCTTATCATTGATAGATCCTCTCTTCTTTTCACGCCTCTCCCAGCCACAACAACTACATCGGCTTTGTCAGGCTCTACTCCTACGGCCTCCCTAGCCTTAAATTCTACCTCTATTCCCCCAGCACTCTCAGCCCTAAGCTCCTCCACTACTCCTATGGAACCCCTATACGTTGCTTCAGGCATGGCTCCAGGGGATACACATAGCACTGCAGGCACATTCACTCTGAGGCTGGCTGACGCGGTTCCACCGAAAACAAGGCGCTTTACTCTCAGCTCCTCCCCCTCAGCCTCCACGCTGATGACATCGCTTACAGGTAGTCCTCCGCTCAGAGCTGAGAATAATCCTGCTACGATTCTCCCCTTATTGGTGCATGGAGCCGCCATGATGTCTGGATTGCATTTCTCCAGCGCCTTAGCCGCTACGTGTGCAGCTTGAAGCGGGTTGAAGGCTTGGAGGCTTGAGTAATATACTCTGCTGAACAGTCTTGAAGCCTCCTCAACCAGGTTTCCGTCGAAGACTAGTGCACAGGCCTCTGCTTCCAGCTTGTCTGCAAGGCCTCTAAGCTGCTTAAGCCAGGAGGCATTATCAGCGTAAACCAGGATGCGCATCGCTCACCACCTATATTACACCCTCAGATCTAAGGGCCTCTAGAAGCTTGCCCACAGCCTCCTCTATCTGCGACTGATCCCCCGCCTCCATTAGTATTCTTCTCCTAGGTAAGATGAACCTCTCAACATTTTCCAGCCTTATTCTCTCAACATTCACGCCGAGATCTTCTGGGCTGACCTCTTGTATCGGTATTCTCTTCGACTTAAGTATGGCTCTAAGAGTGGGTATTCTAGGCTCATTTGCCTCCGAGGTTATGGATATTACTGCTGGGAACCTTGCCCTAAACGTGTAGGAGCCGTCCTCCATAGTTGCTATTCCCTCCACGCCATCATTCTTCACATCTAGCTTGTCTATGCTTGGCAGGAGGGGGATGTCTAGCATGGATGATAGCATGGGTGCCAGCATGGATGAGTGGGTATCATTGGATCCTACGCCTAGAAACACTAGGTCGTAGGGCCCTGTCCTCCTATATATCTCAGCAATAATCCTGGCAACTGTTGGCAGGCTTAGCGTCTCAGGCTCATTTATTCTCACAATGTATCCCTTGTCTATGCCCATGGCGTAAGCATCTCTTATTATCCTCGCATGCTCTGCGCTTCCACCTATAGTTACAACTACTGTCTCTGCCCCCAGCTTCTCCTTCGCCCTCACCGCCTCCTCCACTGCGCATTTATCAGCGTCCCCCATTCTCCTTGGACAGGCATCTATCAGTGGATGTCCTGAGGAGTCGAATTTAAGCTGCCCAGCATCAAGGCTTAGCTTCGCTGCCACTAGGATCCTCAAACCTGCTCCCCCATAATGGTGCTGAGAGGTTATATAAAAATAAGAGGCGTTAAGCTTGCCTAGACTAGGGGGATCATCCTCTAACATACTCGCTTCCAATTACGTCCCTGGCAATAATGTACCGCATGATATTCTGGGCTCCCTCAGCGCCAATAGTATAGGAGAACGTGCCCAGCCACCCTCTGTAAAGGTTGCACTCCTTAGTATAGCCTAGTGCTCCATGCCATTTAAGAACCTCTTCATATATCCTTGTAGCTGTTTCAGGCCCCTTAAGCTTCGCGAGAGATACGGGTACATTGAGGTCTTTGGGCTTATATGTTGGATCCTTCTCAATGTATACTTTGTCTATCATCCAGGCAGCCTTATAGACAAAATACTTCGCAGCCTCAAGCTCAGCGTAGAGTTCGGCGAACTTGAAGCTTATTCCCTGGAAGGATGCGAGGGGCCTGCCCTGGAAGAGCCTCCTCTCCCTGAGCCACTCCACAGCCTTGTCGAGAGCCCATCTAGCACTACCAATAGTGGCTGCAGCTACTAGGGTTCTAGCGATGTTGAAGCCTTCGAGCACATAGTAGAATCCCTTGTTCTCCTCACCTATCCTGAACTTGTCGTCTACCTCGAACTCTTCAAGAGTGAATCCCCCTGTACTTATGCCATGGCGCCCTATCTCATCATATATGGTTGGATTGAATCCTTCCTTAAGCTTGCCGTTCCATTTTGGAAGAACCACGAAGTCTGTTATGTTCCTGTGACCCCATTCCGCCTTCTCCGTCTTAGCTACTAGGAAGAAGCCTCCGCCTACAGGAAGCTCCATAAGCTCCCTTACACCGCTTATGAAGCTCTTCTCCCCGCTGATCAACCACTTATCCCCCTTCTTCCTGGCAACTGTCCTTATACCGGCTACATCTGAGCCTCCCTGAGGCTCTGTTGAAGCTATTCCGAAGAACGCGTCGCCTGAAGCGACTTTCGGCAGGACTTCGTTCTTAGCATCCTCGCTTCCATGGAGGTATAGGGCGAAGGGCCACCCATTGTTTAGGAGCACGTATACTGCTGTAGCTACGGCTGGATCATGATATGCTATCTCTTCAACAGCTATGGCGGCCATCAGCATGGTGCCTCCCATACCCCCATACTCCTCGGGTATGGGGATGGCGAATAGGCCTTGGTCGCCCATCCTTTTAATCAAGTCTAATGGTATTTTCCCCTTCTCATCTATCTCGACCCAGCGGGGAGCAATGTATCTCTCAGCGAATTCCCTTACACTATCCCTGAATCTTATCTCATCCTCCGAGAACTGGAAGTCCAATGCTATGCACCTCTCATGGCATCATGGAATACCTCTAGGCTGCGTAATAAAAACCTATTTTAATGGTTTACACATGCCTTATCCTTCATGCCGCCACGGTGATCCATTATGGGAAGGGTAAGTGTAGGGATGATGAGGGCCTCAATAATCGCTGCAGCCTACGTTGCACTAACATTCGTGACAGGCAGCCTCGCCTATACTCCCCTGCAATTCAGGTTGAGCGAGGTGCTTATGCCGCTACCGTATAAGAGGCGGTTTGGAAGGGATGCTGTAATAGGGTTAACTGTAGGGGGATTTCTAGCTGAACTCATATCTCCTTACGGCATCTTCGACGTAGTGTTAGGCACCATAACGAATCTCGTTGCAGGTATACTAGCCTACATGGCGGGCCTCAGGTTTGAGGGGCGACGTGTAGGCAGAATGCTGGCTGTATTAGCATCAATAGCATCGGTAGCGTTCTTCATAGGCTTCGTTCTACTCCACCTGGTATATGAGGTACCGTTTATAGAGTCCGTGGTATACATAGCTTTAAGCGAATCTCTGACAGCCGGCATCGGCGGCTACCTCCTGCTGGAAGCCCTGGATAGGAGGATGCCTGGCAAATGAAGCTGGAGCTGGATGAAGTTGATGCAGGATTCGGCGGTAACCCTGTGTTAAGCGGAGTCTCAGTAAGCTTTGATGAAGGGCTGCATGTAGTGCTTGGAGCAAACGGTTCAGGGAAGACAACGCTGCTCAGGGTTGCTGCAGGCCTCCTTAAACCTCTCCGAGGATCAGTGAGGCTTGAAGGAAAGGATCTTTCAAGGTATAGTAGACGTGAGTTGGCACGCCTCATAGGGTATTCCTGGCAGAACCCGTACTACGGGTTCTTCGAGGAGACCGTTGAACGTGAGGTAAAATTCATACTTGAGAATACTGGCGTGAAGGGGAGGTGGGAAATAATAGACGTGCTTGGAATAAGAGGCCTTTTAGACAAGTCTCCATTCAAGCTTAGCGGAGGGGAGGCTAAGAGGGTAAGCTTGGCCAGCGTGCTGGTGGCTGATCAGCCTGTATTGCTGCTAGACGAGCCTTTCTCAGGCCTGGATTATTCCTCGACGCTCCGGCTACTAGAACTCCTATGGGATGAGAGGAGGAGGGGTAAAACAATAGTTGTAGCAACCCATAACATCCTCATAGCCTCTAAGCTGAGGCCTGACGCCTATGTTGTTCTGCATCAAGGGGTAGCGTTAAGCAGGGATCCCGGAAGTATTTCAGATGATCTCCTGGTGAAAGCTAATATAATTCCGAGGGAGTGGTGGTATGGCTAGATGCCCGCTCAAGCTCTGTGTTAAGCTTGTATGGCTTGGCATACTGCTCGTATCTCCCCTAATAATGCATGGCATGCTATACTACTTGACCCTAGCTTCAACCAGTATTGCCTCCCTGATCCTCTTAGCATTCTCGGGGCATGGGAGAATAGGGCTTCTACTAGCAGCGGGTTTCAGCGTGATGGCTGGAATAATACTGCTCGTTGACTACATGGCTGGCACGGAATACGGTGCTGCCTCTGAAAGACTGGCCTACACTATATCCTCAGCTCTACTATTAGCCTACATAGCCCTTACAACAAGCGCATCTGAAGCTGAGATGCTTCTAGGACGAAATATCCTTACACAGCCCCTAGTATTCATTAACGTCCTCTCCGCTGAGGTTTCCCTGATAAACGAGGCTATGAGGTCTAGGGGCCATGAGGTAAGGGGGCCTAGAAGCGCCATACCCCTACTCGTCGCCTTCCTGACCTGCGTGCTGGATCGCATGGATGTGCTGGAAGAATCCCTTAAAGCCAGAGGTGTTGAATGAGCTGGCGAAGCCTTAGGGCAGCCTCGAAGCATAATGCTTCAAAATACTGCCTCTCAGATTCTTACGGCTCCTATGATGGATTCTATTTCGGCTGGAGCTATGGGGCCCCTCCTGATTATTCTAGGAGGCTCTACTGTAAGGTCTATGATAGTTGAGGAAATCTTATACCTGGTGATCCCTCCATCTAGCACTAAGTCTACCTTGCCGTCAAGCTGGGCTACTGCTTCTTCAGCAGTCCTGGGTGAAGGAGCTCCGCTTATATTGGCGCTTGTACCTATAATTGCTCCCCTCAGCTTCTCTGCCAGCACTCTTGCCACAACGCAGTCCGGCACCCTTAAGGCTATTTTCCCAGTACCCATTGTAACGTTTCGGGGTAGCTCTGCCTTTAAGGCCACTATTATTGTAAGCTGCCCAGGCCAGAATTCTGTTATTAGGCGCCTAGCCTTCTTACCTATCTCCCCATAGTATCCGGCTATTTCAGGCTTGCTGAGGAGAAGTGGGAGAGGCTTTCCTTCCCGTCTCTTAACAATATGTATCCGCTCAACGGCTTCAGCATTGTAGGGGTCGGCTCCAAGACCATACACCGTGTCCGTTGGATACACTATTATTCCACCTTCCTCCAAGATCTTTACGGCTTCTTCAATAGCATTCTCCGATGGTTCTCTAGGATTAATTTTCAATACGCGTGGAGTCATTCCGCCCACCTCTAAGCTCTAAGCCTCCTTAGAGGCCGAAGGCCTTCCGCCTATTCCTCTCCTTTATAACCCAGTAGATTCTCTTCCCCACGCTCTTTTCTACCACTAGTTCTCTACCCTTATCTGTCACTACTATATAGCCTTCAGATGTCTCATATATGTCAACTATGTTTTGCTTAGGTAGAGAAGAGGGTTCAAGAGGCCTGCTTCTCTCCCCCATATTCCCGCATATCCTCCTTATAATATAATGTTGGAATTGCTGCTTATAACTATGCTGGCCTTCAGAGGCATCATATTAGTTTCTTCATGTTCTCCTGGATTAGGCGCCTGGCATCATCTTCGCTGATAGGCGTGGCCTTCCCTGCTCCTAGAGCCTCTATTAGTCTTTCAGGCTCTTCTTTCAGCTCTCCTCTAGGTTTACTTATCTTCACATTAATTCTGACGGGTTTCTCCTCTCCCCCGGGTATGATTATTGCATCCACGTCTGAGGCTCCATTCACCTCCTTCACTAATGCTAAGCCTATATTCTCATCCCTCTGATCTTTGAGGAGGAACAGGTAGGCGTCATCTATAGTGCTTCCGAGAAACGCGGCGCTTCTAACACCCTTTATTCGGGGAGCCTCCACCTCTACGCTTGTCTTCAGGCCGCTTATCCTCTTCCTAACAGCCTCAATAACCTCCTCGTCAGGCACTCTGCGGAAAACCTCTATTCTAAGCGTATCGGTAATCCACTTAACGCTTCCACCGGAGATATCGTAGGATATCCTTATCCTCACAACGTCTCCTTTATCCACCTTTAAGTCATTGACAATTATCTCGTATAGCATTCTATTAATCTCTGCTGCGGCTCGGGCTATCTCCTGCCCTGAGATCAAGCCTTGCTTCATCTGGTCTCTGAGCTGTGCAAACAATGTTCTCCTAAGCTTATCAGCGTATGCTCCAGCTATGACTAGACCTGTGCTGAGTTCAGGCACCAGTATCACCCGGAATAATACTCTATACTACCGGAATAATAGTTATCGTTTAAGCATCGTGGATGGGATACCTTGATAATTTGCGGCTAGGCAGTATGGTTTAGGCGAGCCTTATGGGAAATACTAGGAGGGTGGAGTTCGAGGGATTTATAGTAGGCTATGAGGAGCCTCCAGTACAGCTGGGGAGGGATGAGTACAGCATCCTGCTAGACGGCTCCCTCAAGGATGATGGGAAGACGCTGCATGAGGGCTACTTCTACCTTGTAGCCCCTAAGAGCATGGAGGGAGGCGTAGACATAGGTGTAGGCTCAAGTATAAGTGGTGAGGGGGAGCTGCTGATGATGGGGGAAGAACCTGTTGTCAGGCTCCTTAAAACCTCCTCCTAGAACCAGTCAACTATTTTTCTCTGGCCTTCCAGCCTATGCTTAAGCTCATTCAACGTGCTGTTTAGATCGGCTTCAAGCATCTTTGAAGCGTGATCTAGGGCCTCTGCGATCCCCTCATGCTTCAACGGCTTCTTCTCCATAGCATGCTTAACAGTTTCACGGATATGCCAGTTGCCTAGAGGCGCGTAATATTTCGGCGTCACCTCTCTAAGTATTATGGCTGAGGCCTGCCTACCCCTCCTCGCCAATGCTTCCAGGACAGCCATGCGTGCAGCAATGTAGCCTCCATCCATGTACTGGAAGGCTCCACGCCAATTCTCCCTATTAGTTATCACCACTACTTTTCCTCCCCTTATCCAGGGGGTGAGCGGATGCCAGGCCTCAACCCACTCGAAGGCCAGGGGACCTGGATACAATATAATTATGAATCTGTTGCCAAGGTATTCTGCATGATAGCTCTCCACACCGTTTATCCACGGCTTGCCTGCAAGCCTCCCTCTAAGATACGATGAGATTATTGAGTCAACAGCAGTTATAGCCCAGCGTGTTGGAACAAGCCTCCTACGCTTACCTGAGCCTAGAAGCCCTAGGCTTAAAGCCCTTATCAGAGTATAGTAGTTGACTCCTACTCTATAGAGTTCCACTACTGCTTCCCTGGCCTTGGCATCGTAATCATATATTGCTTTATCGAGTGGCCTAGGTATCCTGGGATTCTCGGACACTTTGATGCTCTTAGCAGGAGCCGATAAGCCTACAGGCGTCACCATGCCGTCTAGTTTAAGCCTAGGTCTTGGAGGCTTTCCAAGCACAGCCTCGCTGTCAACAGGCTTGGAGGAAACAGCGGCGAGGCTTATCTCCCTGGAGTACAGTTCATCAGGCCTCCTAGCATCAACCCTGATCAGCGATGCAACAAGGCTGCTTCGAAGCCTCAATACGTCTTTTACGTCCAGCCTCCCCCACCATCCTTCAGGATCATCATAGATCCTGGCGTCATCTCCCCTCACTCCTGGAGGCAGATTGTAGAGCACAGCTATCCTTGGATAATGCTTCTCTGAAACTATTGTGCTTGGAGGCGTGGATGCTTCGAGGCGGGTGAGATTTCCGAGGCTTGATAATGTTCTAAGCTGGGCTCTAAATCTCTCTAGGAGGGGGCATTCTGGAAGCCCGCATAGATGCTTGTATCCCTTGCACTTAGCACACAGCCATGCAGGTATTCTAGTCGTGCCCAATGCTCCTCATACTAGTTATTCCCCCTCATCCTCGATAACTTCTATGCCTATGGCTGAAAGCCTCTCCAGGAGGCTTTCCTCAGCTTCAACATAGTATTTTAGAACTATCTCGTCTCCTTCCTCTAACACTAAGTTACCGTCTGGCTGTGGGATCCATTTGCCGTGGTGCTTAACTGCGACCGGTATGGCGCCCATGTCCTCTAGTCCCAGGCTGGAGAGACGCAGGGATCCTCTGCGGACAACAGCCTTTAACACCTGTTCCACGCTCTCCTCCTCAGCCGCCTCTATGACCTCGTGTATGGGGAGCCCTGCCACCAGTATGTTTGCCATCTCGGTTGCCGCATCTCCGACTACCTCGAAGGCTTCTCCAAGTCTTATTATGCCTAGAAAGCATGCTGCAGTAGCCTCAGGCTTATCCCTAAGCTTATTTATGGCTAGCTCATAGTACCTCTGCACCTCGTCATCCATGGTTTCCTCGAGTTCAAGGACCTCCATGGCTGCGCTTCCATCGCTCCATATGACTGAGTGGAAAGCCAGGTCCACCATAACTTCGCTTAGATTCTTGAGGAAGGTGATTTTTTCAGCGATCTCCTTCTCTCCTCCACCCTTGACCACGGGTCTGGGAAGCTTGTCTCCAGCAGCTATTGCTATGTCTTCAAGCACATCCTCTGTTCCCCTTACGACTATAATGTCCCCCTTCTCCAGCTTGACCTCGGGGGACGGCATGAAGATCATCCTGCCATTCTTCCTCCTCAATAATAATATGCTTGCAGCACCCCTATCTCCTACAACGCTCTCTATACGTGAGCCGTCGAGCCTTGAGCCTTCAGCTACTTCAAGCCTCGCTATAATCTCCTCTCCTGCGAGAAGCCCTGCCCGTATTGATTCATGTATATCGATGCCTCTCACCACGAGTTCGGCTAGATCAGCTGCAGCATCACTTATGGTGTCGAGGGCGTTTGCGACACGGTAGACGCTGACCATGCTCTCAGCATCATCGGCATCTCTCACAGCTAGGCTTGCCTGCATTACTAGTAGGCTCCACAGCCTGTCTATATGGTCTTCGAGGCTGAGGACCTCGAATGCTATTCTAGTGTCCCCATATATTACTGAAAAATATGCTAGGTCGAGCATAAGGCTGGCATAATCCTTCATCTCTATTAGGAGTTCTCGGACTGGGACGGGTTCATACTCCACCTTCTTAGGAACTTTTATGGGCAATAGGCCACCAGCCTCATGCATGCTGTTCCTGTCAATACCTCTAGGGTTAGGGAGGCTTAAATCAGCATTGCTTCCAGCGGTATGATGGGAGATATTAGTAGACTCTGTATCTTAGGACTCCTACAAGCCCGTTGAATGTTTTCCTAAGCCACTCGCCCTCGGGAAGCGAGTCGCTTATAAAGTAGGTTTTAGCACCCGTGTTCTTGGCTAGTGCCTCAATCTCATCTACATCGGGCCTATCCTCATCCACAACTACGAATTTCACTGCGCCTAGTCTTAGTGCCTCCTTGACCTCTCGATCACCATATACGGCTAGCCCGTCATCCTTAGCTAGGTGAAGCTTAAACTCTTCTACAGCTTTAAGCGTCTCCAAGTATCTCTGCCCCTCTATGATGTCTGAAGCCTTCTGCACCAGCTCGTTAAGACCTGCTACACCCTGATATGATACATCGTAGAGTGGCTTCAGTATTTTTGCCTTAAGCCTGTAGTCTAGGGCCCCTGTGCTCAGGAAGTCCTGCTTAGCGTAGGCTGGGCCTCCCACCAATATTCCTTTAAGCAGGCCTCTCTCCAGGTATGGGAGAAACTTCTTATTTGCATGTTCAGCCACCTTCTTGTAGAAGTCTCCTACAAGCTGCTCTATTATCCTATCATATCTCCTCTGGCTCTGCCCTCCCCTCTGATGTTTGCCTGGAATATAGTCCTCCATCTCTGCTAGGAGCTCCAGCCTATTGCCTCTTAGGAGGCCGAGCGTGGCTTTATCCCTCTCAACTATTATTATCCCATATACCTCCCTCTCCTCTATCATGTCTTCGAGGAACTCTGTGTGAAACCACTTGTCAGTTCTATAGAAATACACTGGCACCTTGTCTGGAGGTGAAAACATATAGCACATGAAATTGCCTGTCTGCATGTCTGTGCCGCAGAATAGGGCTAAGCCATTAGGAGGAACCTTGCTTATCATTGAGAGCCTATCCATAGCTGCTGTAAGAGCCCTTTGAACAGCGTCTCTCGTCTGCTTCAGCTTTATATTATCTGTTATGCTTAGCTCCTGTCTAAGCATATTCATAACGTCTGCTATAGGTCTTCCTGGAGGTATATATAGGCTTAGGAGTACTGTGGCTGGAGCCCTCCATTTCTTCAGCTCCCTTACCACCTGCTTCAAGTGTCTACGATCAATCTGCAGGCTGCTAAACACTCATCCCTCATCCCGTGGTGAACCATCATTTATGGGAGGCTTAAAAACAATAGCGTTAAGACGAGGCATAGACGTTACTCATGGTTTTCCATGCTATATTTCTATGAGTTCACAAGACCCACAGACTAGTAGCATGCCTATTCAAACCCTGCCTGAATGATGAGATCCGCTGCTTAAAGCCCGCAGGAATAAAAGCCGTATATGAGCTCCTATTGCCTGGGCTTAACAGCAGCGCATAAACCTGTGGAGACGGGCTGCAGTGTATGCTCCTTAGGCGAGGTGGAACCAGGAGAAACCATGCCACAATAAGGCAAACAAGGACAATGTTATCAGGAGAAGCGGCTTCCGCGGCAGGGCGCTCCACTTATAATTCCTGCTACTAACCAGTGGCGGCGGGTGCTTGCAACGGCCGGCATAGTGTACGGTTTGAATAGAAGCGAGGCTGTGGCGATCCTTGTGGCCCTAGCCTCCCTTACTATCGCCTGGATATCTCCCTACTTTGGATCCCCCTACTATATTGCTGTGAGCGCAGGCATCATTGTTCTATCTGTTCTTCTACATGAGTTGGCTCACCGCCAGGTTGCTAGAAGGCTGGGATGCTACTCCCGCTTCATACTGGATCCCATGGGGCTGGCAATAACACTGGTCTCAGCAGCATTACCTGTGAAGTTTCTGGCTCCAGGCTATGTTGGTATAAGCTGCCCGTTCTACAGGGTTCCAAGATACGCTGAGGTTAGGATAGCTGGGGCAGGCCCCCTTACAAACCTCCTGTTATCAAGCATAGCTGTCATGATCCGCGGAATATATTTCTCACATATTCTAGGAGATCTAGCTCTCCTTAACGCATGGCTAGCATTATTCAATCTTCTCCCCATAGGACCTCTAGATGGAGCCAAGGTTTTCCGCTCTTCACGCCAGGTGTGGCTGGCAATGTTCGCCTGGGCAGCTCTGTTAATGTACCTGGCGTGATTTAGGTCTTTCATGGTGGTAACATTAAATACGCTTGGAGGCAATAATGTAACAATGGTCCTTGTAGCTCTGGAGGTAGATAGACCATGAGTTCTCATAAGCCTCAGGAGCTGGTTGACCTTATCATCAGGGCAGGGCTCTACGAGGACTTCTTATCCTGGCTGCGTTCTAAGGGTATAAGCCTAGAGGCACGTAGGCCTGTAGACCTGGAGCCCGAGATCATTAAGGAATACGTTGAGAGTAAAGGCCTTCTAAAAGGAGGAGATGAGCTGGAATTCCTTGAACAAGAGCCTGATGACGGTGTGGAGCTCCTCGAGCCTCTGGAAGTCAAGCCTAGCACCCCTCCCCGTAGAAGAGAAAAACAAAAACTTTGAATAAACTAAACTTAAACTATGACTTTCCCATAGGATCTTTCTACAGCTTTCGTAGGCTTTTTGCCTTAGCTATTAGTTTTATTTTAGCTGAGCCTATTCTTATGGGGCGTGCTTTGCAGCGGATGTTATAGGAGTCCCCACCTTGCCCGCAGCAGATATGATGCGCCACAACCTCGAAGGTAAGGCGATGCAGGGCGGATAGCTGATATGTCACACCATCTTTATCTACCATTACACCCAGCTTTAAGCGGGCATAAGCCGTGATGCTCGACGTTGAGGAGTATAGTGTATCCTCGGCTAAAGTCTATTTAATTGATCGGAGCATAAAGGGCTCGCATGGCATTATAGCCTCCTACCTGGTTGTAGGGCCTAGAGGAGAGGCTGCAGTAATTGATCCGGGGCCGAGCAGGGGGCATGAAAGCCTAGCAGATACAATATTCCATCTGCTGGGAGATAAGGGGAGGCTTAAATACATACTTCTCACACACATACACTTAGACCATGGAGGCGGAGCAGGAGATCTATTAGAATATTTCCCAAATGCCAGCATATATGTTCATCCTAGGGGGGCTCCCCACCTCATTGATCCGTCTAAACTGTGGAAGGCAAGCTTAGAAATACTCGGTGATACTGCCAGGCTTTACGGAGAGCCGAAACCCATTGATAAGGGGCACCTACATATTCCTCGGAATGAGGAGAGCATAAGCCTAGATGGAGCCACAATAACGGTTCTATATACTCCTGGCCACGCATCGCATCACATGAGCTATATTCTAGGAGACACGGTGTTCGCAGGAGACTCTGCAGGCACATTTCAGTGCAGCACACTTTACCCTACAACACCATTCCCCTTCAAGCTTGTAGACGCTATCAGCAGTATTGAGAGGATGCGGAGCCTAAAACCTAGGAGAATAGCATACGCCCACTTCGGTATACATGAACCCGCATCAGAGCTTCTCTCACTCTACCGCCAGCTGCTCCTAGACCTAGCTGAACTTATATGGAGGCTTATGAGGGAGGGAGTAGGCGTCGAAGAACTAGCCAGCCACGTGGATATGGCTACAGGCATGGTTTCAGGGTATAAGGAGTGTATGAGGTCTAGGGGCGCAGAATACATGGCTGATCAAATAGAGCAGAGCCTTCAAGGCATCTACAGGTTCTTGGAGAGGTTTGGACCTCAGCACCGCGGTGTAGCGAGATGATAGGGTTCCTCGTTAACCCTATAGCAGGGATGGGGGGGCGTGTAGGGCTTAAAGGCACTGATGGAGAAGCTTATTTCGAGGCTCTTAGAAGAGGAGCCAAACCCGTAGCTCCGGAGAGAGCAGCCAGGTTTCTGATAAGGCTTGAGAAGCTACCCCTCGATGAGGAGATACTTTCTCCTCCCGGAGTCATGGGGGAGAACTACCTGCATTCTAGGAGACTGCGCTACAGGATTGTAGGCAGCCTGGAGAAACGGGTCACCACGGCCGAAGATACGAGGAGGTTTTCGAGAATGATGGCTGATATGGGTGTATCAATAATGGTGTTTGTGGGGGGAGATGGCACTGCCAGGGACATAGTATCAGCCATTGATGCTGAGATCCCCATGCTAGGCGTTCCAAGCGGCGTCAAAATGTATAGCGGTGTATTCGCAGTCAACCCTGAAGCTGCTGCAAGACTGCTCTACGAGTATTTAAGAGGCAATGCAGAGCTCGTTGATGCTGAGGTCCTGGATATAGATGAGGAGGCTTTCAGGAGGGGGAGGCTTTCAATAAGGCTTTACGGATATGCTAGGACGCCAATGATCACAGGGCTGCTGCAAGGTTCGAAGCAGCCTTCCCTCCTAGGAGAAGAGGATGAGAATAAGAGGGCTATAGCCAGGTACTTTGCTGAAAGGTATTATAAGCAGTGCACCCTCTACCTCCTAGGGCCAGGCACCACGGTTAAAGCAATAGCAGATGAACTAGGAGTAGAGAAAACACTGCTAGGGGTGGACGCTGTATATAACGGCAGGCTTGTTGGAAGAGACCTCGATGAGAAAGGCATGCTGTCCCTCCTAGACAAATATTCTAGGGCAGTCATAGTAGTCTCACCCATAGGGGGACAGGGCTTCATATTTGGAAGGGGGAACCAGCAGATAAGCCCAAGAGTCATAAGGAGGGTTGGATTAGACAACATAATTATAGTTGCAACGAGGCATAAGATCAGCCGCCTAGACAGCCTTAAAGTGGATACAGGGGATCCCTCTCTCGACGAGGAGTTCAGGGGATATATTAGAGTAATAGTAGACTACATGGAGGAGCAGGTGATGAGGGTAACATAGCCTCCAATCACTCCGTAACTCTAATTTACCCATATACCTTATCAGGCTTCGGAGAGCCCTATTGGCAGAGTACATGTTTGTGTGCCCTGAATGCGGGTTTAAGGCCCCCCTTAACCCTAGGGTTACACGGTGCCCAAGGTGCGGTGCGCCGCTCAGAATAGAGCTTGCCGGGGGAGAATTCTCCCCCCTCAGGGGGAGAGGAGTGTGGAGATATAGGGGCATGATGCCTAAAACTTTACAGGTAGATGATCCTGTAAGCCTAGGTGAGGGTGGAACACCCCTAGTACACCGGAGGATAAACGGCATAGATGTCTGGTTTAAGCTCGAGTACCTTAATCCTCTTGGAAGCTTTAAGGATCGTGGTGTAAGCGTTGCAGCCACTATTGCTAAAAGCCTAGGCTACAGCACCCTAGTTGAGGATTCAAGCGGCAATACAGGGCTTTCCACCGCAGGATATGCTGCAGCCTCAGGCATGAAGGCCAGAATATATATGCCTGCAGACGCTCCTGAAGGCAAGAAGAAGCTTGTTAGGCTCCTTGGAGCAGAGCTCATAGAGGCTCCCTCCCGAAGCGATGCTGCAAGGCTGGCTGAGGAGCAGTTAAGGAGCGGTGAATACCATGTTGCCCATACATGGAATCCATGGTTCATTGAGGGGACCGTGACCATAGCTTATGAGGTCTCTGAAGATCTCTCATGGACTGCCCCCAGCACAATTATAGCTCCTGTTGCCAGTGGTACCCTCCTCCTAGGCGTATATTATGGGTTTGAACGCCTCCGCAGGCTAGGAGTCGTGAAGGATGAGCCTCCGCGAATCATAGGTGTACAGGCACTAGGCACAACACCAGTTTACAAGGCGATCCACGGTGAATCCCCCCAGGGATATTCCAGACTTATAGATGCGTTGAGGGTTCCCAATCCGCCTAGACTCAAAGAGATAGTGGAGGCTATTAGGGGAAGCAGGGGTGATGCTATAGTTGTAGGGGATGATGAGGTTAAGCCTGCATTAAAGGAGCTTGCTCGGATGGGCTTTATCGTGGAGCCTACCTCAGCCTCAGCTTATGCGGCATTTAAAAAAGCGCTTCAGGAAGGCTTAGTGGAGAGAGGGGATAGCGTGCTTATACCGCTCACAGGCACTGGTTTTAAGACCCTTGATATATTATTAGAAGTGGTATCGGGGCAATGAGCGTAGAGAAACCGCTACTTACACGGCGCTCCAAGATAATACTGGCAGCCCTGATGATAGTAGCAGTGCTCGCCGGCTACCTAGGATACCTTTACCGCTCTGCAAGATCAGTTAGTGTTGAGGGGATCTCGATCGAGGAGATAAGGGTTTCCGGCGTGAAAGTGCATATGAGGGTAGGCCTTAAGCTCTTCAACCCTGCGATACAGGGACTTGAGGCTGATAGAATAAAATACAAGGTGTACTTGGAGAACATTTACATAGGGTCAGGGGAGACTGGACCCGTAAACCTGAAGCCCAGGGGCCTTACAAACGTGTCACTCCCGCTTAACTCCTCGGTCATTACTTTAGGGCTCAAAGTGCTGCCAGTATTGGCTTCAGCTATAAGCCGTGGTGAGATTAGAGTTAAGGTTACCGGGACAATAAAGCTGAAAATAAGGGTTATGGGCTTAGAGCTCAGAGGGCCTGAGCTCCCCTACCTGATCTCGGAGACAGTTAAGCTAACTGGATAAATCAAGCCTCAGTATAGCCTCGTATTTCCTACCGGCTATTTCCTCAAACTCCCTACGGCTAACCCTTCTCCCCTTAAGGACGGGTGGATGCCTTATGCTTACATCCTTCACCT
>JALWQH010000001.1 GCA_027083135.1 Desulfurococcales archaeon | reverse complement strand
AGCAGTATCTGCGCCGCCCAGAACAATGCTCCTAGGAGGACCAGCATGTCACCGAAGCCTAATCCTCCCCCAGGCTCCGAGAGGAGGTAGAGACCCAGTACAGCTGAGACCAGCATTAATGCAAGCCTATAATCATACCTACCCTCAACCACGGCTACATAGATGTGGACAAACACGACGCTTAGCCCCGTTATAAAGGCTGCATTAGACGCAGAGGTATACATTGTACCCCAACTCTGAAGCCACAAGCCCATAGCATAGGCTGCTCCAACGATCAGCCCTCCACCCACACCTCTCCCCACGGAATATCCGCGCCTCCAAGCATAGATCACATAAGGCGCCAAGCCAAGCATGGCTAAAAGACTCCTCATCCAAGTATACGTATACTCATCCACACTCCCCACAACGTATTTTATCACGGGGAAAGACGAGCCCCAGAGAATACTAGTAGCTAGGAGGGCAACTATACCTCTATATCTTTTATCCATAGCATCCAGCCTCAGAGAACACTGTTAACCATGCCCTAGGAGCATAGTAAGACCATTATAAATGAAAACTACGGCTACCAGCTAAATGAGTGCTAACCTCATGGAGTAATTAAGAATGCGGGATGCATGAAAACACAACCCTCCGATTCTCCGTGACAATGTTTATAGAGGCCGGCAAGGTATTTAACATACGAAAAAATCATAATTATGATATGCTAGATAAATATGGTGATAATGATGTTCGATCCCTATGAAGTGAGGAGAGATTTCCCTATTCTTAGCCTAATGGTTAACGGTAAAAAACTGGTGTACCTGGATAACGCTGCTACATCACAGAGGCCTGTACAGGTTATAGAGGCAATACGCAATTTCTACTTGAAATACAATGCAAATATTCATAGGGGGATGCATGCTCTTAGCCAGGAGGCAAGCAGGTTATACGAGGAAGCTCATGACACTGTTGCAGGCTTCATAGGAGCGGAAAGCACTGAAGAAACGGTGTTTGTGCGAAATACTACTGAGGCCATAAGCCTTGTAGCATATGCATGGGGTCTGAGAAACCTGGAAAAGGGAGATGAAGTCGTTGTAACAATTATGGAGCATCATAGCAATCTCCTCCCATGGTTTAAAGTAGCAGAGCTTACTGGAGCAAGAGTCAAGGTTGTAGACATCAATGACAGCGGCTTTCTTAACTATGAAGCTCTGGGAGAAGCTATAACAGAGAAGACCAAGCTGATAGCAGTATCCCATGTAAGCAATGTAACCGGCGTTGTAAACGATGTTGGGAGAATAGTCAGGGCTGCCAGAAGCGTTGGAGCCAAGGTGCTGCTGGATGGGGCCCAGAGCGTGCCACATATGCCCGTTAATGTAAGGGAGCTGAGCGTGGATTTCCTGGCTTTCAGCGGCCATAAGATGCTGGGGCCTACAGGTATTGGAGTACTCTATGCGAGCAAGGATGCCCTGGAGGAAATGAGTAGCTTCATTGTAGGGGGAGGATCAGTGAAAGCCGTCCACTATGATGCATCTACAGGTAAACTGAGGGTTGAGTGGCTTAAGTCTCCATGGAGATTCGAGGCAGGTACTCCTAATATAGCAGGTGGTGTAGGGCTAGCTGAGGCTATAAGATACTTGGAGAGACTGGGCCTCAATAATATATGGAGCCATGAGAGAATGCTTGTACAATACTTTTTCAAGAGGATCAAGGAAGAAGGTCTTTCAGGCGAGATCAATGTTGCTGGACCCTCCTCAGCGGAGAGGCGGGGAGGCATAGTATCATTCACTCTTGGCAAAATGGATCCTCATGCCACAGCCCTACTCCTCGGAGAAGATGGAATAGCTGTTAGAAGCGGCTTCCTCTGCGCTCAGCCTTTGTTGGAAAGGCTTGGATTCAGTAGAGGAGCCGTTAGAGCAAGCTTCTACCTATACAATACTAGAGAGGAGGTTGACATGTTGGTTAACGCCGTAAAACGTTTAACAATGAGGCAGTTTCGAGGTGAGTGAACTATGAGTACACGTATACCTCTCCCATATAGCCCTAAGGTATTAGAACTCTTCAGAAACCCTCGAAATGCAGGCTCCATGGAAGATGCCACGGTCAAGGCTACTACAGGCAGCTTAGCATGCGGCGATATGATAGCTATGTATCTTAAGATAGATGATGCCAAGGAGGTTGTGCTGAAAGCCAGCTTTGAAAGCTATGGATGCGCTGCAAATATTGCTGCAGCAAGCATACTTACAGAAATGGTTAAGGGCAAGACTCTTCACGAGGCCTGGAATATTTCATGGAAAGAGGTATCCGATGAGCTTGGCGGCTTACCTATCATAAAATATCACTGCAGTATTCTAGCTGTAGGTGCGTTGAAGAGGGCTATTAGGAAATACTACAGACATCGGGGACTAAGGCCAGGCTGGCTTCCCGAAAAACCTACAAAAGAGGAGCTTCAGGCCGTTGAAGAGGAGAAATTTATTGAGAGACTTTACGGCAGGGCTTCGGAGGGAAAATTAGATGAGGGTAATAGAAGTAGATCTTAGAGAGCAGCCTAAGGGATGCAAGGAGCATCCTCTTATCAGGCTTAAGAGAGAAGCAGAGTCTCTCAGCATGGGAGAAGAGCTAAGAGTAGTGTCAGATGAAGATGTGGTGCCTTTAGAGGCTATAAGGATTATAGCTTCCAGAGCAGGGCTCAAGCTTACCAAGACTAGGACTATAGGAAAGACCCTGGAAGTAGTGTTAAGGAAAACAAACAGATTGAGCGGTGACTAGTTATGGGAAGCGAGCTGGAGAAAATCAGGGGGTTTCTCAGAGCCCATGGAAAACCTGAGAGGGAAGTCTATCTCGACCTGGAGAACAGTGGGTGGGTGCCGCCTCAAGTAGTTGAAGCCATGCTTCCCTACTTTAATAAATATGGGTATGGTCATCCCTCGATAACCAATAGGCGTGGATGGGAGGCTTTAGAAGCCCTAATAGAGGCCAGAGAATATATTGCGCATAGCATAGGTGCCAGGCCATCAGAACTAGTGTTTACCCACAGCGGCACAGAGGCCAATAATCTTGCCATACTTGGAGCAGCCACAGCTAACAAGAATAAAGGAAGGAAGATCCTAATATCAGCTGTAGAGCACTACAGCGTCATGCTGCCTGCCAACGAGCTTGCAAACCACGGCTTCAAAGTTGTGCAGATCCCCGTAGACTCGGAAGGAATCGTTGATCTTGAAATGCTGGCTTCACTTGTAGATGAGGATACTGTTCTAGTAAGCATACAGCATGTCAACCATGAGATAGGCTCCATTCAACCTCTTAGAAGCATAGTGGAGATCATACGGGATAAGAATAAATCAACAATAATTCACACGGATGCTGTCGACGCCTACACTAAGATTTCCCTGGATGTTGAGAGGCTAGGCGTAGATCTGTTAAGCCTGAGCAGCCATAAGATACTAGGCCCTAAAGGTGCAGGAGCCCTTTACATAAGGGAGGGAACCAAGATCAATAGAATACTTTACGGGGCTCTAAGCACTCAGCAGTACTGGCCGGGCGTGGAGAATGTGCCAGCCATAGTAGGATTCCATAAGGCATCGCATCTAGCCTTAGAGTTCATGGAAGACCATGTAAGATATATGCAGAGTTTAAGAGACAAGCTTTTAGAAGGCATTATTGAACGTGTGGATAAGGTGCTTATAAATGGGCCTACAGGTAATAAGAGAGTAGCAGATAATGTTAATGTAAGCTTTCTCTACGTGGAAGGAGAAGCCCTGACAGTGGAGCTGAGCCTAAGGGGAATCTATGTTTCTAGTGGGAGCGCATGCACCAGCAGGATTCTTGAGCCTAGTCATGTTCTGCTGGCTATAGGCAGGAAGCATGAGGAGGCTCATGGAAGCATACTCTTCAAGGTGTCAAGATACCATAAACCCAGCGACATTGACTATGTTTTGAAGCAGCTTCCCCAAGCCGTCAGAAGGCTAAGATTTCTGAGCCCATTGAAAACCTAGACTTATAAAATCTCTTGCAAATCTTTGAAAGCATTATTCTTCTGGAGTACTGCCTGCATAAAAGTACATGTGAAAATACCTCTAGGCGGGACCTTCGCTATTTTAGCTCTGCAATTCTTCTACACGCTTCTCTCCCCCTGTTTGTCAGGTAGTATATTTCCCTGGGCTTCGCTTTGCCTGCGTAGGGGCAAATGTTTTTGAGGGGGCATGATCCGCAGGACTCTATTCTCCTCGCCTTCAGGTATCCTTCTGCTAGCAGTGCTCCGATTATGGATTCCGCTTCTGATACGCTTATGCCTAGCTTGGCTGATATCAGGTATGCTGATATTAGGCCGCTGTGGCAGAGTATTCTGAGGGCTTCCTCTATGAGGCTCATGGTATTCCTCCACGTCTCCTAGGTGTTCTTCCACCCGCCTACTTTAAGCATGCGGGGATCCAGGGCGGGTTTGCAGGGGATGCGCCTCTACTCCCAATGCATGGATGTATGTGAGGACTGTGTAGACGTCTAGTACAAGTATGCCGTAGGCCTCCAGGGTGGCTGCGCTGGGCCACCCTACTGCAAGCTCCACTGCTACGGCTATGGGTAGCGAGGCTATGCTTACTGCCAGGACGCCTCTACCTATACGTGGATCCTCGTGTAGCAGGGCTAGGCCTATGATAGTGTAGGCTACGTATGACTGGATGAAGAACCATGTTGAGACGAAGGTGTGGGGCCTCGTCCCCTCGTGGAACACGCCGATCAATGCTAGGAACACGCCGCCCAGGGCTAGATGCGAGGCCCCCACGGCTCCAAGCCTACTCGTAGTGGAGTTGTAGATGCATAGGCTGTAGATAAGCATAAGGATCCCCGTAGCCACCAAGCCGTAATTATAGAGCCAGGGGCAACACGCCTCCCCTCCACCCAGATCGCTGAAGGCATTCACGGTGAACCTGAACCAGGGATTCAGGCTCCAGGAAACCCCAATGATAATCCATGCTAGGATGATCGCAGCTAATCCCGAGCCACATAAAGCTGCATGCCGACGCATAGCTTCCCCCATAATTACTCAGGTTGAAAACCATTATAGTAAATGACTCAGAGCGTTTTGAACCTGCAGCATGATTAGAGGAGCTTTACCGACACTTATGACGCTGCAATGATTATGGAGTCATGGGATAAATATGATGCCTAGCAATGTAGTTATGAGTGTAGTGGGTGCTGGCAGTATGTCGAGCGGCATGATGGTTGAGATTCTGCGCAGAAGGGCGTACTCCATGCTTGAAGGAGCCAGGTGGAGGCTTAGTAGAGGAGAGTATGATTTAGCATGCTTTGAGGCAGAGCAGGCTGCACAGCTCTATGTGAAGTCCCTCCTACTCAGGGTACTTGGAGAGGCTCCCCGGATCCACAGGATCTCAGAGCTTCTAAGACGCCTCTACAGTGCTCTGCGAGATGAATTCGCCCAGGCTTCAGAGATGCTTGCAGACATCGTATCCTCTTCGAGGAGAAGCATATGGTTCCTCGAAGAATCATATTCGCAGGGGAGATACGGGTATGCAGAGTACACGGAGAGTGATGGAAGGGAGTGTGTGGACACAGCTGAGAATCTTATTAGACGTTTAGAGGAGGTGGAGAGGCTTGTCCAGGGAGCAGTGGAGGAGAAAGGGAGATAAATATATGGTGTGGAGGCTCCGCAGGCTTCTCAACTGGCATCAGTATGCAGGCAGCATAGCACGTGCGGCCAGAGATGTGCTTGGCCGCCGCACCGTGGTCTACGTGGTCGGTGGTGCCGCGGAGAATAGGTTGACAGCGCTAAGCGACATAGACGTGCTGATAGTCTCGGAGAACGCTCCGAGAAGCCTGAGAGATAGGCTGAGGCTGGCAGTCCTGATACGTGATAGAGCTGTAACAGCTTACGGGTTACCCGTGGATTACCCTATAGATCTCCATATTTATCGGCCCGAGGAGTTCGGCGATGCTGGGAAACACTATAAGGCTATGATCAGGATCAGCTAGGCTGGAATCCGTGAAGAACAATACTTATGAAATATTGCTTCTCTATTCACCGTATCCGTAGAGATAAGCCTTAATCGCATGTGTAAGGTGGAATTGCTAGAGTTGAAGAAGCATTATAGCGTGAAGCCTAGGAGGAACGAACAGCTTTTCATAGAAGCCCCACTCTTTTAATCATTCTTTGCTCCCCACATATTATAGAATACTGCATCCTCCAGCCTCATCCTAGGCTCCTTACCCTTATTGTCAGCCGGCCTTCCTATAGGGATCAATGCCTCGAGGGAGTAGCTGTCAGGGATCCCTAGAATTCTTGCAGCCGCCCTGGGATTAGTGGGTGTGTAGGTGAGGGAGGCTAGCCCCTTCTCCTCTAATGCTAGGAGAAGGTATCCTATGGCAAGCCAGGTGCTCTCCCTGCTATACGGGGCCTTCTTATCCGCTGCTACTGCTAATATGTATGGTGCTTCTGTTAGGAAAGGCTTCTCCCAACCTATTTCTCTCTCCTCCATCCACCTCCTAAACCATTCGGGGAGCCCCCGGCCCTCATGAAACCTCCTCTCCCACTGCTCGCAGACCATCCTCAGCCTGGCCTTAACCCTCTGATCATAGATGATCACAAATCGCCAAGGCTGCCTATTGGCCCCTGAGGGAGCTTGAAGCGCTGTTCTCACAGCGTACAATACGTCTTCCAGGCTTACCTGGCCTGAGTGGAATCTCCTCACACTCCGCCTCCTCTCAGCAAGCCTGTAGACACTGCACTCCATAATCACGGGCCTCCAGGAACCCCAGGCGTGAAGACCCCCATAAAACGTGTTACGTCTTTCTCTATGAGTTCTGTGATCAGTGATTAATACCTGCACGATCAGGCTTCAGGATTGATGGGGAATGAGCATTGTCGCAGGCGTTGTTTTTGCTTTTTTTGGCTGGCCTTGGCTTCGGCTTTAACATTGTGTTTGTGCGTGCAGCCTCGGGGAGGATGAGTTCTCAAACCATAGTCCTCCTAAGCCTAATCCTAGGCACACCAATACTCCTAGCAGCCTCGATGCTTGAGGGAGATCTGTGGAGTCTTAAGGCTGAGGGATGGGGCCTCTATGCTGCAATAGGCCTCCTCCACTTCGTGATCGGGAGATCACTGCTCTACTATTCTGCAGAAATGATCGGGGCTGCTAGTGCTGCTGTGTCGGCTAGTCCCTCTATAATTATTGCGTCGATCCTGGCTTGGATTCTGCTTGGCGAGGGGGTGGGCTTTAGGCTAGGCGCCTCAGTAACCCTAATCTCAATCGCAGTATATCTTGCAGGTGCGAGGCCGAGTGGGCTTGAAGCCTCTGGCAGGAGGGCTATGCTAGGCCTCATAGCAGGGCTTTCAGCAGCACTGGTTTTCGCCACTACAACGCTGCTTGTAAGGTACACTGGTCTTAGGCAAGGCTCTCCTACTGCTGGAGCCTTCGTCTCATACCTTGCAGCCCTAAGCGTGATGCTACCCTATACTCTAAAGGGAGGCCTGCTTCCAGCAGATCTACGTGTAAGAGACAAGTACTTGGGTTTCGCCCTGGCTGCAGGGATCCTGGTATCGCTTAGCCAGCTGTTAAGATACAATGCTTTAAGCCTGGCTCCAGTAGCCCTTGTACTAGTATTCATATCTATGAACAGCGTATATGCTGTGCTCCTAGCACCTCTCATAACTAGTACTAGGGAGAAGCCTGGGGCAAGACATATGGCTGCATCCCTCCTAGCAGTTATAGCACTATACCTTGCTGCAACTCAAGCCTAGCCTGCCTTGTAGGGTAATGATAATATACTGTGCCTCTAAGCCCTAGGTGGCGGTAGCATTGCTCGCCATAAATGTTGAGGCGGATTCGCCCTACGAGGAGGGGTACAGGCTGGGTCTCCAAGCCGGAAGCCTGGTCTCCGAGAATACAATGCGGCTTAAGAGGCTTATAAGCCTGGGCGTGGTGGGAGTGGATTTATCAGAGATGGAGAAGTGGATGGGGAGGATTCCAAGCAGGATCATGGAGGAGCTTAGGGGTTTGGCTGATGGTAGTGGTGTTGGTCTTCGGGACATTGTTCTGCTCAACTATGCTGGGGAGAGCTTGTTCGGGGAGGAGTGCACAGCGGCAGTCATAGCCCCAAACCTAACCCAAACCCACACACCAATAATATGGAAAAACAGGGATATGGGGGCTAGGTGGATGCAGCATCAGATCCTCCTCCTGGAGAAGGGGGGTGATGGGAAGTATGGCTTCATAGCTGTTACAACTGCAGGCCACTGGGGTGTGGCTATGGGGATCAATGAGAAGGGTCTCGCAGTGGAGAATACCTTTGTGTTTGCTGGACGATACGTTAACCCTAAGCCTGAGTGGGGGAACCTGTGGCTCATAAGAATGCTTCTAGAGGAGACTGGAAGCATAGATGAGGCTTACAGGATGATATCATCCATCAGGGGGAAGTACAGTGGCTCCTCATTCCTACTGGCAGATCAAGGCGGCGCAGCAGTGGTTGACGTTGTAGGGGACGAGCTCCACATAATCACACGGGCTAAGGACTTCATAGTGAGAACTAATCACTGGGAGCCCGTGGCCCCCAGGGAACTGTGGAGCTACGAGGTCAACAAGACGCCTGAGGAGAGCGTGAAGCGCTATGAGGCTGCATACAGCTTCCTATCTCGGAGGGCTGAGGAGGGAGGGATAAGCGTCAAGGACATGATAACGCTTGCAAGGAACACTGCCAATGGCCCTACACCCTACTCTCCATGCAGGTTTCCGCGCAGGCCTGAAGCCCCCAAGGAAGCCGTGGATGAGTCGGCGACCCTGAGCGCAGCCATAATGATCCCCTACAGCCGTAACCCTGAACTCTCAGTAATGTGGACTGCTATGGGCAACCCCCTCCTAACACCCTTCACACCCATACTAGTAGCGGCTAGAAGGTATGATGAGAGAAGCGTAGAGCTTGAGAATGCTAGGAGGTTTGCGGAGAAGGCTCCCAGCCTGCAGAAGCTGCCTCCAGGGGAAATCATGGCTAAGCTGAGGGAGATAAGCGAGCCTTGGCTAGCATCAATAACAAGCAGCGGGGAAGCCTGGCTTGCCTCGGAGAGGCTTAGAGAGCTACTCTACGGGGAGAATAGTAGCGGGGTGGAGGAGGCGAGGACTGCTCTACTCTCAGCGTGGAGGATGATCGAGGATGCCTTTGAAGACAAGCTTCTCCAAGCAGTCTTCGATCATGGGAGCCCAGTGGAGGCTGCGAGAACAATATCAGAAGTACTGGAGGAGGCTGAGGGGAAGCTGGAGGAAAGCCTCTCCAAGCGCGGCGCAGTAGGGGTTGAGGCAGCAGTTAACGCGGAACGCATACTGTTATCCTTATATGCTTCGCTTAAAGCTGATGCATGGGGCCTCTGGAAGCTTACAGGCAGCAGCGAATGGGAGGAGGCTGGGAGAATAATCCTAGAGGCATTCCACAAGGCTAGGAGGAGAATCGCAGGGCTTGCCGAGAAGCTGCGGCCCCCAGCCTAGCCCCCCCGCGGTAGAAGCCATATGCCGCCGTCCCTCCCC